>CAZDSF010000001.1:0-14511 GCA_964508025.1 uncultured Anaerolineales bacterium
CTGCCTCGCCTGCCTGATTCGTAACTCAAGACACCGTCGCCTGTAGGACGGTGTCTTGAAGTGTCAGGAGATAGACGGAGGGACGCATGACGGATCAAGAGAAAAAGGTCAAGAAAGAAGCGCCGAAGAAAGAAAATCCGGTGGTGGCTTATTTACGTGAGACCCGCTCGGAGTTGAAGAAAGTGCATTGGCCCGATCGAGAAGAGACGTGGGGCCTCACCAAGATTGTGTTGGCTTTCACTTTCGGGATGGCGCTCTTTCTAGGTATATTGGACTTGATTTTCGTGCGGATGCTCCGAGGGATTGTAACGCAGGATGTGTTGGCCTATATCATTACGGCCGTAGTGTTGGGGGCGATTGCAGCAGCGACGGTGCTGATCAAGCGGAGCGGAGAAGCCTAGCTGGGTTGTTGTTCAGCGGTTGTGACATAGGGGCGAGTGAATGGATCGGGACTATCCGTCTGAGGATGAGCGGGTTTTGAATATCGAGGATACTGATGACGCCGAAGTCTTCAAGGGCATTGAGGGCTTTGGCGATTTTGACTTGCCGACGGAAAACCTGCTGGAACGACTGGGCCTGGACCCTGTCGAAGATGTTCCGGCTGACTTCGCCCTTCCGCTGCTAGCGCTTGTCACTGAAGACGAAGAAGCAGAAGTCGCTGTTGCGTTGGAGGACGAGGCGCCAGAAGGCGAGGATCAGGAGCTGGCCGAGACTTCGGGTGAATTGTTGCCCCCACTGCCGGGTTCAGGTGAGTTGCTGCCGGATCCCTTCGCTGAGCGTGAGGACGAGCAACCGGCGGCCGAGGAACGAGCCTGGTACATCATCCACTGCTATTCCGGCTACGAGCAAAAAGTCAAGTACAACCTGGAACAACGCATCGAGTCAATGGGGATGCAGGATTTCATCTTCCAGGTAGTGGTGCCCACCGTTGAAGAGATTGAGATTAAAGACGGGAAGCGGCGGACAGTCGAGCGTTGTTTGTATCCTGGCTACATCATGGTGCAAATGGCGCTCAGCGACGATTCCTGGTACGTGGTTCGCAATACGCCCGGTGTAACCGGTTTTGTGGGGATGGGCAATGCGCCCGTGCCGTTGCGTACAGAACAAGTGCAAAACATTCTGCGCCGGATGGAAGCTGCGGCGCCGCAAGTGCGGGCGACGTTCAAGCCCGGACAAAAGGTGCGTATTATCGAAGGGCCTTTTGCGGATTTTATCGGCGTGGTGGATGAGATTGATGAGGAGCGTACCAAGGTACGTGTACTCGTGTCTTTCTTTGGCCGTGAGACGCCGGTGGAATTGGATTTCTTGCAGGTAGAGAAAGTGTAGTTAAGCGCCTGGGGTTATCCCCCGGAAATGTAGGGAGTCAGGTAGATGGCAAAAAAGAAGCAAATTAAGGCAGTGGTGAAGCTGCAGATCCAGGCTGGTAAGGCGAATCCCGCGCCCCCGATTGGCCCGGCATTGGCGCAGCACGGCATCAACTTGATGGCGTTCTGCAAAGAATACAATGCTCGGACGACGCATCTGACGGGCAGCGTTATTCCGGCCGAGATCACGATTTACAAAGATGGCTCGTTCTCATTTGTGTTGAAGACGCCGCCCACCCCCGATCTACTGCGTAAGGCCGCCGGCATCCCCAAGGGGTCGTCCGAGCCTAACCGTAAAAAGATTGGGCGCATCACCCGCAAGCAATTGCGCGAGATTGCGGAGCAGAAGCTTCAGGATCTGAACGCGAATGATGTGGAAGCGGCGGAGCTAATGATTGCGGGCACAGCTCGCAGCATGGGTATTGTGATCGAAAACTAAGCGCACATACCCTCAGTGGAAGGGTGTAATCCCGCTATTACCACAAGGAATGTCAAGATGACGAGACGAGGAAAGAAATACTTAGACGTTGTGCAGAAAGTAGAGCGCATGAAGCTCTACAGTCCCCAAGAGGCCGTGAGCCTCGCTAAAGAGGTCAGCTACGTGAGTTTCGATGCCACCATCGAACTGCACCTGCGCATGGGCCTTGATCCCCGTCGCGCGGATCAACAGATCCGTGGCGTGGTGGGGTTGCCGCACGGCTTGGGTAAGCAGGTGCGGGTATTGGTTTTTGTGACCCCCGATGTTGTGCAGCAGGCAAAGGATGCCGGTGTGGATTTCATCATCAGCGATGATGAGGGCATCAAGCAGATCATGGATGGTTGGACGGACTTCGATGTTGCCATTGCTGTGCCCCAAATGATGCCGAAGGTCGGTAAGTTGGGGCGCGTGCTGGGTCGCCGTGGTCTCATGCCGAACCCGAAGACCGGCACTGTTGTGCAGCCCGAAGATCTGGCGCGCGCCGTCAAGGATGCGAAGGCCGGTCGGGTGGAGTATCGTTTGGATCGCTCTGGTAATATTCATTTGCCCATTGGTAAAGCCAGCTTCACCACGGAACAGCTGCTGGGCAATATGGCGGCCATCATGGAGACCATCCGGCGCGTCAAGCCATCGGGCGCGAAGGGTGTCTATGTGCGGCGTGTCACCCTCGCTCCGACCATGGGTCCTGGCATCAAGGTTGATACCAGCGCTGCTCTGGCGATGGAGAGTTCACTCTAGCATAAGGTTTTGGGGGAGCACTGTCTCCTCGACAGCACGTGTCTGCCGAAGACAGCAGGTGCGCCCAGGCGCTTAATTTCCTGCCGAGGTAAGACCAGTACAAAGTCTTCCTTCCCAACTGGGAAGGTAACTGGTCCTTACGTCGGTAGGCGTGAGGACCAGTTTTTTGTTGTGGGGTGTCAAAAGGGCCTGCAAGTGTTGGGTATCATGTTGCAGGGCTTGTGATTTAATCCGGTACATCCGGGTGAGGAGGTGAGAAGGGTTGGCTATTTCACGCACGCGAAAAGAAGAGCTGTACCAGGCGTACACTGAGCAATACACCAAGAGCAATGGCATTATCCTGGCGCATTACACCGGTTTGACCGTGGCGCAGATGCAGGGGATGCGTCGCCGGGCTCGTGAACAAGGTGGGCAGATCTTCGTGGTCAAAAACACGCTTCTGCGGAACATTTTGAAGGAGCATGGCGTCGAGACGCCGACGGATATGCTGACCGGCCCGACCCTGGCGGTGTTCTGCACGCAGGGGATTCAGCCGCTTTCCAAGCTGTTCAACGAATTTGCGAAAGAGCTGGAAGAGGGGCGTTTTGTAGTCCGGGGAGCGGTCCTGGAAGGGCGGGTTTACAACGCCGAGCAGGCAGTGCGTCTGGCAGATATGCCCAGCCGTGAGCAGCTGTTGGCGCAAGTTCTGGGTACCATCAACGCGCCTGCCAGTCAGGTGGTGGGAGTGGTCGCCAGCGGTGTGCGGCAGATTCTCAATGTCTTGCAGGCGTATGTGGACAAGTTGGAGGGCGGCGCGACCGCCGAAGCGGCAGCCTAAACTGCCCTTTACTCTCAAAATCAAAACTCAATCAATTCAATTAGTGAGGTTTAAGGAACAATGGCTAATCTGCAAAATCTGGTCGAGGAAATCAGCGCCCTTTCTTTGATGGAAGCCGCTGAGCTGGTGAAGATGCTCGAGGCGAAGCTGGGCGTGAGCGCGGCTGCCCCTGTAGCGATGATGGGCATGATGCCGGCTGCTGCCGCCGTCGAGGTCGAGGAAGTTGAGGAGCAAACCGAGTTCAACGTGGTGCTCAAGGACTTCGGCCCCAAGAAGATTGAGGTCATCAAGGTCATCCGCCAGCTCACCAACCTGGGCCTGAAGGAAGCCAAGGAACTGGTCGAGAGCGCGCCCACCAACGTCATGGAAGCCGTGGCGAAGGAAGTGGCCGAGGACGCTAAGGCCAAGCTCACCGAGGTCGGCGCGGTCGTCGAGCTCAAGTAGTTCCGCGGGCGTTTTCGCTTTCTCGTACAGCCCCATCCAAAGCGGATGGGGCTGTTGTCGTTTGGCGGTTTAGGCGCTTCGTGCTATACTGCGAGAATTATGCAGATAGGCCCCTGGTTTATCCCGAATTATACGTTGCGATTGCTGGTAGGACTCTCTCTGGGCGTGGTGTGGCTGTGGATCGCCGTCCACCGTCGAGGAATTCGCCCAGAGCAGGCGGCAACGCTGTTGTGGACGGCGGCGCTGGGGGCGTTGTTGGGTGGGCGTATTGGCTATGTGGCGCGCTATGCGGTATACTTCGCACAACAGCCGCGAGATGCGCTATTGCTCTGGCGCGTGGGTGGGTTGGATGGCCCCGGCGCGTGGGTGGGCGGGCTGACCCTGGCAGCGCTTTGGGCCTGGCGCGCGCGTTGTCCATTGCGCCATACGGCGGCGCTGCTTATGCCAGCCGCGTTGTGGCTCTCGGCTGGCGCCTGGTGGGGTTGTTTCGATGTGGGCTGCGCGTGGGGGCGCGAGGTGACGGGTACAGTGCCCGCGTGGCAACGCTGGTTGGTGCTCGAAGCGCCGGATCTGTACCGCGCCATGGCGCCGCGCTATGCGGTGCAGTTGCTTGCGGCAGGCAGTGGGGCGATGCTGGCGGTTCTGGCTGCGCTGCGACTGGATCGCAGTCTGGTTATAGGGGCATTATATCTGGCAGGCATGGCCGCGCTAACAGCGCTGCGGGCCGATCCGGTTCCTTTGTTGGGCAACCTGCGCCTGGATGCGGTGCTCTATGGGGGCCTGGCATTGCTTTTGGTGGCGCTGTATGGATCGGGCCGATGGCGACAAAAAGACGAACACGATCGTGAGATTACGCAGAACGTAAAAGGCGATTGTGGCTCGAAAATATGGAGATGACGCATGAGTATTTCGGTGACAAGTTTTGAAGATTCGCTTGAACAACAGATGGTGGAGCGGCTGAAGGGCGCGCTCCGCCCGCTGATGCGCCTGGATGCCGTGCGGGTGACGCGCGGCGGCGAAATGCCTGTGGTGGAGTTCATCGGGCAGGTGTACGATCCCGCTGATGAGGCGGCCTTCGATCAGGTGGCGGCGCATTTCGAGCCGTTAGGGTACCTGCCATTTCTGCGTGAGCAAGACGGCGCGCATGTTTTACAGGCATTCCCGCACGTGATAGATCGCAACACGGGCAATCCGAGGGTCAATGTGTTGTTTTTCCTGCTTACTGCCTTGTCTGTGTTGTTCATTGGCGCATTGAACGAAGGTGGTAATCCTTTTGAGGATTGGCGCACCCTGGCGTTGGGGCTACCCCACGCGGCGACATTGCTCAGCATTCTCACTGTTCATGAATTCAGCCATTATCTGGTAGCGCGTCGCCATGGCGCGCCGGCGAGCCTGCCGTATTTTGTGCCGCTGCCGGTTCCGCCTCTGGGCACCATGGGCGCGGTCATTGTGCAGAAAAGCCCTATTCGCAACCGTAAAGCGGTCTTCGATTTGGGCGTCTCTGGCCCGCTGGGCGGCCTGGTGCTTGCTGTTCCGTTGTTGATTGTGGGGTTGTTGTTGTCAGAGGTGTTGCCTCTGCCTGAGGGCGGGTATCTCATGGAGGGCAACTCGATCTTCTACTACTTGATCAAATGGGCGGTTTTTGGTCAGCCGCTGCCTTCTGGCGGCATGGATGTGATGCTGCATCCGATTGCTTTTGCAGCGTGGGCGGGATTGTTGGTCACATGCTTGAACCTGCTGCCGGTAGGGCAACTTGATGGTGGGCATATCACCTATGCGTTGTGGGGACGCAAGGCGTGGCGCGTGGCGCGGTGGATGTTGTTGCTGATGTTTGCCTGGGCGGCCTTGTTGTTTCTGATGGGCAACGGCAATGCGGTGACCTGGTTGCTGTTTGGCGGCTTGGGGACGCTGATGGGCGCGCGACATCCCGCGCCGCTCAATGACCTCGCGCCGCTGGGACGCACGCGCAAATGGATCGGTTGGGGCATGGTGCTGTTGTTCGTGTTGATTCTCGTGCCGCTCCCTTTGACTGCGGTACCCTGAGGCGATGGTGCGCATCGGCATTGATGCCAGCCGCGCGCTCAGCGCCGCGCCCACCGGCACCGAGGGCTACTCATATCATCTGATTCGCGCCCTGCTGCCGTTGTTATCGCCGGAGCCGGTGCGGCTGTACTGTCGGGAGCAGCCTCCGGCAGCGGCTTTCCCCGGTGCCGAGCTGCGGGTCATCCCCTTTCCGCGTCTGTGGACGCACGTCCGCCTCTCCTGGGAGATGTTGCGCGCTGCGCCGCGTGTGCTCTTTGTACCGGCGCATGTGTTGCCGCCCGTGCGCCCGTCGCGCACGCTGGTCACCATCCACGATTTAGGGTATCGCTTTTTCCCCGAAGCGCATCCGCGCGTGCAACGCCTGTATTTGGAAGCAAGTACACGTTGGAACGCGCGTGTTGCTACCCATGTGCTTGCGGATTCGCAGGCGACGAAGCAGGCGCTCGTCTCGTGCTATGGCATTCCGGCAGAGAAGATTACGGTGGTTTATCCCGGCTACGAAGCTGCCCTGCAACGGGTTACAAACGCTGACATTCTGGCGGCAGTGCGGGCGCGGTACGGCCTGGAGCGTCCCTACATTCTGCACCTGGGGCGAATTCAGCCGCGCAAGAATCTGGTACGGCTCATCGAAGCTTTCGCCCGCGTGTCGCCGCAATTTCCCGATCTGACCCTGGTGCTCGCCGGCCCCACCGGTTGGCTGGCGGAGGAGATCTTTGCGCGGGTGCGCGCGTTGGGGTTGGGAGACCGGGTGCTGTTCCCCGGCTACATTGCCAGTGCGGACAAGGCCGCGTTGCTTTCCGGCGCGCAGCTCTTTGCGTTTCCTTCGCTCTATGAAGGCTTCGGTTTTCCGGTGCTCGAAGCGCAGGCCTGCGAGACGCCGGTTCTCGCCTCCAATACCTCGAGTTTGCCGGAGGTCGCGGGCGCGGGCGCGTTGCTGGTGGATCCGCTGGATACGGAGGCGCTGGCTGCGGGTATCCGGCAGATGTTGGAAGATGCCGACCTGTGCGAGACCCTGGTTGCGCGCGGTGCAGCCAATCTAGCGCGTTTCTCTTGGGCGCGAGCCGCGCAGCAGACAGCAGAGATTCTGCAATCTCTGGCAGCCTGACACAGCAGCATTTGGAAGGTTTAATCCAGATTATCCCAACATTATCCCAAATCATTTGGGATAATTTGGCAAATCAAAATTGGGACGTTTGACCGCTCGCTGCGCATCAAGGCAATCATGCGGGTGACGCAAGGCGCGCCATCTCGCCTGCGTTATCCTTGCGGTTTCGGGTTTTGTTTGCCGCTGAAAGCTACTACCTGAACGCGCACCAGCGTCACCCGCGCCAGCGCGGCTTCATTGTCGAAGCGTTGCTTCACCGGCTCTGGCTCCGGTTCCAGCTGCTCGATCATCAACATGAGCGCCGCACGCTTTGCCGCCGGATCCTCGATGATGGCGGCGCGTCCCTCGAACTGTACGGTGCGGAAGGCGTGATCGCATTTGCCGGGCAAGTAGCCGTGATCCTCCATGATTTGGCCCCAGACGCGGGGATTGGCGTGGAGATAGTCCATTTTGCGCCCTTCGCTCGCGCAATGGAAGTAAAAACAGCGCGCCTCGGCATCGAAGCCATAGTTCACCGTGACGAGATACGGTTCCCCGTCTCGGCATAAAGCCAGCGTCATGTGCTTCTGTCCGCGAATGATCTCGAAAAATGCAGTTTCTTCAGTGATAGCCTTTTCGGCCCGGCGCAAATGGTATGTGGTCATAGGTGGATGCCTCTGGAAATAGTCGGACGGGACTGTAGTGAGCCGTGAAAGCGTCGTCAACTGCGCCCTGCTCACTGCTTTCTGCTATTTCAGAATGTAATAGGTGCCGCGTTTGGCGCCAACCTTGAGCAGGATGCTTTGCTCAACGAGATCCACCAGGTCTAGCCGCAATGTTTCTGGTGAGACATCGGGGCAGAGCTCTTGATAGTCGCGATTGGTGATGCGCCCGTGGCGTTGGATAAACGCCAGCGCTTTGGCCTGCCGCTCGTTGGTGGTGAGTCGCGCACCGCTTTGCGGCGTGTGATCTATCACGTTGCGGAAAATCACCGTGAAAGAGAACGGCGTCTCGCGGAATTCCGGCGGTGGATGCCCGGCGTTGACCATCTCTTCGATCATCAAATCCACGCCCAGCCCCAGCTCTTCGATGTAGCGCCACTGGAACAGCCCGTTGACGATGCGCGGATTGCGCGAGAAGTGTTCATCCACGATGTTGTCAATGGTGATGAAGCCAGGCAAGCCGCCGGGACTGGAGATCTCCAGACGGTCGGCGAAGATGCGCACCTCGATGGCGCGCCCGCGCAACCGGTAATCCCGGTGCGCAATGGCGTTGACCAGCGCTTCGCGGATGGCGGTGGGTGGGTAGAGCCATTTCTCCTCGCGTTGGAGCGCGCGCACAACCGCGCCGCGCCGAATTTCCTCTTGCAGGATGGTCCACGTGCGTTGGATGATTTGCGGCAGCGCGCCGTTGAGCTCCTCGCGGCGACCGTAGCCCGCCTCGCCGCTCTCACTGCGCAGGTCGGTGCCGTCGAAGCGCACGAAGGTCAGGCCGCTGCGCGGAATGAAGCTCTGCGGATTGCGCCCAAAGAGTAGCAGCCCTGCAACGGTGGGCAGGCGCTCCGAGGTCAGCCAGCCCATTTCGATGAATAAATCCTCTAGCGGGCGAGTGAGCGGGCGGCCCTGCCGTTCTTCCCATTTGTTGACAAACTCTTCCAGCAGCTTGTCATCGAAGTCGGCGCGGGTGGCGCCGGGAACGGACTCGGCTTCGTAGTCGCCGGCGGAGCGGGTGGTGGCGAGCTGGCGCACCTGGTCGCCGCGCAGGGGGCGGTTTTCGGCGCCGGTGCGCACCAGCACACGCCCATCGCGCAGCGTGTGTAGTTCCGGACTGCGGCGGATACGTCCAACGAAAACGAATTCGCCGCCCCATTCCGTCTGTTGCCACTCCACCGGGATGGGGGGATGACACTGCGCCTCGGCCTGATGAAAAAGCCCGTTGATTTCTTCGGGATAGATCTCGCCTGTGGGCTGCCCTTCCGCATTCAGACCGACATAGAGAGTGCCCCCATCGGCATTGGCAAAAGCCACCAGGGTCTCTGCCAGCAGCTCTGGATTGGCGCCGGGCAACAGCGCCACGAGCTGATTAGGGCTAAGTTGCGCCGTTATAGGCATGGCTCACGCTCCTGCGAAAGTATGAAGGTTGAAGGCGGAAGGATGAAAATCTCGCTCACATTTTTGCTCTTGGATGGTGTGCGCAAACTGCGTACTACTCACTGCTTTCTACGCGCTGTTTACGGAGTGTTTGTAGCACCGTTTCCGTTGCCATCTGCTGCATCTTCTGGCAGCCGCGCAATGGAGGCCACGCGATCCCCTTCCTTGAGATCAATCAGCTGGACGCCCCGGCTATAGCGGCCCATCTGCGGGATGTCGGCGACGCGCGTGCGGATGACGATGCCGTTCTGCGAAATGAGCGTGATCTCATCTGCGGGCTGCACCACGCGCGCTGCCGTCACCGGCCCCGTCTTGGCATTGATGTTATAGGCGCGCACCCCTTTGCCGCCGCGTCCTTGGGGCGAGAATTCCTCCAGCCCGGTGCGACGCCCGTAGCCGTTCTCCGAGGCGATGAAGAGATCGCCGCCGGGTTCGACGACTTCCATGCTGGTGATGCTGTCTTGCGCGGCGAGCCTCATGCTGATCACGCCGCGCGCGTTGCGGCCCATCGGGCGCACGTCCGTCTCGTTGAAGCGGATGCCCTGCCCCTGTTCGGTGATCAGAATCACGTCATCGTGGCCCTGGGTGAGCCGCACCCAGCCGAGCACGTCGTTGTCCTCCAGATTGATGGCGATCAGCCCGCTCGGGCGCACGGAGACGAACTCGCTGAGCGAGACGCGCTTGATCCAGCCCTTGCGCGTGACCATCATCAGGAAGTGGCGCTCATCGAATTCGCTCACGGCGACGACGGCGGTGACACGCTCGGCGGCTTCCAGCGCCAGAATGCCGGCGATGAGCGATCCTTTGGCGGTGCGGTCGGCTTGCGGAATCTGGTAGACGCGCTCCTGGTAGACTTTGCCGTGGTCGGTGAAGAAGAGCAGCGTATCAAGGGTGTTCGCGGAGAGCATGTAGACGATGGCGTCCTCGTCGCGGGTGGTCATGCCGATCACGCCGCGCCCGCCGCGCCCTTGCGCTTTGTAGACTTTCGAGGGCACGCGCTTGATGTAGCCGCGTTGGGTGATTGGAATCAGCACACGCTCCTCGGTGACGAAATCCTCCTCGTCAAAATCGGCGCCCGCCTGGAACTCGATCTGCGTGCGACGCGCGTCGGCGTAGGTTTCCTGGATGGCGAGCAGTTCCTCCCGAATGACGCCGCGCTGGCGCAGCGGAGAGGCGAGCAGGTCCTCCAGGTAAGCGATTTGCTTGAGTAATTCCTGGTACTCATCTACCAACTTCTGACGCTCCAGCGCGGTCAGCCGGCGCAATGGCATATCAAGGATCGCCTGCGCTTGCACCTCGGAGAGCTTGAAATTCTCCATCAGCCGCACGCGGGCCGTTTCCACGTTGGGCGATTCCCGAATCGTGCGGATGACTTCATCCAGATGATCCAGGGCGATGAGCAACCCTTCCAGAATGTGCGCCCGCGCCTGCGCCTGCCGCAGCTCGTACTGGGCGCGGCGGACGATGATTTCGACGCGGTGTTGGAGGAAGATGAGCAGCAAGCGCTTGAGCGGTAGAATGCGCGGTTCGCCGTTGACCAGGGCGAGCAATTGCACGCCGAAAGTGGACTGCAACGGCGTGAATTTGAAGAGGCGATTGAGCGCCTTTTGCGGCTGCGCATCGCGTTTGAGCTCGATGATGATGCTCATGCCGCGCTTGTCGGATTCGTCGCGCAGGTCGCTGATCTCTTCCAACTTACCGCTGCGGACGAGTTCCGCGATGCGTTCCAACAAGCTCGATTTGTTGAGCTGGTAGGGGATCTCGCTGATGACGATGCGGAAGCGCCCGCCGCGCAGCTCTTCAATTTCGGCCTTGGCGCGGACGATGACCTTGCCGCGCCCGGTGGCATACGCCTGTACGATGGCTTCGCGGCCCATGATAATGCCGCCCGTGGGAAAATCTGGTCCCTTGATGAAGCCCATCAGCTCTTCCACGCCGACTTCTTCCTGCCGATCCCAGTTGTCGAGCAGATGAATCAACGCTGCGCTGACTTCGCCTAGATTGTGCGGGGGAATATTTGTCGCCATGCCCACGGCGATGCCCGATGACCCGTTGATGAGCAGGTTGGGCAGCTTGGCGGGCAGCACTTGCGGCTCTTGCAGTGTGCTGTCGAAGTTGTCGGTCCAGTCTACCGTCTCTTTGTCAATATCGGCGAGGATTTCCATCGCCAGTTTGCCCAGGCGCGCTTCGGTGTAGCGCATCGCGGCAGGTGAATCGCCATCAATGGAGCCGAAGTTGCCCTGCCCATCCACCAGCAGGTAGCGCATTGAGAAATCCTGCGCCAGGCGCGCCATGGCTTCGTAGACCGCCGAATCGCCATGAGGATGGTACTTGCCTAATACCTCACCGACGATACGGGCGGATTTCTTGTAAGGGGTGCCGGGGCGGATGCCCATGTCGTACATGGCGTAGAGGATGCGTCGCTGTACGGGCTTTAGCCCATCGCGGGCGTCGGGCAGCGCGCGAGCCACGATCACGCTCATGGCGTAATCGAGATAGGCGGCGCGCATCTCCTGGTTGATGTCTACGGCGCGAATATTCCCGGCAATGTTCGCTGTTGCGCTGGAGTTTTCGTCTTCCAAAATCAGGTCTCCTCCGACGGGGGAACTGCGATACCAAACACATATTATACCCCAAGAAGCCGTAAGAGCGAATTATGAATTTTCTCCAATTTGGATTTTGCCTATTGACGGGGTCTTATCGGTGTGTTAAAATACAGTTCGTCCGACGCAGTCATACCAGCTGCGCGCGGGCCATGGATAAGGCGATTTTATGGGTGAGATTATTTTTCATGTATCCTGATAGCGAAATTCTTTTTCCCCCTCGGTGCATTCCTCAGCTGCGCGATTTGCGCGGGCCGAAGTGGCAACATCTGGTTGAGCGCGTGCTATATCTGCCGCTCAATCACGAAGAGGTCTTGGGTTTTGGATTGTTGATGATCAAGCTGGGCAGCTGCCTCACCTGCGACCTCGATAGTTACCGGGCATCGTTGGGCTGCTGCACCTGCGCGCGCCGCACAATTAGCGGCTTCAAAGGCGATGATGCGGAGCTGCTGGATCGCTACGAGAAGGCGCTGACCGATGTGCGCGCCTATCTCGGCAAGGGTGGGCTGCCGCAGCCCGTGGAATTGATGTTGGCGGAACAGGTTCCCAGCGCCCCGAAAGGATGAGGACAATGCGCCATCGCTGGCGTTGGCTGATCGGATGGCTGATGATCGCCGCACTACTGGGTGCGGCGTTTGTCTTCTTGCCCTGGCGCGGCTGGTTGCACGCCGTCACCGGCGAGGAGGCGCTGCTGCAACAGGTGCGCGGCGCGGTGCAAGTGGGCTTCGGCTGGACGCGCCCGCTGCCCCGTACCGCCGATGACGTGCTGCTCTCCCACACCGAGCTGGCGCCTTTTGGCATCAACACCTTCATCAACCTCGAAGTCGAACCGGAGAAGCGCGAACGCTCGCTCCAGATGATCTCCGACGCCGGTTTTCGGTGGATCCGCCAGGAGTTCACCTGGGAGGATATCGAAATCCACGGCAAAGGCGATTTTGAGGATCGCCGTCACGAACCATATCGCTCGGCCTGGGAGAAATACGATCAGATCGTGGATCTCGCCGCAGCCTACGACCTGGGCATCATCGCACGGCTGAGCAATCCCCCAGCGTGGTCGCGCGCGGGCGGCGATGCAGTGGGCGCCTACGCCCCGCCCGACAACTTCGACGACTTTGCCGATTTTGTGGAAATCGTGGTGCGCCGTTACCGGGGCCGCATCCGCTACTACCAGCTGTGGAACGAGCCTAATATCTACCCGGAGTGGGGAAATCGGCCCGTGGACCCGGCGGCCTATACCCGGCTGCTATGTTCCGCGTATGCGCGCGTCAAGGCGGTGGATCCCGAAGCGGTGGTCATCAGCGGCGCGCTCGCGCCCACCGATCAGCTGGGCGCGCTGCGCCCCGATGGCGGCAACAATCTCATGGATGTGATTTTCCTTCAGCGGATGTACGACGCCGGCGCGAAGGATTGCTTCGATGTGATGGCGCTCAACGATTACATGCTCTGGTCTGGCCCCGGCGACCGCCGCCTGCGCCCGCATATCGTCAACTTCTCGCGCCCGCTGTGGATTCGGGATGTGATGGTCGCCAACGGCGACGCCGCCAAATCCATCTGGCTTACGGAAATGAACAGCAACACCGTTCCTGAGCATTTGCCCGCGAACTTCGGGCGAGTGACGGAGGAGCAGCAGGCGCGCTACGCCGTGCAGGCCTTCGAGCGTATTCAGCGCGAGTGGCCCTGGGTGGGCATGGTGAATGTGTGGTTCTTCAAGCGCCCTAGCGACCAGGAGATGGATCAATCGTGGTATTACTTCCGCCTGGTGGAGCCGGATTTCACGCCGTTGCCGGTCTACACGGCATTGCGGGATTATCTCACCACGTTAGAGCCGACGCTTTATCGCGGCTGGCATCAGGCGAACACCTGGCAGGCGACGACTACGGGCGATTGGGCGCCGGATGATAGCGCCCCTGGCGCCCAGCGCGGATCGCCCGGCGCGACGTTCTCACTGGCATGGGAAGGGCGCGCGCTGGAGTTGCACACGCAGGGCGCGGGTGTGGTGCGCCTCGCCGTGGATGGCGGCGCGCCGCAGGAAGCGGCGCTCTCGGCTGAACCGCTCGTTGTGGGGCGCGGGCTGCTCCCGCAGCGGCGCACGCTCACGCTCACCGTCGTGGAGGGGCCGATGACCCTTACGGCGTTGCGCGTGCGTTGACGGCGATCTTGCCATAAAGCACACAGAGGCTTCCAAAGCCTCTGTGTTTTTTGTGTCCTGGCGGCGCCGACTAACCCTCTTCGGGCAGTGGACGCCCGTAGAAGCAGAGCATCACGCTGCCGTACTGGCGTTGATCGAAGAGCGCGAGATTTTCCAGAGCGATGTTCTCGAATTCCACCGGATGAATCTGCACGATGATCCACCCATCCTCGGCGAGCCACTCCATACGTTGATCGAGTAGCGTCAATGTCTGCTTCCATAGCCCGCGATATTGCGGCGGCGCGACGTAGATCACATCGAAAGGCTCGGCGGGCCGCCCGAGATACTGAAACACATCGGCCTTGCGCACATCAGCGTTGGCTTGCAAACCGGTGAGGCTCAGATTTTGGTGGATGGTGCGCAGGGCGGCTTCGCCTTTCTCCACGAAGACGGCGCGCGCCGCACCCCGGCTCAACGCCTCGATGCCGACCTGCCCCGTGCCGGCGAAGAGATCCAGAAATCGCGCTTCGGGCACACTGTCGCCCAGAATGCTGAAGAGCGCCGACTTGGCGCGGTCGGTCATGGGACGGGTTCCCGGCCCTGGGACGGAGTGTAGTTTGCGGCCTTTGGCTCTGCCGGCGATGACACGCATGGCGGCTCCT
>CAZDSF010000001.1:14611-117609 GCA_964508025.1 uncultured Anaerolineales bacterium
TTATCGGGACAGCATCATAGGTTCGATAAGACTCCTTACGCCTCAGCGGATGGAGTGTTCTCTACGGGCGGCGCTTCTGGCGCGGGTTCTGGTTCCGCTTGGGTCGCGTTTTCCTCCGGCATGGCGAGCGTCTCTGGTGCTGCTTCGGCAGCGGCGGTCTCGCTCACGGGTTGCGCTTCCGGCGTCGGACGGACGCGCGGCAGGCTCAGGCGGGCGACGCCGCCGAGCAGCAGGCCCCACAGCAAGCCCCAGGCGCCGATTGCCAGCAGACCGAGCAGCTGCGCCACGAATTGCGATTCTCCTTGCGCGAGCAGGCCCGCTACGCCGCGCAGCGTCGTCATGCCATTCCAGCCCGGCCCGTTGAGGCCATCGGCGAAGAGACCTACACTCAGCAGCCCCCAGAGGCCCCCGGTCAGCCCTAGCGCTACGGTCGCAGCGTTATCCTTGAGGCGCAACGTGATCTCCGTCACGAAGAGCATGAAAGGGAACAGCAGCCCGGCGATGAGGCCCACCACGAGCGCTGCCCACGGCGGCAGGAACGCCGCGCCCGCGAGGAGCGCCCCGCAGCCGGCAGCCAGACCCCGCGCAGCGAACAGCGGCTCGATATCGCCTGTAGCCAGCCAGGCATAGAGCTGTGAGGTGAG
This sequence comes from uncultured Anaerolineales bacterium, assembly GCA_964508025.1. Classification (GTDB taxonomy): domain Bacteria; phylum Chloroflexota; class Anaerolineae; order B4-G1; family SLSP01; genus JAAZNO01. Next base: position 15,256 of record CAZDSF010000001.1, read on the forward strand.
GACGGCCCCCGCCATCCCCAGGAACAGGTTGATCGCGGCGCGGTTCCAATCGAGCGTGGCGCCGTAGACGTGGAAAGGCGCGGAAAGCGTCCAGCCGATCCAGCCGAGGCCCACGAATAGCGCGCCGAGATTCGCCAACAGCGGATAATAGGCGGGCGGCGGCGCGGGGTTTTCGGCGACCGGACGGCGCGGTTGCAAGACCAGCACACCAAAGGCGAAGCTTGCGGGAAGCCAGAGCAGCAGCGCGCTGCCGCCGTAATCCACAAAACCGTGACCCAGCTCCATCGTGCGGCCCAACTGCGAAAGCCAACCTCCGCCCCAGGCCCAGCATGCGGCGACCGGCGCAACAAGCGCGCCCGTGAGCGTCGCCGCGACCACGATGAGCCAGCGGCGCGCATCCGCCAGGGCCAGCGTCACCAACAACACTGCGCCTGCCATGAGCGGCAGATAATTGAGGAACAGCCCCAATGCGGTGGACGAGACCGTCTCGCCGGCATCCCAGGTGAGGCCGAAGCCGCTCATGCCGAAAAGCCCAAAGCCCAAATCTCGCCCGTAGAGGCGGCTTAGCCCTTGCAACGCCGGATCGGGATTGACGACGTAAGCGCCGCCAAGGTGCAGCCCGTAGCCCAAGGCCCAGTAGCCGATGATAGCGAGCGCCAACGCCAGCGCCGCCAGCGGTGTGATGCGGCGCGCTTTGGGCGGCTCCAGCCCGCCCCACGCCAGGAGTAATAATCCAATGGGGATGAGATACCCCCAGAGCCAGTTGGTTTGCATAAGGTCGCTCCATATAACGGAATGAACAGTACGATCCCTAGTTTACCAGACTCCGAGGAATCCGCCAATGGCGCGGGCGGTCGGTGATGTGGGGATAGGGTGTTGGGGAAACGGGCAGAGGCGCAAAAAAAGCCCCTCACACCCTGGTCGCTCGGCGGATTCCCCGCCTGGCTTTGCTTGAGTCGCGCTTGGCGACTATGCCTTTTGGACCGGTGTTGAGGAGCTTTTCTACCTTCATTATAGGCAAGGTCGCCGGCTTTGTCAATGGCATGAACGTGACGAAGACGTAGGGTGTGGGCAACCTGATGGTTTGCGCGGCGCTGGAAATGGCGTGACCGTGACTCGCTCCGCTTCCACGGCGACAAGATCGCCCGTGTGGATGCGTTCGATGGGGAGTTGATCCACCATCGGAATCTCGCTGATGATGGCGCCGACTGCCACAATCGGCTCGCTCTCAGCGTTGAGGATGGCGGCAGGCGCACGTCCGTTGACGGCGAGCTGATACAGCACATACGATCCCACCGTGCTCCCCTTGCCGGTGGGGAACACGAGCACTTTCCCCGCTACGCATTCTCCTTCGAGCGGATGCCCCTTCTCTGTGACGATGCCCGTTTCTGCATCCACGCCGCCGAGGAAGCCGATTGGTTCGGCAGAAACGAGCGCTTCGCCTTCGGCAACGCCGGATTTGATGATGCGCCCGGTGAACGTGTGTTGCATGGCGCTTTCCCTTTCCACTTTTGGCTTTTCAGATGGTGAACTGGTATGAATTTCACGGATCGAGAATGTGGAAACAGGATAGTACAACTTCACGGATTGGCAAATTTCGGCGTGGCGGCATCTGGTGGGGGTCGAATAGTGTGACTCAGCGTTATCATTTTGTCACATATTCGCAATACAAGCGCGTTGCACATTTGGAACAAGCGCCCTGGTATTAGCGTCAGAACGATAGACCTCAGACAATATTGCCTGGGTATGCGTCTCAGTTTCCTATGCAGAGTTTCCTATGTAGAGAAGGAGAAGTGAACGATGGCTAAGCGCATTCTGATTGTGATGATGTTGTTGGCGATGTTGTCGTTGAGCGGCGCGGCGCTGGCGCAAGGGCCGGTTCTGCCGCAACACAGCGATCCTATGTGGAGCGCGAGTTATTGGAACAATATGAACCTTTCCGGCGCGGCGGCTCTCACCCGGCAGGAGCCAAATCTCGATTACGATTGGGGTCTTGGATCTCCCATGCCCGATGTTATCAATCCCGATCAGTTCTCGGCGCGGTGGACGCGCTACATTGATGTGACGCCGGGCAATTACCGCTTCACTGTGACCAGCGATGATGGCTTCCGCTTGTGGATTGACAACGTGCTGGTGCTCGACAAGTGGTACGATCATGCGGTGCAGACCTTCACGGTGGATCGGTATCTGGGGCCGGGACATCACTACATTGTGGCTGAGTATTACGAGAACGGCGGTCACGCGGTCGCCCGCCTCAACTGGGCGCTGTTGGATACGACCGGCAGTGGTTGGCGCGGTGAGTATTTCAACAATATGTCGCTGAGCGGCGCGCCCGCGTTAGTGCGCACTGATCCCGCCATTAACTTCAGCTGGGGGACGGGATCGCCCGCGCCCGGTACTATCGGTGCGGACTACTTCTCGGCGCGATGGACGCGGACGGTGGACATAGCTGCCGGTATGACGCGCTTCACGCTGACGGCGGATGACGGCGCACGGTTGTGGGTCAACGGGCACCTGCTCATTGATGCCTGGCGCGATCAGGCTGCAACTACATATCAGGGGGATATCCATTTGCCTGGCGGCCCTATCGCTATTGAGCTGCAATACTACGAGAACGCCGGACAGGCGGTGGCGCAGCTTTCGTGGCAGCCTACAAGCGGCAGCGCCAGCGCGATCATCGTGGATGATAAGGATGCGGGCTTCGTGCGGGGCGGCTCGCCTACCGGCTGGCGCACGGTCAACGAGGGGCACAACGGGCGGCTGTATTGGACCTACAACAATGATAAGGTCCGCGCTAACTATAACTGGGCGCGCTGGTATCCCACGTTGAGCGCCGGACGGTACGAGGTCTTTGTTTACATTCCGGATCGTTACACGACGACCGCAAAGGCGCGTTACTGGGTGGTGGCTTCGGGCAGTTTCAATCTGCGGGTGGTGAATCAATCGGCAAATGGCGGGCGTTGGGTCTCTCTGGGCACGTACACCTTCAGGGGGGATGGCTCGGAGTATGTCTCGTTGGCCGATGTGACGTATGAACCCTATCTCTCGCGGCTGATCGCTTTCGATGCCGTCAAGTGGGAGCGGCGCTGAAAGGCGAGTTTCATTTTCTGTGGAAATGAGGTTCGTGGGCGCGTGCAGCGTGACCACGAACCTCGGGTTATAGTCAATCAGGTTGAAATCAATCGTCTACGTGACACAAAACCGACCAGCGTCAGAATGTGCGCTGGTCGGTTGCTTTAATGATGGTTTATGCAGGGTTCAAGGTGTCTAATGGGGCCTCTAGCACTGTGGCGAGTGCGGATAAAAACGTCCGGAGGGGCTATGCGTTCGTTGCTCTCCAGTTGGGATAGATAGGAGATGCTAATCCCTGCATTTTCAGCGAGCGCTTGTTGTGATAGGCCGCGATATTCACGCCAGATCCGAATAGGGTTTCCGCCATCCAGAATTGCGTGTAGGACTTCACTGGGCACTAGCATCTCATTGCCGTGCGCCAGCGACGCTCTTGATGCGTCATAATCTTGCACATCTTGCAACATTTCGGCCTTTTCCACAAGTTGCAGATAGGTTTCGTAGGGAATCACAGCCCATTCGGGCATATTCCCGCGTTTAATCACTTGTACGGTCATCGGTATACCTCCCCTCTGGGGGCAATTTTCAACACAACGATCACAACACTGTCCTCATAGTAACATAAGATGGCTTAATTTTCAAGATGTGCGCGTTCACGGGTGTGTTTTACGCTGGGAGCAGATTTTTCGGCTTGCGGCCTTTGATTTTGTGCTTTGCTTGAGGGTTTCGTCTTGGACGCTTGGGATGCTCCAGAAGCTCAGGTTTTTTCAGGGGAGCGTGTGGCGCCGCCGCGCGCCAAAGATTCCCTTTGTGTAACTCTCTGGTAACTCCTTTTTGGTATGATGGAGCAGAACTTAGAGAGCAGTTAAGTAGAAAGCAGTTCTCAACCACTCGCTGCTCACGATTCACTGCTCACCCATTACCCAAAGGAGGCAACAGATGCGCTTGAAAGATAAAGTCACCCTCATTACCGGCGGGGCTTCTGGCATCGGCAAAGCCGCCGCTGAGACCTTCGCCCGCGAGGGCGCGAAAGTCGTCATCTGCGATGTGAACGAGGAGGCCGGGCGCGCATTGGTCGCGCAACTCGGCAACGATGCGACGTTCTACAAGGTGAACGTGGCCGACCGGCAGGAGGTGCAGGCGTGGGTGGATGATGTCATCGCGCGCTACGGGCGCGTGGATGTGCTCATCAACAACGCCGGCGTCACCCGCGATGGGTTATTCGTCAAGATGAAGGACGGCGAACTGGTCAAGCAGATGGAAGAGGCCGCCTTCGATTTGGTGGTGTCCATCAACCTCAAGGGCGTCTTTAACTGCGCGCAAGCCGTCGCGCCGTATATGATCAAGCAGGGCGGCGGCGTGATTCTCAACGTCTCCTCGGTGGTGGGGCTGTACGGCAACTTCGGGCAGACCAACTACGTCGCCACCAAGGCGGGCGTGATTGGGATGACGAAGGTGTGGGCGCGCGAGCTGGGGCGCTCCGGCATCCGCGTCAACGCCATTGCGCCGGGCTTCATCGCCACCGAGATGGTGCAGAAGATGCCGGAGAAGGTGCTCGACGATATGAAAGCCAAGACCCCGCTGGGCCGCCTGGGCAAGCCGGAAGACATCGCCAATGCTTTCCTCTGGCTCGCCAGCGATGAGGCATCTTTCGTCCACGGCGCAACGATTAGCGTGGACGGCGGGATTGTGATAGGCACATAATGCGTACTGCGTAATACGTAACAAGAAAATTACGCATGTCGCATTACGAATTACGCAGCATAGCCCGATATTCACCACTGGAGGAAAATGTATGTCCCGATACGCAACCATCATTGGCACTGGGCGGTTCGTGCCGCCGATTGAGATGAGCAATGAGCAGTACGCCGCGCTGCTGGCGGAGACGAATCCGAAGCTGGCGGAGGTTGTGGAGAAGTTCGAGGCGAGCAGCAATATCAAGACGCGCTTCTACGCGCCCGACGATTGGGCGACCTCCGATCTGGCTGTGGCGGCGGCGAAAGACGCGCTCAGCGACGCGGGCATCGCGCCCGAAGATCTGGATATGGTCATTCTGGGCACGGATAGCCCGGATTACATCACCCCGGCGACTTCGGTGGTGGTGCAGCACAAGCTCGGCGCGATGAATGCGGGCACGTTCGATGTGGGCTGTGCGTGCGCGTCGTTCCCCACCGGGCTGAACATCGCCGCCGGGCTGCTGGCAACCAATCCGCATATCAAATATGTCCTCGTCGTCGGCGCGTATATGATGCACAAGCTCGCCGACTGGCAGCGCGACGTGATGGCGTTCTTCTACGGCGACGGGGCGGGCGCTGCCGTGCTGACCGCTGCCGACAAACCCGGCTTCGTGACCTCTACGTTCTTCGCAGATGGCTCGTATCACAAGCACTGGGGCATCTACTCCGGCGGCACCTTCGAGCCGGCCACGCCCGAAAGCGTCGCCGCGGGCCGCACCAAAGTGCGCCTCATTCAGCCGTTCCCGCCCGAAGTGAACAACGTGGGCTGGCCCGCCCGCGTGCGCGAGCTCGCTGCCAACGGCGGCTTTGCGCTCGAAGACGTGGATATGATTATCTTTACGCAGGTGCGCTATTCCAGCATCGAGCTGGTGATGGGCGAGCTGGGGCTGCCTATCGAGAAGGCGCACTGGATTATGGACAAGTGGGGGTACACCGGCTCCGCCTGCCTGCCGATGGCGTTCGATGACGCGCGCAAGCAGGGCAAAATCAAGTCCGGCGACCTGGTGCTCTTCATCGGCTCTGGCGTGGGGTATAACCAGGCGGGGGCGGCGTTCAGGATGCCATAACACGTAATGCGTAATTCGTACTGCGTAATTCGTACTGCGTAAAGAGTCTGCTTACGCATTACGTTTTACGCAGTACGCAGTAGGTGGGAGAACACTATGAATTTCAAAACGATGTACGCCGAAAAACGCATCTCCATCCCCGACGCTGTGGGGATGCTGCGCTCCGGGCAGCGGGTAGCGGCGGCGATGTGCGCCTCGGAGCCGGTGGGATTGCTCAGCGAGCTGGAACATCACGCCGACCGGCTGGAGGATGTCCACGTCTTTATGTGTCTGCCGATGCGTCAGTATGGGTTCTACACGCAGCCGGAGATGGCAGGGCATTTCTTTCTTGAAAACTGGTTCTACGGCGTGCCCGACCGCAAGGCGCATCCGCTGGGCATGGTCTCGTACATCCCCAACAACCTGCACCGCGCGGGCAGCGACCGCATCCATGCGGGCGGCGTCAACGTGTTCTTCGGCACGGCCACGCCGCCCAACGACCGGGGTATCATGTCGCTTTCCACTTCGCTGGTCTTCGAGCGACAACTGCTCGACGCCGCGGATCTGGTCATCCTGGAGATCAACCCCAATCTGCCGTGGACGCTCGGCGATACACAAATCAGCCTGCGGGATGTGGACTACATCGTAGAGCACGAGACGCCGCTGGTGACGCTGCCCGCCATCGCGCCGGCGGACGTGGAAGCGACCATCGGCCACTACATCGCTGACCTTATCGAGGATGGCGCGACCATTCAACTGGGCATCGGCGGGATTCCCAATGCCATCGCCCAGAGCCTTTACGAGAAGCACGATTTGGGCGTCCACACGGAGATGTTCACCGATGGCATGGTGGATTTATTCGAGGCGGGCGTCATCACCGGGCGCAAGAAGACGCTGTGGCCCAACAAGCTCGTGGGCGCGTTCGCGCTCGGCACGCAGAAGCTCTACGACTTCATCCACAACAACGTGGCGGTGGAGTTCCAGCAGGGCAAAGTAACTAACGACCCATACATGATGGGGCGCAATCACAAGATGGTGAGCATTAACACTGCGCTGCAAGTGGATGTGCTGGGGCAGGTCTGCTCGCAGAGTATTGGCAGCCGCCACTTCAGCGGGACGGGCGGGCAGTTGGATACGCATCGCGGCGCGCAGATGTCGCCCGGCGGGCGGGGCATCATCGCGTTGCGCTCCACGGCGAAAGAGGGGACGATCTCCACGATTGTGCCGCAGCTCAGCGCGGGTGCGGAAGTGACCGTGCCTTCGCAAGACGTGGACACGGTCGTGACCGAGTTCGGCGTCGCCGAGCTGCGCGGACGCTGCCTGCGCGACCGCGTCGCCGCGCTTATCGGCATCGCCCATCCCGATTTCCGCCCGCAGCTGTGGGAAGACGTGCGGCGATTGGGGATTTAGCCGATTTTGGATTTTTGATTTTAGATTTTGGAGAGGAAGCTCTACTCCTTTACTCCCTTACTCCCTACTTCCGGTATTTGTATGGAGGAACTATGACTGACCTTCTCGGCAAATGGGAACAACCTGCTGGACAGCCGTTCGCGGGGCTGTGGTTCGAGTTTAAGGCGGATGGGACATTCCAGGCGGAACTGGCCTCGATGGGCATCACCTCCAGTGGGACGTACACCGCCGCTGACGGCAAGCTCGATATGGAGCAGACCGAGCACACGCTGGGATTATTGGGGCGTTTTGAGGGGCTATACGCCATCGAGGGCGACACGCTCACCATGGCGCTCAACAACCCCGGCGAAGCGCGCCCGGTGGACTTCAAGCATCCGAACACGCGGATTTACAAGCGCATTGGTTGAAAGTTCAAAGTTGCAAGTTGAAGGTTGCATTGTCAACTTTCAACTTGCAACCTTCAACTATTCAAAGAAAGGAGAGCCGATATGGACAAACCACAACCTTTAGCGGGCATCACCACCTGCATGATCGAGACGCCGCGCCTGAGGCAGCATGTGTATTTCTTCGGGCCGGAGGATGGCGTGCCGGTTATCTTCCTCCACGGCAATTTCTCCGCCGCACTGTACTGGGAGGAGACGATGCTCGCGCTGCCGGCAGGCTTCCGTGGCATCGCGCCCGATCTGCGCGGCTACGGCTGGACGGAGGACAAGCTGATTGACGCCACACGCGGGATGCGCGACTGGACCGACGACCTGCTCGCGCTGCTGGAGGCGCTGGGCATCGAGCGCGCGCATTTCGTGGGCTGGTCCATGGGCGCGGGCATCCTCTACCGCTTCATCGCCGACCACGCTGCGCGCGTGCTCTCGGCTACGCTTATCTGCCCCGTCTCGCCCTACGGCTTCGGCGGCACGAAGGATGTGGCGGGCAATCCCTGCTACGCCGATTTCGCTGGGTCGGGCGGCGGCGTGGTGAATCCCACGTTCGTCCAGCTCATCAAGGATGGCGACCGGGGTGTGAGCGACCCGAACTCGCCGCGCAACGTCATCAACGCCTTCTACTATAAGCCGCCGTTCCAGGCCGCCCGCGAGGAGGATTTCCTCACCGCGTCGCTCATGGAGAAGACTGGCAGCGACCGCTATCCCGGCGATTTTGTCCCCTCGCCCAACTGGCCCAACGTCGCGCCGGGCGTGCTAGGGCCGGTAAACGCCTGGTCGCTCAAGTACATTGCGCAGGATGCGCCGGATTTCATCGCGGCGAACCCCAAGCCGCCGATCCTCTGGGTGCGCGGCGACAGCGATATGATTGTGGCGGATATGTCTATGTTTGACTTTGGCGCGCTGGGCAAGCTCGGTTTCGTCCCTGGCTGGCCCGGCGACGAGATTTACCCGCCGCAGCCGATGATTGCCCAAACCCGCGCGGTTTTGGAGCAGTATGGCGACTTCGAGGAGCACGTCATCGAAGGCGCGGCGCACAGTCCGCACATCGAGAAGCCGGGCGTGTTCAATGGGTTGTTTCATGCGTTCTTGCGGAAGTAGGAAGTAGGGGAGTAGGGAGTAGAATGAATACTAATGAGGGGTAGTGCGCCGAAGCATTTTCAACAGTTGGAGGCGTGGCAGGAAGCGCATAAATTGGTGTTGGATGTGTATACCAGCACCAAAACCTTTCCGCGTGAGGAGCTGTTTGGACTGGTCTCGCAAATGCGCCGGGCGGCAGTTTCTATCCCCGCTAACATTGCAGAGGGTTTCAAACGTCTTGGAATTCAGGAAAAAATCCGTTTCTACAACATTTCTGAAGGCTCATTGGAAGAAGTGAAGTATTACATCATCCTGGCGCACGACTTGGGCTACCTCTCGTCCCGTGAGCCATTGATGGCGCAAGCCGAATCCGTCGGGCGGCTGCTCAATGGCCTCATCAACAGCACCCAACAGCGCAAGACACCCGACGTGTGAGGTTCTATTACTCCCTTACTTCCTACTCCCTACTTCCCGGAGAAAGATAGATGGCTTGCATTAGTATCAACGGCGCAAATTTATACTATGAGCTGCACGGCCCCGCCGACGCTCCCGTCGTCGCGCTGGTCAATGGTGTGCTGATGAACACGGCGGGCTGGGCTTATCAGACGCCTGTGTTGGCGCGGCGCTATCGCGTACTGCTACATGATTGCCGCGGACAGGGGCAATCGGAGCATCCCGCCGGCCCGTACTCGATGCGGCAGCACGCGGATGATCTCGCCGCGCTGCTCGACGCGCTGAACATCAAGGCGGCGCACATTGCGGGCATCTCCTATGGCGGCGAGATCGCGCAACTGATGGGCATTCACTACCCGGAGAAAGTCCGCTCGCTGTTCCTCTCCTCCACCGTGAGCGAGGTGTGTCCGCTGCTCCGCGCCAAAATCGAGGCGTGGATAGCGGCCGCCGAGCGGCGCGACGGAGCCATGCTCTACCGCGCCTCGGTCGCTGATAACTTCAGCGAACTTTGGCTCGCGGCGCATCCCACCTGGGCGGAGGCGTCCATTCCCCGCTACGAGCAGCTCAATTTCGACGCGGTGCTGGCGCTCTGCCGCGCCTTCCTGGACATTGATTGGACCGCCGAGCTACATCGCATCGCCGCGCCGACGATGGTGGTGGTGGGCGAGCTCGACGCGCTCAAACCGCTCGCGCCGTATAGTCGCCTGCTCGTGGAACACATCCCCGGCGCGCAACTGCTGATTTTAGGCAACGCCGGCCACGCCTGCTGCATCGAAACGCCGGGGGCGTGGAATGCAGCGGTGCTGGGGTGGCTATCCTTGCAAGTCGGCAATGCATCGCAGTCATAATGCGTACTGCGTAACCGGAAAATTCTTACGCATTACGAAGTACGCAGTACGTTATGTACGAAGAAATCATCTAAACAAGCAAACGCTTTAGGAGGAGGAAATTTTATGCACCAACGCAAACTTGGCCGTGGCGTCGCGGTAGTCGGCGCGGGGATGAGCAAGTTCGGCGCGTTTCCCGGCCTGGCGACCCGCGATCTGTTCGTGGAGGCGTTCCGCGAGATGTTGGCCTCGGTGGATAAGGGCTTTGACGCCCGCGACATCGAAGCGCTGTACATCGGCAACTTCAGCAGCGACCTGTTCGAGGGGCAGGCGCATGTTGCGCCGATTATGGCCGACTGGGTTGGGCTGACCCCGCGCCCGGCCACCCGCATCGAAGATGCCTGCGCCAGCAGCGGCGTCGCGCTCCGCGAGGGCATCATCGCCATTGCCTCCGGCCTGTACGACATCGTGCTGGTCGGCGGCGTCGAGAAGATGACCGATCTGCCCACCGCTCGCGTCACCGATACGCTGGCGACCGCCGCCGATGTGACCTACGAGGTCGCGGCGGGCTTCACCTTCCCCGGCCTCTACGCCTCGATGGCGACGGCGTACATGGCGGCTTACGGCGCCACCCCCGAAGCCTTCCTCAAAGTGGGCCTCAAGAACCACGAAAACGGCGCGCTCAATCCCAAAGCGCAGTTCGGCCAGCGGATTGCGGACATCATGGAGGCGCGCAAAGCCAGCGCAGCGAAGAAAGGTAAGCCCATCCCCACCTGGGCGGATGAGCTGGCCTTTCTCACCGACGAGCGCGCCAATCCCACCATCGCCTGGCCGATGCGGCTCTACGACTGCTCGCCCATCTCCGACGGCGCGGCGGCGCTGCTGCTGGTGAGCGAGGAGCTGGCGACGCGCTTCAGCAACGCGCCGCTCTATGTGGTGGGCGCGGGTCAAGCCAGCGACGGCGCGACGCATGACCGCCCCATCCTCACGGGCATCCCGGCGGCGCAGCGGGCCGCCCAGATGGCCTACGCGATGGCGGGCATTACCCCGGCGGACATCGCCCTGGCTGAAGTTCACGACTGCTTCACCATTGCTGAGATCATGGCGACCGAAGACCTGGGCTTTTTCGCGCCGGGCGAGGGCTGGCGGGCCGCCATTGAGGGGCGCACGGCGCGCACGGGCGACCGTCCCATCAACTGCTCCGGTGGCCTCAAATCAAAGGGGCATCCGGTGGGCGCATCGGGCGCGGGCCAGGTGTTGGAAATCTGGAAGCAACTGCGCGGCGAAGCGGGCGCGCGGCAGTTACCGGGCGAGCTCCGCTTCGGGCTGACCCACAACGTCGGCGGCACGGGCCAGACCTGCGCCGTCCACATCTTCGAGCGGAGGTAGACCATGAGCGAGCAAGCATTTACCGGTACAGCATTCTATGAATTCCTGAAAGAGCACAAGCTTATGGGTGTGCGCTGCCCGCAGTGCGGCGCGATCTACGCCCCGCCGCGCCCGCTCTGCCCGGCCTGCCCCGAAGCTAATCTGGAATGGGTGGAGCTCTCCGGCGCGGGCAAACTGGCGAGCTACAGCGTCATCGCCATCGCGCCGACGGCCATGCTCGAAGCGGGCTACGGGCGCGAGAACCCCTACTGCTCCGGCGTGGTGGAGCTGGCCGAAGGGCCGCGCATCAGCGCGCAGATTCTCGGCGTGGATGTGGCGCACCCGGAGGCCATCGAAATTGGCGTTCCCGTCAAAGTCGCCTTCATCGAGCGCGGCAAGGGCGAGGCGCAGAAGACGTTTTTGGCGTTTGAGGTTGTCGCGTAGTTTGTAGAGAGCAGTTTGCAGTGAATGTTTTGTGGAGCGCCGTTTGTAGCGTAAAATACCACTCACTGCTCACTGCTCACTAATTTCAGTTTACCATTTTATCAGGAGGAGGAATTCCATGAAACGGCTTTCGAATGTATTGATGTTGGTGGTGCTGTTGGGTGGTTTGCTCAGCGCGTGTGTACAGAAGGTGGAGCCAACCGTCACCCCTGCGCCGACGACTGCCGCTCCCACGACTGCGGCTCCGACGCAAGCGACGCTCGGCTCGGTGCTGAAGATCGGGCAGATCTCAATGTTATCCGGGGCGATGGCGCTATATGGACAACAGCAGGTGCGCGGCTTCGAGCTGGGGTTGGAATACGCTTCCGGCGGCAAGCAGGATGCGCAAGGGCGCTGGATCATCGCCAACCGCCCGGTGGAAGTGATCACGCGCGATGACGAGGGCAACCCGGAGAAGGGTGTGGCGGCGGCGCGCGAGTTGATTGAGAAGGATGGCGTGGAGATTCTGCAAGGGCCGGTAAGTTCGGCGGTGGCAGTGGCGCTCACGACTATTGCGCAGGAGAACAAGATCATCCTGATGATTGACCCGGCGGCATCGGCGTTCCCGACGGGGCCGAACTTCAATCCCTACGTGTTCCGCACGAGCCGCACGAACTACGATGATGTGCTGGTGATCGCCAGGTATCTGGTGGAGAACGTAGGCGAGAAGTTCGCGCACATCGGCATTGATAACGCTTTCGGGCAGGGCAGCGGCATTGCGCTCAAGTTTGCGGTGGAGAAATATGGTGGGCGTGTGGTGGATGACATCTACGCGCCGTTTGATACGACGGACTTCACGCCGTACATTCAGCGGGCGATGGATTCGGGCGCGGACTGCCTGTTCCTGACCTGGTCGGGCACGGGTTACGTGACTTTGTTCCAGCAGTTGAGCGACCTGGGCGCGCTGGATGAGATGACCGTGGCGACCGGCTACGGCGACAATGCCTCCTTCGCGGCGGTCTACGGTTCGGCGTTGGGGCAAATCGGGCTGAATGTGTACCACTACACCGTGCCCGACAATCCCATCAACGATTGGCTGGTGAAGCGCCACCTGGAGGAGTTCAAGGAGCCGCCGGATCTGTTCACGGCGGGCGGCATGGCTTCCGCGTTGGCGCTGGCGGCGGCGTTGGAGAAGACGGGCGGCGATGCTACGGGTGATGTGATGATCAAGGCACTGGAGGGGCTGAAATTCGAAGGGCCTAAGGGCACGTACTTCATCCGCCCAGAGGATCACGTTTGCGAGCAGCCGATGAACATCCTGCGGCTCGTGAATCTGAACCCCGACCTCGATGGCGACGGCATTCCAGAGTACAAGTTCTTCGAGACGGTGTACGTCTCCAAGTATGATGAGTTGGGTGTGCCCTGCACGCTGACCGGCGACTACGCCGCGCGCTGTGAAGGGGTGGTCGCGCGGCAGGCAGCGCGCGCTGAGGAGAAACCGCTCGGCGAGGTGTTGAAGATCGGGCAGATCTCGATGCTTTCCGGCGTGATGGCGCTGTATGGACAGCAGCAGGTACGCGGCTTCGAGCTGGGGTTGGAATACGCCTCTGGCGGCAAGCAGGATGCGCAAGGGCGCTGGATCATCGCCAACCGCCCGGTGGAAGTGATCACGCGCGATGACGAGGGCAACCCGGAGAAGGGTGTGGCGGCGGCGCGCGAGTTGATTGAGAAGGATGGCGTGGAGATTCTGCAAGGGCCGGTGAGTTCGGCAGTGGCGGTGGCGCTCACGACCATTGCGCAGGAGAACAAGATCATCCTGATGATTGACCCGGCGGCGTCGGCGTTCCCGACGGGGCCAAACTTCAATCCCTATGTGTTCCGCACGAGCCGCACGAATTACGATGATGTGCTGGTGATCGCCAAGTATTTGGTGGAGAACGTGGGCGACAAGTTCGCGCACATCGGCATTGATAACGCTTTCGGACAGGGCAGCGGCATCGCGCTGGCTTACGCGGTGGGGCAGTACGGCGGCGAAGTGATCGCCGACATCTACGCGCCGTTTGACACGACGGACTTCACGCCGTACATTCAGCGGGCGATGGATTCGGGCGCAGACTGCCTGTTCCTGACCTGGTCGGGCACGGGCTACGTGACCTTGTTCCAGCAGTTGAGCGATCTGGGCGCGCTGGATGAGATGACCGTGGCGACCGGTTACGGCGACAATGCCTCCTTCGCGGCGGTCTACGGTTCGGCGTTGGGGCAGATCGGGCTGAATGTGTACCATTACACCGTGCCCGATAACGCCATCAACGACTGGCTGGTGAAGCGGCACCTGGAGGAGTTCAAGGAGCCGCCGGATCTGTTCACGGCGGGCGGCATGGCATCGGCGTTGGCGCTGGCCGCCGCGTTGGAGAAGACGGGCGGCGATGCTACGGGCGATGTGATGATCAAGGCGCTGGAGGGGTTGAAGTTCCAGGGGCCCAAAGGCACGTACTACATTCGCCCAGAGGATCACGTTTGCGAGCAGCCGATGAACATTCTGCGGCTCGTGAATCTGAACCCCGACCTCGATGGCGACGGCATTCCGGAGTACAAGTTCTTCGAGACGGTGTACGTCTCCAAGTATGATGAGTTGGGTGTGCCCTGCACGCTGACCGGCGACTACGCCGCGCGCTGCGGTAATCTGCGCACGCCGTAACGGCTGTGGATTAACGGGGAGACGGGCATCAGCGGGTGTCCGTCTCCCTGAATCCGTAATTCGTAATCCGTAATGCGTAATCTGTAAGCGCGCTCTTACGCATTACGTAGTACGTATTACGGATCACGTTATCTTGATGGAGCTCAGATAGATGACCAATTCGATGTCTGAACGCGAAGTGATTCTTGAGGTGCGCAACTTGCGCAAGGAGTTTGGCGGCCTGGTGGCGGTGGATGATGTGAGCGGCAAGGTGTACGCGCGCACCTTACACTCCATCATCGGCCCGAATGGCGCGGGTAAAACCACGTTGTTCAATTTGATGAGCGGCACGATGCCGCCGACACGTGGGCAGATCTTCTTCAAGGGTAAGGACATCACCCATCAACCCCCCTATCACATGGTGCATCAGGGGTTGGGCCGCTCGTTCCAGATCACCAACATCTTCCCGAATCTCACGGTGTTGGAGAACATTCGCCTTGCGGCGCAAGCGATAGGCCATGACAATTTCAAGCTCTTTCAGCATGTGAACCGTTTCACCCGGTATGAGGAGCAGGCCCGCGAGGTTATCGTCATGGTGGGTTTGCAGGGGCTTGAGTTAATGCCGGCGCGAAACCTGGCGCATGGGCAAAAGCGCAAGTTGGAGTTGGGGATCATGCTCGCCAGCAAGCCGGAAATCCTGCTGCTTGATGAGCCGACGGCGGGCATGTCCTCGGAGCAGGTGCCGGAATTGCTCGAGGTGTTGCGCCGGATCATGGAGCAAGGCGACAAGACCATTGTGCTGGTGGAGCATCGGATGGATGTGGTAATGAGCATTTCTGATACGATCACGGTGATGCACTTGGGGAATATCCTGGCAGAGGGCACGCCCCAGGAAATTGCCGCGAACGCTTTGGTACAGAAGGCGTATCTCGGCGCGCTGTATGGGGATTTGGGATCTACTGCGTAATGCGTCCTGCGTCCTGCGTACTACGTAAGTTCTCTTTACGCATGACGCAGTACGCATTATAGTGAGGAGCAGATATGACACAGCAACAAGATTATATTCTCGAAGTAGACGCCATTCACACCTTCATCGGTCAGTTCCACATTCTGGAGGGAATTTCGTTGCAGGTGCGGCGGAATAGTATTACGGTATTGCTTGGACGCAACGGCGCCGGCAAGACAACAACGCTCAAGTCCATCCTGGGATTGACGCCGCCGCGCGAGGGCAAAGTGATTTTCAATGGGCGCGAGTTGCAGGGCAAACGCGCGTATGACATCGCCGCAATGGGCATCGGCTACGTGCCGGAACACCGCGCCATCTTCCGCAATCTCAGCGTAGCCGAAAATCTCCGCATCGCCGAACGCAAAAAGGGTGATCTGGAGCGCCGGGCTGATTTCATCTTTGGCTTGTTCCCGGATCTGCAACGGCTCTACAAATTGCCGGGCAACCACCTTTCTGGCGGTCAGCAGCAGATGTTGGCGGTGGCCCGCGCGCTGGTGGCCGATAACACGCTGCTGCTCATTGATGAGCCGAGCGAGGGTTTGGCGCCTATTCTCATCGAGCAGATGATGGAGGCCATCCGCGAGCTCAGCGCCACGACGACGGTGTTGCTGGTAGAGCAGAACTTCCTCATGGCGAGCCGCCTGGCGCAGTATTACTACATCATTGATGACGGCAAGACGGCCCATGCAGGCGCCATGAGCGATTTGGTGCAGGATGAGGCGTTGATTCATCAGTATCTCGGCGCGGCGGTGCGGGCAAAAACCGGCGGTGACGGAGGTGGTAAATGAAGCTCAGCAAATTCTGGCGTGAAAGCGGCACGCTCGTGACGGTACTTCTTGTTCTGGCGGCGTTGAGCGTGATCGGTTGGGCCTCCATGGGCGCCCAACCCTTTGTCCGCACAACGCTTTCGGGTCTCACCCTGAGTGCGCTCTACTTCATGGTGGCTGCCGGTCTCACCCTGGTTTTCGGCCTCATGGACGTGCTCAACTTCTCGCAGGGTTCGATGCTGATGGTTGGGGCTTACGCTGGTTGGCAATTCTACACCAACCCCACTTTCCTGTTCGGTCTCGCGCCGTTGGTCTTCGCCCTGATGGCCGGGCTGGCGATGATGGCGGTGTTGCATCCTCTCGTTGCACACTGGCCCATTCCTGAACACTGGCTATCGCGGTTTCGGGTGCTCATCATCGTGGCAGCGGTATTGATCGGCTTGCTGGCAGTGTGGGGCTTTGATTTCCGCGATCTGGCCTCGACGGCGATGGTGGCGACGATGGTTGCTGCCAATCCGCTGGCAGAAGCCACACCGCAAGAAGCCCTGGCGCGTTTTTGGATTCGGCCTGTGCTGTTGTTCCTCTCCGGCGTGTTGATCGCGTTGGCGCAGGCGCGCCCCGGCGATCCGACGGTCGTCGTTCACAAGGATCAGACCCGCCGCAGCGGGATGATCGTGGGCGGCTTGCTGGCGCTGACCCTCATTGCCACGCTGGGACGGGAAGCCGGCCCCATCGCAGTGCTCACTATGCACGGCAATCTACGTTTTGTGCTGGCGCTGATCGTCGGCGCGCTGATCGGCGCGGGGCTGGGCGCCGTCATCGAGATGACGCTCATTAGCCCGCTTTACGTCCGTCCTTTGTATCAGATCATCATCACGATGGGCCTGGCGTTTGTGATTGCGGAGCTCATTCAAGTGCTCTGGGATCCGCTGCCCTACGCGATGAGCCGTCCGCCGGCGTTTTCACAGCCGGGCAAGGCGGAGAATATCTGGGCCTTCTTCCGGGGCGGCAATACCACGGTGGATATTTTGGGCGTGACTTTCCCTAGTTACCGCCTGTTCATCATCGTATTGGGCGTGTTGATGTTTGTGGCGCTCACGCTCATTCTCAAGTATACCCGCCTGGGCATGATCATCCGCGCGGGCGTGCAGGATCGGGAGATGGTGGAGGCGTTGGGCATCAACGTGAAGCGGGTCTTTACGATGGTTTTCGCCTTGGGCACCGGGCTGGCGGCGTTGGGCGGCATCGGCGCGGCGCCCTTTATCCCTGTGGAGCCGATCATGGGCGACCGATTCTCGATGCAGGGTTTCATCACCGTGGTGATTGGCGGGATGGGCAGCACCACGGGCGCGGCGGTAGGGGCGTTGCTGCTGGGACTGGCGCGTGCTTTTGGCGATTACCTGGCGCTGCGATTTGGTCTGACCCCGGCCATATCGGAGGCTTCCACGGTGATCATTATGGCGATTGTGCTGCTGGCGCGTCCGGCGGGATTGCTGGGCAGGAGGGAATAAGCAAATGGCGAATAGCAAATCTGCAAAGCTGCAAAGCGTCAGGGGCGAGAATCCAGGCGCGAAACTTTTGGGCTTTGTCCGGCAGCAATGGGGGGGCTTGGTGGTGCTGGCAGGGCTGATCCTGTTTCCGTACATCTACAGCTTGCTGAGCGGCTTGCCCGTGGATCGCGGTGCGCCGAAGTTCTGGCAGGGTCAGCTGATCGTGATCTTCATCATGGCGGTCTACGCGATGAGCTATGACCTGCTGCTGGGTTACACCGGGATTCTGTCTTTCGGGCACGCAGCGTTTTTTGGCGGTGGGGCTTACGCGATGGCGCTCTTCCTCACCCACGTTGCGCCTAAAGTCACGGGCAGCTATCGCATCATGATTGGCGCTGTGAATATCACGGATTTTCTGATGTTGCTGGCGGGCTTCCTGCTCGCCTTGATGGTGGCGGTGCTGTTGGGCTTGTTGTTCAGCGCAGTTTCATCGCGTGTTCGCGGCGCCTATTTCGCCATGATCACGCTGGCGATGGCGCAAGCCATCCACATCCTCTCAAAAGCGACCGATTTTGTGAAGTGGACCGGCGCAGATGAGGGGCTGCACGGCGTGCCGGTGCCGGCGTGGATCAATCCGACGCAGTTCCGCCTGCGTTTCTACTTCATCGCCCTGGGCTTTGCCGTCATCATGTACCTGGTGACGCGCCGGATTGTCAACTCGCCCACGGGCCGCATTTTCGTGGCGATCCGCGAGAACGAGAGCCGCGTGCGGATGATTGGCTACAATCCCGCTGTCTATCGCACGATTGCCTTCACCACGGCGGCGGTGATCGCCGGGCTGGCCGGCGGGCTGTACGCACTCTGGACGATGAGCGCGACGCCCACGATGACGGGCGCGGGCCTCACCATCAACGCGCTGATCATGGGCATCCTTGGCGGCATTGGTACGCTCAGTGGGCCGATGTTGGGGGCGGCGCTGATGGAATTCCTGGGGCATTTCTTCTACCAGTGGTTCGGCGCGCGTTGGCCCCTGGTCTTTGGCGTGCTCTTTATCCTGCTGGTGCTCTTCCTGCCTTATGGCATCGTGGGCACATGGCAGTTGCGGCGGTTGGAGCTGCAACGGGGTTGGAAACGCTTGTTGCGGCTGCTCAAGCCGGAAGAATAGGCGCGCAATTGCGCTAATTCTGTTTTATGTAGAGAACACGGCGCCCTGGCGCCGTGTTCGTTGTTTTGGAGTAGCGCTTTCTTACGCGATCAGATCTCCCAGCCGCAATTGCCGGAAGGTCTCATTTTTCAGCAGCAGCCGCAAGGCCCGCAATTCGCGCAGCAGATGGGTGATTTCGCTCAGCGGCAGGCTCACTCGCGCTGCGAGCGCTTCTGGCGCTGCGAAGAGCAACGCCTCCAGCGGCGTATCGGCAAATACCGCGTAGGTTTTTGCATCCAGCTGCAACGATTCCACAAGTTCCGCCGTGGCCTTTACCTCCAGCAGCCGTTCGGCGGTGCGGCTATCCAATTCGGGCAGGCGTTCGATGTGCGCCAGCTCGGCGATGGTCTTGACGCCGGCTTCGGCAAACAAGGCGCCCATCGCAGGGCCAACGCCAGCAATGCTTTCAATGGCCTGCTCGCCCAACTTTGTAACGGGCCTCAAAGTTGTGGGCTGGGGCGCCGGCTTCATGATCACGGGAGCGCTGATTTGGCGCGCGCGGTATGGCGCTGCCAGCAGTTCCAGTTCCGGCGTTACGATGGGGTTCGGCAACGGCGGCGGCTCGTAGGTGACGTGGAAGCCAGACACGGTGAGCGTTCCGGGTGCTTCGGAGAGGAAATTGAGCGGGACGACGGCGACATCGTCTTGCGTGAGCGAGATCCAGCGTAGGGCGATGTTCTCCGCGTCCTGCGGTTTGATCCACCGGATCTCGACATGGGTAGCCTGGGGCGGCGCTTCGCTGCGCCACGCGCGGGTGGGGAAATCAGGCCCATCGAGGGGGAAGAGGGCCGGCGCGTCCAACGCGCTTTCTCCGCGCAGCCAGTGCAGCTCCACCCGCGCGTGCTGCGCTTCTGGCAGCGCGCTCGTATCGCCCGGAGGGCCTGTTCTCACGGTCTGGAACCGCAGGGTGTAGCCGGCGCCCCCCTTGATCGCGGCGCGCTGGATGAAGCGCACCTGCTCTGGGGTGCGCTGTTCCGTCCACCCTACAGGCGCCTGTAACATTTCGGGAGGGAACACGCCGTTGATCAGCCGTTCGCAAGTGGGGGTAAAGGTCGCCGTCCGCACTTCCAGCGCGCCCGGCGCGGGCTGTTCCAACCGCACCTCAGCTTGTACCGCTTGGGGCGGCGCTGTTATCAGGGTGGTGAGCGCCATGCTGCGATCCTTTTCATTCTGTGGACGCAGCACGCCTTGCGCCGCTTCGAGCTGTACTTCGCCAGCATCGAACCAGATCACGCGCCAGAGCGCCGCGGTCAATGTCTCCGCCAGGCGATGGGGTATCGCCTCCAGGCGCAGCGCGTAGGTGCAACCGCCGCTCACTGCGATGCGCTGCGCCAGGAAGGGCGTCTCGCTGGCGGGCGCGGCGGGTTTTTCTGCGGTTGCGGCGAAACAGGCCGAAAGCCATTCGGCTGCTTGCGCTGCGCCTTTCGAGCGCTCGGCGACAATTGCGGCGGGCGCTGTTGGCTCAGGGGACGGTGCAACCACTACTCTGGAAAAGCCGCTGGGCGGCGGGGTGCTGGTGGGGGCAGGCGCCCTCGCGGCGGCGCTTGCCGCGCGGGTGGCATTTTTCCCTTCCGGTGGCGCGACTGTCGAAGGCGCGATCAACAGCGTTTGCAACTGCCCGCTTACGGGATTGCGCAGGCGGAGGACGCGATTCGGGTTGCCGTTCCAGTGTTGCGGCAGCTGGTATCTGCACCAGGTATGGAGATGCGCCGCGCTCGATGGCCCATCCGTCGGCGAGCGGATGATGAGCCGCTTGACGCCGGTCTGCCCTTCGACTTCCCCATAGCTGGCGACGGATGCCTTCATGGCGTGATTGATCGCAGCGATGACCTCATCGCGGTGGGTGCGCGCCGGTTCCAGGCCCGCGCAGTGGATGCAGATCGGCTCTCCGTCGTCAATGGCGAGGGTGATGGCGCGCTCGCGGCTCAGATCCAGCACTGCTTCCAGCGCCACTTCGCCCTCCAATTGCGCCGAGTAGGCTGTGGCATAAGGCGTGATGCTGCGCGCGCCAAAGCCGAAGAGCCGCCACGAGGCGTCATCGTGCCCCGGCAGCGCGAAATCCGCATTGGCGAGCAGGTTGCCCGCGCCGCAGGGCGAGACCATCGCAGGTGAACTGAGCACTGTATCAAGGGCGGCGCCGAAATCCACGGCAAATTCGATGCGTCCCAGCGGCGCGAAGGCGTCGAAGCGGACGGCCTGCGCTTCTGCCCCGGCGCCCACTTGCAGCTGCACCGGCACGCTGAAGCGCTGGGGGGTGTGCCGCAGGCGGAAGCTGGCCGCGCCGCCGCCGTTGACCGCGCGCCACGAGAAACCGCCATCCGTGGAGCGGTGCAGGCCCGGCGCGGCGCCAGCGTCGCTGTGGAGCGCCCAATCTGCCTCGCCTTCGAGGCTTTGCAGAACCAGCCAGTAGCGGCGTCCCGGCAGAAAGTGATAGGTGGTGGGGAGCCTGACGTTGCGCCAGCCAGCGTCGCCGGGCGGCGCGCTTTCCAGGCGCAGCTCGGCGCGGAGCAATACCTCGCCGGAGGGTTTGCTATCGGCGTCGCTCTGGAGCGCCAGCTGCAAGGTTGCCGCAGCAGCGCAGGTCAGCGGCAGATCTATGCTGCTCGCGGGCGTTTCGTTCGCTGTCTCGAAAGGTTGCGCCAGGCTTTGAGAGGCGGTCACGGGCAGCGCGCCCACGTCCTGGCGGGCGCCGATTGCGCCCAGGACGATTCGGCTGCTCTCGAAGCTGCCGCGCACGTGACCCTCGGCGCTGACGATGCGCGCGCCGCGCGGCGCGCGGGCCTGGAGCAGCGCGGCCTGTTCGCCAGCGGCCTGCGTGCTGAGATCGTAGGTCAGCGACGCTTCGGGCAGGTGCGCCGGCAACACGGCCATTTTGAGCGTGTACTCCAGAGTCACGGTAATGGCCAGCGCGGCGATGGTATCCGAATGAAAGGTGAACGGCAGCGCGTAGAAGCCGTTTTCGGCGGCGGCGGTTTGGAGGAAGGCGTTGAGCACGGCGGCGAAATCTGGCGAGACGGCAGGCCCGGTCAACGCGCCGAGGTGCGTCCAGACCGGCGACAGCGTTCCCACCCGCGCGCTGATGTTCGTGGGGACGCTGCGCAGCGTGACGCCGCCCAGGCTGATCTTTCCATTTGGGTCCACGAGGCCATTTTCGGTCACGGCGGTGAGTTTGAGCTTCTCGGCGTTGAGGGGCGGCAGGGTGATCTCGCTTATAGCCGCGTTCAGCGGCAGCAGTAGTGGCAGCTTATCCGGCGCGAACGGGGTCCCATCGGCGGCGAGGCCCATCCATACGCCGCCTACATCCATCTGGATGCTGGCAAACCCACCGGGATTGCGCGCCGCGCGCAGCGCGTTGAAGCTGCACCGCGCGTGGAAATCCGCTACCGCCCAGTGCTGGAGGCCGATAGTGGGTGGCTCGCGCGTGAGGCCCCAGTCGCCCGATCCGGCGTCATCGAATGTGACCGGATACACGCCGCTGCCGACCGGCGCCAGCGTCGTCGTCGCCTGGGTGATGTGCGCGCCTTCGGGCAGGCTGCGCAGCCACAGGACGAGGTCGCCCTCGAAAGGGGCGTTCTGCCCCGCAAAGGATTCCTGGAGTCGCATGGCGGCCTCCTCATAAAGGATGAAGGTGCAAGGCGGAAGGATGAAGTCGTGCTACACCTTCGCGTTTCAACGCTTCAACTGGGGGATTGACGCCGCCGCGTCTGGCGTAGCAACGTCAATCCCCTTTCCATCGGCTAGATGCGGCTAGATGCGTAGGAGAACCATCAAATCCACATTTACCACCCGTGGAATGTTCTGTCGCCCGGTGAGGAGTCTTAGCGCGATGGCATCGTAGCTCAATTGCGCCACATCCAACCACCAGGGCACATTTCCAGGAACCTCATCATCGCCCGGCAGCCGCCCATACAGCAGGCTGACGGGGCGCATGACCCAGCGGATGTCATCCCACTCATCGTTGACTTTGAGTTCGGCGACCTTCATCCGCCGCCGCTCATTGATCCAGGGAGAGACGGCGTATTCCATCGGATCCACCCACGGCGGTTTGAAGAAGGCTTGCAGGAAGTCGTTGTAGACGTCGCCCAGGGTGTCATCGTCCTCCCATTCGACGTGATACTCGTCCAGCATCGCTTCGAAGGGGATGCCCCACGGCGCGCGCACCATGCCGCGATCTTCAGTGAAGAGCCGGTCCCGCTCACGTTCCTCGTGGTGGTAGTAGAGATAGAACTTCGTCGGCGGCGCTCCGCCTCCCGTCGCCACCAGCTCCTTGCGGATTTGTTCCATCTTCTCGCGCTCCTCTTTTTCCAGGAGGTTGAGCGGCGTCCACGGCTGGGTGTTCAGCACCTCCAGCAGTTCGTAGACATCCACCAACGGAAAGCGCCCCAACTGGTGATTGAGGACGACGGTTTGCCCCGGACGGATGCGCTTGAAATAGCGCCGGTAGACGGCGCGCCCTTCGTGATTATGGGCCCTGGGCGCGTAGCGCTCATCGAGCCGCTCGACCCACTCCTTGGGCGTGCGCTTGTCGAATTGATCGGCGTTGTCGGCGCGCGAGACGCCCTCCTGAGTGATGCGCGTGCGCAGCGCCTCGCCTTGGGTTTCCATATCCTCCTGGATGCGCTCTTGCATCGTGTTCCAATCCTCAGCGGTGATCAGGTCCCCCGGCTCACGGCGAATATACGGTTGCCTGGACATCTTATTTCTCCTTTCGTTAGTGAAATGCGTAACAAACTCTGGTGCTGGGTGAAGCGTCAGGGGTAACGAGGCAGGAAAGGGCCGGGTCGCAAATATCGCCCAATCACTTCATTGCCCAATCCCCCTCTCTCCCCATCTCCCCGTCTCCCCGTCTCCCTATCATCCCATCTCCCCATCGTCTTCCGCTGGCGCGCGCACCGTTTCACGGGTAACGGCGACGCGGACACCGGCAGCTTTGGCTTGCAGCACGCCGACCGGTCCCGGCTTGAGCAATGCCGCAGCTTGCAACGGCAGCGTCTCGGCGCCGCCAAGGACGACGCGCCGCGCGTTCTCGAAGCGCCCGCCCATGAAAGCGATGGTCAGCTCGAAGCGGGCCGGCCCGGCATAGCGCGCGGCGACGGTGATGGCGTTGCCCCACGCGCCGGGCCTCACCGCGCGCAGTTCCACGTAGCCCTCGACGCCTTCCTCGGCGAGATAGAGCCGCGCCGCCGAGGTCTCGCTGCCCAGCGTGAGCGCGCGCGGCTTGCGGAAGGGCATGACGACCGGCGCCCACCCCAGCGGCGCGCTCGCTACTTTCTCCGCGACAACGAGCGCCGAGCGGGCGTTGATCCGCGTCGCCAGATAATCGGCGTCGCTCTCCGGCTCGGCGACGACATCCGGGTAGATTTCGGGCGCATCTGCCGGTTTGCTGAAGCGTGCGCTATCGAAGCGCCCGCCAAAACGCGGCGGCAGGTCGGCGGGCAGATGGACGACGAAGGCGCCCCGTTCGTGGGATGCCCAGCGCACGGTAACGTTGACCAACGCGCCCACCGCTTCACGCGCGGCGAAGACGGTCTGCCCGGCGAAGGCGGGGTCGTCTTCAAGGCGGCTGATATCGAAAAGCCCCGCCATGCGGCAGACGCCGCCGGTGAAGGCGGTTGCCGGCGCATCGAAGCGCGCCTGATCGAAGCGGCTGCCGCCGCAATCGGCGTAGCGCCAGCGAGAAACGCCGCGCGGCAGGAACAGTGCGGCGTTGCCGGTCTCGATCTCAGCAGCGAGCGGGAGCGCGTGCAGGTTTTCGGTTGCTACCGGACGCGCTGCGCCATCGGCGGCGTGAATTTCGGCGCGCAATCCCCCTTCTGCAGCGCGCCACAGGCGCACGCGCTCGCCCGGCTCGAGCACTTCGTTCACGCGCACGGCCCAGCCGGTGGCAAAGTTGGCGATCAAGGGGCCGTAAACCCCGCGCGGCGCGGCGATGTCCACTTCTGCAAAAACGCCCGCCGCGCCCTGATTGGCGAGGCGCAGGCTATCGCCATGGCGCAGGCTGTGCGGCCCGAAGCGCGCCGGTCTGGCGGGATATTCGATGAGCTCGAGATACCGCAGGGGCAGCACCGCGATGCGGCTTTCTGGCCCGGCGGTGGGCGATTGCAGCCGCAGCCGGTGATCGGGGGTTTCGGAGGCGACGCCCGGCAGCGCGGCGTTGATGGCCGCGATGACTTCATCCAGAAAGGGGCGGTCGGGCGCGGCGCCTGCGACCGTGAGGTCCACGGGCGGCGCGCCGTCAATGGCAAGCCGCAGCAACGCCCGCTGTGAGAGATCCACCGGCCCGCGCAGCGATACCGCGCCTTCCAGCGTAGCCCGGCCTGGCAGCGCGCCTTTGGTGATGGTGGGGACCTGTCCCAGCAGGCGTGTGCGGGCGTCCGCGCCGCTGATGGGCAACCCGATGGCGATGCGCGCGTTCTCCCCCGCCGTGGGCGACGTGAGCGCCAGGAAGCGCCTCTCGTGGATGCTGGCGATTTCGGCGCCCGCCTGCGCGTTGATCGCCGCCGTGATCTCGGCGAGCGTTGTGGCGCGCGGACGGGCGCCCGCGCAATCTATTTCCACGGCGGGGCCGGCGTCTATGGTGAGGCGCAGATAGCGCGCTGTGCTCAGATCCACACTGCGGCTCAGGTCTACGGCGCCGATCACTTGCGCGGGCATTGCCGGCTCGCCGCGCGCTTCGCGGCAGATGAAGCCGCAGAGCGCCAGCGCCGCCTCATCGGTGATCGCCGCGCGGGTGACGAAACGCCGGGCGTTCTCCTCCGCCGATGCGGTGAGGGGATCGCTTTTCCGTGTCCACCACGTGTCCATATCGGCGTAGGCGTCGGCAATGTGCAGGTTCAGGGCCTCTGCCGTGACCCGGAGAATGCCTTGGACGGCGACGGTCCCTTGCAGGAAAGTGCGCACGTACCGCTTGAGATGCTCGCGGAACTCCTCGACGCTTTCATCGGGGCGGGGCGCCAGGCCGTAGAGCGCGGCGAGCAGCGCCAGGTCGTGGATCTCTTCCTCCTGCCAATCCGCGAGATCCACCCAATGCGCCTGCATCACTGCGGCAAGGCTGTTTTCGGCAGCCTGCAGCTCGCGCCCAAAAGCAGCGGCGACGGCGTGAAGTGCGGAGGCGACCGGCGCCTGGCGGAAGGTTCCGGGCAGCAGGCTCAGAATGCGCTCGGTTTTGGTGGGCATTTCAGCTCGCCTCCTCTTCCAGGGCGATGTCGGCGGCATCCATGTCGAGGACGATCCACCACGGTTGCCCCTGGATCGCGGCGATGACGGTGAAGTCGCCGCTTTCGATGTCTGCATCGGCAGCGCGCTGCCCGGATGCGCCGACCACCAGACCCCGATCGGGGATGCGGCTGCCGGTCGGGGCCGGCGCCATCGCGGTCTCCGTCAGCCGTTGGGCGAGGGCGGCGCGCAGGGCTGCTTCATCGCCGGAGGGGGCGGCGCGCACGGCTGCGAGCACGGCATCTACCAGGGCCGTCGGCCCCGGCGCATCGAGGTCGGAGCGCCAGGTCATCACGTCGGCGAAGCGCACCGCTTTCACATCGGGCGTTTTCTTCAGTTCAGCGAGCAGCGCCTGCCCTTTGACCTCCTCACCGCTGCTCAGGTTGTCTATATAATCCTGTATGGCGGCGATGATGGCCTGTTGCACTTTGGACTTGCCGGCAGGGGGCAGCGCGCTCTTGAGTTGCACGCTCAGCCGGGGCTTGAAGAAGATGTAACGGGCGACGAGGGTGGTCTGTACGCCAGCAGCGCGCGTCTGCTCGATGGCGGCGCGCAGGCTGGGGAAACGCTCTGGTTCGCAGCCGACCAGCAGCGTGAGGCTGCCTGGCGGCGTCTGTTGCGCGGGGACGCTGTTGGGATCCCACACTTCGACCAGCTCGCAGCGCGCTTCGGCGATGACGCGGGCCAGGGCGGCAAGCGTGCCCTTGCCCAGGGCGCGCAGTGCGGCTTTGGCGCGCAGCCGCAGCTCGGCGTCGCTTTCATCCTCGGCGCCTAGGAACGTCGCCTCCAGGTTGGCGACGCGGCTGATACCGGCGATGGGTTGCACCAGTTGGTTGATGGCGCCGGCATCCACTTTGCCGGCAGCGCCTTTGAAAGCTTCAGCGGCGCGAATCGGCGCCTCTACGCGAACCTGGCCCCGTTGCAGCGTGCGCGGTTGGGTGGTCTGAAAGCGCACGTCTTTGGCGGTACGCACGGCGGTACCCTCGGCGATGATGAGGTTGCCTTCGACGGCGGGGTCCCGGAAGAAAGTGACCTGCCCGATGGCGTAGTCTTTCGTCTGCCGCGTCAGCCCCAGAATGGCGACGACCAAATCAAGGGATTTGCCCGCGGCCGTCTCCACAAAGCCCGCCAGGTAGGCCTGGTTGATCTGCTCGTAAACCACGGCGATCTCCCGCGCGATAGCCTCGCCGAGCGTGCGGGTGACGCTGCCGATGTTGATGTCGCTGAGCGGCGAGCGGCTGTCGCGCTGGAAATAATCCACATAGAAAAGCGTCTCATCGTCGGGCCAGTTCCCGCCCACCTGCCACACCACGGCGTTGTCACCCTCGCTGAACAGGAAATCGCTGCCCTTCTGGAAGGTGTGCGGCGCTTTCTTGTGCACGCCGGTGATGCCGCGCACGTCGCGCGCCTGTTGGGCGAGCGGATAGAGATCCTGTTTGAGATCGAAGCGCAGGGGTTCGTTGACCACACCGCCGACGATGGCGGTGAGAATGTCATCCACGATGTCTTGATAGGGGCGATGGATCAGCGTTACAGTTTCCTCATTCATGGCGTTGCGCCTCCTTCCAGAAAGAAGGGAAAGACAAGGTTCAGCGGCTCGTCGCTGTCAATGGGCGTCAGGTGGATGTCAATATCTATGCAGGTGGGGTCGGTGCGATTGGGGGTCACATTGACGGCGAGGACCTTTTTGACGCGGGGTTCCTGCGCCAGGGCTTGCAGGACGAAGAGTTTGGCGCGGTTGCGGTTGCGTTGGGTGTTGCGTTCGCCGATCAGTTCTGTGAGGCGGCAGCCGTAGGTGGGATGTCCCAGCGCGGCGAGTTCGCCCACGGGGGTGAGAAAGCGCAGCAGCAGGGCTTGCTTCAAGTTATCCGCGCCGCTGACGGTATCCAAATCCACCAGTCCAGCGCCAGAAGACGTGCGCGTGGCGAGATCGGCGCCCCGGTCGCGGCTCTTTTGCCGCGTCAGATCGCCCAGCAGGCGTAAATCGGTACCCCAACGTGCTTGTGTGTCGGCCATGGCGGCTCCTGTAAAAATTATGAAGGATCAAGGCGGAAGGATGAAAAAGACCTTGCATCCCAGCGTTTGTGCGCTTCTACGCTTATAATTTTCATTATCTGGACTGTGCCAAATACCCCTTTGAAATTGGGAAATAGTGGATGAGGTCTTTTCTCCCCATCTCCCCATCTCCCCCATCTCGCCATCCCTCCCGCTGCTCACGGCGGCCACTGGTCGGTGATGAAGGGCGCCGCCGGCGGGCCGAGGATCACGAGGATTCCTGGCGGGCTGGGAATGCGATCGCCCATCCGCACCAGGCCCTTCCCGGAGACGGTGACGCCCGCGCTTCCCAATGGGCCGATCACCAGCAGGTAAGGAACGCCTGATACGGAATTGATCATCTGGCACAGGGAGCCGGTGGTCGCCAGCGGCATTCCGTTGGTCGTGATGAAGGGCGGAAAGATGGCGACCAGGATGCCCATATCCGGCGGCCCCGCTGCGCCGGGCGTCACCATCACTGTTGCTCCAATCGTGACCGGCATTCCTGGCATGGCGCTCCTTTCATCCCGCTCCTTTTATCCCGGCGCGAACGAGGTCAGCCCCTTGATGCTGACATTGACGCCCTGGACGGCGACCGAAAGTCCGCCTTCGACTTTGGCGCCCAGGCTGCCTTTGACCGTGGTTTCCATGCCGCCTTCCAGCGTAGCGTTCATCTGCGCTTTGATGTTGATGTTCATGCCCTCTAGCGTGAGATCGCGGGTCGCCTTGAGCGTCATCGCGCCCGAAGCTTCGATCGTCACATCGCCGTCCTGGTTCATCGTGATTTTGGTGCTGCCGGCGACAACGGCCACGCGCCCGCCGCTGCCATCTGGTTGATCCAGCAACATCTCCGTTTGCCCGGCGGTAGCGCGGACTGCGCCATCGGTGATGCGCACGGTGATTTTAGGCGCCATCTCGATGAGGATTTCGCGGGGCGGGAAGGCGTCAGGGTGGTTGCGAATGGCGGCCTGGATGCTCTTGTCATCCGCTGCGGCGAGGGGCAGCCGGAAGATGACCTCATCGGGCCGGTTGAGCGGCGGACGATCCGCGTCGTTGTAGAGCCGCCCGATGATGAGCGGCTGGTTGACATCGCCGTGCTGGAAAGCCAGCAATACCAGGTCGCCGATGTTGGGGATGGCGGCTGTGCCGATGTGCCCCGTAGCGACCGGCGCGCGCTTGAGCAGCAGGTCGCTGGCCGGTAGACGCACATCGCAGGCGTAATTGTCGTCATCGCTGGCGTCGCTGTGCGGGTAGAGGGCCTCGACGATGCCGAGTTCCGCGATCCGCAGGTTGCGCAGCTCGTGACGCACGATCTCTTGAATAGCGCTGATAATGGTGGACATGGCTGGTTGCTCGTTACTCGTTACCCTTTGCTAATTGCGTTCACTCACCTATGACTCATGACTTTTTGACTTATGACTCCTGACTCATCGCTTTCTCAAATCCAATCTCCGTGATGAAGCCGCCTGCTTTGGTGAGCCGGTGGGTGACGCTGCGCACCTGGTAGGCGGCGTTATGGGCGGCGGTAGGCAGGGCTTCGAGGCGGATGGCATCGCCCAATTGCACCTGCGGCGCGCCGGGAACGCGCATTTGCCCGCGCAGCGCGCGTCGCTGGAGCCGGCGCTGGAGGGCCTCGGCGGCGGTCTGTGCGGCTTCGACGGTGCGCAGGGCCGGGCGTTCCAACAAATGGCGAGGCGTTCCAGAACCGGCGCTGCCTTTCAAAGCGCCGAAGTCCTTGGCGAGCCAGGCCCAGGCGTCGCCGCTGCGTCCTGGCCCCTGACCCCAGGCTTCGACGCTGGCGGCAGCCGGCGGGCCTTCCCAGATCCGCAGGGCGAGGATCTGCTCGCTGTAGGTGAAGGTGTGGACGGCGCGCCCATTTGCAAACTGTTTGAATACCAGCTCGCCTGCCGGGTTGGTGTAGAGATCGCAGCCGCAGAGCGCCGCCAGCTCGCGCAGATGGCTGTAGAAATTGCGTCGCCCGTCAATCACGTAGGCGGGAAACGCGATGCCCTCCTCGGCTTCGGCGACGGCGACGCCGGCCCGATCGGCCAGCGCGCGCACAATTTCGCCCGCGCGTTGGTTCTCGAAGGTCTCATTCGCGAAATGGCGCAGCAGCCGATACGCCGGGCTGAGTCCCATGGCCCGCAAGGTGAGCAATCCCGGCTCCACCGCGACGAGCGCGCCGCTGAACACCTGCGTCAGCGCGTCGGCGCCGGCGTAGCCCAGGGCCACGGTGAGAGCATCCTCCAGCGCCGGGCGAAAGCGGCCCACCTGCCCCAGCTCCAGGGTGACGCTGTCGGCGGGGGTGTCCATAGCGCGCTGAACGACCAGCTCCACCACCGTGCTGGCTTGCGGTTCGGAAGCGGCGTCAATGACCCGTTGCTCGAATGTGATTCTGTAGGTGGGCGTCAGCATAGCCTTTACGTGGACAACGCCTCCACGATGAGGTTGAACTCCGATTGCACCTCGGAAAGGCAACGGCAGACGCACGGCCCTTTGGCAGCGGTCGCTGGCTCGTCGGCAGCGCGGGCTACATAAGGGCCGAGGATCTCCAGCGTCCACACGCCTGCGCCCTTGGGTTTGTGCGTGTAGTCGAAGCGGCCCTCCGCATCCGTCTGACCGGGGATGGGGCGACCGCGCCCACTGCCGCTGGGGCGTTCGCCGTCCATCATTTCGCCATCGGGCGCGGTGAGGACGATGGCGGCGTTTCTGAGCGGCGTCCCATCCTCAAAGGTGATGCGCCCCTGCACGGCAACCGACCCCGGTTCGGCGGGCTGAATCAGCCAGCGCTCGCGGCTCGCAGCCTCGCGTGCGATGAAGCAGCAGCGCGCGCTCGTTTGTCCCGGCCCCAGGCACCATCCGCTGCCCGGCGGATCGCCGACCGGCAGATGGAAGGTGTCGGGTTGGGGAACGCGGCACGGCGGGGTATCGGCGCGCACGAACAGGAATTCCGTGCGCCGGTTGGCCCTCCAGGCATCTTGGGTGTTTCTAACCGGATCCTTTTCGCCGCAGCCCAGCCATTTGAGCGGCTCGCCGCCGCAGTTGGCAAAGAACTGGCTCTCTGGAATGGCGAGCGGTTCCTGATCGAGGTAGGCTTCGATGAGCGCGGCCCAGGTGAGGGGGCCGACGATGCCATCAGCGCTCAGCCCGTGATCCCCCTGAAAGGCGCGCACGGCGCGGTCGGTAGCGGCGTCGTGCGTTTCGTTGATCGGCCCCTGATAATAGCCGAGATCCTGGAGGATGTGCTGATACTGGCGCACGCTCCAGGAATCCTTGATGCTGGGCGTCTCGCCGGCGGGACGGGTCTCGCGCAGGCGCAGCCATTCGTTCAGCGCAGCGGCGCGGTCTCGCCCGTAGGTGAGACCGGCGTAGGCGCTGCGCCCGCGTCGCTCCGAGAGGGATTGGTTGTAGGCGTCAGACCCGACCAGATCGGTGTGCCCGACAATCAGCAGTTTTTCATTGGGGTGGGCGGCGGCGTAGTCGGCGACGAGCCGCAGCACGCGCCTCATGCACGGTTCGATGAAGGCTTTGTCGAACCAGAAGTGGACGACGAAGCTGTGGGCGATGCCCTCGGCGGGGCGCAGGATGATGGTGACTTCGGTGGTCTGGCCCCGGCGGACGACGGCGGCTGCGGACCCCGTCATGGCTTCGGGCGATTCGACGGCGGCCTGCGCGGTGTAGCGGCCTGGCGGGAACTCCTCCTCAGTCCACGTGTTTTCGGTCCGCGCGGCGAGGGTGCGTTCGAGATCGGCGCCGTCTTCCTGCGTCCCATTGACGGTGACGAGCACCGTGCTGTAATCGAAGTCGGGACGGCCCTCGACGATGACGTGGACGATGAGGCGCCCGGTCTCTGTTTCGATTCTCGGCGGGCGTTCTCGCGGCGGCTGTCTCTGACCCGGCGGTTCTAGCGGGGTGTATTCTCGCAGGGTGATGGCGTACTCAAAGCGTTCGGGTTTTCCCGCCAGCTCTCGCACGGCGAATTCCTCGATGAGGACCTGCCCCACGCGCGTGGTGGTGGTGATGTCGGCGACGAAACTCACCGGCTCGGCGGCGCGGAATTTCTCGCGCAGCGTTTGCAGCGCGGCGCCGGCTTCCGGTCCGGTGAGCACGCCGGTGAGCGCGATGCGGCTGGCGCGCCGTCCCAGGCCCTGGAGGAAATCGCCTTCCAGGGCCGGGATGGCGTGTTGCGTCCACACCTGATCGCCCTCCACTTCGAGCTGCTGCACTTGTTGCAGCTCGAAGTCATCCAGCATGGGTCTCATGGTCGGTTATGACTTGAGCGTGTTCAGTTGGCCCACGATGTCGTCAATCAGGCTCAGAATGTCGGCTTTGACGGTATCCAGCGACGGCAGCCCGGTGACGACATCCGCTGCGCCGAGCACTTCGTCAATCGTGGCGGCCTCGTCGGGGAGCAGGGCTTTGGCCGCTTCGAGGAAGGCTTTCACCTTTTGCGTGAACTGCGTCACCTCGGTTAGTCCGGGTACCGCGCCGACGTTGATGTTCTGAATTTCCGTCTTGAGTTTGTTCAGCAGGTCAATCAGTTTGTCAATCAGGGTGATGATCTGCGGCACCATCGCCGACAGCGCCTGTACTGCGGGCTTGATCGTGGGCACATTGGCGGTCAGGAAATCCTTGAATTCCTGAAGGACATCTTTCAATTGTTGGTAGACATTCGTTCCTGCCATGGTTTCACCTCGGTTATAAGTCAAAAGCAAGTCTCCCCATCTCCCTACTGCCCCAATCCTTGACGGATGGCCTGGAGTTGCGGCAGAATGGCGCTGAGCGCGGCGACGAAGCGTTCCAGCCCCGTCGCAAAGGTGGTGAGCGCCTCCAGCCCGTTGACGAGATTGTCCATGAGCGCCGCGGCGTCGCCGAGGATGTCCGCGTCGAGCAGGGAGGGATCCTCCGGCTCGACCGGCTCGATGTATTCGCGCAGGGTGCAGACGTAGGCATACCGCTCCGGTTTGCCGGCGAGCTCCTGCCAGCGCAGGTCATCAATGACCAGTTGCTCCAGTCCGGCATCGGCGACGATGTCGGCGATGAAGCTGACCGGTTTTCCGGCGCGAAACTTTTGCTCCAATGCTTCGACGAACGCGAGCGCCTCAGTCCCGGCAGCGACGCCCCACAGGCTGAGGCGCGCGGGGCGGCGTCCCAGGTTTTGAAGTACGCTGCCATCTTTACCCGGCGGTTTGTGCTCGGCGAGCACCCGCCGTTCGAGCAGGCTGATTTCCTGTACCTGCGGCAGTTCGAGATCGTCTAACATGGGCCGCATGGGTAAATCCTCACACGTCTATGCCGTGGCGGCGGGCTTCCTCTTCGAGGATGCGCCGAATTTTTTCAGCCAGCGCTCCCAGGTCTTCCGGCTCGGTGAGCGCGTTTTCTTGCCGGGCGCCTTGCAGCATGGTGATCGCGCCAGCGGGAAAGGCGAGCGCTTCCCGCTGTTGTGCGGGTGCGAGCGGCGGCAACGAAGGCGGCGCGGGCGCGAGCGGCTGCAGCGCAGTCGGCGTCGGCATGGTTTTGGGGATGGCGACCGTTTCGAGCCAGCGCGATGACGGCGCGGAGCCTGCACCCATTTGCGGCGGCGCGCTTGCCGGCGCCTTTGCGGCGGTGATTTCCGCTTCGATAGGAATCTCGCTTCCCCGGCCAGCGGGCGGCGATGCCATGACGCCGCTGTCTGACGAAGGGGCGATCTCGCGTTCTGCCAGCTGCCAGAGCAGCGCTTCGGAAATGCCGTCGTCCAGGAAGGGCAGCGCCCACGGCGCGAGATGCCTTTCCGGCGGCGTGAGATTTGCTATGGGGGGCGGGGCGGCTGCGCCGCTTGGAATGGCTCCCTGGGCGTGCAGGGCGCGCTTCAGACGTTGTTCGAGCGCGGCAAGCCAGGCGCGCTGCGCTGTGTTGGGCGGGGGCGGCGGCGGCATGATGACGTCGCCAGGGCGCGGCGACGCGCGCGAAGGCAG
This sequence comes from uncultured Anaerolineales bacterium, assembly GCA_964508025.1. Classification (GTDB taxonomy): domain Bacteria; phylum Chloroflexota; class Anaerolineae; order B4-G1; family SLSP01; genus JAAZNO01. The sequence goes on from CAZDSF010000001.1 coordinate 49,455, forward strand.
TTCTGGCAGGGAGTGTGCAGCCGCTCCGGCGAGCCGTTGCAGCAGCGGCGTCAGCGTCTCGGCGGGGATGTGGGTGGGCGGCAGCGATGGCAGCCGGGGAGCGGCTGCTGCTCCGCGTTCCGTCCCCGGCGAAGGGCGAGTATCTTTGACATCAGCGGGACGGAAGGTGGGCGGCGCGCTTCTCTGCCGCGCCCACGCAGCCGCCCACGCTCGCCGCATTGCTGAGGGAGGCGGCTGCTGCCTTTCTGGCGCGCGCGCGGCTGGTTGCGGTTGCAACGCTGGCAGCAGGTCGCCGGGTTGTTGGCGCGGCGTTTTCGGCGCGAGATCGAGGCGGCGCGGGGACGGCGCCGCGGGCGAGGCTTCCGTCTGGCGCGCCGCCATCGCGGTGAGCGGGCCGATCTGCGCGCCTTCGAGCGGCCCTTTCCGCAAGGCGAAGGGCGGCGTTAGAAGCGCGGCGAAACTGCTTTCGGCATTTCGCAGCGGCGCCCAGCGCGACACGCGCCGGGTAAGTTGACGCTGCCAGTGTCTCGGCGCGCGCCCACCGGCCAGCGCGCCGCGGCCTGCACTACGCCAGTTGCGCCATCGTGCTCTCATGCGCCATCCTCGTTGCGGCGGCTCATCTCCAGATACAGCAGGATTTGCCCGATGGTCATGCCGCTGACTTGTTCGGGCGTCCAGCCGAATTCGCGCGCCAGCACGAAGCAGGCCCGCGCGAGCGGCGTTTGCACCAGTTCTTCCAACTCGTCGCGGGGGGTGCTGATGCCGCTGATCGCATTGATGCGTTCGACGAGGAATTGCGCCACGCCCGCCGGCAACTGCGCGACCTGTTCGGCCTGCAATTTCGGCTCGACGAGGGCTTGCTGGATCATCAATGCGGCGGAGAGGTTGTCATCGTCGCGCGCAGCTTTGCCGATGCGCTGAATATCGCGCACGGTGAGCGGGCGCAGCACCACCCGCCGATCTTCCATCTCGCGGCCAGCGGCGCGCAGCAACGCGGCAGGGATCTCCACCTCATGGGTGAGCGCCCCACCTGCCAGTAATTCTTCGGCGGTGAGTGTCATGGGGGGGCCTCCTGGTTCAGGCGTTAGCGGATTCGCTGAATTCGGGCGCCTTAGCGGTTGGCTCGCCGCCGTTGGCTGCGCTCCGATCTAGCACGCGGATGGTCAACGCCTTGAAGGTGAGGTTCTCCATGACGAAATCGTCTTCGGGCAGCGAGAAACCCCAATCCTGGAATTTGACGCCCTTGAGCTCCAACGCCACGGTGTTGCCGGGCGCGGCGGGATCGTTGAGGCTCACGCTCATGTTGAAGGTGGGCTGCACGTAGGGTTCGGCGATGTTGCTGGGCGATGATCCGCGCCCCTGGAGCAGGAACAGCAGCGCGCCGTTGATATAGGCCCGTCCCACCTTGCCGCTGATGTGAATGTTGCCTGGATGCAGCGAGGTGGCGTGGCGGCGTCCGATCTCGTGAAATTCTTCCAGATCGGTATGCACGTAGAGTTCGACGTTGGTGACACGCCCCACCGTGAGCAGGTCGTAGGTATCGAGCACGGCTTTGGCGTCGTTCCCTTCCGGGGTGTCCTCAATCGCCAGGGTCAACGTGCCATTGGCACCGGTATAGATATTGGTCAACGCCATGGTTCCCCTCCTCACTCCAGGAACATTGTCACTTTGATGTAGTCAATGCTGAACACGGGCCGCAGGACGAGCGTGACGCGCGCGATGCCCTTGATCTCTTCTTCGCGGGTGGCGCTCACGTTGAGTTCGTAGCCCACCAGCATCTCGTCTTCCACCATCTCGGCCAGGAAGCTGTTGATGGTGGCGCGCATCGCGCTGCGCACCCGCTCGTTGTTGAGCAGGCCGATGTACGGATTGGCGGCGGAACGCACGCCGTAGCGGGCGTAATCCACGATGCGCCGTGTGGTGATCTGTTGCCAGGCGGTGTTGGTCGCGGTGGTGATGCCCTTGACGACGCGGAATCCCTGCCGCATTTCGAGCGCCAGGACACGCGCCTGCACCAGCTGGCTCAGCTCGGCGGCGGAGAAGCGCCGTTCCAGCCCTCCGACGCGCACGGGCTTGTTGGTGAGGCTGATGTGCGGGGCCAGCCCGCCCAGCAAACCGGCGACGGCGGCTGCGGCGTAAGCGCCCGGCAAGGTCAATTCTTTGCCGCTGGCGCTATCGGTGGCGAGGATGCCCGGCGCGACGAAGATCAGCCGATCGCTGGCGAGGGTGTGTCCGCGCAGATCGTCGCTGCTAGCGCCGAGCTTGCTGCCCACAACCGCGATGCGCTCGTGGCGGATGGCGTCGGTGGAGGCGTTCTGGCAATGGGCGTCCAGCTTCGCGCCGAAGCGGTCATCCTGCCCGGCGGCCACGAGGATGTGCGCATCCTCGTAGAGCAGCGCTTCCAATCCCGCCTCGTATTCGGCAGCAGAGGCGGCTTCGCCGTTGGCCCCGCCTTTGAAGGCTGCGAAAGCATCCGCTGCCAGGCTTCTGAGGGGCAGCTCGGCGGCGTGGGCGGCGGCGGTCGCCGTGACCCAGGCCGATTGCGCGGCGATGTCGGCGATCAGGTCGGCGCCGCTGACGACGATGTAGCTCTCCTTTGCCTCGCCCAGTTTGAGGGTGACTTTGCGAGCGCTGGCCTTATCCACCACGTAACTCGCGGTGATTTTGTCGGCGGCAGCGATGGCGTCGCCGAAGGTGAGGGCGCCGGTAGCGCGGTTGATTTTCACCTCGCCGGTTGCGGGCGGGGCGGCATCGTCATCGTAGAGCAGCTTGAGCGAGCGGGTGAGGCCATCGGCGTCGGTGGCGAGGTGAATGCGGTTGCGGGCGCTTTTGACCACGGGGGTGTATTTGAGGGTGATCGGCGGCGCTGCATTGCCGAGATGCGCTTCATTTTCGATGAAGGCGTTGTCGTCGGCGTCCCAAACATTGACGAGCAGGGCGTTGCCCCAGTTGCCCTCCGTCTTCGCTTGAAGGGTGACGCAATCGCCGGTGGTGGATTTGAGCGTGGTCGTGGCTTTGGCGGCGCTGGCAGCCGCCACGCGCACCGCGAAGACGGTGGTGGCGCCGTGTCCGTAAGCCAGTTCCAGGGCGCGGACGAGGGTGAGCTCGTTGCTGAAGCCGTTGATCCAGGCGTCGGTCTCGCCGAAGATGGCGCGCGCTTCGGAGAGGCTGCCCAGCGTGACGGGCTTGTTGAGCGGCCCTTTGCTCGCCGTGCCTATGACGCCGAGGTTGCCTACTGTGACCCGCCCCGGCACGATCAGTCCCTCGGCGCGTACTTCGATATAGACTCCAGGTAAAATCATCTCAGCCATTAGTGGTCCTCCTTTCATGGCTTGAATTGGCGAAAAAAGCGAATGGCGAATGGCGAAAAGTGAATGGCGAATTGTGAATGTTGTCCTTCCTCAACGGCGGGATGCCTGGATGTAGACGACGGCTATTGCATCGAGCCGGTCGCCCTGGATGGCGAGTTCCAGGCGCTCGGTTGGGCCATCCAGCTGAATTGGGGCCGCGAAATGCCGGGTATAGGGGGTGTAGGGATCGGGGATGGCGTTTTCATCCCAATCTCCCAGGGTGAGGGCGGCAGGCCCGGCGGTGAAAAGCGCGAGAAAATCGGTGAAGGTGGGCAGGGTCGCTTGGGCGTGGCGCGTTGTCGGTTCGGGGCCGGAGATGGCGGCGAGAAAGGCGTCGAAGGTGGGGAAGTTCAGCGGCGCGCCTGCGGCGCCATCGAAGGTGCGGGTGAGAACAACGGCGGAGGTGGGCGTTGCGGCGGGAATGAAGGCGAGCGCCCACAGTCCGTGGATCGTGCGCTGTCCGCGCAGGGTGAGCGGGGGCGCGGTCTCGTTGTCCCAGCGGACCAGGTCGGCGGTGACGAGCAGCCGTTCGTTGTGGGCGCTGTTCACCGCCACGGGGATCTGCGTGATGAGGCTGCGCGCGTCGTCGGCGTCCGCGTACTGGAATTCGTAGAGCAGGCGGTAGTCGGCGGTCTTGCGCCAGGCGTTCACCGGCGGCAGATGTTCCGGCAGCGAGCTTTCCGTCAGCGCGAAGCGCAACACGCCAGCGGCCCACAGCGCGTCGCGGTCTGCTAGCAGGCGCGCGTGAAGCGCATCGGCGGCTGCATCTACGGCGGCGACATCGGCGCCCCACAGTTGGAAACGCGCGCGCACGTCGAGGCGACCGCCCTTGAGGCTTGCAGGCGCGGGGGTGTCGCGCAGGGCATCGCCCCGGAAATTACCGATTCCCACGGGGCGTTCTTCGATGGCTGCGAGGGAGACGCCTGGCGGCGGCAACCCGGCGGTCGGTGGGGACAGGTAGCTGCGCAGCAGGGCCAGCAACGCGGCGCTGGCTTGATCGGGGCTGGCGGCGTCGCCGGCGGCGAAAGCCTGAATCAGACTCGCTGCTTCCAATACCGGTTCTGCTTCAGGTGTGCGGCGGCGGAAAAATGAAAAGAGCGACACGTTCGTTGTTCCTTGTGTGAATGCGTCCTGCGGCTAGAGGAGAACGCGGCTGGAGTCTGGATACAGGAACAAGCGATTGTAGCCAACAGGGTGACAGCGCAATCGAAACTATAATTTCAGTCTAACATAAATTGGTAAAGATAGAGTCAAGAATGGGTTAAAACGATCCTGAAACATGACACAATTCTTAATGCTCCGGGGTTGTGTCACAGGTTGCGTGGTTTTCGGTGGTAATAGCAGATTGCTCAGGTTTTTTTATGATTAGGATGCTGGAATTTTTCCGAAAATCACAATTACTGCTATAATAGGGCTGTATTGTTATGTTTGTGATGGTTTATGGAGGTTTATGTCTGGCGCGGCGCATGTGCTTTTTGCTAATATTTTGATTGCCTCTACCGAGATCGAGTTTGCGCGCCAATTGCGCATTGTGTTGCAAAATGCAGGGTACGTGGTGCGTGTCGTGAGGAGCAGCGAGGCATTGCTGAATACCTTGACGCTTGCTCCGCCGGATTTGCTGTTGCTCGATGCTGCGTTGGTTGATACAGATAGGGCGGCGCTGGTGCGGCGCATCAAGGCGCATGTTGGGCAAACCTTCATGCCGGTTATCATGCTGGCTGAGCCTACGAATGAGGTGGATTTTGCAGCCGCTATCAATGCTGGGGCTGATGAGCTGCTTGATAAGCCGTTCTCTAACGCAGAGCTCCTGGTCAGAGTGCGGTCCATGTTGCGCCTTAAGGTCAGCACCGATGAGCTCCGCACGCTAAACGCCACGCTCGAGCAGAAGGTTATCGAGCGCACGCAAGCCCTGGAAGCTGCTCATGCTGCCCTCCGCCACACTGAGAAGCTTTCCGCACTGGGGCGGTTGGCGGCTTCGGTAGCGCATGAAATCAACAACCCGCTTTCGGGTATTTTGACGTACATTTATCTGATCAAGAAATATGAGACGCTGCCAGAGCTCCAAATAAGCGAGGATCTTGCGCTTATCGAACGGCACGTCAATGCTATTGCTGGGCTGGTCAAGCAGCTGCAAAACTTTTCTAAACCGCCGCAGCAGGTGCGGAAGCCGGTATCGCTAGCTGTAATTTGGAATGATGTGTTGGCGCTGGTGCGCAAAGACCTGGAACGCCGCAAGATTCAGGTCATATTCAATCCGCCTGCCGATTTGCCCCTGGTTATGGCGTCTGCCGATCAGCTGAGTGAGGTTTTTATGAACCTGACGCTCAACGCGCGGGATGCCATGCCTGAAGGTGGACAGCTCACGATCCAGATTACAGCGGAGGGTGAAAGCCTGATGGTTGGGGTGGGCGATACCGGCATCGGTATTCCACCGGATGTGCAGGAACATCTCTTTGAGCCGTTCTTCACTACCAAAGGCGAGCAGGGAACGGGATTGGGATTGGCAATCTGTTATCGCATCATCGAAGAGCACGCGGGTGAAATTTGTGTGGATAGCGCGCCCGGTGCAGGGACGACGTTTACTATCCGCCTGCCGCTGGCGGTTGTGTAAATGATTGGCAGCTTCTAAGGGCAAAAGCCTGGTGTTCGACTTGGTCCTGATCTGGAGTGCAATCCATGTTCATCAATTGGAAAACTCGTGAACTCAATCTCAACCTCGTCTACTATGGGCCGGCGTTGAGCGGGAAGACCACCAACCTGGAGCAAATCCACGCGCGGCTCAAGCCGACTTCCCGCAGCGACCTCTTCACACTCAATACGCACGAAGATCGCACCATCTTCTTCGATTTTCTGCAGCTGGAGATTGGAGAAATCGCGGGCCTCAAGCCCAAGTTTGGGCTGTACACGGTGCCGGGACAGGTCTATTACGCCGCCACCCGTGAGGCGGTGTTGCGGCGCGCAGACGCGGTGGTGTTCGTGGTGGATTCGCAGGCGGAACGGCTGGAAGACAATCGGGCCGCCTGGCGCGACATGGAAGGGCAGCTAGAGCGGATGCATCGCTCCCTGGCAACCACGCCTGTGGTTGTGCAGCTCAACAAGCGCGATCTGCCCTCGGCCCTGCCCGTCGCGGAGCTGCGCGCGGCGCTGGATATCGGTGCGCGGCCCTGCCTCGAGGCGATTGCCGCGCAAAACCAGGGCGTTCCAGAGACGCTGCATGCGGCTATGCGCATGTTGTTCATAGATGTCCAGCGCAAACTTGCAGCTGCCCAAACTACACCAGGAGGCTCCGCATGAAAGAAGTGCAACGGCTCATCCGCGAGCTGGGGCAATCTGAGGGATTCAGCACCGTCGTCTTGACCGATGCTTCTGGTTTGCCGATGGCGACTTCAGAGGATTTCGAGGCGGCGCAAGCCTTGGCTGCCATCGTCGCCGAGGTGTTGCGTGTGGCGCAACGCGCCGGCGAGCGGCTAAGCATGACCGACCTGACGGAGATCATGTTGCTCTCGCAGGACGCACAACGAGGGGTGCTTTACCGGCAGTTTGAGGCTGGCGGACGGCGATTGGTGTTGGCGATGGTCATCCAACCTAACCACGCTTATTGGCCCACCACTACCCGTGTCATCCGTGAGATACAGCAGTTAATGCAAAAGTAAGAAAGTGAGGGAGCTATGGCGCTTCAAGGTACATTGGGCGATTTGAGCATCCCGGATTTGATCCAGCTGCACTGTCAGTCTGGCAGCGTGGCGCGGTTGCTGGTGCGTGGGTTGCAAGGGGAACAAAGCGACCTGTATTTCGCGGGCGGCGAGATCGTCCACGCTGCCTGCGGTGATCTGCAAGGCGCTGAGGCGGTTTACGAATTGCTCACCTGGGAAGAGGGCAGCTTCGAGGTGGAGCAAAATGCAGCCGCACCTGCGCGCACGGTGCAAATTCCCTGGTCAGCCCTGTTAATGGAGGGTCTGCGTCGTGCGGATGAGCGACGGCAGGCCAAAGTTATCTCAGCAGAAAAGGAGCATAAGATGTCAGGAGAGACCCGTCGTGAACGTTTGGCTAATATCCTCAGCCAGCTGGTAGAAACCTCTGGTGATGTCCGAGGCGCGGCCATTGTGGGCCGCGACGGTTTGATTATCGCCGCGCATCTCCCGGCCAAGATGGAGCAGACCCGCGTGGGTGCGGTGGCGGCTGCGCTGCTCAGCCTTTCGGGGCGCTCGGTGGGGCAGCTGGAGCGCGGCGACTTCCAGCAGACGCTCATCCAGGGTACGGATGGTAACATCGTTATCACCGATGCCGGCAAGAACGCTGTCTTTGTCGCCCTCACCGGCAAGGATGTGAATCTGGGCATGGTCTTCCTGGAAGTGCGCGAATCAGCCGCTGCCATTGCCGAAATCCTGGGTTGAAAGGGGACGCCTCATGGCAAAGGTTATGGATGAAATCAAACGGGTAAGTGAGCTCAGCGACGCAGACCGCGCGCTTCTGGCTGAGATGCGCACCGTGGTCGAAAACCAATCGCCAAAAATTGTGGCGCTGTTTTATGAGCATTTGCAGCGTTTCGACCACCTCAGCGTATTGCTCAACGCCGAACCGGGCCGGGTCGAACGGCTCAAGGGGCATTTGCAGCAGTGGCTCATCACATTGACCGAGGGCGATTATGGTGATGTCTACTACGAGCGCCGCTATCGGATCGGCAAACGGCACGTTGAGGTGGGGTTGGAACCGCGCTATGTGATGGCGGCGATGGCCTTCTGTCGCGCCCATGCTGCCCGGCTCATCGTCGAGGAAGCGTATGCCGCCGACCCACACAAAGACGCCCGCGCGCGCGCTCTCAACCGGGTGATGGATATTGATCTCAACATCATGCTGCAATCCTACGACGACCACCGCATCGCCCAATTCCTGGAAGTCACCGGCTTCAGCCGCGAGTTGTTCGATAATTTGATGTCAGGACTAGGGTAGTGTTGCTGGCTGCTGGATTGCAATCATTGCAATTTTCTGCATGGGTTTTGCGGTGAGATTTGCTGATTTGCAGTTTTTACGGGAGTATGAATATGCCAACACAAGTTTTGTTCGAGAATGCCGAACACAAAAATATCCTATTGGAAGATTTCACGTCCGGGCAGATGGTGCAGGCGAATCAGCACATCATCATCCACAAGGGCAAGGGGATGTTGCTCGATCCGGGCGGGCACAAGGTCTACTCCGAAGCGCTGGACGAGCTCTCCACCGTGTTGCCGTTGGGCGCGCTACAATATATTCTCTTCTCGCACCAAGACCCGGACATCATCGCGGCAGCCAATGGCTGGTTGATGGTGACGAATGCGATGGGGTTCTTGCCGCAACTGTGGATCCGCTTCATCACCCATTTTGGGGTGGATGAGCTGGTAATGGACAACATTACGCCCATCCCTGACGCTGGGCTGGTCATCAACCTGGAAGGTGCGAAGTTGCCCCTGCTGCCCGCGCACTTCATGCACTCGGCGGGCAACTTTCAGCTCTACGATCCCATCGCCAAAATCCTCTACACCGGCGACCTGGGCGCTTCGCTGGGGCAGACTTATATCACCGTGACCAATTTCGATGACCACATTCAGTACATGGAAGGCTTCCATCGCCGCTACATTGCCTCCAACCGGGTGCTCAAACTCTGGGCGCAGATGGTGGCCCCGCTGGATATCGAAATCATTGCCCCGCAACACGGCGCGATGATTGTGGGCAAAGAGAACGTCCAGCGCTTCATCCAGTGGGTGCAAGGGTTGGAGTGCGGCATGGATTTGCTGCAAAGTGCTTACAAACTGCCCAAGTAAATATCGTCGTGAGACCTGACAGGTTTTCTGAAACCTGTCAGGTCTGAGATAAAGTAGGAGACTATGACAGAGCAGGCGCGTATTCTGGTGGTAGATGATGATGACCTCGCGCGGATGGGGGTGCAACGTGTTCTGAGCCGCGAGGGGTATGCTGTGATGGAAGCTGCAAGCGCCGAGCAAGCATTGGAGTGCTTGCGCCAGCAGCGCTTCGAGCTGGTGATCACGGATTTGCAGATGCCGGGCATGGATGGCTTCGAGCTGTTGCAGGCGCTCAAGCAGCGCGGTTCGCAGCTGCCGGTGCTGATGTTGACCGGGCACGGCTCGATGGAGACAGTCCTGCAAGCGTTGCGGCACGGCGTCAATGATTTCCTTACCAAACCGTATCAGCCGGAGGAGTTGCTCACAATTGTGGCGCGCGAGGTGGCGCGTTACCGGCAGAGTCTTCCCCCTGGTGTGGAGACGACGTTGGGCTTGCATCTACCCGCCGCCGATCTGGAGCGCCTCGATCAGCTGTTGGCTGAGCTGCGCGCCGAGATCAGCGCCCGGTGCGTGCTGCTGGTTGAGGGCAATGGCTCGGTCATCGCCAGCAAGGGCGCGCTGCAAGAGATCAACGTGGGCGCGCTGGCGGCGCTGGTCGCCGGTGATTTTGCCGCCACCGCCGGGATCGCCTCCCTCATCGGCGAGAGCGATGCTTTCAAGCTGAACTATCACGAAGGCGAGACTTACAGCGTCTACTCCGCTCAGATCATCCCCAGCGTGTTTATGCTCATCATCTTCAGTCAGGATATCAAACTGGGGGCGGTGATGTACTATGCCCGGCACGTCTTGGAGAATGCGCAAGCCATCCTCAAGCGCGTTGCCATAGCCATGCCTGCGCGCCCCGCAAACGTTGCGCCAGCCTCCGCGCCGCCGGAGGAAGCTCCCGCCGCCGCATCGTCCGCGCCGGAGTCGGAGGATTCAGAGCTGTTTTCGCTGGATCAAATGCTCTCCAGCGGGCTGCTCGATCCCGATCTGCTCGACAACCTGGATGCGCAATTCAAGAAACTGTGGGGGAATGGCTAACAGCGCTGGTTTGGCAGCATCAAGCGCGCGCACTTTCTCACAAGTGCGCGCGTTGTGTTTTGTCCACCGTTTCCTTGTACTCAAGTACAAGCCATAATTCGTTCATCCGCCTGATGACACAAATCGAAACCTCGATTACAATCAAGGTATTCCAGAACAGGGAGCGCATCATGCCGAATTTGAACCGTCCTATCAGAATGCGGGTGCAATACAAGCTGACGCTGACTTATGTGTTGTTGGGGTTGGCAACGTTGCTGATTGCGCTGTGGCGCCCCTGGGTCGCGGTGGTCGGTCTGCTGGCGTTAAGCGCGCTACTTGGCTGGATGGGTGCGCGGCGCTTGCGGCGGGTGCTGGAGATCACCCAGGCCTGGTTGCGGGGCCATCTGGCGCTGCGCATTGCCGATCCCGTGACCGATGATTTTGGGATGCTGACGGCGCAGTTGGATGTGCTGGCAGCGCATCTCAAAGAGGATGAAGAGGATCTGGAAGCGTTGCGCGAGCACAATGCCCGGCTCACGGATCAGGTGCGCGCGCTGGCGGTGGTCGAGGAGCGTAATCGCCTGGCGCGGGAGCTGCACGATAGCGTGAAGCAGCATCTCTTCAGCCTGACGATGACGGCAAGCGCTATTCGGGCGCGGTGCTCGGCGCAGGTGTTGCCAGAGGATGTCCGGGAGATGCTGGAAGAAGTTGAACGGGCAGCCCAGGCGGCGCAGCGCGAGACGACGCGCTTGATCGAGGATCTGCGTCCCGGTTCGTTGAAGGAAATGGGCTTGATTCGCGCGGTGAATGACTACAGCTTGCTGTTGGGCGCGCAGGAGCATCTACTGATCTATGTGGATGTGGGTGGTTCGGATCAGCACATCCCGCTGCCGGTGACGGAGGCGCTCTATCGTGTGGTGCAGGAGGCGTTGCACAATGTCGTGCGGCACGCGCACGCTACGCGGGTGGATATTATGCTGCACTGTCTGCCTGCTTCGGTGACGTTGCGCATCAGCGATAATGGCGTGGGCTTCGATACGAGCGCACCGCATAGCGGGTTGGGTTTCACGAATATGACCGAGCGCCTGATGGGGGTGGGGGGCAAACTGACGGTTGAAAGCCGGCTGGGTCGCGGCACAACTGTAAATGCCGAGGTCAATTTGCCGGGGCGGCGGAGTGTGCTCCTGGCCGGCGCGGACGCGCAGCCCTATCGGCCTGATGTGAGCGTGGAGAACTGGGCCTGGTTGGGGCAGCGGTTGGTCATTCCGGTGGGGCAGACCTGGCCCTGGTTGCCGACTGAGCAGCGCAATCTGCGGCGTCCGTTGGCTGATCCCATTGATGGGCCTTTCATCATTCGCAAAAGCCGCAGTGTGTTGGGTTTACGGATGGCTTGTCAGTTGCGGGCAGCCGGATCTGGCGTGGCGTTGGTGGAGATTCACACCACGGCTAACGGCTATAGTTGGGACATTGAGGGGGCATCCTGGGAATTGCGGCGAGTGCGCGGGCAGCGGGGACGCATGTTGCTGCTGCGCAAGCGCCAACCGTTGGCGGCATTGCAGTATCAGGGCCGTCAAATCCGCAGCTGGACCGAGATTAATTTCGACGATCATGGCTATAGCCTGGCGCCGGGACGCGAAGGCGCCGGGACGTGGACTGTGCTTGATGAAAGCGGCGCGGCGCTGATGATGTTATCCTGGTCAGGCGATACGTTGTCCATTGCGTTGCAACATGCGGCGCCGCTGCCGTTGCTGACGCTGATTGCAGCGCGGGTGTTGGATGAGCAATTGTTGTTCGTGGCTTTGGAATCTGCCGGCAAGGACGGTTGATCGGTTGCTGTTCATTGTTTGCATGTAGAAAGCATCAGAAAGGAGTGCGCTATGAGACACATTATCGGGTTTTTGTACACGCTGAAGCCTTATGAGCGAGGTATTCAGGAGACCTTCGGCAAGTACGCGCGTTTTGTCTTGCCGGGATTGGGCTTTCAGATTCCCATGCTCCAGGTCATTCGGGTGCGGGATATTCGGGAGCACACGATGGATATTCCGCCCCAGCCAGTGATTACCAAGGACAATGTCGAAATTCGGGTGGATGGCGTGATGTGGGTGCGGCCCAAGGCAGATGAGGAGTCCATCAAGCGCACTTTCTACAACATTGACAATTGGAAGCGCGCGGTTGTGCAGCTGGCAATGACGAATTTGCGTCAGGAATTTGGCGATTTGACGCTCGATGAGAGCCTGGTCGCGCGGGAGAAGATTGCCAATAATCTGCAAGCAGTGCTCAACAAGTTCGCCGATGATTGGGGCCTGATCGTCAGCAAGGTTGAGATTATGCTGATTGACCCGCCTGAAGACATCAAGCGCGCCATGCATAAGCAGAAGACCGCAGAACAGGAGCGGCGTGCGATGCGCCTGTTAGCGACGGGCGAGTTCGAGGCGGCAGAGCAGCAGAAGCTGGCGACCATCCAGCGCGCGGAAGGCGAGCGCGAGGCGGCGATTCGCAAGGCCGAAGGTGAGCGTGAAGCGTCCATCAAGGTGGCGGAGGGGCGCGCCGAGGCGATTCGGCTGGTGAACGAGGCCGCGGAGAAGTATTTCCAGGGTAACGCGCAATTGCTGCGCCAGCTGGAAATGACGGAGACTGCGCTACGCGACAACGCGAAAGTGGTCGTCACGCAAGATGGCATCAGCCCCACACTGTTGTTGGGCGAGCTGCCGCTCAGCATGAAGCGACGGGAGTCGTAGTCGAACCGGTCAGCGGGCGGCGTGATAGCGCAGCATTATGCTGGTGGGTGCCTTTATGGGCGGGGGTGAGTAGTTCGTAGTGAGCAGTGGCTTTTGATAACGGCTCTCTACTCACTACGAACTGATTTGTGTTTTTTATATGGAGCTAGCCATGACAGATATGGAGCGTCCGTCTTACTATTATGACGAGGAAGAACAGCCGCGCCGGAGATCGGGCGGGGGCGCCGGGGGCTTTTTCTTGGGGCTGGTGCTGGGCCTGGGACTCGGTTTTTGGGGCGGGCGCAGCCTGCCAACCGATTTCTTTGGTCCAGGCTTCGAGTGGGCTTTGGCCGCCATTGTGCCGTTGGTGATGTTGATCGCGATTATGGGACGTTTCCGCCAGCGCGTCGAGTTTCGATCGTTGCCGGAAGAGCGGGCGCGGGGGTTGCTGCTCGTCATGTTGGGGTTGATCCTGGCGACCGGGATCGCCGTGGCGATGTTGGCGACGCTGAGCCGGTGAGGTGGAGATGACGGAAAGAGCCGCCGATGTTGACAGCATCACCGTCTTCATTGTGGATGATCACGATGTGGTGCGCAAGGGATTGCGCTTCTATCTGAGCGCCCAACCGGATGTGGTCATTGTGGGTGAGGCGGGCGATGTGCTGAATGCGGTCAATGGCGCGGCGCAACAGATTCCTGATGTGGTGCTCATGGATCTGGTGTTGCCGTTACAACCGGGGCGCGAGCCTTCGGATCAAGGCGGCGTCCAGGCGACGCGCCGCATCCGTGAGATCAGCCCGCACACGCAAGTGGTGGTGCTCACCAGCTACGTGCAAGATGAGTTGATCTTCTCGGCGATCAAGGCGGGGGCGCTTTCGTATTTGCTCAAGGATGCCGATGCCGAAACGGTGCTGCGCGCCATCCGCGCGGCAGCGCAGGGCGAAGCCACGCTCCATCCGCGCATTGCTCGCCGCTTGATGGCTGAGGTCTCCGCGCCAGCGCAGGCGCGCAATCCTGCTGCCGGACTCACCCCCCGCGAGCTGGAAGTGTTGCAGCTCATCGCGCAGGGGCAGTCTAATCTCGAAATTGCCGAGACATTGGTGGTGACGGAGCGCACCGTCAAGGCGCACGTCAGCAATTTGCTGAACAAGTTGCACCTTTCGGATCGCACGCAGGCAGCGATCTATGCCTGGCGCGAGGGGTTGATCGAAGAAAAACCGTGACGGCGTAGCTTTCTAGCCCCCGCCGGGATTGGTTTTGGGATAGCTGCGAAGTCTTAAGGTTGTTGCAGCGTATGCAGCAGCGGTAGGAAAAGGGTAAACGTTGAGCCTTCCTTGACTGTGCTTTCGATTTCTATCCATCCGCCGTGCATTTCCACAATCTCTTTGACGATAGCCAGCCCCAAGCCGGTCCCCGATTTCTGCATCAGTTGCGGTACCTTGCCACGGAAAAAGCGTTCGAAGATGTGCGGTAGTTCGTCTTCGGGGATGCCGATGCCGTTGTCCTGGATGGTCACAGCGGCCCAGCGGCGTTGCGCTACTTCGACCTGGTTGATGGCAACGGCGACTTCTCCATCTGTTAGCGTGTACAGAAGTCCATTTTCCACCAGATTGTTGAGCACTACCACCAATTGTTTGGGGTCGGCCAGGATTTGCATGTCTTGGGCCGGGGGCGAATATCGCAGCTGCACCCCAATTGCACGTCCGATGGCTTGATGATTACCAATTACCAGCTCTACCAGTTCATCCAGGCGTGTAGGCTCAAGGCGCAATTCCACTCGTCCGGCGTCAATATGCGCGAGTTGGAGAATCTTCTCTACCAGTTGCGCCAAATGCTCCACGGCCTGCATCAGCATCTCGGCATAGCGGGGCGCTTTATCAGGCTGCTTGAGCATCAGTTCGGTGTAGAGTTTCATTGTGGTAACGGGTGTGCGCAGCTCTTGAGAGACGTTGGCGACAAAGCCGGATTTCATACGCTCCAGGGCTTTGATCTGGCTGATATCGTGGATTGTCACCACGGTTGAGGGTTGCTGCGCTTTGGCCCCCGAAATGGGCGCCGCGTTGAGTTGGAGATCTATTCCGGCAAGGCTCAACACGATATGCGGGGCGGCCTCTGTGGAGGTGACAAGCCGCTGGATGGCGGTATGCAAGTGGGCCGCATCTTCGGGCGATAGCGTGCGCGTGAGCAGGTCTTGCGCTACGGGATTGGCCTGGAGAATCTGTCCGTGCGCGTCGGCGACGATGATGCCATCGGAAGCGCCATTCAGAATGGCATCAAGGCGGGCGAGCTGCGCCTGAATCTGCGCCGTGCGTTTCTGCACCCGGCGTTCCAGCTCGCTCGCGTAGTCTTGCAATTCGCGGTACAGCCGGGCGTTTTCGATGGCGCTGGCGGCGTAAGGCGCGAAAAGCGCCAGCCGGCGCGCATCATCCGCGCTGAAGCGGTTGGGGGTTATGGCATCTACATTGAGAAAACCTAGCATTCTTTCTCCCATCCGCACAGGCGCGCCTACGTAGGAACGCAGCCACACGGTATTAGGGTCTTCTGGAGGAATCCAGTTGGCTTCTATCAGCGTGTCGGCGATGATGACAGGTGCACCGGTCTCAACCATTCGCCGCAGGGTGAAAGTCCGCTCGATGGACATTGGGCTTTGTTTTGGGGCGCGGGAGGCTGGAATCTGCTCGTAGCCCCGGTGGCGCACGGGACGCGCATAGTCCCTTTCGATCAGCATGATGTTACATGCATCCCCATTCATAATACGCTGAATCTGTTCCAGGATCCGATCCAGGACTTCGTTGTGATCCAACGTGCCTGTGACCGCCGCCGCAGCCTGCGCCAGAGCTTCCGCTAACTCTCGCTGTTCGCGCTCGGCCTCGAAGAGCTGGCTGTTGGCGACAGCGATAGCGGCCTGGGCGGCGAAGGCTTCTGCCAGGCGCGCATGTTCCTGGGTGTAGAACCCAGTTTCGTGCTTATCGAGTGCGATCATCCCGATAGGTTCATTCCCGATGAGCAGCGGCGCGCCTAGCCAGGAGTGGATGTTGGCGGGAGCATGAGGCTCTTCCTGGAAATTGTCGTACACCGTCGGCGCATCCTCGACAATGAAAGTAGCTCGCGTGCGCATCACCTCGCAGTTGGGATTATCGTTGGCGTTCAGGTCGAAGGTCAGCCCCAGCAGTTCCTCCAGATTGGGAAAGCCATGCCCGCCGATGATCTCCAGGTGATGCCCTTTCAGCAGTTGCACCGATGCGCTATCGTAGGGTACCACTTTGCGAAGTTCCGTGAGGATTTGTTTGATGACCTGGTCGCGATCTACGGTGGTGATCATCGAAAGGGCCGCGGTGCGCAGCGTTTCTGCTTCCTGGCGGCGTTGTTGTTCTGCTTCCAGTAGCCGTGCATTTTCCACTGTGACGCCGATCTGATCGGCGAGCACTTCCAGGATGAACAGGTCGTCCTCATTGAAGGCATTCAATTCGGCGCTTTGCACATCCAATACCCCGATGATCTGCCCCTTGATTTTGATGGGGACCGCGAGCTCGGAGCGGGTGGCAGTCAATTCCTCCAGTTGCCAGTAACGCGCTTCCTGGGTCACATCATTCACCAGCAGGGGTTGCCCATGCGCCGCGACCCAACCGCAAATCCCCTGGGTTCCTACTTGCAACTCGATGGTGCGCGTGGATTCCACTGCAAAACCGGATTTGGCTCTGAGGCTGAGTTTTGTCTGAGTGGCATCCATGAGCAGGATCACTACATAGGCGTATTTGAACGTCATGCGAATCAGATCAGCAATCCGTTCCAGCAATGGTTCTGGTTCGAGCAAGGAGCTGACCTGTTGGCTTACTTGCCACACCAGCAGCAGTTGTTTGGCGCGTCGTTCCAACGCCTCCTGTACGCGGCGGCGTTCGACGAGCTCCATTTGCGCTTTTTGGTAAAGCCGGGCGTTCTGGATGGCGATGGCGGCTTGATCGGCCAAGGCTTTGAGGTGTTCGAGATCGGCATTCTGGAAAGCTCCCACTTCAGGGCTTTGCAAATCCAGATTCCCCAGCACGTGGGATTCATGGATGATGGGCAAAACCAGCTCGGCCCGCGTATTGGGCACAAATTCCCAGTATCGCGGATCCTCGCGCACATCATCCACGACGACGATGCATTGGTGTTCATAGGCGTAGCCGTTGAGTCCCTTGCCGAGGACGACGTTGTTGTTTAACGCGAAAGCGGTTTCTTCCGGACTGAATCCCAGGAGCGTGTTGATCTGCAGACAGTTTTCGGCTTTGTTGACCAGGAGTAACGCAGCATGGGTGGCGTCGGTCACGAGCATGGCTTCTTTTGCCAGCAGTTCAAAGATGGTGTCAATCTCGAAAGTGGCATTGATGGAGCGTCCCAGGCGGTACAGAGAGCCAAGACGGATGTGTTGCACTTCGAGCGTCTTTTGTACTTGTTGGAAAGCTGCACTCGAGGGTGATTGGGGCAGAGCGGCATGGTATCCCCTGAGCAGCTCGCCCAACAACGCAGACAACGCTGGCGCGCTATCGCGCAGCAGGCAGTCAGGGGATTCTGCCAGCAGCGCTGCCATCGCAGCGGTGTGCAGCGCGGCGATGTTTTCTGGTGGATCGCCGGCGGCGGCAATGCGCTGGCCCAGCTCGGCGGCTGTTTGGGGTGCATCGTTCCCTCCCGCACTGCTATAAGGCTGTGCGATGCTGCGTAGCAAGTGTTGTAGCATTTGCGTCATGTCCGTTCCCCTGAAATTGTGAAGGATGAAAGCAGAAGGAGGAAGCATTTCTGCGCTGCGATTTTCCTCTCCTGTAGCTGCACCGCAGATTCAGTAAACACGTGAGATAATTATAGCGGAACTGTGATAAATCAAAAGCCAGGTTTTCTGCCGCAGCAGTCCACCTGGCTTCTGGCTTATGTGGGGTCTGGAAATGGCGTGCGCCTAGGGTTTTCGTAGCAGGTCGCTGACCGAAATCGCGCCACGCCTTGCACAAGACCTCTAAAGCGCGAGCAAGGCATTCGCCCGGGGTTGCCGAAGCAAGCGCTTTGCACCACGAGCCTTATAGGGGGCGCAGAAGCCCGCCGAATTACTACGAATGCCCCTATTGCGCGGGACGCTCGCCGAGGGTGAGTGGGATTTCGGTTCTGTTGCCGTCGCGCAAAACGGTGAGCCGTACCCGCTGCCCTGGACGAGTTTGTCGGCTCAGCGTCGCCACGAGATCGTCGAAGCTGCGGATGGGCGTGTCATCGAGTGCAATGATCACGTCCCCGCCTATGGCTGCCGTCTGCCCATCAAGGGTGATCCGGCGATTGCTGCCCCTGAGGCCGGCTCTCTCTGCCGGCCCGCCCGCGATGACCTCGATGATCAATGCACCGCGCTGGTCGGCGGGCAGCTGCATGGCTTCCGCCAGGTCGGGAGAGAGCGACGTGCCGCTGACGCCAATCCACGGGTGGGTGTAGGCGCCCTCTTCGATGAGCACCGGCACAACGCGCTGCACGATGGCCGTGGGGATGGCGAAGCCAATGCCGACCGAGGCTTGCACCGGCGAGATGATCGCGGTGGTCACACCGATGACCTGGCCCTGTTCATTGACCAGCACCCCGCCGGAGTTGCCCGGATTGATGGGCGCATCGGTTTGGATGATATCGGGGATGCTGTAGCGGCTGCCCAGCGTTGCGCCTACCGGCAGCGAGCGTCCCAGGGCGCTGATGAAGCCTACGGTCATGGTGTTTTGTAAGCCGAAGGGATTCCCAATTGCCACGGAAAGCTGCCCCACGCGCACCTCTTGCTGCGCCAGTTGTACCGGCTGCAACTGGCTGGCGGGCAGCTCCACGCGCAGAACGGCGAGGTCGCTGTACGGATCTGTGCCCACCACCGTCGCCGCAGCGATTGTACCATCGGCGAAGCCCACGTTTATTTTGGTTGCCCCTTCAATGACGTGATAGTTGGTGACGATATGTCCCTCGGTGTCCCATACAAACCCCGATCCAGAGCCGCGCGCGAAGGGTTGCAGCGGGTCCTCTGGGAAAGGCGTGGATGAACTGCCCCGTTGTTGGATGACCTGAATGCTCACTACAGAGGGGTTGACTGCGGTATAGAGGTCTGCCAGGGCGCTCTGTAGCGCGCTGAGAACGTTATCCTGATCCAATACCGAAGGCGCAACAGCCGTGGGAGGCGCCAGCGGCGCACTCTCCGTTCCCCATGGCGCAGTTTCGGGCCGCTGCGCTGTCATCAACGATATGAAGCTACAACCCGTGAGCGTAAACATCGCTATCATAGCAATGACAATCATCCAGATGCGTTTTTGAAACATGTTCTCACCTCCTGGCGGCGCGCTTTGCGCCGGCAACATGCAATTACCGCCTCCTGGTCGGCGCACCTTTGAGCATAGCGCAAATTCCCGACGGGGTCTTTAAGGGGACTTACGGATTGACTTAAGAGAAGTTTAAGAAGCAGGCTCCTGCAGGGGCAAGTGGATGGTGAAGCAACTGCCGCTGCCGGGGGCGCTGACGACCTCGATATGCCCGCCGTGCGCCGTGACCAGGTCGCGGGCGATTGTCAATCCCAGACCCATGCCTTGCGGAAAGCGGCGACTTGTCGGCCCGCGATAGAAGGCTTCGAAGATCCGGCTCTGTTCTTCTGGCGGGATGCCCGGCCCGGAATCGCAGACAGATAGCCGCAAGGCATCGGCAACGACCTCGGCGGCGGTGGCGATTTCGCCGCCTGGGGGGGTGTACTTGATGGCGTTGCTCAAAATGTTGCCGAGCGCCTGCGCCATACGATCGGCATCTATCGTCAGCGTTGGCAGCGTAGGCGCGAGCGCCGTCTGCCAGCGTAAATCTTTGCCCAGCGCCGCCTCGCGCCAGGGAATGAGCGTCTGCCGCAACCACGGGCCGATCTCTGTGGGGCTGCGATCCAGCTCCAGCGGGCCGAGCGTCTGTCCGTAGAGCTGTGTGAGATCATCCAGCAGGCGCCGCATACGGGTAACCTCGGCATCCATGCCGCTGAGCAGCTCCTCGCGCAACGCCGCATCCTCGCTGGCGCCCGCAGCGAGCGCCTGAATCGCGGAACGCAGCGCACCCAGGGGCCGCCCGATCTCGTGAACGAGGTTGGCGAGGAGCCGCTGTCGGGCTTTCTCCAGGCTTTGCAGCTGAATGGTGAGCGCGTTGAAGGCGCGGACGAGCAGCCGGTATTCGCGGGGGCCTTGTTCGGGCAACTGTTCCAGCTGATGCCCCTGCGCCATTCGGAGGATCGCTTCGGTGCTGCGGGTCAGGGGGCGTTCCAGATCAAAGGCAAGAAACAGGCCCACGCCCAACCCTCCCAGCAAACCTACTGCCAGCACCGAGAAGATGAAGGTGCGGGCGCGGGGAAAGCGCGCGTAGACGTTGGAGAGCGGATCGGTGAGGCGGATCACGCCCAGCACCCGGTTGCGGGCGATGATGGGTACCAGCACATCGGCGGCGCCGGCGCCGCGTTGCTGTCCGTAATCAATGCGCAGGATGGCGCCGGTGCGGAGCACTTCGGCGAAACCGGGAACCGTCGCCTGGCGTCCAATGCGGCTTTGTTCTTCTGGATCGGTGGAAGCCAGGATTATGCCGTCGGCGGTGATCAGCGTCATCTGCGCCGAGACGTAAGGATCCACACGCGCGGTAAAGATCTGCGCCTGGAACGGATCAAACCAGATCTGGGGGTAGTTATCGGCCAGTTCCGCGACCAGGAGCGCCTGCCGTTCCAATTCGTTGGAGAGGCCCGCCAGCAGCACTTGTGTCTCTAGCAGGTACGTCAACACCACGCCAATGATGGGCAACACCACCAGCAGCGGCAGAATATGGCTGAGAATCAACCGGGTTCGTAATTTGCGCATTAGTCAAAAGTCAGGCATCATCAGTCAGGGTGAGGGGTAATGGGAATGGGTAACGGGTGATGGGTAACGGGTAACGGGTGATGGGTCGCAAGCCACAAGCCGCGCGCCGCACCTTCCAATTTCCCCACCTCCCCACCTCCCTATCTCCCCAGCTCCTCTGCCCCTCTGCTCCGCCGCTCCGCCGCTCCCCAGCAGCCTCTCACGCTACCAGCTTATACCCCACGCCGCGCACGGTGATGATGCGTTGGGGATGCTGAGGGTCCTCTTCCAGTTTCTCGCGCAGCCAGCGGATGTGGACGTAGACGACTTGCGGCTCGCCCACGTATTCCGCGCCCCACACGCGCGCCAGCAGCTCATCCACGGAGAGGACGCGCCCGGCTTCTTGCGCCAACGCCGCAAGCAAATCGAATTCGCGCGGGGCCAGCTCCACAGGCTGCCCGCGCAGCGTCACGCTATGGGCGGCGGTATCAATGACCAGCTCGCCAACGACGAGAGGGGGCGGCGGCGTTGTGGGCGCGGGCGAGACGCTGCGCCGCAAGACCACTTTGATGCGCGCCAGGAGCACGTCAATGTCGAAGGGCTTGGTGATGTAGTCATCCGCGCCTAGTTCCAGGCCGAGCACCTCATCGAGCTGGCGGCGGCGCGCGGTGAGGAAGATCACGGGGACATCGGCCTGCGCCCGCAAATTGCGGAGCGCGTCTAGCCCATCCATGCCCGGCAAGCCGATGTCGAGGAGCACCAGGTCCGGCGGCTCCAACCGCGCCACAGCGAGCGCATCCTCGGCGGCGGCGGCGGTAGAGACCGTGTACCCTGCGCGTTCCAGGTTGAAGGCCAGACTGCGTCGCAACAGCGCGTCATCATCTACGATCAGGATGCGTTTGGACATGGCAACAAGGTTCTGGTAAGTTTCTTCGCAGAGGGCGCGGCGTCAGCCTGCCACTGCGCCCTCTGCGGGAGAGGATTCTAGCGCAATCTGGCGAGCAGGCTCTCGACCTGCGCCGCGTCGAGCTTTTCCAGCGGGCGTTTCACCAGCGGTGCGCCCTCTTTGAGCACTGGATCCAACATCTCGAAGGTGGGACCGGGTGTAGCGCGATAGAAGATGCCGATGGGAATGCGGTCGCCCCATTCCTGCGCGCGCTCCCACGCGACGGTGCGATTGCTGGGATCGTAGCCGGCTTCGTCTTCCAGCTTGTAGACGCGATCCCCATAGTAATCGTAGGTGCGTGGTTTGTTGAACGAAACGCATGGTTGGAGAATATCCACCAGCGCGTAGCCGGGATGCTCCAGCGCTTCGCCGATGAGCCAGATGAGGTGCTTGAGGTCGCCTGGATAACCGCGTCCCACGAAGGTCGCGCCGTGGGTGATTGCCAGCGCCAACGGCTGCGCCGGATCCTCGGCAGAGCCTTGCGGCGAGGTCGAGGTCTTCCAACCCTTCTCGCTGGTGGGAGAAAACTGCCCTTTGGTCAAGCCGTAGATCTTGTTATTCTGCACAATCTCGGTGATGCCGGGATTGCGGCGGATGGCGTGGACGAAGTGCCCCAACCCCTCGCCGTAGCCGTCGCCGTCGCCATGGACGACGACGACGCGCATGCCGTGATTGGCGAGCTTCGCGCCCTGCGCGACGGGCATAGGTCGCCCGTGGAGGGTGTGCATGCCATTGACGCGCATGTACTGGGGCAGCTTGCTGCCGCAACCGATGCCCGTTACGATCATCAGCTCGTGCGGCGCGATGGCGTGCTCCACCAGCGCGCGGGTGAGGGCGTTGAGGATGCCGTAGTCTCCGCAGCCGGGGCACCAGGTGGGTTTTTCATCAATCTTGT
Source organism: uncultured Anaerolineales bacterium (assembly GCA_964508025.1). Lineage (GTDB taxonomy): Bacteria > Chloroflexota > Anaerolineae > B4-G1 > SLSP01 > JAAZNO01. Next base: position 72,031 of record CAZDSF010000001.1, read on the forward strand.
AGTCGTCGCGCGTGACCATGTTACGCCTCCTGCAATCTCGCGAGGATGAATTCGGGCCGGAAGGGACGCCCGTCGAAACGGTGAATGTGTCCATCCACCGATAGCCCGGTCCGAGCGCGGATGAGGATCTCCAGCTGCCCGGTGTAGTTGCCTTCCACCACGATTGTCTGGCGAGCCTTGCGCAGTTCGGCTTCCGCCGTGGGCGGGAAGGGTTCCAATCCGCTGAAGTGCAGCATGTTTGCCGCGCCGGCTTCCTGCGCGTTGAGGCGATCCACAGCCTCGCGCACCGGCCCATAGGTGGAGCCCCAGCAGACCAGCGTGAGCGCCGCATCCTCCGGCCCGTACCAGGTGGGGGCGGGAACGTCCTCCGCCATCGGCATCGCCTTGCGCATCCGCTTGCTCTGCTGCGCGATGCGGTTCTGCGCGTCCTCCTCGATGCGGGGATATTCGTCGTGCTCGTTGCTCTCTGTGACCCAGATGGCGTTGGGATGGCCCGGCAGCGCACGCGGGGAGATGCCGCTTGCGGTGATTTGGTAGCGCTTGTAGCGTTCGGTTAGCGCATCGAGATCGGCGTCGCTGAGCAGCGCGCCGCGATCAATCTCGACCGCGTCGAAGTCGAGCGCCTTGGCCTCCAGCGAGCGGAAGGCATCCGCCAGGAATTGGTCGCTCAGCACCATCACCGGCGTCTGGTATTTCTCGGCGACGTTGAAGGCGACCCATCCCAGATGGAAGGCTTCTTCCAGTGTGCCGGGCGCCAGCACCATGCGCGGGAACTCATCCTGCGAAGCGTGGAGCATGAAGAGCAGGTCGGCTTGCTCCGTGCGGGTAGGCAGACCCGTGGCGGGGCCGGGACGCTGCGCGTTGTAGATGACAAGCGGCGTCTCGCTGATGCCGGCGAAGCCCGTCGCCTCTACCATCAGCGCGTAGCCGCCGCCGGACGTGGGCACCAGGGCGCGCGCGCCCATGATCGCCGCGCCAATCGCCATATTGATGGCGGAGATCTCATCCTCGACGTGCTTGGCGACGGCGCCGTACTTCGCGCCGTTCTGCGCAAACCAGACCAGCACCGGCGAGCCGGGCGTCATCGGATAGCCGGAGACGAAGCGGCAGCCGCCCGCCAATGCGCCCATCGAGAACGCCTGCGTGCCGTTGAGCAGGATGCGCTGCGGCGCATCGGGGATGGCGTGCAGGCGGAAGGGGAAATCGGCTTTGTAATCCGCCGCGATCTCGGCGCCTTTGCGAATGACGTTGAGATTGCTCGTCACCACATCCTCGCCCTTCTTGGCGAAGTTGTCGCGCACGATGCTTTCGACGTAGGCGAGGTCGAATTCCAGCAGTCCGGCGGCGATGCCGAGCGCCAGCGTGTTGCGCATCAGCTCCAGCCCGCCGATCTCGCGGGCGAGCTGCGTGAGCGCCGTGGGGATGAAGCACACATCCTCGCGCTTGAGCGCGTCGGGCAGCGGGTCCTTGCTATCGTAGACCACTGCGCCGCCGGGAACGACATCGGCGATGTGGCGACGCACCGTCTCTATGTCCAACGCTAAGAGAATATGGACGGGGTCTGCAATCGAGAAGAGCGGATCGCGGGCGGCGCGCAACGTGAAGAAGTTGTGTCCGCCGCGAATGCGCGAGTAGAAATCCGGTACGCCGAAGACGTGCAATCCCCCGCGCACCAGCGCCCTGGCAAAGCCTGCACCGCTGGATTCCAGGCCCATGCCGGCTTCTCCACCGATACGAATCGTAATATCATTTTCGACCATAGGGAGCTCCTTTCGATAGGCTAAAACAGGTAAGCGAGAAAACAAGGCGGCTTATGTAAGGGCATTCCAGGCTTGAGCGCCACCCAAGACGACGTGTAGGTTGTTCCATCCCTGGCGCTGTAGCCAGCTGGCGGCAATCATCGCGCGCGCGCCGGTACCGCAGAAGATGTAAACGGGGAGATTGCGCGGGACTTCGGCCTCGCGCCCCGCGAGCTGGCGCAAGGGCAACGGCTGCGCGCCGGCAAGCGGGCTGGAGGCGACCTCCTCGGCGCTGCGCACATCGAGGAGCTGGGCCGGTTCTCCGGCAGCGATGCGCTGGCGCAGGACGCTGGCATCAACCAGCGGGAGCGCTTCGCTGCCGCGTCCCGATATCGCCCAGCTGGACATGCCGCCTGCCAGCACGCCGCAGACGTTATCGTAGCCCAGGCGCACGAACTGCTGCATGACTTCTAAGGGCGTATCCTCCTCGGCGACGAGCAACAGCGGCTGATCGGTGGGGAGAAACCAGCCGCCGAAAACGGCCAGCCGTTGGGCGGTGAGAAACTGCGCGCCGGGCACGTGACCCGCGCTGAAGGCGTATTCGGAGCGCACATCCACCACCAGCGCAGAAGTCGCCTGCGCGGCAAGCGCTGCCGCCGAAAGGAGCGGCGGCATGGGAACGCCGCCCAGCAATGGCGGCCCTTCGAGATTGAGGCGCTCGATGTGCGTGAAATACGGCGGTTTGGGCAACTTACGAACCACGGCCTCGATAAAGGCGGCGCGGTCTGTGTGTTGCAGGCGGGGATTGCGCGCGCGTTCCAGCCCCAGCGAACTCCAGGCGCGATCAGCGATGGCGGAGCCGCAGGGCGAACCCGCGCCATGTCCCGGCCCGATGAGCACGCCATCGCCCAGCGGCAGCAGCTTGCCGAAGATACTGTCGTACAGGCGCCCCGCCATTTCGGGCGCGCGTTCCATGCCCAGGAAGTCTACGCGGCCCACTTCACCCGCGAAGAGCACATCGCCCGTGAAGACGATCCACGGCGCGCCATCGGCATCGCGCAGCAGATAACTCAGGCTGCCTTCGGTGTGGCCCGGCGTGAGCAGCGCTTCGAGGGATAGGCGCCCCATTTGCCAGCGCTGCCCCTCCACGGCGGGCTGGCCGTACTGATAGGGCAATTGTGCATCGGCGTGCCAGATGTCCGCGCCGGTGCGCGCAGCCAGCTCCACCGAGCCGACGGCGAAATCCTCGTGGCGGTGGGTCTCCAGAATGGCGATGATGCGCATCCCGGCGGTGTGCGCCCGTTCGAGGTAGATTTCGATATCCCGGCGGGGATCAATCACGATGGCAGCCGCCCCGTCGCCAATGATATAGGAATATTGGGCCAGGCCAGCAGATTCGACACGCTCTAAAAGCATCACTCACCCCTCGTAACCGTGAGGGTGGGTCTTGTGCCAGTCCCAGGCGGTCTCGACGATTCGCCGAATGTCGGGGTATTGCGGCTCCCAGCTCAGCTCCGCGCGGATGGTATCGCTCGCGGCGATGAGCGTCGCCGGATCGCCGGCGCGTCGCCCCACGATCTCGGCGGGAATGGGATGTCCTGTCACCTCGCGGCAGGCTTCGATCACCTCCATCACCGAAAAACCCAGGCCGTTGCCCAGGTTGTAGCGGCGGCTGCCTTTATCCAGCGCGCGCAGCGCCAGGATGTGCGCCTGCGCCAGGTCAATCACGTGGATGTAGTCGCGGATACAGGTGCCGTCGGGGGTGGGGTAGTCATCGCCGAAGACTTTGATGCTCTCGCGCTGCCCCAGAGCCACTTGCAGCACCAGCGGGATGAGATGGGTTTCGGGGCTGTGATCTTCGCCGCGCTCCGGGGTGGCGCCGGCGGCGTTGAAATAGCGCAGCGCGGCGTAGCGTAGGTCGTAGATGCGATCCATCCAGTGCAGGTAGCGCTCCAGGATGTGCTTCGACTCGCCGTAGGGGCTGCCCGGCACGATGCGCTCTGTTTCGGCGATGGGGATACGCGTGGGGGCGTCGAAGAGGTTGGCGGTCGAAGAGAGGATGAAGCGCCGGACGCCGTAAGTGACGGCATTTTGCAGCAGGTTGAGCGCGTTGGTGACGTTGTCACCCAGATACTTGAAGGGCAGGGCCATGGATTCGCCGACCAGGGTATTGGAAGCGAAGTGCATGATGGCATCGGGGTGGTGGGTTTGGAACACGGCCTCGACAGCGGCGAAGTCCGCCAGATCGCCCTGGATGAAAATGGCTTGTGGCGGGACGGCGGCGCGATGCCCCTGAGAGAGATTGTCGAAAACGATAACATCCTCACCTGCTGCAATTAACTGCTCTGCGACGACACTGCCGATATAGCCGGCGCCGCCTGTGACGAGAATTTTCATGTGTGTTCACCTCTCTGGAAAATGTGGGCTGCTTGCGCATTATGATACACGGAGTGCGGCAAAGCGTCAAATGGCCCCGGCGCGAAATTGCTTCAAGCCGGGGCCAGGGGGCATTGGGCTTCTGCCCGTGTGCCGATTTCAGGGTTGCGGATCTGGATGTAAACTAATACTCCATCTGGTTATTTGCCGGGATTCTGTGTGGTTCATCGGCGGTTTGCTGCCTGAGATAAGCCAGGAGCGCTTCGATGTCGGCGAAACCGTGGCGCTCTCCGGTGCCGGGGCATTCCAGTGAGGCGCGCCAGATAGCGTGTTCTCCGTCGGAAGTTTCCCAGAGCCGCAGCAGATAAGACACGTAGCGTGTTTTTGGTTTTTCCTGGCGCATCATACTTCATCCATAGGTTTGATTACTGCCCGGCTTCCAAGGTGAGTGCAAAGATGGTGAACCAATCGCCAAGATCGGCGACAAAGAGCCGTGTGCCATCGGGCGGCACAGCCAGCGCGCCGGGCCAGCTCAGCGTCTCGTCCGTGAGGCGCGGGTCGCGGACGCCGAGATCCGGCCCGAAGCGCCCCGTAGCGAAGCCATCGGGGTCGAGCCGCAGAATGTGCGGCTCTGGCGAGACGCAGGCGACGTAGAAGTTGCCCGCTGCATCGAGTGCCAGGCGTTGGGGCCAGGCATCCCACAGCTCCTCCTCGCCGATGGCGTAGCCTACTTGCTTGCCTTCGCGGTCGTAAGCCTCGATGTATCCGCCGACCGCACCCAGCACGTAGAGGTTGCCATCCGGCCCGAAGCTCAGGTCTCTGGCGTCGAAATCATCGCCGGGCAGGGCAAAACTGCGCTGGAACACGCCCTCGCCGCTGAAGACCAATATCCGCGCGCCGTTGTTGTGATCCAGCACGTAGAGATTGCCATCCGGGCCGGCGGCCAAAATGTACGGGCTGGAGGTCCCGAATTCGCCGCGCCCCGTTCCCTGACGCCCGAAGCGGCCCAGCGGTGCGCCGTTGGCGGCGAACCTGAAGATGGCATGGGCGCTGGGATCGGCCACGTAGAGCGTCCCATCCGGCGCGAGCGTCACATCGGCGGCCCAGAGCAGCGCGTCGTCGCTGATGCGGGCGATGCCGCCGCCGGTCTCCGCATCGAAGACGTAGACGCCGCGGTCTCCATCGGCGACGTAGAGCAGGCCATTCGCTCCCAACGCGATGCCGCCCAGGGAGATGAACGCATCGTCATCGAAATCTTCGGGGGTGCGAATGCGCCAGAGCCGCCGGTTGACAATATCAACATCGCCCACGGAGGGCGGAAAATCGCCGGCGATGCCCACCAATTCCACGGCATCTATCTCGTTCCAGTTGCCGCCCGCGCGCTGATCCACGATGATGAGGACGCGATCCACCGGACTCTCGATGCCGCTGGCTTTGACGTTGAGCACCTGCGGGCAGCGGACATCGGGCGTATGCACGCCGCCCTCGACAATGACGAATTCTTCGCCGGTTGTGCCCTTGAGCACGACCTTGAAGATGAAGCCGGGCGAATGGGTCTCGTGAATGTTAATCTCGATGGGGATGACGGGTTGGGCGTAGTGCAGCTCCAGCCAGTCGTAGCCGTCGGGTTCGGCGGAGGCCCAGGCGGTGGGGAAATCGCCGCATTCGGGCGTATCCGGCGCGCCAGTGGCTTGCATCGCCGACCAGGCGGGATTCCCGTACTCGGAGCTGGCGGCGGCGTAGACGGCCCACTGGCGAATGACCGCGCCGGGTTCTGCTGTTGGTTCGGTTGTAGGGGGGCTGGTTGGGGCAGAACGCGTTGGCGTGGGCGATCTCGGCGTTGCCGTTGGACTGCGCGCTTCTTCGGTGGGAACTGCGCCTTCGATGCGCGCGGCATTCTCGCCGCGCCCCTGGAACAGGCTGCATCCCAGGCTCAGCGCCAGCAGTAATGCCAGGAGCGGGTAGATGCGTTTTTGCATTGTGGGCCCTCCTGTGAAACGGTTATGGGTAAGCAGTGAGCAGAGAGCAGTGAGCAGTTTGGATACGGCATCCTGCTCACTGCTCTCTACGAACTATTTTCATCATACCTGCCATGCTGAGACCAGCCGAACGCCCAGTTCGACGAGCCGTTCCAGCCTCGGCGCATCGAGGAGCTGCGCGCCTTGCGCCTCGAGGTGCAGGCCGCGCGGGTTGAGCTTCACCACCAGCGGGATCTTCGCGGGCCAGTCGGTGAGCGCGCGCTCCACATCGAAGCTGAGGAACCGTCGCGCGGCGCGCTCGTCTTGCGCCCAGATCATGTAACGCTCGCGTAACGCTCCGCTGCCCAGCGGCACTTCTTGCAGGCCCGCCAGGCGCTCCGCATCCTCGCCGAGCATCCATTCCAACGCCTTGCGCACCACCATGCCCGCCAGCCCGCCGAGGGCGGAGGGATCTACAGTGGGGATGGTTCCGCCGGCGCCGCTCCGGGGGCCGATGAGCACCAGTCCATCGGCGAGCGCGGCGCTCGCGCTATGCCAGCGCGTGCGCTGTGAGGGGGTGGAAGGCGTGGCCGTGCCTGAGCGTCCCGCCGCCGAGGTAACGCTGCTTTCCAGCGACCAGGCGACGCCGCGCGTGGTTCCGCGCAGGCGATAGCCGGAGACGCGCCCCTCTTTGAAAGGGACGCACTCCCAACCGCGCGCGGCGGCTTCGGCGAGCAGCCGCGCCGTGCGGCGCTTCTCGTGTTGCCGCGCCAGCAGGAAGATCCCCGCAAAAAACGCGAGCGAGCCAACGGATGCAATGGCTACCAGGAGAAGATCATCCATGTGTACCTCCGGTAAGTTATCAGTCAGGAGTCATTATTCTTTGAATCGTGACTCCTGACTCGTGACTCTATGGTACGATATGCAGCAGCCCGCCGCCGGAGAAGTTGGAGCCGCCGCCGACCCACACCGCGCCGAACTGATCCACGTGTAGTGCGGTGATGAAGTTGCTGAGCAACCCATCCTCGGTGGTCAGCTGATCCCACGTCCCGTCGCTTTTATCGAAGTAGAAGACCCCGTTCTGGGTGCCGGCCCAGATGGTTCCATCGGGCGCGACCGCCAGCATATTGAGCCAGTTCAGGAAGCCTTCTTTCTGGAAATTGAAGATGACCTCAAGTTGCGCGCCATCGTAGCGCACGATGCTCAGGGTCGCGCCAATGAGCAGCGCGCCATCGGCGTCAAGCGCCAGGTCGCGCACGTAGCTGTGAGGCAGGGTCTCCTTCTCGATCACCATCTCCACTTGCCCGTTGCGGTAACGGGCGATGCCGTTGTTGGTACCGATCCACACTGCGTCGCCATCGGTCAGCAACGCCAGCACGCTATTCGAGGGCAGCCCGTTGTCTTCGGTGAGTTCCAGGGTCTTGGAGCCATCCGCGTTGAGGACCACAATCCCCTTGCCATCATCGCCGAACCAGGCGCGCCCCTGCGCATCCACCGCGACGCTGTCGTAGGAGCGCAGCCCCTCGAAGGCAGTCCACTTGCCGTCGCGGTAACGACTGGCGTCGCCGTTGGTGATGGCCGCCCAGACCGTCCCATCGGGAGCCACGGTCAGGGCGGTGGCCCAGCTGCTAGAGCCGCCGACGCCGTCCGCGCGGGTGAAGGTGTCCCAGGGTTGGTCGGGATCAGCCGGATCAAGGCGTTGGATCCCGCCATCGGTGCCTATCCAGAGCATTCCATCCGGCGCGGAGGCAAAAGCATCCACGAAGTTTGTCGCCGGCAGGTTGCCCTCCACGCGGAAGGTGGATTTCTCCCCCGCGATCAGGGCGTGCAGGCCCGTGTTGTTGACGAAGAGCGGTGTGCCGTCGTGATACAGCGCCATCCCAAACACGCCCTCGGTATCGCGGAAGAGCTCCGCGCAGGCGCCGGCGGCGGGATCGAAGCGGCACAGGTTGCCCCCGCCAATGGACGATGTGCCGATCCAGAGCGCGCCATCGTCGGCGAAGGCCATCTTGCGGATGTCGGCCAGGCCGGAGACCTCGCGGCTGGCGTAGAATTTCCACTGGTTGTTCCTGAACTGCGCCAGTCCGCCAGAAGTGCCCACCCAGAGGCTGCCATCGGCGCCCACAGCAAGCGCGTTGGCCCGCTGATTCGGCAGGCCGTTGGCTTCATTATACACCGTCACCTGGGTCCCGCTGATTTTGGAGATGCCGTTGTAGCCGGAGGCGACCCAGATGTCTTTCCCGATGACGGCAATATCGCTGATGCCGTTCCAGGAGAGGCCCTCCTTGTCGGTATAGCGCGTCCACGCGCCGGTTTGCAGATCGAGCACGCCCAGCCCGGAGTAGCCGATGAGCAGGCGGTTGTTTGCCGCGTCACAGTAGAGGCGATCTATCTTGCTCACTCCCAGGCGCACTTCTTCCGGCGTGATGGGCGTCGTGTCCCAGTTGCCGGTCATGGGATCGTAGAAGCTGAGGCCCAGCTGCGTGCCCACGACGATGCGCGTCTCCCGTCCACCGCCGGGGACCGGCACGTCGCAGACCGTCAGCGCGTGGGCGCTCACGTGGCTCACGCCATCGAGCGGGGTGTACACTTCGGGGAATCCCTCCTCCAGGGTGGGGGAGACTTCCCAGAGCACGACGCCGCCCAATGTGGCTGCGTAGACCACGCTATCATAGACCACTACATCCCGCGCGGCGTTGGGATTGGTGTAGGGATACCAGCCAGGATCGAGCCACGAGACCGGCTCCGGAGGTAGCGGGGCAAAGAATTCCACCGAAGCGAGCACCGCCTCGAAAAGCGGCTCGATCTCCGCCCAGCGCTCGGCGGGTGCGCGGCCCAACATCAGGAAGCCCTGTGTGGGGGAGGGCATCAGCACCGCGATGCGCCCCTGCGTCCCTGCGCCGCTCTGTTCGGCGCGCACGCCGGAGACGTTGCCCACGTTCAGTTTCGTCGTGGCGCCGGTCTCGATGTCATCTTCATCCGCGAACATCTCCAGGAGCTCTTCGGCAGTGATGCCCTCCCAGAACTCGCCACCCAACAGCACGATGCCTGGCCCGCGCACATCGGCGTCGGGCGCGAGCATCACCGACATGTCTTCATCGTGTTCCAGATCGTAGCCGGGTAGGGCGCGGAAGCTGAAGCCGCCGTATTCGTTGCGTTCGATGGCGCCGAGTTCTATCTTTGGCGCCGGCGCGGTTGTGGGAGCTGCTTGCGTTGGGGCCTCTGTCGGCGCGACGGCGGGCGTCTCTGGCGCGGCCGTTTCTTTGGCGCCTCCGCCTAGACTACAAGCCAGTGTTGTCAGCAACAACAACCCGATAACAAGTACGCATAGTTTTTTGGATCGCATGGTTTCCTCCTTCAGTGAAAGTGCTATTCAAGGCATGCAAGGCTAACTGTGAACAGCGAACCGGCAATGATTGGCTTGGGATTGGCGTTTTGTGCGGTTCCTGATCTCCGCTCTCCTCAAAAGTATAACCGCGCTGCGTCAAAAAAACGTCAAAACCGGTGTATAATCTGGCTGAAGGCTACCCGCTCTATGCCCGTGAGTTGATGACAATCATGCCGCGACTTTCGATTACGTTACTCGGTTCGTTCCAGGTTGTGCTGGATGGCAAGCCCCTCACCGCCTTTGCCACCGATAAGGCGCGCGCATTATTGGCTTATCTGGCAGTGGAAGCCTCCCAACCGCATCGCCGTGAAGCGCTAGCTGCTTTGCTCTGGCCCGACCAACCCGAACAACGCGCCCGCCACAATCTGCGGCAGGCGCTTTCGTACTTGCGGCAGACGCTTGGCGATGCGGATGCATCGGCGCTCCCGTTCCTGTTGGTGGAGCGCGATACGGTGCAATTCAATCCCGAAGCGGATGTCTTTCTGGATGTGGCCGAATTTGCGGCGTTGACTGAGACAACGCGCCAGCATCGCCATCTGCGCCCGGAACGCTGCTGGCCTTGTTTGCAGCGGCAGCAACGGCTGGCGGCGCTCTATCGGGGGGATTTTCTGGGGCAATTCTTCGTGCCTGATAGTGCGCTGTATGAGGAATGGGCGTTGCTCAAGCGGGAATGGTTGCGTCATCTGGCGATGGAGGCTTTTGCTGTTTTGAGCGACTATCATGAGCGGCGCGGGGAATTCCGGCTGGCTCATGCTTATGCGCAACGCCAGGTTGAATTGGAACCCTGGCGCGAGGAGGCGCATTGCCAGCTGATGCGGCTGCTCGCGCGTGAGGGGCAGCGCAGCGCGGCGCTAGCGCAGTATGAGACGTGTCGGCGCGTGTTACAGGCTGAGTTCGCTGCCGCGCCCGCGACGGAAACAACGCGCCTTTTCGAGCAGATCAGGGCCGAAGCGCAAGGGTGCAGTAAAGAGCATTTTCTCTCGGTTTCCCCGCCGTTACCTGTTCCCGCGCTCTTCGTGGGCCGCGAAACGGAGCTTGCTGAGCTTGCTGAGTTGCTCGCGGATCCGGCGTGTCGGCTCATCACCTTGACTGGCCCCGGCGGGATTGGCAAGAGCTGTCTGGCGCAACGCCTCGCGGATCTGCATCGCGGCTTGTTTGCGGATGGCGTCTTCTTCGTCAGTTTGAGCGCCGCCGCCGATATGGATGCGGTTGCCGTGGCGCTGGCTGACGCCCTCGCGCTGCCTTCGCCGCTTCACGGGGCCTCGCGGTGGCTGTTTCAGCAGCTGCGCCACAAGGAGTTGCTGCTGGTGCTGGATAATTTCGAGCATCTGGTGGATTGTTGCGAGCTGCTGAGCGCGTTGCTGCGCGCGGCGCCCCATCTCATGTTGGTGGTCACTTCACGTGAAAAGCTGCATTTGCAGGAAGAATGGGTCTATGCTTTGGAGGGGTTGCGCTACCCGGCGGCCCTACCAGCGCGCCTCGAGGAAGCGCAGACCTTTAGCGCGTTGGCGCTCTTTCGGCGGCGCGCCATGCAGATACACCGTCACTTCGAGCTCACAGAAGAGACGCTGCCCGATGTCATCCGTATCTGCCAGCTTGTGGAGGGCTTGCCTCTGGGTGTGGCGTTGGCTGCTGCGGCGACCGCCGAGCAATCTTGCGCGGAAATTGCCGCAGCACTCGCGCGCACACTGGACGCTTTGCACACCACGCTGCGCAACATGCCCGCGCGGCATCACAGTCTACGCGCCGCTTTCGAACACTCGTGGGCATTGTTGACGCCTGCCGAACAGGCATCTTTCACGGCTTTGGCGGTGTTTGTCACGGGTTTCGATGCTGAAGCGGCGCGCGAAGTTGCCGGCGCGCCTGATACGGTGTTAGCGGCGTTGACGGCTAAGTCGTTGTTGAGTTTCGATGGCGGGCGCTACCTCTGGCACGAGGCCACGCACCAATACGCAGCCGAGCATCTGGCAGCAGACCCGGCTCGCGCGCAGCAGTTGGGGGATCGCCACTGCGCTGCCTTCGCTGCTCGCGCCCAACGCGCCGGCGCGCAGGGTGATGGGGCGGCGGATGATCTGGCGGCCCTGGAACGCGACCGGGGCAACTTCAAGGCGGCCTGGAATTGGGCCCTCGCGTATGGCAAACTGGACTGTCTTGAAGCGATGAGTCGGGGTATGGGATTGTTCTATCAGCAACGCGGCCCGGCGCAGGAGGGGGCGGCGCTATTCGCGGCGGCCCTGGAGCACCTCGCGTCAGAGATCGAGAGCGCGCCATCGCTGGCGGCGCATCTATGTGTGGAGCAGGCGCGGTTGTTGGCCCTTCAGGCGCGTTATGCGCAGGCGGTGGAGAGTGCGGCGCGGCTCGCGGCGCTGGGACGCCGGTTGGGCTCTGCTGTGTTTGAGGCAACCGGGTATTTTCTTCAGGGGCAGACTTTCCAACAACAAGGCAAAAACGAGGAGGCGCAGCAGGCGCTTGAAGCGGCGTTGGCGCATTCCGTCGCCGCGCCGCAAGCCGTTTGCCTGAAAGCGGATGTGTTGCGCGAGCTCGGCAATGTTGCCGCGCGGCGCGGAGAACGGGGCGCGGCGCGGCGATACTACGAAGACGCGCTGAATCTCTACCGGGAGCTGGGAAATCAGCGCGGAGAAAGCGCCGTGCTCAACAACCTCGGTTCGCTTGCCTGTGACTGTGGGGATTACGCCGGCGCGCAAGCATACCTCACATCCGCGTTGGCGCTGTATCGCGCATGGGGCAATTTGCCGGGCGAAGCCAAGGCGCTGAACAATCTCGCCAACGTGGCTGCCGATCAGCGGGATTATAGCACGGCGCTGCAACACTACCGGGCTGCCCTTCGGATCCATCAGGTTATGGAGAATTCCCCAGCGCAGGGCGCGGCGTTGAACAACCTGGGCGCGCTATACTGGGAATTGGGCCTGTACACCGAAGCGCGGGCTGCTTATCGGCAGGCGCTTGCCATTTACCGAGAAAGCGACAATCTCCAGGCAGAAGGCGAGAGCCTGGCGAACCTCAGTCTGGTCGAACTGCGCACCGGCGACCTGCGCGCGGCTTCACAGCTGGCGCAGCAGGCTGCTGCGGCTGCGCTCCGCAGCGATGATGCGCTCAATCTTGCCAATGCCTACACCTATCTGGGCAAGATTCACACGGCTTTGGCGCAATGGGATGAGGCCGAACGCTGGTATCGCCAGGCGCTCGCTATCCGTGAAACCATTCCGCATCCCGGACGGCTGCTGGAGCTCCAGACGGAGCTGGCTTATCTGACCTGGCAACGCGGCGATCCTATCCAGGCGTTGGCGGATATTGCGCCGGTCCTGGCGGCATTGCAGGATGAAAGCGCTTTGGAAGGTGCAGAAGAACCGTATCAGGTGTATTGGATCTGCTGCGAAATTCTGCGAGCCAACGCGGATGCCAGAGCCGCGCCGTTGCTGGCATTGGCTCAGCAGCAATTGCTCGCGCAGGCTGCGCGCATCTCTGATCTGGAGCTGCGTCGCGCATTTTTGCGGAACGTCCCCGCGCATCGCCGAATCAGCGAGTCTTGTGGCAGTTCTCCGACTCCCGGCGCTTGACTATCCCCGCCTACCCTTGCACCGCCGCAATGAACGTTTCGGCCTCTTCCAGCGTGAGTTCCTCGGAGATGCAGAACAGGAAGCCCTTGCCGCCCAGTTCGCGGATGATTTTCAGCGCGCCTTCGCGGGTGACGAAGAGCTGGCAGAGCTTGCCCCCATCGCGGATGCGCTTGAGCAGGGGCAGCCATTCCTCCGGCGGCGGCGCGCCATCGCCCGGAATCCACTGAATGCCCCGTAACCGCTGGAGCGAAAGCAGCATATCCAGGTGGCGAATCTGCCCCTTGCCGTCGAGGTGGTAGAAGCAGTATTCCAGGTGCGCGCAGCAGGCTTCCAGATCGGGCAGCACAAAGCGCTCGAACATCTTTGGCGAGATCATGTAGGCGAAATCGCTTTGCAGCATGTAGCATGGTTCTGGCGCCCAGATCGGCGCCCAGCAGCCATAGCCCCGCTTGTTCTCCGGCAGCAGCGCCGCGAGCGCATCATAGTAGCGCAGCCACAAGGTCGTGATTTCCCCCGCCAGGCGCGCGACCTCATCCGGCGCGTCGTAGAGGTCGGTGAGCAGCAATTGCGTATCGCGCAGGCTTGCCAGGATATCGAGGTTGCCGCCCAGATCGGTGTGCCCGATGATGTAGCCATCCAGGCGGCGGGCGGCGGCGCGGAAGAATTCCTGGGTGCGCAGCCACCAGACGTTATGGGGATCATAGGCCGGATGGAGCTCCGCCAACGAGGCGGCGCCTATCGGCCCGAACCAGGTCGTATCGGTGCGATACTCCACGGTCGAGCCGAGAAAACCGGCGACAATCCCCGCGCCGAGATTGGGCCAAACTTTGGGTACCGCATCGCCCAGATAGCGGACTTGGGTGATCGCGGGCAACAACTCGTCGAGGATCGCATCGGCGGGTACGTCCAACGGGTAGCGTGTGAGGAACGGCGACAGCACGCGGTAGTCCACGTCTGGAAGTTGCGGGAAGACTTCGAGCCACAACAAGGGGCGTTCCAGTTCGCCCTCCCACCAGGCCAGCCAGTCGGGGGTGACGCGGGCCCAATCCTCTGCGGTGAAATGCGGGTTTGATTCCATCATTGGCTCCTGATGCTGATTTCTGTGATTTTCGCTGTTGAGTGTAGGCGCGAACGGCAAAATTGCAAGTATTCGAGCGCGCGCTGCCTCGCTGCTCGAAAACCTATTTCTGTGGCTTTGGTTTGCAATTTTATAAACAAACACTTGAAGCGATTACAATTTCGTTGTATAATGAAGGTATCCATCACCTCTCGCAACATCCGCGTCTGGAGAGTTCACCGTTTTTCAGCATGTCAGGAGCAAAGGCTATGAAACGCTACGATTGGAGCAAGGTGGTGCTCGGCATAGCATTGGGCGCATTCTGCGCGTTGTTGTTGGTGATAACCGGCAGCAGTGGGATAGCGTCGGGCGCGGAGAGGGCAGCGCCGCTTTCGGTGATAGCCCCATCGGATGTGGCGCTTTCTGGCCCAGGCGTTGGGGAAAGCGGAAGCGCGCTCACGTTTGTAGCGGCGACGTCGCCCCTCACCACCACATTGCCGCTGACGTTCACCTGGAAGGCGAGCGGACACGCGCCGGCGATGCATCTGCGCGAGCAGCTCACGGATACGTTCACCGTTGTCTGGACGCTTGGCGGCGCGCAGGCGATCACGGTCACAGCCGCAAATGGCGCCGGCGGCGTGACCGGAACGCGGGCTGTGCTCATTGATCCAACCGATACCCTGTACCTGCCGCTGGTGTTGCGACGCTATCCGCCGGGGCCGGTCATCCACTTCTTCCGCGCCAATGTGGAGATCGCCAATCCGGGCGATACCATCATTCTGGAATGGGCTTCTGAGGATGCCACGGCAGCGGTGTTGTATCGGATTCTGCCGACGGGGCAGTATGGGTATTCCTGGGTCGTGGATGTCAGCGGCTCGATGGTCTACGAGATTCCAGAGACGTGGCGCAACTACGAGGGCTTCCTGCTGCGCGTCTCTGATGATGCGGCGCTCTGGGCGCAAGCCTATCTCGGCATTCCGTTGATCTGTCCCGATGCGTGGTTCTTCGAGCCGGCGCCGAACGAGTGCCCCGCTGCGCCGGCGCTCTACAGCGCGGGCGCGGAACAGCCTTTCGAGCACGGGTTGATGTTGTGGGTAGGTGAGCAGGATTATATCTACGTGCTTTCCGATGACGGTTTCAGTCGCCGTTGGAGCATCTATGTGGATACCTGGGACGATGGCGATCCGATAGATGATCCGAGCATCATACCGCCGCCGGGGTTTTACCAGCCGGTGCGGGGCTTTGGGCTGGTCTGGCGGGAGAATTCGGACGTCCGCGAACGGCTCGGTTGGGCTACCGCGCCGGAGGCGGGCTACGAGACGGCAGTGCAGCGCACCTCGCGCTGGAAGTACAACGAGATCTACGTCCGCGCGCTCGATGGCGGCGTGTGGCGGCTGCTGCCTGAAGGAAGCGGCTGGGAATACATCCCTGCGCCATGAAGTATGAAAGCGTGAAACGTGAGGAAGTCGCCATCACGTTTCACGCTTCATCTGTGAGGCGCGCGCGCTACAGCGCAGCGCGAATAGCCTCAAGCGTCTCGCGGGCAGGCGGCGCCATGTTGAAGAAGCCGCTGAGCTTCTCACAGCCGTAATCCGCGCAGTGGGCGCAATTCACCACGCCGCGCTCGACGCCGCAGGCGCGGATGGGGCACTGTCCGCAATAGCCGCCATGCCGCCCTTCGATCACACAGCCATCGCAGATGACATCCTCGAATTTCATATCCGGGGCGTTGTACTCCACGCGCCACCTGGCGAGCAGCGCCTCCAACCCTGCCGTGTCATTAGCCTGGGTCAGAAGATATGCCTCACATTCCGAGCAGACAAGTCCGCAGTAAGCCACAATACGTTCCATCGTTTCTACCTCCAAAAACAGTTGCGGGTTGCAGGTCGAAAGTTCCGGGTCGGTCAGCCCTCATCTTTGTGTGGGCGGCACTAGCGCAGCCGTTATTCTGTGATGGGGACGTAGATCTCAAACTGTGAGTTGGGATCATCGGGATTGAAAGTCGGCCCATAGCACTCGAATTCCGGCGTGGGGGCGTGCACATATTCCGATTGCGGCAGCCATTGCTGATAGATGAAATCGTAGGTCTCCTGGATGGTGGGCATGGTGCAGGGAAAGACGGCATATTGCGCAGCGGGAATATCCAGTTTGACCATGTCTGCGGGGGCATCGCTGCCCGCCGCGACGCTGAAAGCGGCGATGTAATCCCAAGCGCCGGTCGCCTCATCGTAATTGTCCATCACGCCGTAGGAAATGCCTTGCTCGGCAATTCCCTGGATTTCGCCCATGCGCGTGAAGAGCTGCTCCCACAGCTGCGGAATGTCGCTGGGTTGTCCCATCACGCAGCGTAACTTCAAGCCAACGACGGTGAAAGCCTCTTTTTGAATGATTTGTGGTTCCATTTTGTATCCCTCCTGAATTTGAATCCTGAAAACCATGTTCAGGATACCGCCGGTATATGTCAAATCATGTCATATTCTGAAGGAGTATAGGAAATTTGTTCGATAGCGGCGCTGATTCCTTATGAGGACTTTTTGCGTTTTCAGGAATGGGAAGAACAAACTGCGCTGATGAAGTTCGATCGTTTGATGGCGCGATTGGAGGCGCAAACTGCTGCCATGGATGAGGCGGAGATCGCGGCGAATGTTGCGGCGGCGCGCACGGAGACGGCTGAATGATCTGCGCTAGACCGGGGACGGACGACCGCTTTGCCGGTCATCCGTCTCCGGTCTTTGGTCTGCTGTCGTTTACGCTTTCACCACCGGGATGTACACATACAGCTGTGAGTTCTCGGCGTCGTTGGGATCGAAGCTCTCATCGTAATACTCGAAGTCGGGGCCGTCGCCGCGCCGGTAGTCGGAGGTGGGCAGCCACTCCTCGAAGGCGTAGCGGTACGCCTCGCCGATGGCAGCGAGCTTGCAGGGGAAGACGGCGTAGGTCTGCTCCGGTACATTCCAGCGCTCCATCCCTTCGGGAATCTCGCGGATGTCTTTCACTTCCAGGCAAGCCAGGTACTCGGAGACGCCATCAGCTTCCATGTCGCGGCAGATGCCGTAAGCTGCGCCCCGCCCTTCGGCGGCGGCGACAATCTCCTCGGCGCGGGCGTTGGCGACGCCCCACATCGCGGCGATCTCCTGATTCTCGTTCTTGCCCCGGTACTTGAGGCCCACGGCGCTGAAGGCGGGTTTGCTAACAATCATGGGTTGCATTCGGTCTTTCTCCTTTTCTAAGTAGGCAATGTGTGGCGATACTGATTTGCGGGTTACGGGAAACAACACTTCGGCGACGACTTCGGCTTGTGCGCTGGCGGTCTCTGGCCCACGCAGGTAGATCTCGCAGTTTGGGCCGGTGATGCGATAGCCGTTGCGCTCGATCCAGGTGAGCAGGGCGCTATAGGCGCGGCTGAGATCCTCCAACCGCCCGTGATGCACCACGCAGGCTGCCGTCTCGGTCGCGGGCAGCGTCCACAACTGGTGAAACGATCAATCCACGCCGGTTTGAGCAGGCTGAGCTCTGCATAGTAGCGCAACGTCTTCACCGAGACCTGCGCTAGTTTGGAGAAGTCGCCGATCTTTAACATGGTGTTGGTCCTGCCTGAGTAATGTTTCTGATTTGACCGAAGACGGGAGACCGGAGACCGTTTGTTGATAGCCGATCATCGGTCATTCTATAGCCAACGGACTACTTCATCCAGCCCTTTGCGCGGGCGAGCGGGAGGCGCTTCATCGGCGTAACCGAGCGACACGGCGGCGATGAGCTGATGGGTCTCGTTAAGCCAGCCGCAGAGCTCGCCGTAGGCGTAGAAGATGTCGCAGATCCACAGACTGCCCACACCGAGTTCCTGCGCGGCGAGCAGCATGTTCTGGATGGCGGCGCCGATGGATTGGACATCCACCATGTTGCCGAACACGTCGCCGAAGTCCTTCGGGCCGAAGGGGTCGTCTTCATCCTCGTTGAAGATGAAGACCGTGACAGGCGCCTGCTCCATGACCTTTGCCGTCCACTCGCTGCTGCCCAGGGGGATGCCCTCGGCTTTGCGGGCGGCGATGCCGGCGCGCATGACGGCGAGCATCTCTGCGCGCTTATCCTCGCGCACGATGACGAAGCGCCACGGCTGTTCGTTCTTGCCCGAAGGCGCCAGCGTCGCGGCGGTCAGAATTTCCCGGAGCGCGTCCTCCGGCAGCGGGTCGGGCTTGAAGCGGCGGATACTCCGGCGCTCACGAATCGCGTCCAATGTGTTCATGCTCACTCCTTGTCTGTGGTTTTGAGATCTTTCAGTTGGGTGGTGGTTTGACGCCTGGATGCCTTGATACGCAACTGAACTGCTCACAGTATACACCCTCCTGTAAGGGGAGAGTCAAGCGGGTTATGGCAACTGCGTAACAATTGGGGATAGTTGCGATTTTTATTTGCTTTAATAAAAAAGTATTGACATTTCAGTAAAAATGAGGTATAGTTTTAGTGTACTTCGTATTTTTCCGTCTCGGAGGGTTTTATTCCTGTGAGCGAACAAGTGACGCTTGCCGATATAGCACGAGAAAGTGGTTTCTCGTTAGCCACAGTATCCCTGGCGTTGCGGAACAGGCCCGGCGTCTCCCAGGAAACACGCCAACGCATTCTGGACATCGCTGCCAGCATGGGCTATGTTTTGCGTTCGGTGGAGCCGGTTGCGCAAACGGTGGGGCTGTTGATAAAATCCGAACCGCAGCAGCTTCAGCGCGGTGGGCCTTTCTATGCCTATGTGCTCGCGGGTATTGAGGAGATTTGCCGACGCAATCGCATCAATCTGCTCTATACCACAATGTTGGTAGATGTCTACAACCGCGCGCTTGAGGCGCCGCCTCTGCTCCTCAATGATACTCTGGATGGATTGTTGATCGTGGGCGTCAGGCTCGATCACACTCTGGAAATGACGCTTTCCCGTCTGCGCGCGCCATTGGTGCTCGTGGATGCTTATTCTGAAGTCGGGAAATATGATGCGGTGCTTTCCAATAACTTCCAGGCTGCCTACACCGCTGTGGAATATCTCTGGCAGCGGGGACATCGGCGCATCGCCCTGGTCGGCGGTGGGCCGGGAGCGTTCCCCAGCATCGCGGAACGCTATCGCGGCTACCAGCAAGCGCTGCTCGATTTTGGCGCCGCGGAAGTCTATGTGGCAGATTGTGAATTGCGCAGCGATGTGGCGTTTGAGGCGACGCGCGCCCTGTTGCAGCAACGCCCCGAAATCACGGCAATCTTCGGCTGCAACGATGAAATGGCGATTGCCGCCATGCAGGCGGCGCACGAGCTGGGGCTGGCTGTGCCGCAGGCGCTCTCGATTGTGGGTTTCGATGATATTGAACTGGCGCAACATGTTGCGCCGGCGCTGACCACGCTGCGTGTGGATAAGGTTTTGATGGGCCAGATGGCGATGCAGTTATTGTTGTGGCGATTGGAAAACCCTGATGCCACGCGCGTGACAACGCTCATCCATGCGCCGCTGGTGGAACGCCAATCCGTTGCCGCTTGCCCTTAGCCTGGTATCATTTTGGAGGTAAAGCATGTCTGATTTGCAAATTGTCGCTGGTTCGCTCTCCAACATTCCCTGGGAGCCGCGCCCGGAAGGGTGCAGTGAGGTGGTCTGGCGTTTCAGCCAGAATCCGGTAATTCCGCGTAATCTCATTCCGGTTTCTAACAGTATCTTCAACAGCGCCGTCGTGCCTTTCCAGGGGGCTTTCGCCGGCGTTTTTCGTGTGGATCATCGCACCCGGCAGATGACGCTGCACAGCGGCAAGAGCCAGGACGGGATCAGCTGGGAGCTCAGCCCGGAGCCGATTCGCTTTGTGGGCGACGACCCGGAGATCAACACCTTCGTCTATGGCTACGATCCGCGCGTTTGCTGGCTCGAGGATCGCTATTATGTGACCTGGTGCAACGGCTATCATGGGCCGACGATTGGCGTGGGATACACTGCTGATTTTGAGACTTTCTACCAGTTGGACAACGCCTTCTTGCCCTTCAACCGCAACGGCGTGCTGTTCCCCCGGCGCATCAACGGCAAGTACGCTATGTTGAGCCGCCCCAGCGACAATGGACATACCCCCTTTGGCGACATTTTCTACAGCGAAAGCCCCGATATGATTCATTGGGGACATCACCGCTGGGTAATGCAGCCCGTGGGCGGCTGGCAGAGCACCAAGGTCGGCGCGGGGCCAACGCCCATCGAGACCTCTGAGGGCTGGCTGATGATTTACCACGGCGTGCTCACCTCGTGCAACGGTTTCGTCTACAGTTTCGGCGCGGCGTTGCTCGATCTGGAGCAGCCGTGGAAGGTGATGTATCGTACCGCTCCCTATCTCCTATCGCCGCAGACGCTCTACGAGTGCGTCGGCGATGTGCCCAACGTGGCTTTCCCCTGCGCGGCGTTGTGCGATGGCGATACCGGTCGGCTGGCGATTTACTACGGCGGCGCCGACACAGTTACTTGTTTGGGTTTTGCCTACGTTTCTGAGCTGATAGACTTCATCAAAGCCAATACGCTGCGGGCGTGAATTTTTGGGAGGACCATGGCTACTCATATTCCGATCCAGAGTGCGCGTTTTCGAGAATCGGGCAGCGAGACCTGGCTGCCGGCGCAGATCCCTGGTTGCGTGCAGACCGATCTGCTGGCGCAAGGGTTGATTCCCGATCCTTTTGTGGCCGATAATGAGCTGCGGGTGCAGTGGATCACCGACCGCGACTGGGAATACGAGGTCGTTTTCGAGGCGTCGGCGGCGCTGCTGGCGGAGGAGCGGGTGTGCCTCGTCTGCGATGGCGTGGATACCATTGCCGAGGTCAGCTTCAACGGGCAGCTGCTAGGGCAGACCGATAACATGTTCCGGCAGTATCGCTGGGATGTGACCGGGCTGGCGACAGAAGGCGCGAATCGGGTAACGGTGCGCTTCCCGGCGTTGATGCCGCCGCTGCGCGCGCGTCACGCTGCGGAGCCGCTGGCAAGCCCCTCGCAGGCGTTGCCCGGCGGGCCTTTCATCCGCAAAGCCATCTGCCAGTTTGGCTGGGATTGGGGCCCCCAACTGCCGCCCGTGGGCATTTGGAAGGAAATGCGCCTGGAAGGGTACCGCACCGCGCGGCTGGATGATGTCCACATTCGCCAGCGGCACACGGAGACCGGCGTCATTCTCAGCGCCGATGTGCGGCTGGAGCGCTGGCAGGCGGGCGGCGTGACCGCGTTGTTGCGCGTCGTCGCGCCCGATGGCGCCGTGCAGGAAACGGCGGTCGAAATCGCCGGAGAGGCGGGCGCATTGGCGTTGACCATCGCCGCGCCGCAGCTGTGGCAGCCCAATGGCTACGGCGCGCAGCCGCTCTATCGCGTCGAAGTGCAGCTGCTGCAGGGCGAGGCGCAACTGGATGCGCGCAGCTTCCAGGTGGGGCTACGCACGCTCGAATTGCGGCGCGAGGCGGACGCCTATGGTGAGTCCTTCGTGTTTGTGGTCAATGGGACGCCGATCTTTGCCAAGGGCGCGGATTGGATCCCCGCTGATTCCTTCCCCACGCGGATTTCTGATGCGCAGCTGGAGCACCTGATCCGCAGCGCGGCGCAGGTGCACATGAATATGCTGCGCGTGTGGGGCGGCGGCCTGTATGAAGAAGAGCGCTTCTACGATCTGTGCGACCGTTACGGCATCCTCGTCTGGCAGGATTTCATCTTCTCGTGCGCTATTTATCCCACCGATGCGGCGTTCTTCGAGAATGTGCGGGTAGAAGCCGTGGAGAATGTCCGCCGGCTACGGCATCGCGCGAGCCTGGCGCTCTGGTGCGGCAATAATGAGATGGAATGGGGTTGGGATTCGTGGGGCTGGAACAAGCCTGAAAATGCGCTCTACAAAGAAGCCTACGATCGCATGTTCCACCAGCTGCTGCCGGAGATTTGCGCCGCCGAGGATCCCGACACGCCGTACTGGCCCAGTTCGCCGTCTTCGGATCGCCATTTCGCCGCGCCCAATAGCGTCCACGCGGGCGATACCCACAACTGGGAAGTCTGGCACGGCAATCAGCCTTTCGGACATTACCGCAATCATCCTTCGCGCTTCGTGAGCGAGTTTGGCTTCCAATCGCTGCCGCCGCTGGCGACGGTGCGCACCTATGCCGAGCCTGCTGACTGGAACATGACCTCATACATCATGGAGCATCATCAGCGCAACGACGCGGGCAACGGCAAGATCATCCATTACATGACCGAGCATTTCCGTATGCCCAAGGATTTCCCCGCGCTGGTGTATCTCAGCCAGATTTTGCAGGCGGAATGTGTCCGCACGGGCGTAGAGTTCTGGCGTCGCAGCCGTGAATGTACGGGCGGCGCGCTCTACTGGCAGCTGAACGATTGTTGGCCCGTGGCTTCGTGGGCGAGTCTGGATTACTTTGGCCGTTGGAAGGCGCTGCACTACGCTGCGCGGCGTTTCTATGCGCCGGTGTTGCTCTCCGCCGAGGATTGCGGCCCGGAGGTCGGCCCCAAGCCGGTAGCCGATCCAACCGATGACGAGCGGCGGCTGGTGCGCTGGTCGGTGGAGAAATCCTCCGGCGAAGTGCTGGGGACCGGCGAGCGGGTGATGAGTACGGAAGCCGTCGCCTATCTGACTGGCGCGCACACGCCGGCGCCCCCGTGGAAGCCGCTGGCGACGCTGTATCTTACCAACGACCTGACGACGCCGTGGGAGGGCGCGGTCCGCTGGTCGCTGGAGACGCTGGCGGGGAAGGTGCTTCGCGCGGGCGCATCGCCCGTGGTCGCGCCGGCGTTAGGGGCAATGCAAGTCTGCGCGCTGGATTTCTCCGATGTGGTGACAGCAGAGAATCGCCGCGAGGTTGTCCTCGTCTACGAGCTGTGGCGCGGGGAGACACGGGTGAGCCTGGGCGTAATGCCGTTCGGTCCTTCCAAGTATCTGCCGCTGACCGATCCGGGTTTGGAATCCGCCATTGCTGTGCGCGATGGCGAGATCGAGATCACGTTGCGGGCGCACAGCCTGGCGCGTTTCGTCACCCTGGAGCTGGAAGCGACGGAGGTGATTTTCAGCGACAACTTCTTCGACCTGCCCGCCGGGCGCGATGTGCGCATCTCCGCGCCGCTGCCGGCAGGGTGGGATGCTGCGCGCGCGCAGCAAGCGTTGCGCATTTGCAGTCTAGTGGATTCGTATGGAACCTGAATTGATCGCCGACTACGCTTGCGTCACCGGTGAAGGCCCGCTCTGGCATCCGCTGGAGCGGCGCCTGATCTGGGTGGATATTCCCACCGGGCGCATGTTCCGCTACGATCCCGCAACGGGGCAACACGCGCAGTGCTACGCCGGCGAGGTGGTGGGCGGTTTCACCATCCAGGCTGATGGCGCGCTGTTGCTCTTCATGGCGCGGGGCGCGGTGGCGTTGTGGCGCGAGGGTGCGCTCACGCCCGTCATCGCCGAGATTTCGGAGGAGCGCGAAAGCCGCTTCAACGATGTGATCGCCGATCCAGAAGGGCGCGTCTTCTGTGGGACGATGCCAACCGGCGACCGGGGCGGCGCGCTCTACCGCCTGGATACGAATGGCGCGCTGACGCGGGTGCTCGAGGGGGTGCAAATCTCCAATGGCATGGGCTTCTCGCCCGATCTGACGCAGCTCTACTACACCGAATCGCTGGCGCGGACGATCTGGCTGTTCGATTACGACCGCGCGACGGGCGACCTGAGCAATCGGCGCATCTTCGTCCGCGTGCCGGAGCGCGAGGGCGTGCCCGATGGCCTCACCGTGGATGCAGAGGGCTACGTGTGGTCAGCGCGATGGAATGGCGGTTGCCTGGTGCGCTATCGGCCCGATGGCGTGGAGGATTTCCGCATTCCTTTTCCCGCGCGGAAGGTTTCTTGCGCTACATTTGGCGGGCCTGACTATACAGATCTGTATGTCACCACAGCCGGCGGCGACGACAAAGCTGCGAACGGGCCGGGCGCAGGCGCGCTGTTCCGCGTGCGCGTGGGCATTCAAGGGCGACCGGAGTTCTGCTCGCGGGTTGAGTGGGGAATCGGGAGTAAGGAAGTAGGGGAGTAGGAAGTAGTAACGCAGATGACGTAGATTTTGCAGATTGCGCAGATTTTTTTTGCTTTTTCCTGTCTGATCTACGTGTATCTGCGTGTATCGGCGTTGATCTGCGTCCAAGACGCATCAAGCTACCACGCTACTACGCTCATACGCTAAAACGTTCATACACCACAGGAGTCTACAATGACACATTTTCCACCATCCTTTGTCTGGGGGGCGGCTGCCGCTTCGTATCAGATCGAAGGCGCAGCCTACGAAGACGGTAAGGGCCTCTCGGTCTGGGATATGCTGTGCAAAAAACCGGGCGCCATCTGGCAGGGTCAGACCGGCGATGTAGCTTGTGATCACTATCACCGGTACCGCGAAGATGTGGCGCTTATGCGCGAGATCGGCCTGCCGGCCTACCGTTTCTCCATCTCCTGGCCCCGCGTGCTGCCTGAAGGAACCGGCAACGTGAACGCTGCCGGGTTGGGTTTCTACGACCGGTTGGTGGATGAACTGCTCGCGGCGGGTATTGCGCCGTATGCCACGCTCTTCCACTGGGATTTTCCCTACGATTTGTACTGCCGGGGCGGCTGGCTCAACCGCGATAGCGCCGATTGGTTCGCCGATTACACCCGCGTGGTGGTTGAGGCGCTAGGCGACCGGGTGAAGGATTGGATGACGCTGAACGAGATCCGGGTCTTTGTCGGCAGCGGACACTACGAGGGACGCCACGCGCCCGGCGACAAGCTTGGCTTAACTGAGGTGTTGCGGGTGGGACATCATGCGTTGTTGGCTCACGGCAAGGCCGTGCAGGTCATTCGCGGGGGGTGTCCGGGCGCTCGCGTGGGATGGGCGCCTACGACATTCCCCTTTATCCCCGCGACGGATGCGCCGGAAGATATCGAAGCCGCCCGGCAATTGATGTTTACGGTTCACGATGAGTATGCCATCTGGTCTAACACCTGGTGGCTCGATCCGGTTTTCTTCGGGCGCTATCCCGATGATGGATTGGCGTTGTTTGGCGCCGCAGCGCCACAGGCGTTGCCCGGTGATATGGAAACCATCGCCCAGCCGCTTGATTTCTGTGGCTTCAACATTTACCAGGGGACTACCGTGCAGGGCGGCGCTGATGGTCTTCCCGAAGTGCTGCCGCATCCCACCGGCTACGCCAAGACCGCGTTCAACTGGCCGGTGACGCCGGAAGCGCTCTACTGGGGGCCGCGCTTCATGCATGAGCGTTACCAGACGCCGCTCTTCATCACTGAGAACGGGTTGTCGGGTATGGATTGGATCGCCCTCGATGGCGGCGTCCATGATCCGCAGCGGATTGACTTCACGCGCCGCTATCTGCTGGCGCTGGAACGCGCCATCGCCGATGGGGTGGATGTGCGCGGCTATTTCTACTGGAGTCTGATGGATAACTTCGAGTGGGCTTATGGATACCGCGAGCGTTTCGGCCTGATCTATGTGGATTATCCTACCCAGCGGCGCGTGCTCAAGGATTCGGCCCGCTGGTACGGTGAAGTCATCGCCACGAATGGCGCGAAATTGCACGAGGGATGGTGAGGAGACACCTGCGCTGGCGCACACTCTCCAGACCTACGCTACAGCCACACGGATGAGAATAGCTCGTAGAGAGCAATGCGCAGGATGCAGTCCGCTGAGCGCAAACTGCTCACGGCTCTCCGCTCACCCTTTATCATTTCATGAGGAGCAATGACATGCGCGCCTTGTGCATCGAACAGCCAAACGCGGCGCGGGTGATCGAGACGCCCGATCCGCAGCCGGGACCGGGCGAGGTGCTGATCCGCGTGATGGCGAGCGGCATTTGCGGCACGGACATTCACATTCTGCGCGGGGAATATCTGGGCGATTACCCCGTCATTCCGGGACACGAATTTGCGGGCGTGGTCGAAGCGGTGGGCGCGGGGATCAGCCGTTTTCGGGTGGGGGATCGCGTCGCCGTGGAACCGAACATCGCCTGCGACAATTGCGATGCCTGCCTGCAAAATCGCCAGAACTTCTGCCGCAACTGGCAGGCGGTGGGGGTGACGCGCCCCGGTGGCATGGCGGAGCTGGTCGTAGCGCCGGAGAAAGCCGTGTTCGCCATCGGCGCGCTGCCCTTCGAGGCCGGCGCCTTCGTGGAGCCGCTTTCGTGCGTGCTGCACGGCATCGAGCGCGCCCGCATTCGCGCGGGAGATCGCGTGGCCGTGCTGGGCGCGGGGCCGATCGGCGTGTTGCTGCTCCAGGTAGCCCGCCTGCACGGGGCGGGCGAGCTGACCGTGGTGGAGCGGCAACCGGCGCGGCTGGCCTTCGCCGCGAGCTGGGCAGATCACGCGCTGGATGCGCTGGACGCGCTGGAAGCCGATGCTTACGATGTGGTCATTGATGCGACCGGCGTCATTGCCGTGATGGAGCGCACGTTGGCGGCAGCGCGCTACGGCGGCACGGTGTTGCTCTTCGGCGTGCCGCCGGCGGGAGCGCAACTACGCCTGGAAGCGTTTACTATCTTCCGTAAGGGCCTCACGGTGCTGTCATCATTCACCTCGGTGCGCAATTCGCTTCAGGCCGTGGCGTTGCTGCAATCGGGGCGCGTGGATGTGACGCAGCTGGTCTCGCATCGCCTGCCGTTAACGGGGTTCCTCGAAGGCGTGCGCCTCATCGAGACCGGCGCGGACAACGTCCGCAAGGTGCTGCTCTGCCCCACGCTGGTTTGATGTGCTTGCGTTTGGGCGGTGTCTCAATCCTGGCGGATTTGGAAAACGAAATCAATTGGTGCGAAGCGCTTTCATCCTTCCGCCTTTATCCTTCATCCTTAAGAAAGGGAGATGATTCCATGCTCACACCCCCCGTTCTGGGCGCGCAGTTGTACACCGTGCGCGCTTTCACGCAGACCTATGACGCTATCGCCGTCACCTTGGAGCGCGTCGCAGCCATTGGCTATCCGGCGGTGCAGATTTCCGGCTTCGGGCCGGTGTCGCTCCAGGAAGTCGCGCGGCTCGTGGAGAACGCCGGCCTGACCGTCGCTGCGACCCATATTCCCTGGGAACGCTTCCTTCAGGCAACGGACGAGGTCGTTGAGATACATCGGCTGTGGGGCTGCATCCATGCCGCCATCGGCGGGCTGCCCACAGAGTATCACACGCTCGAAGGCATCGGGCGTTTCCTCGATGAACTTGGCCCTGTGGCTGAGGCGCTGGCGGCGGCGGGAATGGATTTCTCGTATCACAACCACGCGCACGAGTTTCGGCATTTTGTCGTGAATGGCGTCAGCAAGCCCTGGCTGGCGTGGCTCTACGAGCAGGCGCCGCCATCGCTGCTCAAGGCGGAGCTAGACACGTACTGGGTGCAGGCGGGCGGCGGCGATCCGGCGGACTGGATTCGGCGCTGCGCCGGGCGCATTCCCCTGCTGCATCTCAAGGATATGACTATCGGCCCGGCGGGGGAACAGCGCATGGCGGAGGTGGGCGCGGGCAACCTTAACTGGCCCGCGATTCTGCGCGCGGCGCGCGCGAGCGGCGTGCGCTGGTATCTGGTCGAGCAGGACGACTGTTACGGCGGCGATCCCTTCGAGGCGCTGGCGCGCAGCTACCGCAACTTCCATGCGCTCTGGCGGGAGACGACATTCGCCGCTTGAGCTTGCGCGGCCAGGAGTGTTATCGGACTTGCGGTACAGTCACGATAAGCAAAATCGTCATGCGGAGATTTTCATCCTTTCGCCTTCATCCTTCATAATTTTTTTTAGAGGAGATGTTCATGGATCCTGTACGTATTGCAGTCATCGGTATTGGCAACATTGGCAATTTGCATTTGGGTAACATCGAGAAGCTGCCCGCCAAGCTGCAGCTGACCGCCGTGTGCGACATCGTCCCAGAGAAGGCGCACGCGGCAGCGGCGCGCTACGGCTGCGCCGCGTACACCGACGCGGAGACCTTGCTCAAGGATGGCGTCTGTGACGCGGTGTTGATTGCCACGCCGCATTACAGCCACACGCCCATCGGCATCGCGGCGCTGGATTCGGGCCATCACGTGCTGGTGGAAAAACCCATCTCCGTCCACAAGGCGGATGCGGAGCGTCTCATCGCCGCCTACGAGCGCGCCCGCGCGCGCGGCGAAGCCCCCGTTTTCGCCGCCATGTTCAACCAGCGCACCGATCCCCGCTACCGCAAAGTGCGCCAGCTGGTGCAGCAGGGTGAGCTCGGCGCGTTGATGCGCGTCAACTGGATCATCACCAACTGGTTCCGCACCGAAGCTTACTACGCCTCCAGCGATTGGCGCGCGACCTGGGCTGGCGAGGGCGGCGGCGTCCTGCTCAACCAGTGCGTCCACAACCTCGACCTTTTCCAGTGGGTTTGCGGGATGCCCTCGAAGCTCTGGGGCTTCTGCGGCATCGGCAAGCACCACGCCATCGAGGTGGAGGACGAGGTCACGGCGTACCTGGAATACCCCAACGGCGCGACCGGCGTCTTCATTACCTCCACGGGCGAAGCGCCGGGCACGAACCGCCTGGAGCTTCACGGCGACCGGGGGCGGGTGGTGCTGGAGGATGGGCTGGGGCCGGGGCGCGATCTCAGTTTCACGCGGACCGAGGTCTCCGTGACGGAATTCAGCCGCACCTCCAACGCCGCCTACGATCAACCGCCGGTCTGGCAGGTCAGTTTTCCCCTCAGCGGGAGCGGGGGGCAGCACGCCGAGGTGCTTGAGAACTTCGCCGATGCCATCCTGCACGGTGCGCCCCTCATCGCCCCGGCGGAAGAAGGCATCCGCTCGCTCGAACTGGCGAACGCCATGCTGTACTCCACCCTCATTGGCGGCCCGGTTGCCTTGCCGCTTGATGGCGCTGCATTCGAGCGCGAGTTGCAGGGTCTCATCGCCCGTTCCACCTATGTCAAAACCACGCGCGCTGATGTCCACGTGGATATGCAGGCGTCTTTTTAGCGAGTGCGACCGAAACTGCGCTAAGGATTAATGCGGAGGCGCAGAGGCGCAAGGGTGCAGAGGCGCAGAGATTTTCTTTTTCATCCTTCCGCCTTCATCCTTCATAATTTTTTACAGGAGTTTCCATGTATCTCACCGGATTTGCCGACGAAGCCGCCGCCGATATTGCGGGGCAGATTCGCGCCACGCAGGCACTGGGTTGGCGCGCCATCGAATCCCGCAACGTGGATGGCGTCAACTTGCATGATCTTTCTGACGCGGCCTTTGACCGCGTTGCCGAGGCTCTGACTGAAGCGGGCGTTGTCATCAACTGCTTTGGCTCTGCTATCGGGAACTGGGGGAAATCGGTGCTCGACCCTTTCGAGATCACCCTGGCGGAGGTCGAACGGGCGATTCCGCGCATGAAACGCCTGGGAACGCCGCTCATCCGCATCATGAGCTACGCTGTCTTGCCCGACCGTGAGCCGGATGACCAGCTGGAAGAGGAGCGTTTCCGGCGTCTGCGTCACATCCACGCCCTGTTCACCGATGCCGGCCTGACGCCCGTGCATGAGAACTGCATGAACTATGGCGGCATGAGCTGGCAACACACGCTGCGTTTACTCGATGCCGTGCCCGGCCTGAAGCTGGTCTTCGACACCGGAAATCCTGTCTTTACCGATGACCGCAGCAAGCCCAAACCCTATCCCAAGCAATCTGCGTGGGAGTTCTACACTCACGTGAAGGAACATATCGCCTACATCCACATCAAGGATGGCGTCTGGGATCCGGTTTCCGGGCAGGTTGCCTACACCTATCCCGGCGAGGGGCAGGGCGATGTCCGCCGCATTCTCACAGACCTGTTGGCGAGCGGCTACGATGGCGGCATCTCCATCGAGCCGCACATGACCATCGTGCACCATCACGGTGGAGGCGCTGCGCCAGAGGCCCAACGCTTCGAGAATTACGTTTCCTACGGGCGGCGCCTGGAACAACTGCTCGCAGAGATTCGGGCGGAGCTGCGCGGGGCGCGGCGCGCGGGGCGCGGGTGAATTGACAACTGGTCTGCTAACGTTATAATGCTGAGTATAAATAACTTCCAGTTTTCCAAATCATTGGGGTTACAACCAAAGCGAGTCTGTGATGTTTGAGCACGAAATCCAAGATATTGTAGATGAACCGGCGGAGCCGCCAAGTACGCGACAGGTTTCTAAGTTCATCTAGCAGGACAGACTGACACCTCCAGATTCCCCGCCAGGGGAGTTGCAGGCCGCAGTTTGTTCTGCGGCCTGCATTTTTACGGGCATTCGGAGTGATCATTGCCTCGTTCCGAAGCCGCCAGCATCAGAAGCAACCAAGCGTGAATGCTTGCCTGTCGGTGAGCTGCGTGTGCGTTGGGCTTTTATTCTACAAATAGCGGGAGGTGTCTTATGTTGTATTTCAGCCAGTTACAGGGCAAGCAGATCTGGGATGCCTGGAGCCAACCACTCGGCAAGTGCTCCGACCTCCTGATTGGCAATCTCGATCAGCCTTTCCCCGTGGTGCGCGCCATTGCGCTGAAGGGCGGGGGCGAAGACGAGCGTCTGATTCCTGCTTCACAAGTCAGCGGGCTTTTTCCCAGCATTGTTCTGAAAGTGCCCGCTGAGGAGCTCACCCCCTACACCCCCAAGGGCGATGAATTGCGGCTGGCCGATCGAGTGTTGGATCGCCAGATTGTGGATATTGACGGGCGGCGGGTCGTGCGCGTCAACGATGTGCAGTTGGCGCGCCGCCGCGAGCAGTTCTGCGTCACCGGCGTGGATGTGGGGGGCCAAGGGCTGCTGCGCCGTCTGGGATTGGAGCCGGTAGCGCAGGCGGTCGCCACGCGCTTGCGCCGTGAACTGCCGGCGCAGGTTATTCCCTGGGAGGATGTAGCCCCCATTCAGCAGGAAGACCCTTTGCGCCTGCGAATCTCCCGCGACAAAATCAGCCATCTACCGGCGGCGGATATTGCCGCCATTCTCAATGATCTGGACCGCCGCACCGGCGAGGCGCTGGTTACAGCACTCGATAACGAGACGTTGGCGGATATGTTGGAGGAAAGCCCGGCAGAGGTGCAGGTGAACATCCTCTCGCAGCTTTCTCCGGAGCGCGCTGCCGATGTGTTGGAGGAAATGGGCCCTGATGAGGCAGCGGACTTGTTGGCAGATCTGCCCGTGCACACTTCTGAGCAGTTGCTCGACTTGATGGAGGACGAGGATGCCGAAGATGTGCGCGCATTGTTGGCTTATCCTGAGGATTCCGCCGGCGGGATCATGACCACCGAGTTTGCCCACGCACCTTGCGGCTTATGCGTGAGTGAAGTGTTGGACTATCTGCGTCATTCTGAGGATGCTCGCGATGATGAAGCGATGTACTATGTCTATCTGCTGGATGAGAGTAATGTGTTGCGTGGCGTGGTCAGCCTGCGTGATTTGGTGATGGCGGCGCCTGATTCGTGTCTGGAAGGATTGTTGGAGACCGATCCGGTGACGGTTGACCCGCTCACACCGCAGCATGACGTGGCTTATTTGATTGCCAAGTACAATCTGCTGGCAGTGCCGGTGGTAGATCCAGAGACCGGCGTGATGTTGGGGATCGTCACGGTGGATGACGCCCTGGATGCGGTGTTGCCCACCGCCTGGAAGAAGCGCCTCCCCCGGTTCTTCTAATCTTCTGCCCCCTGTGAGGTGAGACATGAAAAAAGTACAGAATGGATTCAAACTACTTTTCGCGCGCCTGGGGATGTACCTGGCAATTCTGGGGCCGGGGCTGATCACTGCCAGCGCTGACAATGACGCTCCCGGTATTGCTACCTATTCCATGGCGGGTTCTACCTACGGGTATCGCTTCCTGTGGCTGTTGGTTATGGTAACGTTTGGCGAAGTGGTGGTGCAGGAGATGGCAGCGCGTATGGGCGCTGTCACCGGCAAAGGCGCCGCTGATCTGATCCGCGAACGCTTCGGCGTGAAGATGACGGCCTTTGCCATGCTGTGCCTGCTGCTGGCGAATCTCGGCACGACGGTGGCCCAGTTTGCGGGTATCGCTGCCGGCACGGAGCTGTTCGGCCTCAGCCGCTACATCACCGTGCCGCTGGCGGCGTTGCTGGTGGGCTTCATTGTGCTGCGCGGCTCGTATCAGCACGTGGAAAAAGTGTTGCTGGTGCTTTGCCTTTCGGCGTTAAGCTACGTGGTGTCTGCCTTTATCATCAGCCCGCCGTGGATTGAGGTGTTGCAGAATGCCGTGGTGCCCGCCTTCGAACTCGATGCCGATTTCATCGTGGCCGTACTTGCCACCATCGGCACGACGATCACGCCCTGGGGCATCGTCTACATGCAGGCTTCGGTGGCGGATAAAGGCGTCAAATTGGAGGAATATCGCCTCACCCGTGTGGATGTGACCTTCGGAGCGGTGTGGGGAAATATCGTCTCCGCCTTCATCATCATCTGCACGGCGGCGACGCTGTTCACGGTGGGAATCTCTGTGGAGACGGCGGAGCAGGCAGCAATGGCGCTCGAACCGTTGGTGGGCGTGGGGGCGCGGTACTTGTTCGCGGCGGGGTTGCTGGGCGCGTCATTGCTGGCGGCCTCTGTGCTGCCGCTTTCCACGGCCTACGCGGTCTGTGAGGCTTTTGGTTGGGAGCGGGGCCTCGATCAACGCCCGCGCGAAGCGCGCATCTTCTACGGCCTCTACGCGGGCATCATCGTCCTGAGCGTGCTGGTGGTGCTCATTCCGGGCATCCCGCTCTTCCCGCTGATGTGGCTCTCGCAATCCATGAACGCGATCCTGTTGCCGGTGTTGCTCGTTCTGGTGCTCAAGCTCGTCAACGACCGGCGTATCATGGGGGCCTGGACTAATTCACGGCTGCAAAATGGCTTTGTCTGGGCCCTCACCGTGGTGATTGGCCTGGTCACGCTCGTGCTGCTGGCATCGCCGCTGCTGGGCGTCCAGGCGCCGGTGTA
Source organism: uncultured Anaerolineales bacterium (assembly GCA_964508025.1). Classification (GTDB taxonomy): domain Bacteria; phylum Chloroflexota; class Anaerolineae; order B4-G1; family SLSP01; genus JAAZNO01. Next base: position 105,050 of record CAZDSF010000001.1, read on the forward strand.
GCAGAAAAAACGCGCGGCAGATGAGAAACCTCATCTGCCGCGCATCGCGTTTCTATCTATACCAGATCCCCGTGCATTCTGGCAGAATTGGCGGATCGAGGCTGATGAGGCGGTCGGTCATATCCTCGTGGAAGAAGAAGGTGCTCAGCTCCCGCGCCTCTTCCACAGATGCAAAGCGGTAATCAGTGCGAATCCAACTGCGTGTGAAACCCGCTTCGTCTTCCAGGTAAGCGAAGTATGGGAGCAGCACCTTCGGCGGGGTGGGGGTCTCGTGGCCTGTGCCCAGCGTTTCCAGAATGATGAGCTTGCCGCCGGGACGCAGCACGCGGCTCAGTTCCGCGAGCGCCTTGCCGAGCTCCGCGCGCCAGTCCTCCTCCCATACCACGGTGTAGACCACGCTCCAGCCGGCGAGCACAATATCCGCTGAGGCGTCCTCCGTGGGCAGCTGCCGGTGATCGGCAACCGCCGTGCGCCAATGGGTGAATCCTCCCGCCTGCAACCTATCAGCGGCGATTTCCAGCATGTGCGCGGAGCTATCAAAGGCGCAGAGCGAGCGCGCGAATGGCGCGACCAGGCACGCGAGCCGCCCCGTGCCCGCGCCGGAGTCAATGATATCGCATCCTTCCAGCGGCGCGATGCGGCGCAGCGCCGCCAGGATGTTCCCCTCGTAATCTTCCCGCGAGACCAGCTGCTCATAGCGGTCGGCGTGCTTCTGATAGACCTCAGCGTAATGATCGGGCATCGTTTCCCTCCTGTTATTCTTCTACTATGCGGCTCGCGCCATACATCGCCAGGATGTTCTCCGTGGGCACGTCGTTTTGGATGTAGTGGGCTGCCGAAAGCACGTAGCCCCCGCCACGCCCAAGGATGTTGCACAGGCGGCGCACTTCGGCTTGCACTTGCTCCGGTGCGCCGCGCGGCAGCAGCTCCTGCAAATCCACCCCGCCGTGGAAGGCGATTTGCTGCCCGAAGTCATCCTTGAGCCGTTGCGGCTCCATGCCTTTAGCCTGGGGTTGCAGCGGATTGAGCACGTCAATGCCCAGCTCGCGGATGAGATCGGGGATCAGCGGGAAGATGGCGCCGCAGGAGTGGTACATCAGCTTGACCTGCGGCGGCGCGGCCTGCCGAATCGCGGCGTTGAGGCGCTGATGCCGGGGCATGATGTGCTTCCGCCACATGCGCGGCGACATGAGCAGCCCGTGCTGGTGCGCTACATCATCCCAGGTGTAGATCATATCCACGCGCCCCTCGGCGGCTTGCAGCAGACGGGTGACGTTGGCGATGTAGAGATCCGTGATCCCGTCCATGATGGCGCAGGGCACTTCGGGATTCTCCGCCAAGTCTACGAGGAAGCGCTCCATACCGAGCAAGCCCCACGAGCGCTCAAAGATGCCGCCAAGGTCGTAGCAGATGAAGTAGTCATCCTCCGCAGCAAAGGCGTCGAGTTGGGCGCGCACGGCGTCCATGTCCCAATACTCGGTGCGGGGCCAGTCCCACGCGCGCACATCGTCGTCGGTGCGCGCCTCGGCTAAAGGATAGCCGGCATATTCATGGTAGACGCCGAATTCGTGGCGCACTTCCTTGCGCCACATGCCGTAGGCATCCACAGTGACGCCGCCCGGCAGCGTGCGCTGGGGGCCCACATACGCCGGCGCCGCCCAACGGATGTCCACCCGCAGGCGACGGAGCACCTCGGCCCACGAGACGCCGCCGAAATGCGCTTGCAGCCGCTGCTGCACTTCGGGCACGGCCCACAGATCTACCGGCGTGCGGTCAGGCTGCTTATGTGCCAGCGCCATTCGTACGCGCGCGCGGGGCGACATCGCGCCCGGCCCCGGATCCTTGAATGCGATTGTTGTTGCCATAGATTCCCTCCTTCAAGTTGAGCAGAGGAGCGGGGGAGCAAGGGAGCTGGGGAGATGGGGTGGTGGGATAGGGTGTTTGTTACCCATCACCCATCACCCATCACCTATCACCCATTACTCCATCCACCGACCAGCTGACTCCCGACTTATGACTGCCTCCACAACCACGCCAAATCCGCTTCTTTTTCCACGGCGCGGCGCATCAGGGCGCGCCCGCGTTCCTGCGCCAACAGCGCCAGTTCGGTTTCGTCGGCGGTGAGCAGATGCCCGCCCTGCACTACGATCTGCCCGTTGACGATGACGGTGTCCACATCCCGCCCCGTGCAGGCGTAGACGATGTTATCGAGCAGCGAATACGTCGGCGCGGCGTGCAGCCCGCGCATATCGAGCATGACCAGGTCCGCCAGGTAGCCGGGAATCAGCGCGCCGAGCCGGTCGCCCATACCAATAGCGGCGGCGGCATCCACGGTGACCATTTCCAGGATTTTGGCGGCGGGCAGCGCTTCGGGATCGCCCGTGAGCTGCTTCTGCGATGCGCCCGCGATGCGCAACTCGCCCACCAGATTCATCTCGTTGTTGCTGGTGACGCAATCCGTGCCGATGAGCACGCCCACACCGCGCTGCAATAGCTCCCAGGCGCGCTGCGGCTTTCCGTGCAGCGCGTGGCCCATGGGGCAATAGATGGGGTGCGCGCCGGTCGCGGCGAACAAGTCCATTTCCGCATCATCAATGTAGATGCAGTGCGCGGCGAGGACATCCGGCCCCAGGAAGCCGCTTTCGTGCAGGAAGGCGACGCAGCCCATGCCGAAGCGCTCTTGAATATAATCGCGCTCGCGGCGGCTCTGCGCCAGGTGCAGGTGCAGGCCCACACCCTCTTCGGTGGCGATTTGCCGCAGCCGCGCCAGCCATGCGGGATCCACGGTGTCGCTGGCGTGCGGCGCGAGCCACGGCGTTACCAGGGGATGGCGGCCCTTCCAGCGCCGGACGAAGTCAATGCCCTCTTCCAATTCTTGCTCGCCGGTGAAGGGGCCGAGGCGGCTCATGATGGTGTGTCCCAGCACGCCCCGCAGTCCCAGCTGGATGGTGGCTTGCGCAACGCCTTCTATATGGAAGTAGTGATCCACCACGCAGGTGGCGCCGCCCAGCAATGCCTCCGCGCCGCCGATGAGCGCGCCGACGGCGATGTCCTCGTGCGTGAGACCGCGCTCCACGGGCCACATCACCCGGTACAGCCCTTCGGGCACGGCGAGCGTGATGCCCTTTTGCAGGCTCATGGCGATGTGCGTGTGGGCATTGATGAGGCCCGGCAGCACCACCTTGCCCCGCCCGTCGAGGCGTTCCGCATCGGGGAATTGGGCGCGCAGGTCGGCGCCTACGCCGATGGCGGCGATGCGCTCTCCCACCACAGCCAACGTCGCCTCGGTGAGAATCTCCCGCTGCGCGTTCATCGTCACCAGCGTTGTGTTTTCGATCAACAGGGGTTTTTCCATGGTTGTTGCTCCTTTGGAAATTGAAATCAGTTCGTAGTGAGCAGAGAGCCGTAAGCCAGTTCCGTATATTGGACGCAGATCAGAAGCCAAAAATGCGAGATAAGAAAATCTGCGTCATTCGTAGCCTCTGCGAAATCCGCGTCCGGAAATTTCACGGCCCGCGTCCCACAAAACGCCCGCCGAGACGCTCGAGCTCCTGCAGCGCGTCGCCGGAGAAGAAAGCGCGCATACTGGGCAGCGCCGCGAGCAGAATGGTCAGCTCCACAAGAATATCCAGCAGCGGTCGCGGAATTGCTGTGAACCACGAGACGTTCATCGCGCCGGCTTCTAGCCCGCCGTAGAACAGCGAAGCCAACGTCGCCCCCCAAAAGGTCTGCCCGCCGATAAGCGCAAGCACCAGACCCCGGTCGCCCACCGCCAGGCCGCCGGTGCTGCCGCCGCGCCACACGCCCAGCGCTTCCACCGCGCCGCCGATAGCTGCAATCGCGCCGCTCGCCATCATGCTGATGAAGAACATTCTGCCGGCGCGCAGGCCGCCGAACTCAGCAAAGGCGGCGTTTGCCCGCGTGATGCGGATCTCGTAGCCCATTTTGCTCCGCTTGAGCCAGAAGGTGAGGGCGACCGCCGCCGCTAACGCCAGGAAGATGCCGGTGTTGGCGCGCGTCCCCGCACCTAACGCGCCGCCGGTGAGCTCGTGGAATTGCAACAGGCGCGCGGAGGTGGGCAGCTCCCGCACGCCCGCCATGCGCCGCAACAGGCCCAATGCCCCCAACGCACCCCGCAACAGGTTCAGCAGATGCGGAATCAGCAGGTTGGCGATCATGCCGGTGATGACTTCGTGAACGCCGGAGACGCGCTTGAAAAACGCCGGAATGAAAGCCGCGGCGGCGCCTCCTAGCATACACAGAATCAGGATCACGGTCAAATGGAGCGCCTTGGGCATCGGCGGCAACGCCATAGCTGCCAGCGCCGCGATGGAGGCGCCGGCGGCGAATTGCCCCGCCAGGCCCATGTTGATCGCGCCGCCCTGAAAGGCCAGCGTCGCCGCGAGGGCGGTGAAGATCAACGGCGTGGCGCGCTGGATGACAATCATCAGCCCGAAGTTGCTGGCGAAGGGGGCGCGCAGCAGATGGCCATACACTTCCAGCGGATTTTCGCCCACCAGCAGCACCAAACCCGCGCCGATAAGCACACTCAAGCCCAGCGCCAGCAGCAGCCTTTCCGCGTAACGCGCGCCGCGCTGCAAGTGCACAGGCAGCCGCGAAAGGAGATGGCTCTCGGCGACCCCGGCAGCGCGGATGATGGTGTGGCTCATTCAGGTGGTCCTGGCTCACGGATTACTACGGATTTTCCTAAACCAACAAAATCTGTGTCCATCCGTGCAAATCCGTGAGCAAAACGCTATTTTTGAGCGCGTTCGACGATGAGGGCGTGCGCCTTGTCGGGATCGAGCTCGCTGCCCAGCAGCACCTCCGTCTGGCAGGCCACGCTGGGGACGAGGCTCTCGTAGTCGAAGACTGCGCCGAAGTGCCGCAGCGCCTCTGCGCCGAGCTCGCTCAGGGTGACGGCGTGGACGCGGCGGATGCCCAGTCGCATGAGCAGCAGCGCAGCGGCGCGCCCGATGATCTTGTCGCGCACGGCGAGGGTCGCGGGATCGTAGGGATGATCGGCGAGAAAGCGCTCCAACTCCAGCAGCGGATGTAGCCATTTGCCGTCGCTGTGAAAGATGAGGGTTGCGCCCTGGCGGACTTCCAGCGCGTGATGGCTCATGCCGCCGCCTCCATGAACGCTTCGACCTCGGCGCGGTGGGGCATGGCCGGCGCCGTGCCCATCCGCGTGACTTGCAGCGCGGCGGCGGCGTTGGCGAAGGCGACCGCGTCGGGCAGCGCGCGCCCTTCCGCCAGGGCCACGGCGAGCGCGCCGTTGAAAGCGTCGCCCGCGCCGGTGGTATCCACCACCTGCACCTGCCGTCCGCGAATATGTTGCACTCCCTCACAGGTGACGATGAGCGCGCCCCGCGCGCCCAGGGTGATGACGACGGCGCCTACGCCCAGCGCCAGCAGATGTTCGCCCGCCCGCCGCGCTTCCTCCATGGTGTGGACAGGCAAGCTGGTGATGAGCTGCGTTTCGGTCTCGTTGGGCGTGAGCACGTCCACGCGGCGCAGCAGTTCCATGCTGAGGGGCTGGCCCGGCGCGGGATTCAGCACGACCTTGACGCCGAGCTCGTGGGCGACGGCGACGGCGTGCTCGACCGTCTCCATCGGCGCTTCGAGCTCTAGCAGCAGGATGTCGGCGCCGGCGATGGCCTCGCGGGCGGCGTCCACGTCGGCGGGAGTGAGCAGCTCGTTCACGCCTGGCGCGACGACGATCATGTTCTCGCCCGCCTCATCCACGATGATGAAGGCTACGCCCGTGTGGGATTCTGCCGTGCGCAGGACGTAATCGGTGCGGATGCCCTCGCAGCGCAGGTTCTCCTCGGCGCGGTCGCCGAAGTCGTCCTGACCCAGGCGCACCACCATGGCGACCTCGGCGCCGAGGCGCGCTGCCGCCACGGCCTGATTGGCGCCCTTGCCGCCTGGCCCCGTGAGATACGGCCCGCCGAGGATCGTCTCTCCTTTCACGGGCATGCGCGGCGTGCGCACCACCAGATCGGTATTAAAACTGCCAACGACGGTAACTTTGGGTCTTCTTGTCATGTTCCTCTCCGAGATTTCGCTCACGCAAAGATATGAAAACCAGGAAGGGTGTTTCGTGAATGGGCGTAGCCCGGTCACGAAGCACCCTCTACGACAAACGCCTGCCGCGCCACATCCACCAATCCCATATCCGTGGGGCGGAAGTGGGGGACGACGGGCAACGGCAACGACGAGAGCAGGCCGATGGGATCTTCCGTCACGCCGAGGGTTTGCGCGGCCCGGACAAAAGCGTCAAAATCCTGCGCCAGTTCCGCGACGGGCTGCTCGGCGAGGATGCCCGCCACGGGCAGCGCCGCCAGGGCGCGCACTTCCCCGCCGGAGACGACGCCGTACCCGCCGCCAGCAGCGATCAGCGCATTGGCGGCGGCAGCCATATCCGCCGGATTCCGCCCGATGACGATGAGGTTGTGGCAGTCGTGGGCGTAGGTGCTGGCGAGCGCGCCGTGGCGCAGGCCGGTGCCGGCGATGAGCATCGCAAAGTGGTTCTCGTTGCGTCCGTGCCGGTGCCAGACGGCGACCAGCGCCAGATCGGGATCGCGCTCCCAATCCGGGCGGCCTTTCGCCGAAGGCAGGGGCCGCCAGCTGAGGCTTTGTCCCCGGTCGCTGAGGATGGGGCAGGACGCGGCAGCCGACCCCCGCAAGGAGAAGTCGTCGGCGCGGAGGTGGGGTAGGCGGACGGAGTGCCGAGCGCTGGCGGGGGGCCGGACTGCCGATTGGGCGGGCGTCGCCATCGCGCCATCTCGCGCCACGATGCGCCCGGAGGTGAGGGTGAGGTGGACATCGAAGGCGGCGAGGTCGTGGAGCACCAGGATGTCGGCGCGGTATCCCGGCGCGATCGCGCCCAGACGGTGCTGCCGCAGGCGGCGGGCGGGCAGCAGTGCGGCGGCGCGAATGGCGTCTACAGGGGCCATTCCCAGGGCGATGGCGCGCCGCACGCCGCGATCCAAATGGCCTTCCGTCGCGAACTCGCCGGGCGAAACGTCGTCGGTGACGAAGATGACGGCATCCAGCGGGCCGTGTTCCTCCCAGACGCGCACGGCGCTGGCGACGGTGTCGCGGTGGGGCGCGCAGCAGATCTCAATGATCATACCGAGGCGCGCGTAGGCGAGAATCTGCGCGGGCGTCATGCGTCCGTGGTCGGATTCGATGCCCGCCGCCAGGTAGGCGTTGAGATCGCGCAGATCGTCGAGGCGCACGTGGCCTGTGAGCAGCACGCCGCGTTCCCGGCCCGCCTTGACGATCTCGGTGATGCGCGGCGACTGGCGCACCACACCCCAGTAATCCATGACTTCGGCGAGGCCGATGATTTCGCCGCGCGCGTCGGGGTCATCGAGCAGCGCGGCGATCTCACGCGCGGTGAATTCCGCGCCGGAGGTCTCCAATCCCGGCGCGGCAGGCACGCAGGTGGGGACAAGCGTGAGCACGCGCAGGGGCAACCCGCGCGAGGCCAGCCGCATGTAGTGGACGCCCTCGACGCCCAGCACGTTGGCGATCTCGTGGGGGTCTTGCGCTACCGTGGTCACGCCGCGCGGCAGCACGGCATTGGCGAAGTGGTCGGGCGTGACGTGGGTGCTCTCGATGTGGATATGGCTGTCAATCAGCCCCGGCGCCAGCGTCTTGCCGCTTACATCTATGACGGTGTGTCCGGCGCAGCGGCGATCCGCCGGATCGGTAACGTAGGCGATGGTATCGCCGGAGATGCCGACCGTGGCGGGGTGCAGCTCGCGGGTGAGGACGTTGCACAGCAGCCCGTTGTGCAGCACCAGGTCGGCGGGTTCCTCGCCCCGCGCCACGCGCAGCAGGCGGTGGTAGTCGCTGGAAGCTGGTTGCTGGTTGCTCGTTTCGTGTTGCGAGTTTTGCGTTGCGCGTTGTGCGTCACTTGTATTCATGCGCTTTCACTCCCTTGCTCCTCCGCTCCTCTGCTTCCCTTCACGCGCGCAGCGGCACGACCACTTGCCGATCCACATCCACCAGGCCCAGGTCGGTGAGGCCGTAGTGGGGGATGACGGGTAACGCCAGGCCGATGATGGGGCCGATGGGCTGGGGCGTATCGAGGCCCAGGGAGCGCAGCGCGGCGTTGAGCTGCGTCATCTGCGCGGTCATCACCTCCAGCGGTTCGGGACTCATCAGCCCGGCGATGGGCAGCGGCAGGAGCGCCAGCACCTTGCCATCGGCGACGCCGCAGATGCCGCCTCCGCATTCCGCCAGGGTTTGGGCGGCGAGCGCCATATCGGCAGGATCGCGGCCCACGACCAGGAGGTTGTGTGAATCGTGGGCGATGGTGCTGGCGACGGCGCCTCGTCGCAGGCCCAGGCCCTCGACGGGGGTGAGGCTGTGATGCCCGCTGCGTCCATGCCGTTCGATGACGGCAGCCAGGACGATGCCTTCGGGCAGCGTCAGCCGTCCCTCGCACACGGGAAAATCCCGCATGGCGATCTGGCGGTTGTGGCCTCCGCGCAGGCTGAGCACGCGCAGCCGGGCGACGGTCTCGCCGGGTTGGGCGTGGAGCATAAAGTCTTCCGGGCGAAGGGGCGCGCGCAGGTGAACCGTGTTCTCGCGTTCGAGGTCGGGGTGGGCGGCGGCGATGGGCGCGAGCAGCGCGCCGCTCCGCGCCGTGAGTTGCCCCGCGCAGAAGACTTCATCTACGGCGAAGGTCTCCAGGTGGCTGAGCAGCAGCAGGTCGGCGTGCTTGCCGGGGGCGATGGCGCCGAGGTCGTGCAGGCGGTGGCGCTGCGCGCCGTGTAGTGTGGCTGCGCGGACGGCTTCGACGGGCGGGAAGCCTGCTGCGATGGCTTCGCGCACCACGCGATCCAGATGTCCGCGCTGGGCCAGATCCTCCGGGAAGATGTCGTCGGTGCACATCACCAGGTTGGGCGGGACGTGGCCCAAGGTTTCCACCAGCCGGCCCAGCACGGTGATGCTCTCGCTGAAGCTGGAGACCCGCGCCTCGACGGCCATGCCCGCGCGGAGCTTTTCCAGCAGTTCTTCGTAGGTTTCACCCTCGTGGTCAGAGAGCGGCCCCGCGAAGATGTAGGCGGAGAGGGCCGGTCCGCGCAGGCCGGGACAGTGCCCGCTGATGACGGTGTTGCGGGCGTGGGCGGCGGCGAGGATCTCGCGCATACGCGGCGCGCCCTCGATGACACCCACGTAATCCATTACCTCCGCCAGGCCGATGACGCGCTCCCAATCGAGCATGGTTGCCACTTCTGCTGCGCCGAACGCCGCGCCGGCGGTTTCCAGCGAGGGGACCGCCGGCACACAGGAGGGCGCCTGGACGTAGACGCGCAGCGGCAGGTCGGCGGTGGCTTCGAGCATGTAACGCACGCCGCGCAAGCCCACTACGTTGGCAATCTCATGCGGATCCACGACCACGGTGGTGGTACCCCTGGGCAGCACAGCGGCGGCGAAGCCAGCCGGGGACATCATGCTGCTTTCGATGTGGATATGGGTATCCACCAGGCCGGGAACGGCGAATTTGCCGTGGGCGTCGTAGCGGCGGGCGGGCGCGGGGAGGTCGGTATCCCACGCGCCGACGTGCAGGATGCGTCCCTGCGCGATGGCGATGTCGGCAGGGAGGATTTCTTCCGTGTAGACGTTCACCACGCGGGCATTTTCGATGACGAGTTCAGGCTGGATCATGGCAGATTGTTCCTTTCAGAGTACGCAGATGAACGCAGATGAACGCAGATAGAATAAAAAAATTTGCGTGCATCTTTCAAATCTGCGAAATCTGCGTTCGACATGGTTTACGACTTACTGCTGACTTGTGCGGTGGGTTTCGGGGTGCGGACGACGAATTGGGTGAGCGCCGCGGTGACGAGCGCCGCGCCGGTGGAGAGGTAGAAGGGCAGGGTGTAGTTCGATTGTCCCAGCAGCGCGCCGGTGACGAGGGCGGCGAAGCCCTGTCCAATCCAGAATGTGATCTCCAACCAGGCGGAGGTCGCCATTTTGGAGCGGGCTGTGGCGCGTTCCATGGCGTAGGCGAACCAGAGCGCCTGGGACATGCTGAACAGGGCGCGATAGCTCCAGAAGGCGCCGGCAGCGAAGAACGCGTTCGAGGTGAGCGCTAGCGCCAGGGTGGTGAAGGGGATGATGTAGCGCGAGGCGGTGATGGTGCGCCGGCGTCCCAGGCGCAGCGCCAGCATCGGGCCGAGCAGGGTGGTGAAGGTCACCGGGATGACGTTGAGCGCCGTGATGGCGCTGAAGAATTCTCTGGTTGTGCCCAGATTGTAGATGAAGAAGATGTTCATGAACGGGGCGACCAATCCCAGAGTGAGGCCGATGAAGAGTTCCACGGCTGAGGATTCTACAGTGAAACGTTCGATGCCCCACAGGTAGGGACTCAGGCTGATTTTGCTGCGGTGCTGTTGTGTGATTTTGGGTGTATCCAGGTGAAACATGGGGATGACAGCCAGCAATGTGAGCGCGCCGGCGAAGTAGAGCGTGTAGCGGTATTGCAGCGTGAGGTCGAGGCCTAGGCGCGCTAATCCGTTGGGCAGGTAGCCGGCGAGCAGGGAGCCTACCGCATACGTTGCGCCGTGGAGCACGCTGTTGAGGGTGAAGACGTGCACGCGCTCGTTGGGGTCGCTGTTGACGGCGAGAAAGGGCAGTCGCACGACGAAGTTGCCGGAGAGCGCCAGTCCGCCCACGAAACCGGCGGCCGCGATCAGGGTTGCCTGGCTCGCAGCGACTTGCGCCAGTTGGGAGAGTCCGGTGACGGCGTAGATGAGGATGAAGGCGGCCCGGTAGCCCAATGCCTCGCCGAGAAAGCCGATGGGAATCGAAGCGACTGCGTGCGCGAACGGTCCCGCGCTCAGGATGCGCCCCAAGCTTTCGGGGGTGATGCCCAGCGAAAGGACGTAGAGGTTGAAGTTTACATCCATCATGCCCTGCGCGATCCCCCCAAAAATCGAGGCGAGCAGCAGCAAGTGAATGTTGCGGTTGAAGTTTTGAATACGGGTGACGTAATCTTTTATATCCTGAAAAAACCCATAAGCGAATCCCATGTTTGTGTCCTTGGATATGTAGCAATCTGGCGTCGTATTTTTGATGGGACTTTTAGCGGCGGCGCTTGGCGCCGCCGCTAAAAACGCTTTCCTTTATGACGGGGCGCCCTCCCGTGGGCTGGCGGTGATGGAGTCCCTTATCTTACGCCCCGTTTTTGCAGTGTGACGGCGATGTTGGTGCGATGTTGGCAACGATGTTGGCAACGATGTTGGCAACGATGTTGTGCGATATGTTGTCGTGACAAGTGCGATGGCCCACGGGAGGGTGGCCGAATCCAAAACTACGCGCTAGATTCCAGCAGCTCTGTTTCCCAGATTTTTAGCTGTTGCAGGACATCCTCGATGCTGGTGTGTACTACGCCGCGATCTTCCAGCGTTCCTAACACAAAGAAGTTGATGCCATACCCATGCGCGCTTTTGCGCAGGCCTCGCTCATCGCTGAGTAATCCCAGAATGCCCTTCTTGTTTGCATCCTGGCGCATGAGGCCGTAGAAGAATCCCATCTGGCAGGCCGCGCCATCATCCACTTGTGTGCCATCGAGGATGATTAGCAAGGCGTTAGCCTCGCGCATGGCGGCTTGCTTGTCATCGAACAGCGCTTCGGGGGTGGTGGCGACCAGATCGGGCGTTCCCGTGGCCTCGAAACCCTGTTCGCGGAGCCGCCGGATGTTCGTGAGCAGATAATCGCGTCCGTGAGGGGTGAACGCCGGCCCGGTGACATAGATTTTCATGCGTCCGCTCCTTTTCCGTTGCGCCAGCTTTCCAGGATGCGCACCGCTTCTTCCAGGCTGTGGACGATGTGGCCCGATCGCACCAGACAGCCGTGGATGAAGGGATTCAGACCTTTGCCCTCGCCCGGCGAATTCAAAGTGCGCCAGTCTTCGTGCACAGCGACGATACCTTTCTTGGTGGGGTCGGTCTCCATCAGCGCGCCAAAGACGCCGATCTCGCAGGCCGTGCCATCATCTACTTCTGGGCCGTTGATGACGGCGAGCATGGCGTGGGATTCAGCGATGGCGCCGAAATCCTTGTCGAAAACTTGCTGGGCAGATGTACCGCCGGGCAATCCCAACATCTCGCGGGTGATGACACGCTTCTGGAGCAGTTGCCATACCACTTCGTCTAGTGAGAATTCCTCCAGCATCTCAGGGGTGACTACACCAAAGCGCGTCAAGCGCTCGATGGTATCCGGCGGGAGCTGCAACTTAAAGCTCTCATGCGGCACAAAAGGGTCTATGCCCACCGCCCGTAACGCTTGCCCGCACTTGGACATGTATTCGCGTTCGTAGGGTGTGAATAGAGGCCCGGCGCAGTATACTTTCATGCAGCCATCTCCTTTGCCAGCTCGCGCAGGATGGCGCGCATCAGTCCCAGGAAACGCGGCTTGGTGCGATTAGCGACTTCGAGCACTTCTTCATGGGTGAGGATTCCGCGCGGCCCGGCTTTGGGGTCTTTTGCCACATCGGTGATGCAGGAGATGCCCAGGGTCCGCATCCCGGCGTG
>CAZDSF010000001.1:117709-140708 GCA_964508025.1 uncultured Anaerolineales bacterium
GCGGCGTTGGTGGCGATGAGGACTTCGGCGCCCAGGGTGCGCATCACCCACACGGGGAAGGCGAGCTGCTGCATCGAGTAGCCTTCGTAGTAGTGGAAGCGCCCATTCATGGCGATGACGGGCGCGCCCTCAAGCCATCCCAGGATGAGCTCCCCGCTGTGCCCCTCGACGGTCGAGACGGGGAAGTGGGGAATCTCACCGTAGGGCAACGCGACGGCGTTCTCGATTTCGCCGGCTAACGCGCCCAGACCCGAACCCAACACCAGCCCGATGCGCGGCTGCACGTCGCAGCGCGCGCGGATGTAGGCTGCGGCGGCTTCACGTTTGGATTTCCATTCCAGTGTTGGCACCGTTGATGTGTTCATAGATATCTCCTTAGTGCAAGTCACAATCAGGAGTCAGGAGTTAGAAGTCAGAAGTCAAGAGTCAGGCATGAGATGACTTGCCGATTTGTGCTTTGTCATTTGCTGATTTGTTATTCTTTACGCGAGCAGGGTGTTGAGTACCAGGGTTTGGTAGCGCGTGTTATCTATGGCGGTGACGACGTTGACGTTGGCTTCGGGCGCCTGAGGATTGAAGCGATAACGCCGATTATCTACCACGGTCATACCTCGTGTGTGTTGTCCCTGGGTTTCTACCGCCACGTGCAGCATTTTACTGGTCGCCAGATCCGGTTCCAGCGCCACAGCCATCGCGGCGAGATCCGGTGGGCGGGCGGGGTGGGTTTCTCCGGTATAGTCCTTCCACCGGTCGAGATTCTGTCGCAGCAGCCGCCCGACGGCCCAACACCAAGGCGATGGACAGGCTTCAATTTGGGTCACATCGGCGTCGTGGAGCAAGCCGCCCTCGTAGATGGGTTCGAGGCCGACCATGGTTTTGGGAATGCGGGAGCGGAAGACGATGTCGGCGGCTTCGGGATCCACGTAGACGTTGAATTCGGCGGCAGCGGTGGTGTTCCCGCCGGTGATGCCGCCCGCCATCATGACGATGTGGGGAATGCGTTCTTCCAGGCGCGGCTCTTTGAGTAGCGCCATGGCGATGTTGGTGAGCGGCGCCAGCGTGATCAGGGTGATTGGCTCAGTCGCTTCCATGAAGCTCCGAATCAGGAAGTCCACGGCGTGTTCTTCTGCAAGCTGGCTCTGCGGTTCAGGGAAGCCGACGTTGCCGAGACCATCGTTCCCGTGGGCGTATTCCGCCGTCACGAGCGGTGCAATGAGGGGGCGATCCATGCCGCGATAGACAGGCGTCTGTCGCCCGGCAAGCTCCACGATCACCAGCGTATTGCGGGTGACTTTGTGCAGCGGGACATTTCCGGCAACGGTGGTGATGCCCAGCACGTTGAAGCCCGGCGCGCGCAGCGCAAACGATAACGCCATCGCGTCATCTACGCCCGTATCGCAGTCAATAATTACGTTTTGTGGGTGCATGAAGATCTCCTTTGGGAGTAAGGGAGTAGGAAGTAAGGAAGTAAGGAAGTAAGGAAGTAATGGGTGATGGGTAATGGGGATGCGCAGATCGCCTCTGCGTCACTACCCCTTATCACCCCCTCACCCGATCTCCCTATCTCCCCTCGTCCGCTCGCGCGATGGCTTTCACCGCCTCGATGGCGATGCGAATGGCGTTCTGTTCACCCTGGCGGAAGGCTTCCTCGCCCCACACGGGCTTGGTCTCTGTGGCAGTTCCGTCAGAGGCGTAGAGCGCGCCGGTGCGCCAGCCCCGGTATGCGCCGATGACGAAGAGCGTATCGCTTTCCATTTCGCCAGAGACGATGCCCGCTTGCTTGAGCACCTCGCGCGCGGATGGATCGCGCGGCGCGTAGAAGGCGTCGCCCGCTGAACCGAGGCCCACATGGACTTTGAGTCCCAGGCGTTCGGCGGCTTTGATCAACTGCCGGGTGATGTCGAAGGTGGGCACTGCCGGGAAAGCCAACGGCAGGTAGTTGTTCGCTGTGCCGCCCGCGCGGAAGGTGCCCGTGGCGATGATGACATCGCCGCAGGTTACATAATCCTGCATCGTGCCGCAGGAGCCTACACGGATGAAGGTGTCGGCGCCCAGGTGCGCCAGCTCTTCCAGCGCGATGGCGGTGGAAGGCCCGCCCATGCCGGTAGAAGCCGCTGTGATGCGGACGCCGTCCGCGAAGCCGGTGTAGACCAGATAGCCCCGACTGTCGCTCACGAGGCGCACGTCATCGAGGTGTGCTGCAATCATCTTGGCCCGTGCGTGGCTGCCGGGCGTCAGGGCATAGCGCGCGATGTCTTGTGGTTCGCAGCGAATGTGGTATTCCATATCAGCGACCCTCCTCGCGGTCTTGTTGCGCGATGCGTTTCATGGCTTCGATGGCGATGGTGATTTCCTGCTCCTCGCCCCGGCGGAACGCTTCTGCGCCCCACGCCGGTTTGATCTCGCTGGCGGCGCCATCGCTGGCGAAGATGGCGCCCGCGCGCCAGCCCCGGTAGTTCGCAACGACGAACAGGGTATCTGCTTCCATCTCAATCGCCAGCACGCCCGCCTGCCTGAGCCTGGCGACCAGTGCTTCCTCAATCGGCCCTGAGGGGGCGTAGAATGCATCGCTTGACCATCCCAGTCCCACGTGCGCCGGGATGCCCAGGGCCTCGGAGGCTTCGACCAACGCAGTAAGCACCTGGAAGTTGGGCGCCGCGGGGAAGGCGGGCGGCAGGTAACGGTGGGCGGTCGCGCCGCCTCGGTAAACGCCGGTTGGGATGATCAGATCGCCGGGCATTACCCCTTCTTGGAGTGTGCCGCAGCTGCCCACGCGGATGAACGTATCGGCGCCCATGTGCGCCAGTTCTTCGATGCCCATAGCGACTTGCGGGCCGCCGATGCCGGTGGAGCACACCGTCATCGGAATGCCCGCCACTGTGCCCGAATAGACCCGGTAGCCCCGGCTATCCGTCACCAGCCGCGCGCCCTCGAAGCGCTCAGCGATCTTCTTCGCCCGGTCGTGATCTCCCGGCACGAAGACGTAGCGCGCGATGTCTTCTGCATCGCATAGAATGTGAAACTCCATAATTAGCTCCTTTGAAAGGGTGTTGCCTTTGAAAATCTACGCCTCGCGGGCGGCGTGCTCCAGAGCCGCTTTCTTCGCCCGTTGCTTGCGCAGGGTAAAGACCGTCAAAGCCACCAGCGTCGCCAGATAGGGCAACATGCTGATAAAGTACACGGGCAGGATGCGTTCGCCCTGCAGCCGCCAGCCGATGGTATCCACGAAGCCGAAGAGCAGGCTGGAGAGGAAGACGCCCACCGGTTCCCCGCCGCCGAAGGTGTTCACCGCCATGCCGATGAAGCCGCGCCCGGCGGACATCTGATCGGTGAACATCTGTAAGTGTCCCAGCGAGAGGTAGACCCCCGCCAGCGATGCAAAGGCCCCGCTCGCCATCACCGCGCCAAAACGCACGCGCTGCACGTTGATGCCCAGAGTTTCTGCAGCCTGGGGATTCTCGCCCACGGCTCGCAGGTGCAGGCCCCAGGGCGTGCGGTAGAGGAAGACGTAGGTCAGCGCCACCAGAATCCATGTCAGGTAGACGATGAAGGTGTAGCCGCTGAGTAAGGGTCCCAGAATTGGAATATCCTTGAGGATGGGGATATGGATGGGCGGCAACCCGACGATGTTGGGATCGGCAAAAGCGCCCGCCACACCGAAAACTTCACGGGTGAGAAAGATCGTCGCTGAGTTGGCGAAGATGTTGATCGCAATCCCCATGATGATGATGTGCGCGTTGAATTTGAGGGAGAAGAGCGCGAAAAGCCCGCCAATCACAATCCCGCTGAGCATCGCCGAGAGCAACCCCATCCACGCGCTGCGGAAGAAATAGCTGCCCGCCACGCCGAACCACGCGCCGAACAGAATCATCCCCTCGCCGGCGATGTTGAGAATGCCCGCCCGCGAAGTGATTAGCGCGCACAGCCCTGCCAGCACGACCGGCGTCGCCAGACGCAGCATCCCCTGGAGATTGGCGATATTGAACACATACCGTTGCAGAATGTTCATGACAATACTGAAGTCCATGATTTCTGTCTCCTTGTGCTGAGCCCGGCTCAGATCTCTAAATCTTGGGTCGTGCGGCGCGTCATACGCGCATCCCCGCGCACCCACTTGATGCGCCGGACGAAGGCCCACATGCCCTCAGCAGCCATGAAGAAGATGATCAATCCGACGATGATATCTACTAGCTGGCGCGGCACGCCGGTGGACCATTCCAGGCCCAGGGCGCCGGCTTCCATGCTGCCGTAGAATAATGCTGCTATCGTAGAGCCGATGACGGTCTGCCCGCCCAGCAGCGCCGCGAGGTTCCCTCGGAAACCGAAGCCGGTGGCAAAGAGATCTTTGTATTCTCGCCAAACGCCCAGAATTTCCACGATGCCGCCTAAACCGGCGATGCCGCCGCTGACCAGCATCCCGCCAATGAACGTGCGGTCGAGGTTGATGCCGCCAAATTCAGAGAAGGGGAACGACAGTCCCACCATGCGCCACTCGTAGCCGATACGGGTACGCTTGAAGACGAAGTACATTATCACGACCAGCGCCAGTGCAATGAAGATCCCAACATGGGCTTGCGTCCCTCTGCCGATAGCGCCGCCGCTGAGCTCCACAAATTGCGCGAGCCGCGCTGTAGCCTGTACCGGCGGGGTCTCCGGCGTGGTCGGCGTCTCGCGCATGGGATAGTTCGTCAGATACGAGATCAAGAACGTGGCAATGTAGTTGGTCATGATCGTGGTGATGATCTCACTGACGCCCAATTTCTGCCGCATGATGGTGGGGAAGTACGCCCAAATTGCGCCGCCGAGGAAACCTGCCAGCAGCGTAAGGGGCAGATGGATGATGGCAGGGAGCTGGACGGCGTAGCCCACAAACGTGCCGCAAATGGCGCCGATGAAGAATTGTCCTTCCACGCCGACGTTGAAGACGCCGGTGCGGAACGCCAGCATCGAAGCCAACGCCGTAAAGATCATGGGTGTGGCGCGTTGCACCGAGATCAGCAAGGCGCGCTGGCTGCCGAAAGCCCCTCGGAAGAGGCTGGCATAGACGTGAAGCGGATTCGCGCCTTCTAGCAGCATGATGATAGAGCCGGCCAGGATGGCTGCCAGAATGCTGAGCACAATAGTCACAGAACGGCGTAACATGCCACGGAAGAACTCGGTCACGGGTTTGAGTTTCTCTTTCACAATCGCCCCCTTAGAAAGGATGAAGGCTAAAGGCGGAAGGATGAAGCCTCTTTGCGCCTTTGCGCCTTTACGGTGTCATTTTCAGCATTGTTAGTGTGGCGCGGCCACGTGCGAACTGGCCCATGTTCAGCATTCGTGAGGTTCAGCACCGTGATGCTCGGCATCCGTGATGCCCGCCATCCACAGCCCCAGACCCTCCTCGGTGGCCCGGTGGGCCTCGATGGTCCCCACAATCTTCCCCTCGTAGAGCACGATGATGCGATCACTCAGGGACATAACTTCTTCCAGCTCCGCCGACACGAGCAGCACGGCGGCGCCCTTATCGCGCGCTTCGACGATGCGCCGGTGGACGAATTCGATGCTGCCGATGTCCAGTCCACGGGTGGGTTGGGCGGCGATGAAGAGCTCCGGTTGAGCGCTCAATTCCCGCGCTAGTACGACCTTCTGGATGTTGCCGCCGGAAAGCGCAAAGGCCGGCACATCTTTGCTGGGAGTGCGCACGTCAAAGGTTTGAATCATCTCCCTGGCATGATCCGCGATTACATCAGGTTTGAGGAATGGCCCCTGGGAGATGGGCGTCTTGAAATAATTGGTAACGATGAGATTATCTTCGATGCTTGCAGGAAGGGCGACGCCGCGCACGTAGCGATCTTCTGGCACGCAGGAAACTCCTGCCTCACGTCGTTGGCGCACGCTGTGGGTAGTCAGGTTTTGTCCCCGCACCTCTACCGCGCCGCTCCAGATGGGGCGCAAGCCCACGATCGCCTCTACAAGCTCGCGTTGACCGTTGCCTTCTACACCGGCGATGCCCACGATTTCGCCGGCGCGCACTTCGAAGGATATATCGCGCACAGCTTTGAGATTGCGATCATCGAAGACCTGCAAATTCTGGACTTTGAGCACCACATCCTTGGGTTGCGCTGGGGCTTTGTTGACCCGCAGCAGCACTTCCCGGCCCACCATCATGCGCGCTAACTCCGCCGGGTTGGTGTCGCACGTGTTGGTATGCCCAACCACTTTGCCATCGCGCATGGCGGTGACGCGGTCGGAGATCTCCATCACCTCGCGCAATTTGTGGGTGATGAAAATGACCGTCTTGCCGTTCGCCACCAATGACCGAATCACGCTGAACAGATCGCGCGTCTCCTGGGGGGTGAGGACGGCGGTAGGCTCATCGAGAATTAAAATATCGGCTTCGCGGTACAACGCTTTGAGAATCTCGACGCGTTGCTGGACGCCCACAGGGAGGTCTTGGATGCGCGCATCGGGGCTTACTTGCAGCCCAAAGCGTTGCGAGATCTCCATGACGTTGTCATGCACAGCCTTGCGATCCAGAAAAATCCCGCGATGTCGCGGCTCACTACCTAGCGTGATGTTCTCGGCGACAGTGAATGAGGGTACCAGTTTAAATTTCTGATGCACCATGCCAATTCCCAGGGCAATGGCGTCGGCATTCTTGCGAATGTGTACCTGTTTACCTCGTACTTTGATGCTGCCTTCTTCGGGGTGATATAACCCGAAGAGTACATTCATCAAAGTGGATTTGCCGGCGCCGTTTTCTCCAATAAGTGCGTGAATTTCACCTTCTTCGACGACCAGATCAACATTGTCATTGGCAACAACGCCTGGAAACACTTTGCGGATACCTCGCATTTCGACGGCTGTAGCCACGTTGCGACCTCCTCAAGGGGTGGCTCACGGATTCCACGGATGCCACGGATTAGTGCTGGTTTCCCTATACGGGCATGTTGGGAGGTGTTATGTCGGCGTGGTGCGCCACCATAACACCTCCTGCATCACAAATTGGGATTACTGATTCATTCCGCCCGGAGCTGGGGGGTTGGCGCAGGGGAAGATCTCAACGTAGTCGGTGACGCACATCTGCCCACTCTTGATCTTTTCCACTGCGGTGCGCACGGCGGGGATCACCCGCTGCTGCAGATCTTGCACCATTTCCGGCGGCCCGTTCTTGATGAACTCATCGCTGATGTTGTAGAGATGGCACATGCCGACGGCTTCTTCTTTGAGGCCGTACACGCGGGTGCCGCCCTCGAGCTTGCCTTCGACCAGCGCCTTGATGGTATCGAAGACCGCGCGATCCACCATCTTCATCATTGAGGTGATGACGTGGCCCGGCTGGATGTAGCCCTGATCGGAGTCCACGCCGATGGAGTACAGCCCGCGCTCAGCCGAAGCCGCCAGGACGCCCTCGCCGCTCTTCCCGGCAGCGGCAAAGATGATGTCTACGCCTTCCTCATATTGCGTGAGCGCCAATTCCTTGCCCTTGGTGGGATCGTTGAACGCGCCTACCCAGCCGGAGACGATTTGGATGTTGGGGTTGGCGTATTTCGCGCCCTGGATGTAGCCCAGCTCGAAGCGGCGCAGCAGGGGCACATCCATGCCGCCGATGTAGCCGATTTTGCCGGTCTTGGAGAGCATCGCCGCGACCATGCCCACTGTGAAGGACCCTTCATCCTCGCGGAAGGTCAGACCGGTGCCATTCTTGAGCGGGTTGCCATCCGCATCCAGCAACATAGCGTCCACGATGGCGAACTGAATATCGGGATACTCCTGGGCGATCTGCGAGGTCCAGTCGGCAGAACCGAAGCCGACGGTGATGATCAGATCGTAGCCCTCTTCCGCCATGGCGCGGGCCGCCAACTGCTGCTCGCCTACGTCCTGATTCTCGATGATGCGGGTTTGCACGTTGGAGAAGGCGTTCTTCGCCATGTCAATGCCGCGCGCCGCCGAATCGAGAAACGAGCGGTCGCCCAGCTGGGAGATAATCAGAGCCACGCGATAGGTTTTGCCTGTCTGACCGGGGTCGGCGGCGGGTGTGGCTGGCGCGCTGCCGCCGCATCCTGCCAGCATCGTTAGCACCATCACGGCTGCAATTACAGTGTACAACGTTCGACGGAACATGGTCTCCTCCTCAGATATAGATTGTTACAGAATCGGCTTTGAAACAGCGAACTATATAGCATTACTGACACGACTCTAATTTAAATTTATGTACCACCTCCTCAATGGGTTATAGATTCTGGCGCCGTGGCGGCGTGGGGAGTTGAAGCGGCCTGGGAAGAGGAAGTCGTTGTCGTTTGGCTTAATTGCACTGGCCGGTGGGTACGCAGGTGTTGCGCCATAGCGGCGCGCGCGCGCAGTTCATCTCCTGCCTCGATAGCTTCGACAATCAACAGATGTTCATTCTCTGCCGTGGTGGCTGTGGAAAACCCTATCCGTTGTTGCAGGGCATAGTTTCGCAGGGTCTCATGGAATACACGCAATAGATACTCCAGAACGCTGTTCCCCGACATTTCTGCGATGATGTCATGGAAATGAATATCGGCGTTCATGCGCTCCTCTATGGAGAGAGAAGTGTCGGAATACGTTTCAACTGCGGCGTATAATAGCCCCGTGTAATAAGGGGTGGCCCGTTGGGCGGCGAGACCCGCTGCGTGGATTTCGAGGGGTTCGCGCACTTCTAGCAACTCGACGATGTTGCGTTTTCCCAGCAGTTTGGTCCACTCTAGCTGCCCCACGATAAAGCCCACCAGATGCTCTGTGACATAGGTTCCCGCGCCGGGGCGGATCTCTAGCACGCCCATCATGCTGAGGGAGCGCAGCGCTTCACGGATGGATGAACGGCTGACGCGCAGCTGATCCATCAGCTCGCGCTCGGAGGGGAGTTTGTCGCCCGGTTTGAGGACGCCAGTGTTGATCAGGTCAAGCACCCTTTTGGCGATTTCTTCGCTGACCGAAACCCGTTCAACCGGTTCAAAGGTGACGCCCATTATCCCTCTGGTGTGATGGTTTGCTGGTTTGCTGGTCTGACCACTTTCTCCATTATAGGCGCGGTTTTGCGCGTTGTCAAGAGGGAATTTTGATTTCTCGTCATTTTTCGCCGGGCGGGTTCAATAGCGCCAACATGCGTTCATGATAGGTGGTATCGCGGTCGGGCAATTCGTGATGCAGCCGGGCGCCCTCTTCCCAGAAGTGGCGCGGCCCGCGCCCAAGCGCCTTGCCCTGAGCGGTGTGCATATCCAGGGCGTAATCGGGGATGGTGGGCCGTAAGCCTTCCTCCTCGACCTGATGCTTGAGCCAGTTGAGCATCTCGTCGCTGGCGCGATCCTTCGGCGCGGCGCAGAGCGTGCGCACGGCATGGATGATGAACAGCAGGTACTCGCCGCCGCGGCGCCCGAAGCGCTGATTCATTTGGTAGAGCGTGTGGATCAGCACCGGCGCTTGCGGGTCGCCGCTGCCGACGTCTTCCACAGAAATCACCAGCAACCGATACCAGAGATAGTCCTCCAGTTCCGGGCTGGTCGTCGCCATCTCATACGCCAGCAGCGCGGCATTTTCGGTGTTGCCGCGTCGAATTTCCTTTTGCAGCGCGGAAATCACCTCGTCGGCGGCAAAGCCGTGACGGGTCTGCACTTGCGTCCAGGGATCGTGTTGTGTTGCCATAGATTACTCCTAGTGAAGGGCTTAGCGTATCAGCGTATCAGCGCATTAGCGCATTAGCGAGAAAGCGAGTCACAGGGCAAGTCAACTCGCAACCTTCAACTCGCAACTCATAAATAGTCCCGCACAATGCCCGCGAACATGAGCACGGTGCGCGGCAGGCTTGCCAGCTCCACCCATTCGTCGGGCGCGTGGGCGTTGTCGCCGGTGGGGCCAAAACCGCAGAGGGTGGGGATGCCCGCCTCGATGAGCATGTAGCCCTCGTTGGCCGGGCCGGCGCCCGCGATGGGCCACGCCGCGCCGGTGACGGTCTCCGTGTACCGTTGCGCCAGCGTCGCCAGCGGATGGTCCATGGGGATGGCGGCGCCTGGCAGCCGGTTCTTCACCTCCAGCGTCACGTGCAGCCCCGGACGGCGCGCGGTCTCTTCGGCAATGACGCGCTCGATGGCAGCGAGCGCGTCTTCGGCGGGCTGTCCCGGCATCAGGCGCACATCCACCAGCGCTTCGGCGTGGGCCGGCACCATGCTCTCGAACTCGCCGCCGCTGAAGCGCGTGCCCGGCGTGAGGGTGCACCGCAGCCCCTCGAAGGCGGGATGCGTGGGCGCGGGCAGGCGGAGCGCCTCCAGCCGCAGCAGGATCGCCGCCAGCCCGGTGACGGCGTTGACGCCGCCCAATCCCTGGCTCCACGCGGCGCTGCCGGAATGGATCGTCTGCCCTTCGGCCCGGAGGATCACCCGCAGCAGCCCGCGATGCCCAATGCAGACGATGTCGCTGGCGTAGGCGTAGATCGCGCCGCGCGCTCCCGCGAGCAGGCCTGCATCCAGCAGATAGCGAACCCCCAGTGGGCTGCTCGCGCCGGATTCCTCATCCACAACGCCAGCGACGCTCACACGGACGGCGGCAGGATCCACCAGGCCCTCATCGCGCAGGAGCGCCAGTGCGTACAGGCCGCAGACCAGGCCCGCCTTGTTGTCGGCGGCGCCGCGCCCGTAGATCCGGCCCTCGCGCACGGCGGCTGCGAAGGGCGGCGTCGTCCACGCGGCCGGATTTCCCTCGGCCACGGTATCCGTGTGGGCGATGAAGGTGAAGCCCGCCGGCCCCTCGCCCCATGTGACGAGCACGTTGGGCCGCGCCGGATCTCGCGCCGGGAGCCGGGCCTCAAAGCCCAGCCGGGCGGCTTCCACGAGAACGCGCTGCGCCACGGCGGCTTCGGTATCGCGCCCGTTGACCGAGGGGATGCGCACCAGGTCTTGCAGGAACGCTGTCATTTCGGGCAGCCGCGCCTCGGCGGCCCGGAGCAGCTGCGCGATCATAGCAGCGCGGCTCGCATGAGTTCCCAAACTCGGTCGGTATCCAGCGCCAGCGTCAACGCGACGTTGGGTTGCTTGCCGGATACGCCGTACCAATCCACACAGGTTTGTCCCCGCGTCAGCGCGCCGGAGAGCTCTACTTCCAGATAACGCGCTTCTTGCTGGCGCACAATCTCCGGTTCGAGCGCGACGGCCATTGCCAGCAGGTCCGGTTCCAGCATGGTTGGATATCCCAGAATCCGCTCCAAATAGGCGACAGCTTTGTGGCTGATGCGCCGGAAGAATTCCCCGCGCGGCGTCTCCATGGCGAGCAGTGCCTTGATTTGCGCCTCGGAGAAGGGATGCTCTACCGTGGTTTCCCACGAGACGAGGGTGAGACCGGGCCAATCGCGGCAGACGACGGCGGCGGCTTCCGGGTCGGCGTAGAAGTTGAATTCGGCGGTGAGGGTGGTGTTACCCAGGCTGCGGATCGCGCCGCCCATCACCACGAGCTGGCGGTATTTCTTGGGCAGCTCGGGATCGAGCCGCAGCGCCATGGCGACGTTGGTGAGCGGGCCGATAGCGACAAGGGTCAGCGCGCCCGGCTCCGCGTTGGCAAGCCGCACCAGCGCGTGGACGGCGTGTTCGGCTTCGACCTTGCGCGGTGAAGGGGGATAGGCGCTGTCGCCCAGGCCATCAGCGCCGTGGAAGCCTTCCGCGCCGTCGCTCTCGGTAACAAGGGCCTGCGCGCAACCGGCGTAGATGGGTGCGTCCACTCCCATCATATCGAGGATGGTGCAGGCGTTGGCGGTGGTGTGCGCCAGCGATACATTACCTTTGACCGTGGTCACGGCTTCGATGCGCGCGCTGGGGTAAACCGCCGCCGCCATAATCGCGTGGGCGTCATCCACGCCGGGATCGGTGTCAATCACGAGTCGAATCATGCGTCCTCCAAAAGCGTGAGCGTGTTAGCGTATGAGCGTGTCAGCGTTTTAGCGTATTAGCGTATGAGCGTCTTGGCGGAAAGGTGGAGCGCTAGCAGTCAGGCGTAATGGGTAATAGGTGATGGGTAATGAGTGATGGGGATGGTGATGGTGATGGTGATGGTGATGGGAAATGGGTGTTGTATAACGAGTGCTTTTGGGTGTAGAAGCCATTCTCCTTTGCTCCCCTGCGCCTCTGCCCCCGCGCTCCCCAGCTCCCTATCTCCCCAACTCCCCTCATCCCCGCCGTTTCTTGAGGCGAGCGAAGGCGGCGTTGAGGCGGGCGCGGCTGGCGGCGTAGTCGAGGGTGAGGCAGACGCCATCGCGCAGTAGCCACGCGCCATCCACCATCACATCGCGGACGTGCATCCCGCTGATGCTGTACACCAGCGCCGTCTCCAGGGTCTGCGCGCCATCCGGCGCCCAGCCGATGTCGCCGAGGTCGAGGGCGATGAGGTCGGCCTTCTTGCCCAATTCCAGCGAGCCGATGTCATTCTCCCAGCCCAGCGCGCGGGCGCCGCCGAGGGTCGCCATCCGCAGAATATCGGCGGCAGGGATCGCGGCGGGGCGCTGTTCGCGCAGCGACATGAGCTTGGCCGTGGTCTGCATCTCGTTGAACATATCGTAAGAATTGTTGTTCGCCACGTTATCCGTGCCGAGGGCGATGTTGATGCCGGCGCGGCGCATCGCATCGAGCGCGGCGATCTCCGCGCCGCTGCGCATACACGCCGAGGCGGCAATCACCGCCGTGAAGGGGTAGCGCGCCAGGATGGGGAAATCCTCCGGCGGGATGGTGATGCTGTGCGCCGCCAGCAATCGCCGTTCGAGAATGCCCAGCTGTTCCATCTGTTGCACAGCGCTGCGCCCGAAGTGCTCGCGGCAGTAGCGCTCCTCCTCGCCGCTCGTCGCCAGGTGGAAGTGTAAGCCGGTGTCGAAGCGATCTGCCAGCGCCAGTTCGAGCTGGATCGCTTCCGGGCTGTTATCCACGAAGAAGGCGTGCGGGCCCACCCAGCCTTTGAGCCGTGGATGCCCCTGAATGGATTCGAGGAAGGCGGCGGCGGCAGCGACTTCTCGCTCGCGGGCGGCGGCGTCGCCCATTTCGACGATGCCGTAGGCCAGGGCCGCGCGCAGCCCGCTTTGATCCACCACAGGGACGATGCGATCCGTATGGAAATATTGATCGGCAAAGCAGGTGGTGCCGGTGCGGATCATCTCGGCGCAGGAGACGGCGACGGCATCGGCAATCATGTCGGCTTCGAGCACGGCTTCCCAGGCGCGGATGCCCTCGTACCAGCCTTCGAAGGTGAAGAGCGAGTAGGCTTCAGCCAGCCCGCGAAACAGCACCATCGGCGTGTGCGTGTGTGCATTGACCAGCCCCGGCATGAGCAGGCGGTCGTTCAGCGCGATCTCGGCGTCGCAGCGGCGTCCCTTCAGCGCAGATTGTGGGCCAATTTCGACGATGCGATGGTCTTCTACGATCAGGTAGCCGGGGGCGTAACGGGTATCCTGAGCATCGAGGGTCAGAATCGTATCGGCGCGTAGCAGCGTTGTGGTCATAGAGCCTCCGATAGAAATAGTGAATGGCGCGGCTCTCACTCCGCGACGATGACCTGCACGCCCAGGTCGCGCAGCGCCGCGAGCATGTCCGGCGGCGCGTCCGCATCGGTGATGATGATGTCCACGGCGGTGGGCGGGCCGACAGAGGCGAAGGTGACGCGCCCGAATTTGCTGCTGTCTATCACTGCGATTTTCTGTTGCGCGCTGCGCAGCAGGGCTTGCTTGACCATGGCATCTTCCAGGTTGTACTCCGTCAGCCCTTCTTCCAGCGTCAGCCCGCCAAAGCCGACGAAAGCCCGATCTACGTGAATCTGGCTGCACATCTGCTCGGTGAAGCTGCCGATCATGGAGAGTTCGTTGGGGCGCACGATGCCGCCGGCCACGATCAACCGCACGCCGGATTCCAGTGGGAAACGCGCGGCGATTTCGTTGGCGATGGGCAGGCTCGTGGTTAGAATGGTAAGGTTGCGCTGGTCGCGGAGCGCGCGCGCGGCCTCTAAGGTAGTGGTGCCGGTATCGAAGGCCACGCTATCGCCATCGTGGATGAGTGCGGCGGCGGCGCGTCCAATGCGTTCTTTGGGCGCGGCGTGATCCGAAGCGCGCATTTGAAAGGGCGCTTCGTAGCTGCGCCGCAGGCTGCTCACGGCGCCGCCGTGGACGCGCCGCAACAAGCCTTCGCGGTCGAGCTCGCGCAGGTCGCGACGGGCAGTCATGTCGCAGACGTTGAAATGCGCGCAAATATCGGCGATGGTGATTCTGCCGTATTGGTTGACCCACTCGATGATCTCGCGGCGTCGTTCTGCTTGCAACATTTTCGCGGCCTTTCTGTGCTGCGGTGTAGGGCTGCAGATGTTCGATTTTGGTTACAGTCTAGCATAAGAATGTTTGAGTGTCAATAATCAAACATTGCAGGCGGTTATGACTCTGCCAAAACGATGATTTTCGCGTCGGCGGTAAAGCGGAGCTCCTCTGATTTCCGTGGATTTGTATGCACGCCATAGGCTTGCGTCGGATCGTAGGCTTGCGCCATGCAGCGGAAGCCGAGCACGGTCTGCCCCCGGCGGCGGGCCGCTTCGACGATGGTGGCAAAACTGACTGGCTTGCCGATCTGCACATAATCCGTGATCGGTTTGAGGTAGACCTCGGAGCCGGCGGGATCGAAGAGATCGGTGAAGACAGCATACAGGGCGGGATTCTCGCTCAGCTGTGAGAGCATCAGGCTGATGAGGTGGTCGCTCACGATGAAATCATCCACGTTGGCGATCTCAGCCAGCGCGCGGTTGCGCAGGTCGAGCATCTCGCTGACGATGGAGAAGGTTGCCCCAGTTCCCTCGGCGATGTCGCGCAGATGGAGCAGGGTGATGAGGGTGCGCGCGTCGGAGGCTTGCACGCTCAGACCCGTATCCGCCAGCACGATAACGTGATCGTAGGTTTCGATCTGGAGGGTATTGAGCAAGACGCGGTCGGTGGTATCGCCGGCATGAAAATCCACTTCCAGGTGTTTGCGCGCGCGACATTGGTGGATGGCGGTCTCGTGGACATCGTGCGCCACGATGGTGAGGGTCGAGCCGGGGGCGACGTAGTGATCCAGTTCCCCCACCACGATGGCGGCATACTCGTTCCATCCCAGGATCAGGTTTCGCTCCGGGGTGGTCGGCGCGCAGGCGGTATCGGCCTCGATCAGCGCTTCCTGGATGGGCGGCGCGGCAGTTGCCAGGTGAATGGTATCATCATCAGCGGAGATGAAGATGAGCTGATCGCCCGGCGCCAGGCGCGTGTCCATCGGTGGGTTGAGATGCACGCGTTGGTCTGCCGCGAAGATGCCGATGACGGTGGACTCCTCATACGCATTGAGGGTCTCGCCGAAGGTTTTGCCGATCAACGCCGGTTCTGCCTTGAAGTAGATCTCATCTCCACTGAAGCCCAGCAGCTCCGTGTAGACAACGGAGAGGCCCGATTGGCGCGAGGTTTGCGCCGTGACGCGGGCGATGATATCCCCCACGAGCAGCGTGCTCAGGTGATCGCGCCGTCCGATCATCTGCATGACCGGCAGGTTCTTCCTGTCGCTGATTTGGGTGACGATGTTGTAGGGTTTGGCATGACGTTGCGGATGGTTGGTGATGGCGAGCACGGTTTTGATGACAAAAGTATCGGGATGTTCCTCGGCGGGCGGCAACACGATGATGGCGCGGGCTGTGTGTGGGCTGGCGATTTCCAGGTCGGTGGGATCTGTAGGGCTGCCAGAGCGACAGATGATGCGGGTATTGCGGGTCTTGGGCGTGCGCGAGCGAATCTCATCCTCCATTTCCACCTTATCCACATCCGCCAGGATCACAATGGCAGAGCGCTTCTGGTTGGCATTGGCTTCGATCAGCTCCTCCAGGATGGTGAAGATCTGGGGCGACCAGCCGAGGATAACGGTGTGTTCTTGCTCCAACACCAGCGAACGGCCCTTGCGCAGCTCCTCCAGCTTGCTCTCCACGCCGCTGCCGAGCACGCCGATGAGCGCTGAGACGAAGAAGACGCCGCCCAGGGTCACGCCCAGCATCACCAGGCGGAACGCCGCGCCGGTATCGCCGCCCATCGTGCCGGCGTCGAGCGTGCGCATCAGGCTTTCCCAGGCAGCTTCGCCAAGGCTGAGCGTCTCGCCGCCATCCTGCGTGATGCCAAACAGACTCAGCGCCGCGGCTGCCGCCATGATGAGAACAAATGATAGCGCGAACAGCGTCCCGATCATCGCGGGCGTCCCCGCTGCCATCAAATTGTCGAAGGCGTATTGCCAGCGCTGCTTTAGGGTGGGTTTATAGGACATGCGACTTCACGCCCCATACGCCCGCAGGGAGCTCATCGGCTTGCCCACCATGCGGAAGGCGCGACGTTCGGCTTCCCAGCGGATGCGCTCGATATCCAGCGTGAGGAATTCGCCCTGGCGATAGAGCAGCCGCCCGTCGCACCAGACGTAGGCCACATCGCCTGGATGCGCGGTGTAGACGACGCCCGCTGCCAGGTCGTGCCGGGGAATCCAGTGCGGCGCGGTGGTATCCAGCAGCAACAGGTCAGCGGAGCGCCCCGGCGCAAGGACGCCGCTTTCGGGGAAGCCCAGCGCCGCCGCCGAGACCTGCGCCGTCATGCGAAGCAACTGCGTGCGGGGCAGGGCTTCGGGATCGAGCCGGGCGCCTTTCCAGTGCAGCCCCGTGAGGCGCAGGATCTCCAGCATGTTGAAATCGCTGTTGGAGGCGGGGCCGTCGGTCGCCAGCCCCACGCGCATTCCGTGCGCGAGCATCTCCGGCAGCGGGGGCATCTCCATGCCGAGCTTCTGGTAGGTCTTGGGCGCGTGCGCCACGTGAGCGCCCTTCGCGGCGAGGAGCGCCATATCCTCTGGCGTGGCGGCGTTGCAGTGCGCTAACAGCGCGGGGCGGGGCAGATCGAGCAGCCCTAGTCCGGCGACGTAAGCCGGCGGCGTGAGGCCGTAGCGCGCCAGCGAGTTGCGCACCTGCTCGCTGGATTCGCTCAGGTGGAAGTGCGCCCCCACGCCCACGCGCTCCGCCTCGGCGACGAAGCGCCGCAGCACGTCGGTGGGCGTCATGTACGGCGAGTGCGGTCCCATCGTCGTGTGGATGCGCCCCTCGGCGGCGCCATTCCACGCCTCGACGAAGGCCACGGTCTCCTCGAAAGAGACGCCGCCGACCTCCTTGTCATCGCCGATGCCGAAGTGGCACCAGGCGAGCAGCGCCTTCATGCCGCTCTCCTCGACCACCGACGCGACCTTGTCCATCCAGAAGTAGTGATCGCCGAAGCCGACCGTGCCGCTGCGGAGCATTTCGGCGGCGGCGAGGGCCGCGCCCCACGTCACATCCTCGGCTTCGAGGGCCGACTCTGCGACCCAGATCTTCTCATTGAGCCAGCGGTCGAAGGGGAGGTCCTCCGCCCAACCGCGTTCCAACGTCATCGGCGCGTGGCAGTGGGCGTTGAAGAACGCGGGCAACGCGACCCGCTCGCGCCCATCAATCACCTCATCGGGCGCGAAATCCGGCGGCGCCTGCCCCACGGCGAGAATGCGCTTGCCTTCCAGCGCGATGTCAATCCCGGTAAGGATGCGATCCTCCGCGTCGAGGGTAATGGCAGTGGTATTCTTGATCAGTGTGCGCATGGCTTCTCCTATCATGGTAAAAGGTGAGCAGTGAGTAGGTGCGTCGTCTAAGCGCGGCAACCGGCTCACTGTTTTTATAACGGTTGGACGCAGATGAACGCAGATGAACGCAGATGAACGCAGATGAACGCAGATAAACGCGGATCAAACATAAAGTTATAAAAATCTGCGCAATCTGCGTTACCTGGACGCAGATGAACGTGGATTCGCGCCAAACATAGAGTTATGAAAATCTGCGAAATCTGTGTCATCTGCGCGATCTGCGTTACCTGGACGCAAGTGTAATCCCAAAAAGGCAAAAGGGCAACTTTGTGGTTGCCAACGGCCTGGGGTGGGGTATAACCTGAACTATGGGTACCTTCACGCATTTGCACGTCCATTCCCGCTACACGTTGCTCGGCGCGACGCCCTCGGTCGAGGCGCTTGCCGCGCGGGCGGCGGCGGAGGGGATGACGCATCTGGCCCTCACCGATACGTTGGCGCTCTACGGCGCGGCGGCGTTTTCGCGCGCCTGCCAGCGTATGGGCGTGCAGCCCATCCTCGGCATGACGGTGCCCCTCGCCTGGCCCGCCGACCTGCCGCCGATTCCCGGCAGCGAGACGCCGGGCTTGCTCGTCTTGCTGGCGACCGGCCCGGAGGGGTATCGCTCCCTGTGCCGGCTCTCCTCGCTGGCGCAGGGACGCGCCGACCGCGAGGCGTTCTGTCAGCGCGGGCTGTCGCTGGCGAGCTTGCAGGCGCATACCGCCGGCGTGATCGCGCTTTCCGGCGGGCGGCGCGGCTGGATCGAGCGCGGCATCCGCGCCGGGGCCGAGTCGAGTGCGCATCGCATCGCCGCGCGGCTGGCAGGGCTTTTCGAGGAGCGCTTCCATCTGAGCCTGGAGCTGCACACGGCTGCAGACGAAGCCGTGGCCCGGCAGGTGACGCGGCTGGCGGCGCGCCTGGGCGTGCCTACCGTCGCCGTGCAGCCGGTGTACAGCCTGGGGCCGGAGGATAAGCCCCGCCTGCGCCTGCTGGCTGCGATCCGCTGCAATTGCCTGCTCGAGGCTGTGCCATCGGAAGCGCTGCCCGATGGCGGCGATCCCGTCGTGGAGGTGCACTGGCTTTCGCCGCAGGCCGTGAGCGCGCGTTTTGCCGCTTTCCCCGAAGCCATGGCGCGCGCGGGCGCGCTGGCTGCGCTGTGCGCGCCCGCTTTGCCCACGGGTGAGCGTATATGGCCCGCGTATCCTCTCCCCGCCCAGACCACACCCAAAATGGCACTCACTGCGGATGCGCAGGCGGGGTTTGCGGCCCGCTTTGGAGAGGCGGCGTCTGCCGCTGCCCGCGTGCGTTTGGAGCGCGAGCTCGATGTTATCTGCCGACACGGCTACGCGCCGCTCTTTCTCGTCGTCGCCGATATCGTCCGCTACGCCCGCGAGCGCGAGATTCCCGTGAGCACGCGCGGCAGCGTGGCGAATTCGCTCGTGGCGTACTGCCTGGGGATCACGACAGTGGATCCAATCGCCCATGACCTGCTCTTTGAGCGGTTCCTCAGTCCTGCACGCCATGATCCGCCGGATATTGACCTGGATTTTTGCAGCCGCCGCCGCGACGCGGTGCTCGATTATGTGCGCCGCACCTACGGCGCGGAACGGGTGGCCCTGGTGGGCGCGCTGAACACGTTACAGCTCCGCTCGGCGGCGCGTGAGGCGGCCAAAGCCCACGGGCTTGAAGAAAGCGCGCTCAAGGCGTTGCTGGCAGCCCTGCCGCGCTGGTCGCATCGCCGCTGGGCGCGGGATGAGCGCCCGCCGGAAGAGGTTGTCGCCGCCATCGAGGATCCGCGCCTGCGGGAGGTAGCCCGCGCTGCGTACAGCATCACCGACTTTCCCGATCATCTCAGCGTCCACGCGGGCGGCATCGTGGTGACGTCCGGCCCGCTCACCGATTACCTGCCGCTGCAATGGTCGCCCAAGGGCTTCCTCGTCACGCAATTCGATCACACCGATGTAGAGGCGGTCGGCGTCGCCAAGATGGATCTGCTGGGCGTGCGGGCGCTGACGGTGCTGAGCGACGCGGCGGAGCTGGTGCGCCGCGACAGCGATCCTGATTTTCGGCTGTCGCAGATTCCCCTGGATGACCCGCAGACGGCGGCGCTGCTGGCGCGGGGGGATACCATCGGCGTCTTCCAGTGCGATTCCGAAGGCGCTCGCCGCACGCTGTGCAAGCTGCGGGCGCGGACGGTGGCCGATCTGGCGATTGCGAACGCTTTTTTCAAGCCGGGCCCCGCCACCGGCGGGATGGCTGAGGCTTTCGTGCGTCGCTATCGTGGGCAGGAGCGGGTGACCTATCTCCATCCCGCCCTGGCGCCGATTCTCGGCCCGACCAAGGGCGTGCTGATCTTTCAGGAGCAGATTCTGCGGGTGGCGACGGAGATCGCGGGGCTGAGCTGGGCGCAGGCGGATCATCTGCGGCGGGGGATGAGCAAAATGAACCCGGAGGTCATGGCGCAGATGCAGCGCGACTTCGAGGCTGGCTGCCAGCGTCCGCCGCCCGCCGGCCCAGGTTTCACCGCCGAGCAGGCGCAGCGTCTGTGGCAGCAGGTGGCGGTCTTCGCAGGCTACGGCTTCAATCAGGGGCACGCTACGGCTTACGCTGATGTGAGCTACCGTTCCGCCTACCTCAAGGCGCACTGGCCGGCGGCTTTTTTCTGTGCGCGCTTGCAGGATTGGGGCGGTTATCATCATCCGGCGGTGTACATGGCGGAGGCGGTGCGCTGGGGCATTGACGTGCGCCCGCCGCACGTCAATCACAGCCTGGAGAAAGCCGCGCTGGCATGGGAGGGGGCGCAGCCCGTCATTTGGCTGGGACTGGGCCTGATCCGCGACCTGCGGGAGCGTTCGGCGGCGGCGTTGATCGCGGCGCGATCTGCGGGCGCCTTTGCCGGATTGCGGGACTTGCTGGCGCGCGTGTCGCTACAGACGCCGGAGATCGTGCATCTGATTCAGGCGGGCGCGCTCGCTGGCTTTGGCGCCAGCCGGGCGGCGCTGCTCGCGGAGCTGCGCGACATTCGCCGGGCGGGCAGCGCGCAGCAATTGCCGCTGCTGGCCCTGGAATCCGCCGTGACGCCGGAGACGGCAACGCAACGCCTGGCGTGGGAGCGCGCGGTGATGGGGTACCCGCTCGGCACGCTGCAAACGCTGTTGCCGCAGCTGCGCGAGGTCCACACGGGCGTGCTGCCGCTGGCGGCGCTGCCCGAACGGCAGCGCGCGTGGATGGCGGGGGTGCGCCTTCCGGGGTGGAGTCGCGGGCCGGATTTCTTCCTCTGGGATGGCGCGACGTGGCTGCTGACGAAGCTCGGGGGCAAACAGCCCTTGCCGCCCGCGTGGGAGCCGCTTCTCGTCACCGGCATCCGCCAGACCGATGGCTGGGGCATGACGTGGGTGCAGGTGGAGACGTGGACGGTGGTAGGCAGTAGGGCAGTAGGGGGGTAGGGTAGTAGGGGAGTAGGAAGTAGGAAAGTAGCGCATTGACGTAGCGGCGCACCAGCGAGCTGCTCTTACTCCCTTACTCCTTTACTCCTTTACTCCTTTACTCCTTTACTCCCTTACTCCCTACTTCCCGTCAAGCCATCGCCATCAAGAACTGGGCCACGGTGGTCGGAATGTCGCCGTCGGTGGGGATGCCTGCCCAGTTATCGCCGGGCCGCACCAGATTCACCACCACCAGCCCCGCGCCGTTGAAGATGGCGCTGCGTGATTCCTTCAGGTCAATGCCGCCAGCGGCGCCGATGAAGATATCGTACTTGCTCCGCAGCCGGTTGATGTGGCGATACTGGATCATCTTGCCCCGGCTGGACTCTTCGTCGCGGCCCCGGTGGAGGATGACGACATCGGGCGGGCGGCGCAGGGGGCGCACCACGGCGAGGGGATCGCGCACGCCGATCATGTCAATCATCGAGAGCATGCCCAGGTTGGCGCAGTGCGTCACGAAGAGATCCAGCGTTTCCGTGGGGGA
This sequence comes from uncultured Anaerolineales bacterium, assembly GCA_964508025.1. Lineage (GTDB taxonomy): Bacteria > Chloroflexota > Anaerolineae > B4-G1 > SLSP01 > JAAZNO01. Next base: position 139,324 of record CAZDSF010000001.1, read on the forward strand.
GCTGCCCAGCGCGGTGATGCCCGTGGCCCCGGCGGCCCGCGCCATCTCCACCTCGCCTGCCGCGCCGTCGGCGATCTTCATGTCGGCGATGACCTGCCCTTTCCACAGGGCGCGCATCATGCGGATGCCGGTCATCCCCTCGCGTTTGATGAAGGGCGTCCCCGCTTCGATGAAAATCCGCTCGTTGAAGGGAATGCGCGGTACCGCCCGCTGCACCAGCGCCAGGTCATAGTTGAAGGCGAGCTGCAAATACCGGATGTTGTTGTCAAGCATCACGGCGCTTTACTCTTTCTCCGTCAACACCCCCAACATCTTGCCGAAATCCGACGGTACGAAGAGCACAATCTTCTCCGAAGGATCGGCGGCGATGTCGCGGAGCGTCTGGAGCGTGCGCAGGTGCAGCGCCGCCGGGCTGTTGGCGAGGTTGGCGGCAGCCTGGCGTAGATTCTCCGAGGCGGTGAGCTCGCCTTGGGAGTTGATGATCATGGCGCGGCGTTCGCGCTCGGCTTCGGCCTGCTTCGCCATGGCGCGTTTCATCTCGGCGGGAAGTTCAACTTCTTGGATTTTGATCGCTTCCACGTCTACGCCCCAACCGCTGGTCTCAGTGTCTACGATGTTGCGGATGCTATCGGCGATTTGCTCGCGCTCGGTGAGGACGAAGTCCATTTCAGCGTTGCCGATCACATCGCGCAACGCGGCTTGGGTGTACTGGCGCACCGCGAAGACGTGATCCTCGATTTTGATGATGACGGCTTCGGGATCCACCACCCGGAAGTACACGACCGCGTTGACCAGCATGGGGATGTTATCGCGGGTCATCACTTCTTGCCGGGGAATATCGGCGGTCTTGATGCGCATATCCACCTTGCGCAGCGTTTGGATGATGGGGATGATGAACGTGAGGCCCGGTTCGCGTGTGCCTACGTACTTTCCCAATTGGAAGACAACGCCGCGCTCATATTGGTAAATGATGCGGATGGCTCGCAAGACGAGCGTGATGAGGATGAACCCTAGCGGTAGAATGCCGCAACCCAGGATGGCGAAAATCGTATCACCTGACATGGAGCAACTCCTTTCATGGCTGGAAATTGGGCGCTGTTGGTGCAAACGCACTCTCATTATAAGCCCGGATTCATGGAATGACCAGCGGGGGCATTTGCTCCGCCTGGTATCCATGCTACACTACGCTGGCTTTGGGCGAGGGATAAAAGCCTGAGAGGGGTACTGCAAATAGAGCGTAGAGAGCAGTGCGTCGTAGGAGTCTTTTACTGTTCTCTGCTCACTACTCTCCATAAATTGTCTCGTGGGGGGCTTGTCTCATCGTGGAAACACGTTGCAAACCTGTGTTACTGACCCGGCAGTTGCAGCTCTTCATGCTGGCGATG
>CAZDSF010000002.1:0-20711 GCA_964508025.1 uncultured Anaerolineales bacterium
TTATTCGTGTTGTCAGAATATGCAATTAAGATTTTACCAGTAGTATCTGAGCAGTTTGGACACGGCGAACTGCGTTCCGCTCACTGCTCTCTGCGCTCTACGGGACAGCCGCACCGATTCACTTCAAGTATACGCGCAACAAGAGAAGCGGCAAGAACAAAAAACAGCACCGCCGGCAGAAACGCGGCGGTGCTGTTCCTCGAATACAGCTATTTCTTCAGGATGATGCGCGCATCCACGACCTTCACGCCTTGACCTTCATCGTAGACCAGGACGGGGTTGGCATCCGACTCGGCGATTTCATCTTCCAGGTCGGTGATCATCTGCGAGTAGCGGCTGAGCACCTCAGAAAGCGCCTTGCGATCTCGCGGCGCTTCCCCGCGCGCGCCGGCCAGAATCGCGCCCGCTTTGATCTCTTCCAACATCTGATAGGATTGCTCGGCAGAGACCGGCGCCACGCGGAAGGTGACGTCCTTGAGAATCTCTACGAAGATGCCGCCCAGACCAAACATCACCGTTGGCCCGAAGGTTGGGTCGTTGACCGAGCCAACGATCACCTCGGTGCCCCACGGCGCCATCTCCTGCACGGCCACACCCTCGATCACGGCATCCGCCTTGTACGCCTGAGCGTTGGCGATGATGGTGCGGAAGGCTTCGCGCACCCCATCGGCGGTCTTGATGTTGACCTTCACGCCGCCGGCATCGGACTTGTGGAGGATGTCGTGCGACATGATCTTCATCACTACTGGATAGCCGATCTGTTCTGCGAGGGCAACGGCTTCGTCCTCGGTCTTTGCCAGCTCGGTGATCGCCACGGGCATTCCGTAAGCGCGGAAGATCTTCTTGGACTCGATTTCGGTGAGGCTGTGGTTGTGATGTTCGCGAGCATTGGCGATGATCGCGCGGGCCGCCGCCTCATCCACATCCTCGTAGCGATGGAACGGCGTCGCTGCCAGCTCGCGGCTGCGGGCGTATTCGCGCAACGCGGCCAGCGCGTTGATGGCGACATCGGGCGCATCGTAAGCGGGAATGCCATTCTCCACGAGCCACTTGCGCGCGGCGGCAGATTGCTCGCCGCCAACGAAGGATACCGCCACCGGTTTGCCCGTCACACCAGAATCATCAATCGCTTGCTTGATGCCCCCGGCGATCTCAAGAGGATCGGTCATTGCGGTTTCGCAATACAGCACCGCCAGCCCATCCACCCACGGATGCGCGAAAGCATAGCGCACGGAGGCGTAATACCAATCCTTGCCCGCCATACCGGTGAGATCCACCGGGTTCTTGGCTGAGCCGAATTCCGGCATGTGCTTTTTGAGCTCCGTCTGCACATCATCCGGGGCGAAGCGCAGCGGCACGCCGTAACGCTCCGCCGCATCGGTTGCCAGCACGCCCACGCCGCCGCCGTTGGTGATGATGAGCATGTTTTCGCCCTGCATCGGCGGTTGCAACGAAAGCGCCAGGGTGCGGTCGAAGAGGTTGTTCAGATCCGCCGCGCGCACCACGCCGCCCTGTTGGAAAGCCGTATCGTAGATCTTGCCCGATCCCGCCAGCGAGCCGGTATGCGAGGCTGCCGCAGCCGCGCCGTGAGCCGAGACGCCCGACTTGAGGGCGATGATGGGCTTGGAGGCGTTCAAAGCCGCGTTGATGAAGCGACGCCCGTTCCGCAGCCCCTCGATGTAGAGGCAGATACAGGCCGTGCTCTCATCCTGGTCGAGCCATTCCACCATATCGGCGAAGTTGACATCGGACATATTGCCGATGGAGACCAGTTTGTCGAAGCCCACCCGCCGAGTGTATGTGGAAGCGTCCATGGCGATGAGCAAAGCGCCGCTTTGGGAGACCAGAGCAGCCTTGCCGGGCAGCGGCAGGAAGGGGGCGAAAGAGGCGTTACACGCATCGGTGTTCGAGAGAATGCCGACGATATTGGGGCCGAGCACGCGCATACCATAAGCGTGCGCCGTATCCACCACCTGCTGTTCGAGGTCCTGACGCCCCACCTCGCTGAAGCCCGAGGCGATGATGATCAGACCCTTGACGCCTTTCTTGCCGCACTCCTCAGTCACCGCAGGCACCAGTTTTGCCGGCACGATGATGACCGCAGCATCAATCGCTTCGGGGACCGCCGCCACCGAGGGATAAGCGCGCAGGCCTAGAATTTCGGCTTCACTGGGGTTGATGGGATAAATGGGGCCTTGATAATGGCTGTCAAGGAGATTCTTGACTACCGTATAGCCGATTTTGCCTTCCTTGTTGGAGGCGCCAACCACTGCAATGGATTTGGGCCGCAACAGGCCGTTCAATGCTTCTAGATCCACGTTTTGTCCTCCTGAAAGTCTATCTTATTTCACGCGACAGCATGAAGAAATTCACAATAACCGCTCTTAAAATTATAGCTAGGCTGTTTACAAACAACCAGGGGGGAAAGTAATTCCCCCCTGCCACAAATGTCACTTACCGTTCCCTGCCGGCTCCAGCACGCGATCCACGATGCCCAGTTCTGCCGCCTGCGCTGCTGTCATGTAGAAGTCGCGGTCGGTAAAGCGATCAATCTGCTCTTGCGTTAGACTGGTGTGCTGGCGCAGCAACTTGTTGATCAGCTCGCGCATCCGCAGAATCTCCCGCGCCGCGATCTCGATATCCGTCGCCTGCCCCTGTACGCCTCCGAGCGGCTGATGCAGGTGAATGGTGGCGTGCGGCAGCGCGTATCGGCGCCCCTTCATCCCAGCGGTCAGCAGTACCGTCGCCATGCTCGCGGTCATCCCCACTGCAATGGTAGAGACCGGAGCGTGAATCAGCTGCAGTGTGTCATAAATCGCCAGTCCTGCCGCGATTTCACCGCCGGGCGAATGGATGTACAGCGAAATCTCGCGCTCTGGATCTTCTCGATCCAGAAACAGCAGTTGCGCTACAATGAGATTGGCAACTTGTGCGTTGATTGGCGTTCCTAAGAAGATAATCCGCTCTTTGAGCAGCAGGGAAAAGATGTCGTATGCCCGTTCACCGCGTCCGGTGGTCTCGATCACCATAGGTACCAGGCCCATATCTTCCTCCTCCATCAGCCGCGCACCCTACGCATCCACGGCGTCAAGTTCCGGCTGCGCCGCATCCTCTTCGACTGCCATGACCGTGGCCTCTGCGCCGGCGTCTCCCTGTGCCAGCCGCTCCAGCGCCGCCAACGCCCGCTCTCGCAACATCGCCTTGTGCAGATCCTGCACCACGACGAGATTCATATCAAAGCGACGACGCTCACGCTGTGGCAGATTCAGGTATTCCAGCAATTGCTCGTAGCGTTCCCGCAAATCCTGCTCTGCTATTGTGATCCCTTGCTGCCGGGCGAACTCTTCCAAGGCCAGATTTTCCGTCAATCGCTCAATGGCTCGCGGACGCAGGCTCTCGCGCATTTGATCCTCGGTCTGTCCTTGCAGACGCAAGAAATCATCCCACTGCATTCCCGTCTGTTGTGGCAACCGGGATTTGAGTGTCGCCATCATCTCATCCAGCTCTTCGCCGACCAGCACCTCTGGATACCGCACCTCGGCGCGCGCCACCAGCTCAGCCACGAGCGCTTCATGATACGCTTCGTGCGTGTGCATGTGTTTGTGGTCACGCATGTGCGCGCGTAGATCGGTTTTGAGCTCCTCCAGCGTCTCGAAGTTGCCCGCGACGCTGGCGAATGCATCATCCAATGGCGGCACCATCCGCTCCGCGACGCTTTTGATATGCACGGTGAATTCGGCTTCGGCATTGCGCAACTCCGGCGCCTCGAAATCCTCCGGCAGGGTCAGGTGGAACAGTTTTTCCTCTCCTGCAGAAAGCCCTACCAGCGCCTCAACCACGCCCGGTATGATGCTCTTGTTCTCAGGATCGAGCACCAGTGTGACATCGTGCTGGTGCAAGAAGACCTCATCATTGGCGCGCCCTTCCACGTGCGCAATGGTGATCTGATCGCCATAAGTCGCTGGGCGCGCTACCGGTTCTGCGGTGCTATAGCGCTCTTGCAAATCCTCCAACGCCGACGCTAGTTCCGCGTCGCTCACCTCATCGGATTCCGGGGCCAGGCGCAGATCAGAATAGTCGCGCAGCGTTACCACCGGCGCCAACGGAACGCGGATTTTGAGCTTCAGGGGCGAGAGTTGCATATCTTCGAGATTACCAGGGCCTACAGGTTCGATCTCGGCTTGGGTCAGCATGTCACTGTAGTTCGTTTCCAGTAACATTTCTGCCGCTTCGCGGCGCAAGGTGGGTTCGCCAACCTGGCTCAGAATCATGTGGTAGGGCGCTTTGCCCTTGCGAAAACCGGGGAAGCGATTCTCGTTGGCAATCTTGCGCGCAGCTTTTCGCATCGCACCTTGAACTGCCGCTTCTTCAATTTCCAGGGTGATAAGCGCTTCGCAATTTTCCAGAACTTCTTTGGTGACTGTAAACACGGATTTGACCTCCATTACATAAATCAGCCGGATTATATCACGTTTTCGAGTGCTGACCAGAGTTGTTAGGGGCAAGAAAAGAGCCACCCGGCGCCGGGTGGCTCAAACAAATCGCCGCGACGCATGACTGGCGGTTTACGCTCCCGCCAGTCGCAACAACGCTGCCGGCACCCACAAGCGACCAATCTCCATGAAAGATAGGACCGTGGAAACTACAAAGACCAGGATGCTAAAGCCGATCAGCAGCCTGTCCGCGCGCCGATAGTGCAACTCGTGTACCCACGTGCGCGGGCCGACGCCAAAAGCGCGCAGATCCATCGCATCAATGATGTCTTCCGCGCCGATGATGGCGTTGATCGTGACCGGCACCACCAGCGGCGCCAGGCGCCGAATCTGCGCCACAATGCCTCCAGAGAGTTTCTCCACCTCGTAGCCCCGCGCTCGCTGTGAATCCAGCGTGATGCTGAAGTCGCGGCCTAACGTAGGCACAAAGCGGAACGCCAGATCCATCGCGTAGGCGAATTTGTCCGGCAACCCCAGTCCTCGGAAGGTGACGCCGTACAGGCTGGGATCAATGGTGTAGGGCAGCGTGATCGCCAGAAAGGTGATTGTATACATGCGCAATAGCTGGCTCACCGCGAAGATGGTCTTCTCGGCGGTGATGTCGAGCTTCAGCTCCCACCCCACCAGCGGCAATGTCACCGGCCCCAATCGGCGAATCAGGTGCTCCTCGAAGTAGGCCGTTGCCGCCCCCCCGCGCCCGGTGAGGAATGTGAGAAACGTCATGAAGAAGATGATGAAGGTGACGATAATCCACACCCGGCGCGTTTCGCGCCAGGTGAGCCGGGAGAGCGCGTACTGCAACACCGCGAACGCGAGGAAGACGAGAATCACCCGCAGATCCCAGAACTGGATGATGGAAAACAGCAGCGCCAGCATCAGGATGATGCGCGCGCGCGGATCCAGCCGTTGGATCAGCGTGTCCCGTTCACGGTAGCGCCAGGCGATCAGCATTGCATCGCGTCCTGCGCTTGCATCAGCGCCCGGTGCGCGTCTGCACCGCGCGATACGCGGCGAGCAGAATCGGCGTGAGCACCATCGAGTTGAGGATATTCGGGCCGGCGGCCGGCGCGAATTCACCGATCATCGCCGTCGCCAGGCTGTAGCCGTTGATCCAGATGTCGGCGATGGCGGCAAAGCCAATGCCCGCGATGATGCCCAATGTGCCCCAGATGTTCACCGCTGCCAGATCCACGCTCGTGCGCTCCAGCACAAAGCGCAGCGCGATCACGCCAATGCCGCCCAGGATGAAAGCCCAGGCCCAGAAGGAGAAGTTCTCGATTTCGCCCGTCCAGGGGCCGACCACATTCGGGCTAATCAGAATCGCCGCTGAGACAATCAAGACCAACGCCCCCACCAGAATCGTGAGGAAGTTGAGGCTGCGTTTCTTATCGGCGAAGAGCATCACCAGCCCGGCAACAAAGCCAATCAGGCCGTTGCCCATATCCCACGCCGGGTACACGCCCCAGCCGGTGAGGAAATCGCCCAGGATGTTGCCTACCGCGCCAGTGAAGAAACCGACCACCGGCCCGAAAACATAGCCGAAGAAAACGGGGATACAGATCGAAGGGCGCAACGACACCTGGCTGATCGAAGGCATGGGGATGGAGTTGAAGATGTAGTTGAGCACGCCGTACAGCGCCGCGCCGATGCCCATGTAGACCACCTCGCGCGTGCCGATCTGCCAGGCTTCGTTCTTTTCCGTTGTCAGATAGACGCCAAAAACAATGAGAATGCCGATGACGGTGAAGACAATCGGGTACACGCCGCGAATCCGGTCGCCCGAAGTCAACACACTGGCGAGCACCATCAACACCACAAAAACGCCGAGCACTGCCAGCCACATCGTGGCCTTTTTCCCTAAAGCACCCATAACACCCTCCTGAAATTTGAAATGTTGAATGAGGCAATTGTACAGCACTTGCGCAATCCAGGGTCAAATTTGCTACGGCTCACCTCCCCGCTGTAAGTTATGCTGAATGAAGGCAAAAGGCTGAAATCGCGCTGTAAAGTCACGCCGCATTTAGTTTTCCGGCAAACTGTGCGCCAAAGCCTCGGCAGACATGAAGCGCCCGGTCTGCGGCAGGTGTTTCAGATTCAGCGCCAGCAATGATGTGGGCACTAAACGGCACTGCCGCAAAAGTTCCAGATCGTGAAGCACTTCTGCCGGGGAGCCTTCACCTGCGACGGCGCCATCGCGCAACAACACCACCCGATTGGCATAGCTGATCGCCAGATCGAGATCATGGGTGATGAAGAGCACCGCCTCGAAGCCCGGCATCTGCAGAATCGCGTCCATGAACGCGCGGTAATTCCAGTAGTCCTGCCCCGCAGTCGGCTCATCCATCACCAGAATCTTGGAATACATCGCCAGGATCGCCGCGATGCTCACCCGCTTTTGCTGCCCAAAGGAAAGCGCCAGCGGGGGATAATCCTCCACACCCTGCAAGTTGACCGTATCCAAAGCCCGACGAATGCCCTGTTCGATCTTTTCCGCCTCGAAGCGCAGGTTCTTCGGTCCAAAAGCCAGCTCCTCACGCACTGTTGGGGCGAAGAGCATGTGGCTTGGACTCTGGAACACGTAGCCCAGGGTATGCGCGATCTGCGCAACACTCAACTCGCGCGTGTCGCGCCCCTCTACCAGCACCCGTCCGTGACGCGGCTTCAACAGGCCGATGGCGTGCTTCACCAGCGTCGTCTTTCCCGCGCCATTTGGCCCCAGCACAGCGACAATATCGCCGCGCCGCACGGTGAAGTTCACCCCGCGAATGACCTCTGGCCCGCCGACTTCATAGGAGAAAGCCACCTCCTCGAAAGCCACCAACGGCTCGCGTCCGTCCGGCTTGAGCGCGGGCGTGAACGTGGGCGGCGGGTCCGCTGCGGCGCGCTGAAGGATGATCGGCGCCGGCAGCTTCACCTGATGATAATCCACAGCATCTGTCATACCCTCTGGCGGTCCCTCGTAGGCAATACGGCTATCTTTCATGAAGATGACCCGATCCGGGCGGATGGCGAGCGCATCTTCGACGCGATGCTCAATCAGGACGATGCTCACGCCCTCATCCGCCAGGCGGCGGAAAAGCGCCAGGGATTCCTGCGCGCTGGCAGGATCGAGGCTCGCTAGCGGCTCATCTAGCAGCAGAATGCTGGGCCGCATCGCCAACACACCTGCAAGCGCAATTTTCTGCTTCTCGCCGCCGGAAAGATGGAAGGTCTCGCGATCGCGCAGGTGGGCGATGCCCAGATAGCGCAGCGTCTCATCTACGCGCTGGCGAATCTCTGCGCGCGGCAGGCCTAGGTTCTCCAACCCGAAAGCGACTTCGGTAAAGACGTGCGCGCCTAAAATCTGCCGATCAGGGTCTTGCAACACTGTCCCGGCCTGCTGCGAAATCCGCGCCAGAGACATTCCCGCCGTGTCTTGCCCGTTGAGCAGCACGCGCCCCTGCAATTCTCCTTTGTAGCTGCGCGGAATCAGCCCATTGATGCAACGGATCAGCGTGGTCTTACCGCAACCGCTGCTCCCGGCAACCAATAGCAGCTCGCCGGCGTGCAGCGTGAGGGAGACATCCTGGAGCGCCAGCTCCTGCCGGGCGTGGTAACGGAACGAAAGCCCTTCAATGCTCAAGGGGGGCGGCGGCGCTGCGTTTGTCGAACGCCGAGATGTGGACTCTTGTTGGGCTGAAGCCATTGTCGCCAATGATTCTCCTTTCGGCAAAACCGGGGCCTTCCCCAGGGCCTAAAGCAGAAGTTTTGAATATTGGATCAAATCCATTGTAGCCAAAAGCTCGTAACTTGTCAAACGTTGCCGCCATGGGTAACGGTTCAGGATGCTCCCGTTTGCCGCAGCCAGGCGGCTAAAGCTGTGATTTGGCTGCTGTGCGCTGAGCGACAAAAAGGAAAACGAGCGTTTGACAAATGTGAATTTCAATGTTACAATGCTATTAATCAGAAAAATAACGCAAATTCAGTGCCTGGAGCCGCATCTGTGCGCTTCCAGACGGTTACTTGATCTGTTATCATGTGCTGAGGGAAATGGGTCATGCAAGATACACGGCAGCAGATTTTGGAGATTCTGAAACGCAAGGGTGAGGTCACGGTTCAGGAGCTTAGCCGCGAGCTGACTTTAACCAGCGTCACTGTACGGCACCACCTGGAGATCCTGCGCTCTGAAGGCTACATCACCGAGCCAGAAGTACGTCGTTCCTGCCGCCCCGGACGCCCGCGCTACGTTTATCGCCTCACATCCACTGCTGCTGACCTTTTTCCTACCAATTACAGCGGGCTTGCCAATGCGTTGCTAGAGGCGCTCAAGAACACCATCGAGCCGGAAAAGCGCAAGGAACTGCTCCGCGATGTGGGGCGCCAGCTCGCCGCAGGCGCGGGAGAACTTCCAGAGGAACACGAAAAGCGGTTGAATTACGTGATTGCCTATATCAAGCAACTGGGATTTGTCGCCCGGTGGGAGCGCGATGCGAATGGCGCATATCACATCTTTGTGTGCAATTGCCCCTATCACTATGTCGCGCAATACCATCCCGAAACCTGTTTGATTGATGAGGTGATGTTGGCGGAGCTGACCGGCGCAACACTCACGCGCACCGAAGAACGCGCCAGCGAGGATGCTTTTTGCAGGTATCAACTTGTATGGCAGTAGAGCCTTTTACCACGAAGAATCCACAAGACTCACGAAAACGCGCTTTGCGGCGATCGCCGCAAAGCGCGTTTTGTCGTAACCCGTTCTACAGCTCTTGCCCGGTCAGTTGCGCGTAGAGCGTTTGAAATTCTTCATCGGAATAATAGTAGATCACCACCCGTCCGCCCTTGCGCCCGGCGAGCAAACGCACGCGCGTGCCAAGCGCCTCCCGGAAACGCTCCTCCATCGCGCGCACTTCCGGTGGCGGAGCGGGTTTAGCTTTCGCTGGGACCTGCGCCCCATTGCGGATTTTCTGCACCAGCGCCTCCGTCTGCCGGACGTTGAATTCCTGCTCCAGCACAATTCGCAATGCGGCATCTTGCTGTGCGGCAGTATCCAATCCCAACAGAGCGCGTGCGTGGCCCTCCGTGATGTGGCGCTCCATCAAGGCCGCTTGCACTTTCGGCGAAGCCTGCAGCAGCCGCAGGGTATTGGTGACGGCGACCCGGCTTTTGCCGACCCTTCGCGCCACCTCAGTCTGTGAAAGGCCGAAATCCTCGATGAGGTGTTGATAAGCCAGCGCCTCTTCCAGCGGGTTGAGATCGGCGCGTTGGACATTTTCCACCAGGGCGAGCTCCAACATCTGCTGCGGCACCACATCTTTGATGATGACCGGAACTTCGCGCAGTCCTGCCAGACGTGAGGCGCGCCAGCGACGTTCTCCCGCGATCAGCTGATAGCCGCCCTCCGCGCGCCGGGTTACAACGAGAGGTTGGATGATGCCATGTTCCTGAATGGATGCTGCGAGTTCCAGCAAATCCTGGTCGCGGAACGGCGCGCGTGGTTGGTGCGGGTTGGGCACAATCTGATCCTGGGGCACCTGCTGCAAGCCGATCTTCGCCTCTTCAGCAGGAATCAACGATGCCAATCCACGCCCCAATCCCCGTTTTTGATTCATCGCCTGCCACCTCGTCTTGAAACTTCCTGAAGCTGCTTCTGAATTTTGGGCCACAAACGCCGCGCAGAAAACCATTTCCGGCTAGGTGCAAGTATAGCACCAAGCCGCATGAAACCAAAATCTCTTTACTGCACCCTCTTCAGCGGTATAATTCAAGCCATGCAAGCGACAACATTGTTACCGTCGGCATCGCAGCGGGTGGTGGTGGGAATTACCGGCGCCAGCGGCGCCATTTATGGCGTGCGATTGCTCGAAGCCCTACACGCGCTGGGGATGGAAACGCATCTGGTGCTCAGCACACCGGGTTGCACCACGCTGGCTTTGGAAACGGGGCGCACGCCAGAGAGTCTGGAGCCGCTGGTCGCGCGGCGATATGCCCCGGACGATTTCGCGGCGGCTATCGCCAGCGGCTCTTTCGCCACGCGCGGCATGATTGTAGCGCCCTGCTCCATCAAAACGCTCTCGGCGATTGCGCACAGCCACGCGGATGAGCTCATCGCCCGCGCCGCTGATGTCACCCTCAAAGAGGGGCGTCCGCTGGTGTTGGTTGTGCGCGAGACCCCGCTGCATTTGGGGCATCTGCGGCTGCTGGTGCAGGCAGCCGAGCTCGGCGCGATCATCTTCCCGCCAATCCCGGCATTCTATGCGCAGCCGCAAACCCTAGAGGAGCTGGTCAATCAGACGGTGGGGCGCATTCTCAGCCGGATGGGCTTTGCCAACAGCCTCTACACGCCCTGGGAAGGGGCAACATGATTCCCGCGCCCCGCGCTTACCCCGAGGCGAGCCGCCCAAAAGCGAGAATCAGCACCGCCATCCCCCCAAGACTGAATGCCAGTTCGGGGATCAATGCCAACGGCCGGCGCAAATGGCTGCGGTAGAAGTCCCAACCGAAAAGTCCTCCGGCGTGCGCGGGATAGGGCCAGAGGCTGAGCTGGCGTGTGCTGAAGGGCCAGAGCCACATTACGCCATCATCGGTGTGCCAGGAATCCAATACTAGATGGAAGAGGGTGAGAATCCCAAGGCGGATGGCCCAGGTCGGCGAGAAGAGCGCCACCAATACTGTCAGCAACAAGTAGAGTAACGGTGTGTGGGTGACAAAGCGGTGATGGTTGAGGCGCTGTTGCCCTGGACGGTGCCCCAACAACGGGGCTGCAATCGCATCAAAATCCGGTAGATTCCCTAATGCTGCGCCGATCACCAGCATCTCTGGGCCGGGTGTGATGTGGAAGACCAGGCGTTCCATCGCGCAAGCGAGCACCAGGCTGGCGCCGATATGTCCGCCCTGAGTCATTGACTGATCCGCCGCTGCTGCTGGCGTTCCGCGAGCACGCGCTCCCACAAGGTTCGCGCTTCCCCTTCCTCCGGAGTCTCCACCACCAGACCGTGCGGGACTGCCTGCGTACCCACGATGTGGACAAAAGTCGCCAGACCATCGGTATGTGGCAGGCCCATGGCTGGCGCGCCGAGAGGGCGCGCCAGCACATACACGGTGATGCTGCTGCCGCCCACGTAAACCACTCGCCCTTCGATGACCAGGGTCTCGCCCAGACCGACACTTTGTCGGAAATCCATGCCGTGCAATCGCGCACAGACGACATTTTCCGGCTGGCAGCCCAACGCTGCGCGCGCGGTCATGAAGCCCACTTCAACCAGCCATTCTGCCATCCGCCCGGCAAACAAGGTGCCGTGGTGGTTGAGATCAACCGACTTGACCAAGTGTGACGCCGTCACCCGAGGCAGCATCTCGATTTTCATACTATTTCCCAACTTTCATTGCGATAAACACTAACAAAAACAGGTCGGCGCTCTGCGCCGACCTGGATGGCCCCAAGGGAAGTCGAATCCCTGTTTCCGGCTTGAGAGGCCAGCGTCCTAGGCCACTAGACGATGGGGCCGAACTGCCCAAAATTGTACCAGGAACCGCGTTTTTGTCAACCGTTGGCGCTTTGTGGAACTGTTCAGCGTTGCGTCGCCGGGCGTCAATTCCGGGCTGAAGCCCTCTAACAGGCTGTTTTTCGCTGCCGCGCGCAGCGCAGCAGCGAAAAACAGCCTGTAAATCTTCGGCTTTAGCCGCTTTTTGTCGTGGCGCACGGGATAATGCCGAGCATTTACGCCCCTCTCTGTGGTATAATTCAGTGGCAGTGTGTGTTTTAGTGTTGGAAAGGATGTATGGTGATGGACGATGTGCTCAAACCTTCGACGCGCAGCGAGTGGCTGGCGTATTGGATCTCCAACATCGGCAGCCCGCCGATGATGGTGCTGGCGGCGCTCGTGGTTGTAGCAATGCTGCTGCCGCCGGGTGAGGCGTGGCAGTGGGTGATGCTCTATGTTTTCTGCGCCCTGGTATTCCCATTGGGCTACCTGGTATACCTGCTGCGACGGGGACAAATCACGGATTTGGATGTGCAACGCCGCGAGCAACGCCCGCGCACGATGATCGCCACAGTCGGCGGTCTGGCATTGGCCTGGCTGGGCTTTCTGTGGGGCGGCGCGCCGCTGCCATTCCGTATTCTGGCAGGCGCTTCGCTCGTTCAGGGAACGCTCATTCTGCTGATTACGCTGCGATGGAAGATCAGCGTGCATACCAGCACTGCTGCCGGCATGACGGTGCTGATTCTAAGCGTGGCGGGTCTGGCAGCTGCCCCCCTCATCATTACTGTACCACTCATCGCGTGGTCGCGGGTCAAACTGCACCGCCACACGCTGTTGCAAACCCTCGCGGGCACGGGGCTGGGCGTCGGGGTTTTCCTCGCCGCCGTGTTGCTGGCGACAAAAGGCTGAGAACCGGGCATCGCGGCGGGCCTTTGCACCGCCGCGATGCCCGGTTCAAGATCGGTGGTTATGCCGGGCGGACCGGTTGCGCGCCTTCGCGGAGTTGTGCGCGCAGCGCAGCAATACGCTCACGGGTCGCCGCGATACGGGCAAAAGCCTCGCTCTTGGCCTTGATCCCCGCTTCCATCAAGTAAGCGGCGCCCTCGCGGCGCGTCTTGACGACCTCGGCCTCTACCAGCATGTCCAGGTGCTCGCGCGACTCCTCGTCCACGCGGATCACCATCAACTGTGAGAGATCCTGCGCCGTTGTCACCATCGCCTGCCCCAGGTTCTCTAGCAGTTGCACCGCGCCATCGAGCACCGCGCGCCAGGCTTCTTCGCCCGAAGGCGCCGCGGCGCCTTCCACCGTGGTCTTTGTAGTCGTTTCATTCATCATTGCACATTCTCCTTTCTGAGCTATTCAGTCACTGCCATCGTCTGTCGCAGCTGCTCGCGCAGTTCTGCGATCTGCCGGGTGATCTCCCCAATCTTCTCGAAAAGCGCGTGGTTGGCTTTGATGCCTTCATTGATGAGGAAAGCGGCGCTTTCACTGCGGCTTTTCGTGACCTCTGCCTCGACGAGCATATCCAGGTGTTGTAACGCCTCATCATTGACGCGGACCATCACCACATTGGCGCGATCTTCCAGAGCGGCGCCCAACGCCTTGCTCAGCGATTCCATGCTCTTTTCGATGGCGCTTCTCAGGCTGCCGCCCGATGTGGTGCGCGCGCTGGCTGCTTCTGGGATGTCGTGCGGTGCGGCCTCGCCTTCTGGTAGCGTGTCTGTTGTATCTGTCTCCAAGTTGCGGTTCACATCGTCTTCCATGATCTCACCTCCCTGTGAGTGAATTACTTGTTATATACTTACGTGTAATATTGTAATACACTATCGGGATTTTGTCAAGTGCTTGCGTCGGATTGGAGGCATGTAGAAGCCGTGGAACGGTGTTCATGATCCTTCCTGCCGCAGCATGACGAAACTCTGCTTATTTGAATTTGCGAGTTGCCTTCTCCGTGTTACAATCACAGTATATGACAAATACAACACACCCACTATTACGCACCCTCAACGCCCAGCAGACTGAAGCTGTGACCGTTTCCGATGGGCCAGTTCTGGTGCTTGCCGGGCCTGGATCCGGCAAGACGCGCGTCTTGACGCATCGTATCGCGTGGGTGCTGAGCGAGATGCGCGTACCCTCCTGGCAGGTGTTGGCGGTCACATTTACTAACAAGGCGGCCCGCCAGATGCGTGAGCGGTTGACCACGATGTTGGGCCGCGATACGCTGCTGGATATGTCTATTGGGACGTTCCATGCTACCTGCGCGCGCATTCTGCGGCGCGAGGCTGAACGCGCCGGGCTACCGCACGATTATCTGATTTTCGATGCCGACGACCAGCTCGCTGTGATGAAGCTTGTGGTGAAAGAGCTGGGGCTGGATGACAAGAAGTATCGCCCCGCCGCGTTGCTTGGGGCTGTGTCGCAGGCCAAGAACGAGCTGCTGACCCCGGAACAATTTCCTGTCCGCACCTACCGTGATGAGATTGTGGTGCGCGCTTATACGCGCTATCAAGCCACGCTGCGCGATAGTAATGCATTGGATTTCGATGATCTGTTGGTGGAGCCGGTCCGCCTCTTTCAGGGGGATGCTGAAGTGCTGGAGAAGTATCGTCGGCGCTTCCGCTATATTCTGGTGGATGAATTCCAGGACACGAATCTGGCGCAATACGCGCTGTTGCGTCTGCTCACTCAGGAACATCGCAGCCTCTATGTGGTTGCCGATGAAGATCAGTCTATCTATTCGTGGCGCGGCGCCGATTATCGCAATATCCGCCGCTTGCGGCAGGAATATCCCGAGCTGACCCAAATCCTGCTGACTGAGAATTACCGTTCGACGCAAGTGATTCTCGATGCGGCGCAATCTGTGATCGCGCGCAATCCTGACCGCACACCCAAGCAGCTCTTCACGCAGAAGCAGGGCGGCGCAGCCATTACCCTCCGTGAAGCCTACGATGAACAGGAGGAGGCGGCATTCGTGGCGCGGGAGATTCAGAGTTTGCAACGCGCCGGCCGCGCGCTGAACGAGATTGCCGTGATGTACCGCACTAATGCGCAATCTCGCGCGTTGGAAGAGACTTTCATCCGCGAGAAGTTGCCCTATCGGCTGATTGGCGGCTTGCGCTTTTATGCGCGCAAAGAGATCAAGGATGTGCTGGCTTATCTGCGGCTGGCGCAGAATCCCGATGATAACATCAGCTTTCAGCGAGTGATCAATGTGCCGACGCGGGGGATCGGGGCGCGGACGGTAGCGACGATTGTGGAACGCGCATCCCAGATGGGCGGGAGCTATTATCAGGCGGCGCGCCAGCTGCTCCAGGAACGCACTCTGGGCGGGCGAGCGTTACAAACTGTGCAGTTCTTCCTCTCGCTGGTGGAAGGTTGGCAGACGGCGCGGGAGCGGCTGCCGGTGGCGGCGTTGCTGGATCGGGTGCTCGCGGACGTGGAATATCAGGCGTTTTTGCGCGACGGCTCCGAAGAGGGCGAATCTCGCTGGGAGAACGTGATGGCGTTGCGCGCGGTGACCTCCGACAAGCCGGAGCTTACGTTGCTGGATTTCCTCACCGAAGTGGCGCTCGTTGCGGATGTGGATGACATTGATGAACAGGTGCGGGCGGTCACGTTGCTGACTCTGCACAGCGCCAAAGGGCTGGAATATCCGGTGGTCTTTCTCACCGGGCTGGAAGAGGGGCTGCTGCCCCATAGCCGTTCCATTGAAGAGTCGCCCGAAGCCGTCGCCGAGGAGCGCCGGCTGTTCTATGTGGGCATTACCCGCGCGGAGGAGCGTCTGTACCTGAGCTATGCTTTCCGCCGGGGATGGTACGGCAACTCAGAGCCGACGGGCCCTTCGCGCTTTCTGGCGGATTTGCCGGCGACGACGCTGGCGCGGCCGGGACAGCGCTCCGCTGCTGCGCCGCCACAGGGATGGACTACGGGGTGGCAATCGCCGCAGGATACGCCGATTCCGGCGCGCAGCCCTGCGCCGTCGGTGCAGCCGCGCTTTCGCCGTGGGCAACGCGTGCATCACCGGCGTTTTGGCGATGGCGCCGTCCAGGAAAGCGTGGTCGAGGGGCGGGATGAGATTGTGACGGTGTTGTTTTTTGATAATCGCGTCGGCGTCAAACAATTCCTGGCGAGCGCGGCGCCGTTGGAGCCAGCCTCAGAGTATTGAGGCGTCAAGTTGTTGCTGTGTTGATTTGTTGAGGAGGCCGAAGATGCTGAACACGAAAAGGGCGATCTGGCTGGCCGTTATCGGTGGTCTGATTGGGGTATTGGCCCTCATTGTTAGTGTGTTGTTGGGCCAACAGGGGATGGCGGTTGCTGCTATCGTCAATCCTGTGCGCAGCTTGTCTCTGCAAGGGGACGAGGCGCAAATTCTGCCGCAGAACCACGCGCAGAGTAACATCATGTGTACCCTGGCGACGACGACGACGACCACGCTACCCAATATCACCTCTTTTGAAACGGCTGCGATGATCGCCAATTACACCGGATTGGCGTTGGCGGTGGGCGGTCGCGGACAGCAGGTGGCCCCGCAACGGAATTACTTCCGTCTGGATAATGCTATCCCCGGTTGGGAGTATCGCGTGCAGGCGATTCCCGATGGCGTGGGCAACTACAACCTGGCGATGGTCGTCTACGACCGCGACCGGAATCCTATTATCACCGATGCCAATCCCTTCGATGGCAATTCGGCTTCGGTGGTGTTGATTGCTGCCAACATCGGTCCTTACTACTTCGAGGTTTTTCAGTACAGCGAACAGTGCAGCGGCGGCACCTATCGGCTGGTGGTTAGCAGCGTCTCGCCCACAAACACGCCGACGCCTACCGGAACACCTCCGCCCGCAACGCCAACGCTTACCCCTGCGCCCACCTGGATTAGCGGTTTCGATCAGTATGAGCCTAACTTCGATTTCGATACGGCGACGACCATTGGCGCGGGCATCACGTATAGCGCGAATTTCGTCCCCTGGGGCGGTCTTGGTCCCGATAATGATTATTATCGGCTCTGGGTCAAACCGGGATTGTTCTTCACCTGCGAGACTTTCGATCTGGATCCCGGCGTAGATACCAATATGATTCTCTACGATCACAACCGGAACATTCTGGGGGGCAATGATGACCGTGCGCTGGGAGATTTTAGCAGCCGCGTGAGCTATTTTTCCACTTACGAAGGGTGGCTCTATGTGCTGGTGGGGCACGGCGGGCGGATGGATTTGCGCGATACGGCCAACAGCGATTATAAACTCCGCTGCACGATGACGGTGCCGGGAACGCCGGCGCCGGGGCAGCCGACCTCACAGCCTGTGGACAAAGATCCCACGCCCATACCCACGAGCACCCCCCAGCCGCCATCTTCGCCGGTGGCGACGCCCACGCCCTCTGCGGTGGGCGCGGATGTGACGCTCACGTTCCGCGCCTTGACCACACCGCCGCCCATCGTACCGACGCCGACGCCATCGGGCTTCCGCACTTTCCGTGTGGTGGTGTTCTATGATCTCAATAACGATGGGCTTTTTGGCGCGGGCGAGGGGATTCCCGGATTCTTTGTCCGAGTATTGCACGCGGCTACTGGGGAGGAGTTGGCTCGCAGTTACACCGACGATCAGGGGCAGCAATCTTTCACGGTGGCGACGCCCGGCGCGGTGCGATTGTTGATTCCCTTATTGGGGCTGGATCGCTTTGTGGATCCTGCCACGCCGGAAGTGAAGGTGCGGATCGTGCCTTCGATGTTGCCCGCGACTATTCCCTGATTTGAGGGAGGCTGCTATGTCCGATGCCACAGAATCTCGATTGCCCGAAGTCCCGCCGGACGCTGTTGATGCGCCAGAAGCGGGGCAGCCGTTGCTGCCGCCACCGCCGTCTTTGACGCCGGCCTATGCCGTGCCGCCCGCGCCTGCCCCGGCGCCCGCTGCTCCGCGCGTGTTTCCGCCGACCTGGGCGCTGTTGTTGATTGTGATGGGGGTATTGCTGGTGATTGTTGCCGCCGTGGGGACGTTGCTGACCAATCAGCGCGCGCGTCCTACCGGCGGCGCGGAGCCGCAGGTGGTGGATAAACTGGCTACTTTCGTTTCGCCGCCGGCGCTGCCAGCAGGACTTACCGTGCTTCAAGAGAACGGTAATCCGCTGCCGGCAAGCATTCCCCTCTCCTTGCGCCTTCGAGAGCGGGATTTTGTTGTCGTGCCGGTGACGTTGGAGGAACGACGCTGGCCCATCCCGGCGTCCCCTGCCGACGGGCAGACAGTTTGGATCTACGGGACGGTGGTCAATTATGTGATCGGCATCCCTGCCAGTGAGATGGCGGAGTCGCTGCTGGCGGGATTGGATTCCACGGCGCGGATCACGGTAACGCTTAACAACGGTGTGCAGCTGGTTTTCGGCAGCCCTCAGGCGCGCCGTTTGCCCGCAAATGATACCAGCGCGCTGGGACAGGAACGTCCAGGACTCACCCTAGTGCTGCTCGGCGGGACGGCTTCTGACCGGTTGATTGTCCAGGCGCGCTATCTCCCTGAAGAGGGCGTCACAGCCGGAAATGCTCAGCGCGTGAGCACCGTTCAAGTGGCGGTGGCGGATTCCGGCGTGGTGAGCGAGGGCAGCGCGTTGCGTTACTTTGTCGTCGAGTACGAAGTCACGAATACGGGCACAGAGCCGGTGGATCCCAATCTCTTCGATATGGCTTTGGAAGATGGTCTGGGGCAGCGTTACGCCATCAATGCCGAGGCTACGGCTTCGGGTGAGGCCGGCCCGCTGCTGACGCTCATCCCCGCCGGGAACAGCGCCTTGGGGAGCGCTGGCTATCAGGTGCCGCGCGATCTGACGCCGCCGTTGACGTGGCTTTTCCGCGCGGACCCGACTTCGGGGGAGACTGCGCGCTTCTCCTTGCCCTACCAGCCGCCGGCGCCCGCTCCGGGACAGCCACAAGTGGAATTGACAGGCGCCTTTGTAGATGGGCGGCGTGATGTAATTGTGATCAACGGTGTTGCCCGCAATATCGGCGAATCGGTATTGCAGGTGTCTTTCGAGTCCATCAAGTTGACCTCGAGCGCCGGCCCCTCTGTCTTGCAGGCTTCGACGCCGGCGTTGCCGTGGACCTTGCCCGGGGGCGGGCAGCAGCTCTTTGAGTTACAGTTCTCGCGGCCTGCCGGTGTGAGTTCGGTGCTGCTGGATATGTTGGGTTTCACCTTCCAGATCGAAGGGTTGCCCTAGAATCTATGGGAACAGCGCGGCCCCGTTACTTACGGGGCCGCGCTGTGGTTGTGGCGACAATGTGCTAACGCAGGCGCGCCAGCACCCCAAAACGTCCTGTGCGCCCGCGTTCCGCGCGATGCGAGTACCATTCATCGGTGCGCGCGGCCGTATCGAGCTGGGAGGCGCTGATGCGCTGCACTCCGGCAGCCTGGAGTTGGGCCGTGATCGCTGCCGGCAAATCCAGGTACGCTTGTCCCTCGCGCTCTCTGGCGAATGGCGTGTGCGGCGGGACTGCTGCTGCAATCGCGTGAAGCACTTCTGGGCCAACCGCGTAATGTTGCGGCCCAATTGCCGGGCCAATACCCGCCCACAGGGTCGCCGGATCTGTGTCGAAGGCCGCCTGCATTGCCTGCACCGTTGCCGGAATCACGCCGGCGGCAACGCCGCGCCATCCCGCGTGCGCCAATCCCAATGCGCGCTGCACCGGATCGAAGAACAATACGGGAGCGCAATCAGCGAAGCGCAGCAACAAGGCGACTTCCGGCGCAGCGGTGATGAGGGCATCCGTGCCCTCGATGAGCCGCCCGCCATCCTCTGCTTCTACCCGCGCCACATGCCGTCCGTGAACCTGGTATGGCGTCACAACGGTCTCGCGGCGCACCTCAAAGGCGGCGAAGACCCGGCGATGGTTTTCCGCCACCGCCGCAGGTGCATCGCCCACAGTGCTTCCCAGGTTCAGCGATGCCAGATGCCCGGCGCTCACCCCGCCCAGGCGTGTGAGTAGTGCGTGCTCAACGCTCGCCGCGATCTCAGAGAACTGATACCAGACCAGACCGTTGCGTTGGCAGCGTTCAACAGGTGGGGCGTTTATTTCTTGAACAGTGATTTCAGCACCAACCCAATCCAGCCGACGCACCACATCACCATCAGGATCCCCAGCATGGCGATTTTCTGCTCGTCCTCAATGGGCGCGACTTTGGCGCCTTCAGGGCCAACATCAATGTAGGCCAGGGGCCGCACCCGCGCGCCGCCGCCGCCGCCAAAGCTGCTTTCATCTTCACAGCAGCAGGTCTCTTCATCACACTCACATGAGTCTTCGTGACAGCAGCACGCCTCGCCCTCGCCGTCTTCTGCTTCGCAGCAGCAGGCTTCATCTTCGCACTCGCACTCGCCCTCGCACCCGCACGTGCATTCGGCTGGGCCGGATCCCAAGCCCAGACCAAAACCGTAGCTCACTTCAGCCACGGGGATCAGCGTGCGTCCTTGCACTTCTTTCGGCTCGCCGAAGACCATGTTGACGTGTGCCTTATCGGCGACGCCAGTAATCCGTTCAATCAAAGTTGCCAAGCTTTCCATAGCTTTACCTCCTAAGTCTCAAATATTCACCTGAAGTTCATTTCCGTACCAGACGTTGGATTGACAAAATCAGTATGCTGATGACAGCAACGCCGAGCGCGACGGCTGCCATTTGGCTGAGGGCATTTTGGGTAGCATCGGGAATGGCGTGCCAGCGTTTTGTTTCTGCGCTTTCTTCTACTACTGAGATGGGGCGCAAGCGTCGCACATGAAAGATGC
>CAZDSF010000002.1:20811-51941 GCA_964508025.1 uncultured Anaerolineales bacterium
GATGTTTGGGGTGCAGGTGAACGCGATTGTTAACCAGACGCCGATGCTGGTTTTACGCTGCTGAGGATTTACGCTGAGAGAGGATGATGCCATGACACGTGGACAGAAACTCATACTGATCATTTTTGCAGTGTTGGATGTGGCGGTGCTTTGCGTGATGGGTTTCATCGTGTGGCGCACCTCACAACAGCCCGCAGTGCGCGTCACCCCGCTGACGTTGCCGGCAACTGTGGCCGAAACGCGCGCGACACCGATCCCCACCTGGACGCCGACGCCCGCCGGAACGGCTACTCCCACCTTGCCACCGCAACCCACGCGCACGCCGCAACCGACGCGCACGCCCTTCCCTACGCCCACGGAGACGCCTACCCCGACGCCCATGCCTGTAGAGCTGGTGAATGGCGAATTCGATCTCATCATGCCCAATCGGATTCCAGGGTGGGAATGGGGTGCCTTCATCAACTACACGCCGGGCGGCGATTACGATCCCCACAACTCTTTCGCCGAGCCGATATTCAGCGCCGCCGATGATCCGGCGCGCCGCATCAATGGCTCCACCCTGAAAATCGAGACTATCCGCTGGCTCAAGTACCGCGCGTGGGTGTATCAAACGGTCACAGCTACTACCGGCAGCACGGTCTACCTTCAGGTCAAAGCCAATGCCTACTCATCCATAGATAAATTGCGGCTGAGGGCCGGGGTGGATCCACAGGGCGGCGCCGGTTGTTCGAATGTGCGGTGGGGCGAGGTCAGCATCAACCAGGATAATGGCATTGTTACCATTACCTCGCCCAGAGTTGTGGTAGGGCCTGCCGGTCGTGTTACCGCCTGTCTATATGCAGAGCCGCTTTATCCTGACGTCAATAATGCGGCATTCTTCGACCAAGCGGTGTTAGTTGTAGCGCCGCCGCGTCCCTAGGAGGGTGTGCTTATGTCTTCGGCCATGCCTACTTCATGTGATGTCGCTGTTATCGGCGCCGGTCTGGCGGGCGCACTCATGGCCCGGCAATTGGCGCAGCAGAATCTGAGCGTCGCTGTGTTGGAGGCGGGCGATGTGGCGGCGGGCGCTACCGGCAACAGCGCCGGGTTGGCGCTTCTGGGCACGCCGGAGTTCTATGCCGCGTTGGAGGATCGCCAGGGGACGGCTTTTGCCGCCGAAGCATGGGAACTGAGCGTGCAAAACCTCGAATTGCTGGCTGCGACGGCGCAAAGTTTGGGACTTCCGACCCGGGCGGTGGGGAGTTTCCGCTTGATTGGGACGAGCGCAGAGGCGGTCATTGTCCAGCGCTCGGTGCAGCGCCTCACGCATCAAGGTTTCAACGTGGCGCTCGAAGATGCGATGGAATTGGGGTATCTGATTGGCTTACAGACCTTTGATGATCTGGCTTTCGATCCTGCGGAGATGACCCGGCGTTTGCTGGCGCATGGACGTATCACCGTCCATCCGCGCACAGAAGTGCAGCACTTGGAATCCGATGCTGATGGTGTGGCTGTGCGGGCCAAGCGTCATTTTCTACGAGCCAAAGCCGTCGTCATCGCATCTGGCGCTTATACCGCGCGTCTGTGTCCGCGCTTGAGCGCGCACCTCGCTATGGCGCCAGTGCAAACCGTGGAAAGCCGGGTGTCTCAGACGTTGCCGACGCCGGTGGTGCTGGATGGCGGTCGTGTGACGTTACAGGATCGCGGCGATTTCTGGCGGCTTAGCGCCTGGGGCGCCCACACTGACACGGCACTCAGGGAGACTCTAGAGCGTTATGGCGAGCAATTTTGTCCCCAGGCGGTGGTGACGCGCCGGTATACCAGTTGGGTCGCCCGTAGTCGTGATGGCTTGCCGTTGGTGGGGCGGCTTGCCAATAGCGCTCATATTTATGCGCTTACCGGTCTTGGCCCTTGGGGTCTGAGCTGGGTTTTTGTGGCAACACAACACCTGCTCGGTTTAATGTTGCATGATGAGGATCCGGGGCTGTTGGATGTGCAGCGTGTGGATTCACCGTCGGGGTGAGCCAGGTTAGGGCCGTTTATAGAGGGGGGCTGTTTAATGGAAATGCAGGATTTGTCTTCTCGTGTAATTCGGGTGGCAATTGTAGATGATCACCCTTTCTTTCGGCAAGGCGTCAGCGATGTGCTATCGGCGGAATCTGATATTGAGGTCGTCGCCGAGGCCGCAGATGGACAAGAGGCTCTCGATTTGATTCCACAGGTGGCTCCCGATGTCACGCTGATGGATGTCAATTTACCCAATGTGAATGGCTTGCGCGTAACGCAACAGCTCAAAAACCTGCATCCGCGGCTCAACTTTATCATCTTGACCGCTTACGATGACCAGGAGCAAATCTACCACGCTATTCGTATTGGCGCCTCGGCTTATTTCTCCAAAGATGTGGATCCGGCGCAATTGATTGACACTGTTCGCGCTGTGGCGGAGGGCTACTATGTGATCACCGGTCGCCGGATGACGCCGGCGCAGGTGGAGCAATGGTTGCTGGCCGGGTATCGCCGCTACGGGGTTACACCAGAAGATGACGCTTTCACGCCGCTGACCACCCGCGAGATGCAGATATTGGAATTGATCATTGAGGGCTTGAGTAATAAGGAAATCTCCTATCGTTTGGGAATTAGTCAGCAAACGGTAAAAAATCACGTAACTTCGATTCTTGCCAAACTCAATCTTTCTGATCGTACACAGGCAGCGATTTACGCGCTGCGACGTGGCTGGGTGCGTTTGTAATCTGATGTTGGCTCTGGTGTTAGTATAGACACTATGATGAGCGAGGTCTATGATGACTGATGATGTATGGAACCAATTTCTGGAAACCTGCCGCCGAGGACATGAGAAGGTTCAGCAAGAGCTGAAAGAAGTGGATATGTTGATTCAGCAAACATCGGCTGAAGTGGATCGCCTGGTGCAGAAAAACGCGCGGGCGGCGGCGCGGGTGCGGCAGGTCGAATCCCAATTCGAGACTATTCCGCGCGATGACATCAAAGCAGCCTACTCGGCGCTCGTGGAGAATCAGCAGCGATTGTTCACCATGCGCGGACAATTGGAAAAGCTGCAGAGTGATCAGAAGAATCTGAGTCGGATTGCGGAGCTTTACAAGCGCATTCTGGAGCAGACTGAGCCGACGGTTGATTCACCGACTGCGGCAGCCGGCGCCCCCAAACCACCCCAGGCGATTGTCACCAGCATCATCGAGGCCCAGGAACGCGAGCGCCAGCGGCTTTCACGGCAGATGCACGATGGTCCGGCGCAATCCCTGACCAATCTGGTGCTGCAAGCCGAGATTTGTGAGCGCCTTTTTGATCGAGATCCGGAACGCGCCAGGGTTGAACTGGCGGAACTCAAGAAAAACGTTGTCGGCACCTTCCAAAAAGTCAAGGGCTTTATCTTCGATCTGCGCCCGATGATGTTGGATGACCTGGGTTTGATGCCGACTCTCAAACGGTATGTGGAAGGCTTGACGGACAGCGGTTTCCCTGGCGTGACCTTGACGATCACCGGCAAGGAGCGCCGTTTGGTAGCTTACAAAGAGGTGACGATTTTCCGGTTGATCCAGGAACTGATCAACATTGCGCGCGAGCACGGGCGCGCTACCACCGTCAAAATCACCATGGACATGGGCGAAAGCCAGGCGCGCATTACTGTAGAGGATAATGGCAGCGGCTTCGACCTGGACGAAGCGCTGACCTCTGCTGATGCCGCGCGCTTGGGCTTGCTGCCTTTGCGCGAGCGGGTGGAGATGTTGGGTGGGCAAGTCAATTTCGTGAGCACTACCGGGCAGGGCATCCGCACCACCTGCACTTTGCCTATTGAACAGAGCTAATACGGCAACGTCGTGCGATAGATAGCCTGGATTGGTACAGTTTCTTCAAGCACTATTGACATCACGTTAAGCCGTGTTACACTGAAACTACCCTGATCTAACTTTCAAAACCGTAAGAAAACAGTATAATGGTGGCATCGTGGCCCTCTTCATGGGCTAGAATCTGCAAGTGTTTTTACAGTGCGTTTGATTGCCCGCTGTGTAAGATTTGAGCGGGGCGACTGGGGGTTTATGTTGCCTGTACCGACTACTCAAAGGTTAGTTTGATCTGTTCTAAGGAGGTTCCTGGAAATGCGCAGTAACCGAGGTCTAGTACTCATCGCCTTGTTGTTGATTTTGGTCGCCGTGGTCGCCGGGTATTTCTGGCTGACTTCGCGCGGCAATCAAGGTACGCCTGAGACTGAAATCGTACCCACGGAACCTCCGCAGAAGCTGGTGGACATCGTGGTAGCAGCTCAAAACATCAATCGCGGGCAGCGGATCACCGTTGAGGATCTGGCGGTGATTCTACAAGCGTGGCCCGAAGATGCTTTGCCGCTGGAATACTTCGATTCGCTGGAGCAAGTGGATCAGAAGTTTGCGCGCATGGACATTCCTCGGGGCATGCCGATTGTGCCGCGCATGTTGGGTGAGCCAGGGGGGATGCTCTCGGTAGAAGGCTCTGCGGCGGCGTTGTTCGAGAGCGGTCGCGTGGCTTATGCGATTCCCATTGATACGCAAGGCGCCGTCGCCTGGGCGCCGATGCCCGGAGATCATGTGGATGTTATCGCCGCGATCAAGCTCATTACTGTGGATGAGGAATTCCAAAGCCCACTGCCTAACCAGTTTATATCTTTGCCCGGGCCGGAAGAACAAGCCCTCAGCGGTGTCTTTGGTCGCTTTGAGACATTGCCGAATGGGCAAGAGGCGCTCGTATTTCAGTCTGGAATAGCGGTGCCCCATCTTGTGGTTCAGTTGACCGTGCAGGATGCGATAGTCTGGCGTATTGGTATTTGGACCGATCCCACTGGCGCTGCTGTGACCGGCGCGACCGCACCGGCTCAGGGCAGCGCTGCTCCGACGGGAGGGTTGCTCGGCGCTGCGCCGCAACAACAACAGCAACCAACGCCGGCGCCAACTCCCATGATGCGCGGCGATATAGAGCCAATAACCTTGTTGGTGCGCCCTCAGGATGCGCTGGTGCTTAAGTATCTCTTGGAGATGGGGGCGGATCTGGACTTGGTGCTGCGTCCGGCGGGAGATACCAGCCTGGTGATGACCGAGCCGGTGTGGTTGCGCTACATTCTGGACAAGTACCAGATTCCTGACCAGCCTGCCGATCTGCCCGTGGCTGCTACTCCGGTGCGCCCGCCGCTGGAGTTGACGCCCATCGCGCCGCCAGTTGAGAATTAGGTTGAGTCTGGGAGGACTGAGATACTGTGGCAGGTGAAAAAATCCGTGTCTTGATTGTAGATGATATTGCCGAAACGCGCGAGCAGCTGCGTAAGTTGCTGACGTTTGATACCGATATTCAAGTTGTAGCGATGGTGGGCAGCGGCGAAGAAGCCATCAAAGCGGCAGTTGAGGTGAAGCCTGATGTTGTTTTGATGGACATCAATCTGCCGGGCATGGATGGCATTACGGCTACCAGTAAATTGCTGGAGGTGATGCCCGCCGTGCAAGTGGTGATGCTCTCAGTGCAGGGCGAGTCGGATTACATGCGCCGGGCGATGATGGCCGGCGCGCGGGATTATCTGACCAAGCCTCCCAGCGCCGACGAGCTCATTGACGCGATTCACCGGATGGCAAAGTTGCGTCCGGTTCGCGGCGTTGATGTTGTTGCGCCGGTTGCGGGCGGCGTCAAAGGCGCGGTGCATCCGGGGGCGTCACCGGCGCGGAATGGCAAAATTATTACGATTTTTAGCCCCAAGGGCGGAACTGGCTGTACGACCACAGCAGTTAACCTGGCGATTGCGCTGCAAAGTGTGGTGGGGGTAGACAAAAAGGTGGCGCTGGCCGATCTCAGTTTGCAGTTTGGGGATGTAGCGGTCTTTATGAAACTCCAGCCCACGCGCACGCTCGCCGACTTGGCGCCGCGCGCAAATGAGATGGATACTGAATTGCTCAATACGGTGATGGTGCCGCATCCTTCAGGTATCAAGGTGCTGGCGGCGCCGCCATCTCCTGAAGAGGCTGATTCTCTGATGGCAAGCGAGGCTGTAGATGAGGCCGGCGGCAATCACGTGCTCAAATCTATCCTCAAGTTCACCCGCCAGGAATTCGACTATTTGATTATTGATACGGCACATGCTGTAGATGACGTGTTGCTGGCATTGCTAGACCTGAGTGACATGATTCTGGTGCTGTTGCGCCCGGTCATCCCAGAAATTCGCGGCGCGCGCATGTTTCTGGAGCTGCTCCAGAAGATGAACTACGCGATGGATAAGGTGGGCTTGGTTATCAACAGCGTGGATAACAAGCGGATGGGAATTCAACCGGAAGCGATTGAGCGCGCTATGATGCCGGCGTTGGCCCGTATCCCGCTGGACGAACGCATTGCTCTACGCGCGGCCAATTATGGCGTGCCTTTTGTTGTCCAGGAGCCGCGTTCGTTGCTTGGCCAGGCCGTAATCAAGTTGGCGCAAACAGTGGAGAAGCAGTTCGCCGATGAAGTTGAGGAGCAAATCCTCCCTGCCGAGGCGCAGCGGCGTTCGGGCTTGGGCCGTTTGCTTTGATGCAGTCTTAGTGTAGGAGGATTACTGTGTCGCTGCTGAGACGGATTGAGAAGAAAGAGCCGACGGCGGCTTCTGCTGGCAGCGCCCCCGCACCCAGCGGCGCGGGACAGGATCGCGGCGCAGCGGCGGTAGCGCAACGCCGTCCGGCATCCCCCCCTCGGGATGCGTATATGGATCTCAAAACGCGGGTGCAGAATCGCCTGGTGGCAGAGCTGGATCCCAGTATGGATATTTCACGCACGGATGAAGTGCGGCGCACCATCCGTCAGATGTATGAATCTATCCTGGAAGAAGAGAGTATCGTTCTCAGCCGGGTGGAACGTGAGCGCTTGTTCGAGCAGATTGTGGCTGAAATCCTCGGTCTGGGCCCTTTGGAGCCGTTGTTGGCAGATGATACCATTACTGAGATCATGGTCAACGGCGCCAAGAGTGTCTACGTGGAGCGCAAAGGTAAGCTCGAGCGTACCTCCGTGACATTTGAGTCTAATGAGCACCTGATGCGCATCATCGAACGCATTGTTGCGCCGTTGGGCCGCCGTATTGATGAAAGCAGCCCGCAGGTAGATGCTCGCTTGAAAGATGGGTCGCGCGTCAATGCTGTGATTCCGCCGATTTCGCTCGTAGGCCCGGTGCTCACCATCCGTAAATTCTTCAAAGTGCCGCTTCAGGTGAATGATCTGATCCGCTTGGGTTCGGTGACGGAAGAGACGATGGAGTTTCTGCGCGCATGCGTTATCGCGGCGCTCAATGTCGTGGTTTCCGGCGGCACCGGCACCGGCAAGACAACCTTCTTGAATATTCTTTCCAGCTTCATCCCAGATGATGATCGTATCGTCACGATAGAAAACGCCGCCGAACTTCAATTGCGCCAGGATCACGTCGTGACGTTGGAATCGCGCCCGCCCAACATCGAAGGCAAAGGCGAGATTACCATCCGCGATCTGGTGATTAATGCGCTCCGAATGCGCCCGGATCGAATTGTCGTTGGCGAGTGTCGCGGCGGTGAGGCATTGGATATGTTGCAGGCCATGAACACCGGCCACGAAGGCAGCATGACGACCATCCATGCCAACAACGCCCGCGAAGGGCTTTCGCGCCTGGAAACCATGGTGTTGATGGCGGGCATGGAACTGCCGCACCGGGCTATCCGCGAGCAGATTGCCGCAGCCATTGACCTGATCATCCAACTGGAACGGTTGCGGGATGGGTCGCGCCGTGTGGTCTCGATCACTGAGATTCAGGGCATGGAAGGGGATGTCATCACCACCGCGGATATTTTCAAGTTTGAGCAGGTTGGTTTTGAGAACGGCAAAGTCATTGGACGTTTGCGGCCTACAGGTATTCGCCCCAAGTTCATAGATCGCATTGAACAAGCCGGCATTCATTTGCCGCCCTCGGTCTTTGGAGTGGGTGAGCGCCTGCGGAACTTCTAAAACGCTGTACACGAAAGAAGGTGCCTGGCGATGATCTGGCTTCTTGCAGGCATTATTGCAGTTGCGGTGGTGTTGTTAGTTTTGGGACTTCGCGGGGGCGGCACTGGCAGCGACCTGGTAGAAGACCGCATTGGCGGCAAGCCTAAGCCGCGCCGCGAGAAAAAGCAAAAGGCTGAAGGCCCTTCTGCTTTGGGCGCTGCTGTGGACCGCGCGGTCGCGGGACGCGGTTTTGCCAACACTATCTCAACGCAACTGGCGCGCGCCGATCTCAGGATCACGGTCGGTGAGTACATCGTGCTCAGCGTCACCTTAGCCCTTGGCGCGGCGCTGCTCTTTTACATCCTTAATCGGCCCGTGCTGATTCCCATCGGTTTGCTGGTGGGCCTTGTGGGCCCGCGCATCTATCTGGGGCAACGCCAAACCAGCCGCTTGAAGGCGTTCGATAGCCAGCTCGGAGATGCGATCAATCTCATGGTGAACTCGCTGCGCGCCGGTTACAGCACGCTTCAGGCTATGGATGTGATCTCTAAAGAGATGCCGGAGCCTATTTCCAAGGAATTCGGCCGGGTGGTGATGGAGCTGCAATTGGGCATCAGCTTCGATGCGGCAATGCAGAACCTGGTGCGGCGTATGCCCAGTCCCGATCTCGATCTAATGATTACGGCCATGAGCGTTCAACGCGAGGTTGGCGGTAATCTGGCAGAAGTGTTGGACGCCATCAGTTTCACCATCCGCGAGCGCGTGCGCATCAAAGGCGAGATCAAGGTGCTCGTGGCGCAAGGCCGCATCACCGGCTACCTCCTCACGTTTCTGCCGTTTGGCTTGGCGGGATTCCTTTATCTCTTCAATCCGGCTTTTATCGGCCCGTTGTTTAACGATCCTTGCGGTTGGATGATGCTGGGTATTTCGTTGGTGCTGATTGCCCTCGGTTACTTCGTGATCAGCAAAATCGTGAATATCGAGGTCTAGAGGAAAGATAGGGAGCGCGTAAATGGGAGGCATTCTTGCCCTGGTCGTGTTGTTTGTTGGCGCGACGCTCTTCCTGGTGCTGCGCGGGGTCGGATCCAGCCAAAGCCTGGATGATCGGCTGGAAGAGATGGCGGCGCTGGGACAACCTATTTCGCTGGAGAAGTTGGAACTTTCCCAACCTTTCACGGAACGGGTAATCAAGCCCATGCTCCAAAGCCTGGCTACTGTAATCCAGCGAACAACGCCTCAGCATTTGTTAGAGGAGGCGCAACACCAGCTCGAACTCGCCGGGGTGATTCACAAGATGAAGCCGGCGCAGTTTGTGGGCATTCGTCTGGCTACCACAGCCGGCGGCGGGCTCCTTGGCTTTGTGATGGCCGGCGCCTCAGCCGATTCCGGTTTTGGACAGAAGTTGCTGATGATCGGCGGCGGGCTTGTTTTTGGCTACATCATGCCGCAGTACATGCTCACCTCCAAAATCCGCAAACGCCAGGAGGATGTGCTCAAGGCGCTTCCTGATGCGTTGGATCTTCTGACCATCTGCGTAGAAGCCGGCCTTGGTTTTGATGCGGCAATGGGCAAGGTGGCTGAGAAATGGGATAACGAGCTCAGCCTGGCTTTTACGCGCACTGTGCAGGAGATGCAACTGGGCAAGTTGCGCCGCGAAGCCTTGCGCGATATGGCTACCAGTCTGGATGTGGGCGATGTGACCTCGTTTGTTGCCGCCATCGTCCAGGCCGATCAGCTGGGTGTAAGTATGGCGAAAGTCATGCGCATTCAGTCTGAGCAGATGCGTATGAAACGCCGGCAACGGGCCGAGGAGAAAGCGCGTCAGGCGCCGGTGAAGATCATGATCCCGCTGGTGTTCTTTATTTTCCCCACCATCCTGATCGTGTTGTTGGGGCCGGCTGTGCTGCAAATTCGGGATTCTGGCATTTTCGGCATGTGAACGCGCCGCAAGGCTTCAGTGACGCCGGTTATTACACTGGCGGCGATGTTGTTGTACAGCGGTTGGGGCAGGCTTACCGCTGGGTGTTGGATCTTGTAGCGCCGCCGCTATGTGTGGGGTGTCGGAAAGTGGGCGTGTGGTTGTGCGCACCTTGTGCGGAGCATACCCCGCTATATGTGAGCGCGCAGTGTCCCCGGTGTGGGCGGCCCTGGGAGCAGAAAGGGCTTTGTGCGATCTGCTTGGAGCACCCCTTGCAGGTCAATCCGGTGCGTTCGGCCTTTCTGTTTGAAGAACCCATCCGTAGCGCCATCCACGCTTTGAAGTACCGTGGAGGCAGCCAGGTGGTTGAGGCGCTTGCTGCGCCATTGGCCCAGGCCTGGCGCACCCATGGTATGACTGGCGATTTGTTGGTTCCGGTGCCGTTGCACCCGCGTCGAGAAGCGCGTCGGGGTTACAATCAAGCGACGGTGCTGGCGCACGCGCTAGGTGCGCAGTTGCGTTTGCCCACAGCCTCGCGCGTGCTGCGGCGTGTACGAGATACGGCCTCGCAGACTCGCTTGAACCGTGAAGCCCGGCGGCAGAATGTAGCGGAAGCCTTTGTCGTTTTCCCTGGACTGGATCTACACGGTGTATGTGTGACTTTGGTGGATGACGTAGCGACGACTGGCGCTACGTTGAATGCTTGTGCTGTTGTACTGTTGGAGGCAGGAGCGAAAGCGGTCAACGCCTTTACTCTGGCCCGCGCCCCATAGCTGTACGATTCCAAATTCTCTCAGGAGGGCATGCAATGAACGTGCAAATCTACAACCGAAATCTGGAGCTAACCGAACGTTTGAGCGAGTACGTGGAGAGCAAAGTCGAAAGGCTCAGCCGCTATCTCGGGGATATTGAAGATGTGCGCGTAGATCTCAGTGCGACCAATGCGCGCGATGCCTCGCGCCGCATGGTGGCGCAGATCACGATTCGGGTCCGCCGGTCGGTGTTGCGGGCCGAGGAACGCGCCGGAGATGTGTTCTCGGCTTTTGACGCCGTCATGGATAAGATGGAGCGTCAGATTCGGCGTTATAAGGAACGCAAGTTGAATCGCCGGGGCGAGGGGTTGACCCCCGATGATGTGGATGAGGCGGCGGCGCTGGAAACTGCTGAGGAAGTCGAGGCCCTTCTTGGGCGGATCGTGCGCGTCAAGCGTTTTGAGGTGAGCGCGATTCCGCCGGAAGAGGCGGTGGAGCAGATGGAGCTGTTGGGGCATTTCTTCTACGTGTTCATGGATGCAACCGATGGACATTTGAGCATTGTCTATAAGCGCGAGGACGGCGATTACGGGTTGATTAAGCCCATGTACTGAGTACGTTTAGGGACAGCAAAGCGCGGCGCATCATGTTGATGCGCCGCGCTCTTTTTGTTGCAGGTGCAGGCAATTCAGACTTTGCTCTCGGTCTCGTCTGGCTCGCTCTCTGTTTCGGCGTCCGCCCCTTCCGGTTCCTCCGGCGCGGGCAGCAGGGCTACTTCGAGCACCTGATCCATGGTTTCAGCAAGCACGAGATTGAGGGTGCGCAAAATGTTCTTAGGAATCTCCTGCAGATCTGGCTGGTTACGCTTGGGAATGATGACCGTTTTCACACCAGCGCGGTGTGCCGCGAGCAGCTTCTCCTTCAGCCCGCCCACCGGCAACACGCGCCCGCGCAAGGTGATCTCCCCGGTCATGGTGACATCGCGCCGTACCGGGCACCCGGTGAACGCGGAAAGCATCGCGGTGGCAATGGTGATCCCGCCGGAAGGCCCATCCTTGGGAATGGCGCCTTCGGGCAAATGCACGTGGATATCGGTCTTGTCGAAATCCTCCGGATCAATGTTCCAGGTGTCGGCATGGGAGCGCAGGTAAGTGCTGGCAGCTTGCGCCGATTCTTGCATTATCTCGCCCATCTGCCCGGTTAACGTTAGCCCGCCTTTGCCGGGCACAAGCGCCACTTCGACCGGCAGCAAATCGCCGCCGTTGGGCGTCCAGGCCATGCCCATTGCCAGCCCCACCTCATCTTGCTTCTCCAAACGCTCGTGGAGGTAGCGCGGCGCGCCGAGATAGCGCTCTGCGATGCGGGTGGTGATGTTGGTGAGGGGGCGCTGGTCTTCAGCCAGGCGGCGCGCAGCTTTGCGACACAGGCTGCCGATTTCGCGTTCCAGGTTGCGGACGCCGGCTTCGTAGGTGTAGCCCTGCACGAGCAGGCGCAGCGTGCTGTGAGCGAAATGCGGCGGCTGAGCCTCGAGGCCATTGATCTCTACCTGGCGCGGAATCAGGAAGCGGCGGGCGATCTCGATCTTCTCCTCTTCGGTGTAGCCGGGGAACTCGATGACCTCCATGCGGTCTTCTAGCGCCGGGGGGATCGTATCCAGGATATTTGCAGTCGTGATGAAGAGCACCTGCGAGAGATCGTAAGGAATCTCCAGGTAGTGATCGGAGAAGGCGTGATTCTGCTCCGGGTCGAGCACTTCCAGCAGCGCAGAGGAAGGATCCCCACGGAAATCCTGTCCCAGTTTGTCAATTTCATCGAGCATGAAGACGGGATTGAGCGTGCCGGCGCGGCGCATCGTCTGAATGATGCGGCCCGGCAGCGCGCCGATGTACGTGCGGCGATGCCCGCGAATTTCCGCCTCGTCACGCACGCCGCCCAGCGAGACGCGCACAAATTCGCGCCCCAACGCCTCGGCGATGGAGCGTCCGAGCGAGGTCTTGCCCGTGCCCGGCGGCCCAACGAAGCAGAGAATCGTGCTGCGAATCTTCTCCGGGGCCAGTTTGCGCACCGCGATGTATTCCAGAATGCGTTCCTTGGCTTTGGGCAGCCCGTAATGCCGGGACTCCAATACCTGCGCGGCGTTTTTCAAATCCAGGTTGTCTATCGTGGCTTTGGTCCAGGGTAGGTTCAGCAGCCATTCGAGATAGCTGCGGATGATGCCGATTTCTGGCGCCATGGGCGGCATCATGGATAGCCGGGCCAGCTCCTCTTCTGCGCGCTGGCGCACGTGTTCTGGCAGTTCCGCTTGCTCCAATTGCTCGCGCAGTTGCGTCACTTCCTGGGTAAATACATCGGATTCACCGAGCTCGCGCTGGATGGCGCGCATCTGTTCGCGCAGGAAATACTCACGTTGCGAGCGATCTACTTCTTGCTGCACGCGCGACTGGATCTGATCCTCCAGCTCCAGCACATCCAGCTCGCGCGCTACATGAGCGCTGATTTTCTGGAGCCGTTCGACGGCATCGAGCGTCTCCAGAATCTCCTGCCGCTCTTCGAGATCGAGGTCAATCATCTGCGCCACGAGATCTGCCAGCGAGCCGGGATCTTCGACGTTCATTGCGTAGATGTAGGCTTCTTCGGGTAGGCTGTGGTTGAGATGGACGACTTTCTCGAACATTGCCAGTACCGCGCGCATTAGCGCCTCTACCAGCGGGGTGTGTTCTGATGTTTCCTGAACGTTCTCTACCAGCGCGATCATATACGGCTCATGTTGCACGAATTCCAGGATGCGCACGCGCGCATAGCCTTGAGCGATGGCGCTGGTGGTGCCATCGGGCAGTCGAATGGAGCGGGCAATGGAGACTTCGGTCCCCACGCGGTAGATTTGTTCGGCGGTTGGGTAAGCCTCTTCTTCTTCGGTCTCCTCCACCTCGGGCAATTGCGCCACTGTTACCAGCGGCCAATCCTCCTTGATGGCGGTTTCTAGCGCAATTAGCGAGGGCGTGCGTCCGACATAGAGCGGCGTGACCATCTGCGGATAGACGACCAGCTCCCGCAACGGCAACACGATGGCTTGAAAGGGGCCTTCTTCTGGTTCCCGATAATCATCGGCGTCAAGGAATTCATCTGGCAAAATGGGTAAATTGTCCCAATTCATGTGCTATTTCTATCCTTAAATTTGGCGCGGCGTTGTGGTTTCTGCCTGCCAGGGTTCGTCATCCCAATCGCTTTGGGGGAGATTCAACGTCGCTCTTTGAGCGTAAGCAGCGCGAATGTCGGCAGCCATGAAGACCGAGCCAGTAACCAGGATCCCTAGATCAGTCTGCTTGCGGTCACATGCCTGCTCCAGCGCACGCTGCGGATTGATGGCGATTTCCGCGCCCCGTCCCAAGTCGGCGCATAGATCGGCCAGCTGATAGGGAGTGACGGCGCGCGGATGGTAAGAACGGGTAACAATCACATGCTCGCTGATGGGCAGCAATGCCTTCAGCATCCCGTTGAGGTCCTTGTCGCTGGAAGCGCCGAAGATGAGCACCCAGCGCTTGCCGGGGAACCATTCCCCCAGGGATTGGACGAGCATTTGCGCGGAGTAGGCATTATGCGCGCAATCCACTATCAGCAGCGGCTCTCGATGCAATACCTCCATGCGTCCGGGCCAAACGGTTTGCGCGAGTCCTTGTCGCACGGCTTCGGCGGTAAATTGCGTCATGCCGTGATCGCGCGCTACTGCCGCCGCGGCGACTGCAACGCTCGCATTTTCCCGCTGAAATACGCCGATGAGCGGCAATTCGTAATCGCCTTCCAGTGCATCGGAGAGATCGCGCTGCTGCAAGCTGAGCCGTTGTCGGTGCGGCGAGTGTTCGCGCGCTTCACAAACCCAGGCGCGTTCGACCAGCGTGAGCGGCGCGTTGCGCGTTGCGGCGATGCGTTCGAAGACTTCGCGGGCTTCCGGTTGTTGTGGCGCAACCACTACGGGAACGCCGGGTTTGATAATGCCGGCTTTCTCGCCGGCGATAGCTGCCAGCGTGTCGCCCAGCAGATATGTGTGATCCAGGCTGATGGAGGTGATGACGCTGACCACAGGCGTGATGACGTTTGTAGCGTCTAGCCGCCCACCCAGACCCACTTCGATTACGGCAAGGTCTACGTTCTGGCGCGCAAAGTAGAGGAAGGCGAGCGCCGTCGTTACCTCGAAAATGGTCAGATCGGGATGGGCTTCGATGAGCGGATGCAGCTCGGTCAGCAGCGCCGCCATCTCGGCGCGCGAAATCGGTTCGCCGTTTATCTGCATCCGTTCGCGGTAAGTGTGCAGGTGCGGCGAGGTATACAGCCCCGTTTTCAGCCCGGCGGCGACGCCAATGGACGCCAGCATTGCCGATACAGAGCCTTTGCCTTTAGTGCCGGCGACATGCAATTTGGGATAAGCTGTGTGTGGATCGCCCAACCGCGCCAGAAACTCAACGACGCGCTCCAGGCGGAACTCCTCTGGGGTGTACCGCTCGATGCGCCGCTTTTCGTAATCCACCAGGCCATACAGATACCTGAGTGCTTCGTGATAGTTCATAGCCGGTCCCATTCCAAGCATAAATAATGGAGCCGGAAGCCCGGCTCCGAAGCGCATTGTACCCGGTTTTAGGGCTTTGGCAAGCGCATTATGCCAGGCGGGCGTTAGGGGCGATATCGAGATCCCATGCGGCGCGGACGCCGGTTTGGTAGCGGTAAGCGCCGGCGGCGGCGATCATCGCGGCATTGTCGGTACAGAGGATGGGCGGCAGCGCGTAGACCGGGACGGCTACGCGCCCGCGCATGGCGGTGCGCAATGCGGTGTTGGCGGAAACGCCGCCCGAAAGCAGGACGCAGGCAACGCTCAACTCACGCGCCGCCTGAGCGGTCTTCAATGCCAGCACCTCGACCACCGCCGCCTGGAAGGAAGCGGCCATGTCGGCGGTCAGGCGCAGTGGGCGCGGCCCGTTGTAACGGCTCAGGGTGCGGAGCACTTCTGTCTTCACGCCGCTGAAGCTGAAGTCGAAAGTGCCCGGAAGCCAGGCGCGCGGGAAATTGAAGGCGCGTGGATTGCCCTGCTGGGCAGCCTTTTCGATGGCCGGACCGCCGGGATACCCCAGATCTAACATGCGCGCTACTTTGTCGAATGCTTCTCCGGCGGCATCGTCGAGGGTGCTGCCGACAACCTCGTAATGCCCATGATCGCGCATGAGTACCATTTCGGTGTGCCCTCCAGAAACGATGAGCGCCAGCAGGGGAAAGGGCGGTCCGGCGCTTGCCATCGGCGCGGAGGTGTCAACCTTAAGCCAGTGAGCGTAGAGATGCCCCTCCAGGTGATTGACGGGTACCAGCGGCAGGTTACGTCCCAAGGCCACGCCCTTGGCGAAATTCAAACCCACCAGCAGTGCGCCGGGCAATCCCGGCCCGTAAGTGGCGGCAACTGCGTCGAGATCTTGCCAGCCGACGTGCGCCTGTTGTAGTGCCCGGTCCACAACCGATGCAATGGCTTCAATGTGGGCGCGCGCGGCCATTTCGGGAAAGACGCCGCCGTAGGGCGCGTGTAGTTCGATCTGCGACGCGATTACATTCGAGAGAATGATGCGCCCATCCTCCACCACTGCCGCGGCGGTCTCGTCGCATGAGGTTTCGATGCCCAGAATTCGTAAGGTCATAATCCTACCATCGCACTGTGCAACACGGAATTTCAGCCCATCGGGACGACGAGGTCGTATGGAAATTCGGTGAGGTTGTGCACGGCGCCCGCTTCGTCTATCCACAACACATCCTCGATGCGGCAGCCCATGCCCTCATCGGGGTAATACAGCCCCGGCTCGATGGTGAAGACGTGTCCCGGTTCTAGCAACGTGGTCTCGCGGAAGAAAGGCTCTTCGTGAACATCCAGTCCCAGTCCGTGCCCCAACGTGTGCACATAGCCCGACTGCGTCTCCGGCAGTTTTTCAATGGTGGGATGCCCGCGCTCGTGATAGAACCTGCACGTCAGCTCCTGGTAACGCTTGGCGCGCTCGCCCACCGCAATCTCGGCGATGACGGCTTCCATGCAGGCGCGCGTGTCATCATAAAGCCGCTGTACGGCTGCGGGCGCGTAACCCAGGCAGAAGGTGCGGGTCATATCGAAGAAATAGCCGCCGCCAGCCTCGCAGGGGAAAATATCAAAAACAATGCTCTCGCCCAGACGCATCGGCGCGGTTGCCGTACCCTTGCTGTGCGGTATGCCCGCATCCCGTCCGGTGGAGAAGATGAAACCTTCGGGATCTTCCAATCCTTGCAGCGCCACCTGGCGCCGAATGAAAGCGTGCACATCCCCCACGGTAAGCGCCTGCCCATCGGCTTGCCGCAGGATCTCGTCGGCGCCGACAGCGTGTGTTTGCAGAAAGGCGACCGTAGCGCGCACCACCGCTGCCGTGCGTCGCCCCGCCTCGCGGATACGCGCGACTTCAGCAGGCGATTTGGCGGCCCGCGCCTCACTCAACAGATTGCGCCCATATTCTCCAACAACGGTGATGTCGGCGTAAGTTTCGTCCAGCGCGCGGAGCAGTTGATAGGCGCGCCCCTGATCTTCCATGCCATAGAAGCCGATCCGCCCGCGCACGTTCAGATCGTCGAAGATGCGCTTGAGGAAAGCGGTCCTGGCTGCTAATGCATCCCCGCCGTGGGCTTGCAACAGCTGGTGATAGTTGTATTTTGTTTCCAGGATGACGGGAACCCCCGCTGCCTGCGCCTCTTCGCGCTCCATCGGGCCGACAATCAACACCGGCTCCGCGCCGCGTTTCTTGATCCAGAGCGCGCGCGAGATCGGCGCGCCGTTGAGGAGGTAAATCAGGGCGGGGTTGCCCCGCACCAGGCCGGAGACGACGATGGCATCCAGGTTGCGTTCCGAGATCAGCCGATCGAGATCAGTTTTCATCAGTCAATTACCTTTGCTTTGAAATAGGATGTCGGGCCGCGCGCAAAGCAGACGCTGCGCATTGTGCCATAGACCCGCCGAAAAGTCAATCAGCGTTTGCGCAAGATCGAAATCATTACCCAGAACCCCAGGCCCAGGGCGATGGCGAAAGCCATACCGAGGATGATCTGCAAGAGCAGATTCCCCTGTGATACGGTCGGGATCATGATGGCGATGCCGACGATCATGCCGGCGACAATCAGACTGAGCGCCAGCCGTGTCGCCAGGCAGTCCAACCGGTCGAGGCTCTCTCGATCCAGCGTCAGGGGAATGGGTTCGCGTTCATCAATGCGCGTGAGCAAGCGTGACGCGGCGCGCGGCAATTCCTCGAACAGATCGCTCCAGACGAGACTCTGGCGAAGCAATTTGTCCACAGTGCGGCGGTTGGGTAGCGCAGTTTTGGTGAGCAAACGCGCGGCTGAAGGGCGCGCAAACGCGAAGATGTCGAAGCCCGGATCGAGCCGCCGCCCGATCGTCTCCATCATGGAAACGACTTTCGCCAGCAGCCAGTAGTTCGCCGGCAAGCGTAGTCGGTGTCGGAAGACGATGGGCCGAATTTCGTGGATGACTTCGGCGGCTTTGATGTCGTTGAGCGGAATGCCATGATACCGGCGCAGGAAGGTCTGGATCTCGCGGGCCAACAGGCGACGATTGACATCATTGGGCGCGGCGCCGATATGTATCAGCTGATCCACCACCCCTTCGGCGTCTAATTGCACGGCTACAGCGTAAAGCCGGATGAGGTTGGCGCGATCTTCATCGCTGAGGTAGCCCACCATGCCGAAATCCATGGCGCCGATGGCGCCGTTTTCCATTACCAGGAGATTGCCGGGATGTGGGTCAGCATGGAAGAAGCCATCTTCCAGAATCTCTTTCACCGACATGCGTGCGGCGTAGGTTGCCAGCCGATGTCCATCGTGCCCGGCGGCCTGGAGCGCGGCGATATTATCAATTTTGACGCCGATGATGCGTTCCAGTACCAACACGCGCCGGGTGGTGTGCTCCCAATACACTTTGGGGATGTAGATGCCGGTCTCGTGGGCAAAGTTGCGCCGGAAACGATCGGCGTTGTGTCCTTCGCGCAGGTAGTTGAGCTCCTGGCGCAGCGTCTCGGCGAAGTCGTCGGCGATGTCCTCGAGGTCATAGAAACGCCCCAGCGGCGTATGGTGCTGCGCGTAATGCGCCAGGTCCTTCAGAATGGTCAGGTCTACTTCGATGGTAGGGACGATGTGCGGGCGCTGCACTTTGATGACCACTTGTTGTCCATCGAGCAGGGTTGCCGCGTGGACCTGTCCCAACGAGGCTGCGGCCATTGGCTTGGGGTTGATCCACTTGAAATGGCGTTCTGGATCCGCCCCCAATTCATCGGCGAGAACTTGCCGAATCGTCTCCCAGGGCAGCGGTGGAACTTTGTCTTGCAACCGCGTCAGCTCTGCGATGAAGTCTGGCGGCAGCAAATCGGGGCGGGTGCTCAACAGTTGTCCCAATTTGACAAAGGTGGGGCCGAGCTCTTCCAATGCCTGGCGGAAGTGTTCCGGCGGGGAATGGGCCTCAGCGCCGGGGCGTGGACGCGCTCGCAGCCACCGACGTTCGACGGGCAGCATGGCAACGGCAGAGCCGAAGCCGTGTCGCACAAAGACGCTCAGGATGTGCTGATAGCGGCGCAGCTGTCCGATGCGTCGGGTCAAGGGCAGACCGATCACGGCGCCTTCCTAATGATGTAGTGGTGTTTGGGGATGCGGGTTTGCACCCCATCCCCAAACACGCTGCTGTATGTTCTGTCTAGTCGCAGCCAGATTTAGTATGACTGCGACCCCTGGCGCGGATGTCTAGGCGGGCCAGATGAAGCCAATGTAAAGCAGGAGCAGCAGCAAGCTGATGACTAACAGGCTGCGCCAGAGGATTCCGCTGTTGGTTTGCGTGGTGTCGAATGTGGATTGAGTTGCTTCTGATTCCATAGTTCTGTTGTTAATGTGGTGTTCTCTGCTATGTTATGATTTGGGCAGATAGTGCAAGGCAGAGACGGCGTCTGAACCGAATACGGCTCTCAACGCGGGGAGCAGTTCTGCCAGCAGCGTTGCCCGTTCCTCAGCGCCAACGCCTTGCAACAAGGCTTCCAGGTGATTTTGGATCACGGTTTTGAGAAATTGCACCCGTTCTGGCGGC
Source organism: uncultured Anaerolineales bacterium (assembly GCA_964508025.1). Lineage (GTDB taxonomy): Bacteria > Chloroflexota > Anaerolineae > B4-G1 > SLSP01 > JAAZNO01. The sequence continues at coordinate 40,559 of CAZDSF010000002.1, forward strand.
GAAAGGGCAGCAATCATCTCCGGCAGCAAGGCGTCTATCAACCGCAGTAATTCCTGCGGATCGGAACTTCGCAGATATTGCGCTGCGAGTCGCAACCCTAGATCGTTCACCTGTTAGCCTGTTGTCTCGCCTTCTGGTTCTGCCGCCGGGGGTAGTTGTGCTTTCAAAGCTTCGATTTCAGCCTTCAGGGCTTCGACGCTGCTGCTGGTCGCCAGATGCATATCGGTGAGCGCCGTATCAATCTCTTCGCGGATCATTTTTCGCAGCGCACCGCGTTCTTCTTCGCCGCGCTTGATCAGCTCTTCTGTGACCTGGACAACCTCATCGCGCGCAGCGTGTCCTTGTTTGACCAATTCCTCCGCTACCGCCCGCGCTTTCTCGCGGGTGAGCGCAAAAAGCCCGATACCCAAGAGCAAGGAACGTTCCAGTTGTTCTTTCAACATCACATACCTCCTGAGAGAATCTGGGTTTCAACGAAACATTTCAGTCACAGTGTCAAAGTGCAACGCCGTGCAGCCTCGGCGCAGTTGCCTTCATTATACACCGGAACACGATATACACAGAAGCGCGATGAGGCGCCTACCTGAAACATGAGATCAATGCCCGGTGATACGATATTTGAACAATGTCCAGAGTACTGTCAGCCCATCTTTCCACGAGATCTTCTTGCCTTCTTCAAATTCACGTCCGGTGTAGGAGATCGGCACCTCGTAGATACGATACTTGCGCAGCAAAATCTGGGCGGTGATTTCAGGGTCGAAGCCCCAGCCTTTGGCTTTAAGCGACAGGGTTTCGGCAACCTCACGGGTGAAGACTTTGTAGCAGGTCTCCATATCGGTGAGGATGGTGTTGTAGAGCACATTGGTCACGAACGTGAGGAAACGGTTTCCCAGCATGTGCCAGAAGAACATCGCTTTGGTTGGCCCGCCGCGAAAACGTGAGCCATAAACCACTTTGGTGCGTTGCTCCAGGATAGGCAGCAGGAGCGCCGGATAATCACGGGGATCGTATTCCAGATCGGCATCCTGAATGAGCAGAATATCGCCGGTGGCGTGCTGCAAACCGGTTTGGACGCCTGCGCCCTTGCCCTGGTTGATTTCGTGAAACACGATGGTGATATTGGGCGTTTGTCGTAGTGTGTTGAGGTAATCGCGCGTCCCATCGGTGGAGCCGTCATCCACGATGATGATTTCGCGCTCGAGGTGCACGAGCTCTTCGTGATCGGCTCCGCTCCAGACGGTGATTGCCAGCGGGACGGCGCGCACTTTGGCAAGTAGCGTGGCGATGGTGTCAATCTCATTGTACACCGGAATGATGATGGATAGTTTCATGATTCTTGTTCCCTATATCCTATGTGCCATATCTTCAGGTCTTTTGAGATTATACTGTTGGCGGCAGAAGCCGCAAGTGTTATGTTCGCGCATGAGCGGCGCGTTGCTGTCTTGACCATTTTCTGGTTAGAAATTTTCGGATGAAAAACTCTAATCGCTCAAACTTGATTTTTAGGGCAATATACGATATAATGAATACGTCCGGTTGTGCATCACAGTCTTGGAGGGAACCATGAGCGTCATCAAAGTTGCTGCAAATTCCCGCTCTACCTCGGTAGCCGGAGCGATTGCGGGCGTCATTCGTGAACAGGGGCAGGTTCACGTCCAGGCGATTGGGGCTGGAGCCGTGAATCAGGCCGTTAAGGCTGTTGCCATTGCCAGGGGGTATCTGGAACTCGATGGGCTGAATATTGTGTGTATTCCCTCATTTTCTGAGGTGTTCATTGATGGAAAGGAACGCACGGCTGTGCGTCTTGGCATTGTCGAAGCGCAACGGATTGAGGAGTTCAGTGAATTGTGATTGCTCTTTGAAGCGCCGAACGCCCCACAGACACGTGGGGCGTTTTGTTTTCACAGTGTAGGCCACTCCAGGAGCAGTGTTTCCATCAGTAGCCGGGCGTTGGCATTGCGTAACAGATTTGCTTGCGCCGTGGTGAGCGCGCGCAGAATCTGGGCTGTGCTGACGAGGGGCAATTGCGCGGCCAATTGCTCCAGGATGGCGCGTTTTTCCAGGAACATCAGGGCGGCGGCGTTATCGGTTTGCAGCAACAGTACATCGCGCCACCCCAGTCGCCAGTATTCGAGGGTTTGAGACAGCAGGGCTGTGTCCTGGCTCAGGGCTTGCGCGATCTCGAAGCGCTCAGGCAGATTCGCTTTTGATACCGCGAGCAGGTGCTCGAAGGCGGTTTCCAGCTGCTGTAGATAGCTGGGATCGGTGAGCGCCCTGACTGCCCAGCCCATCCGTCCGCCTGAAAGGCGCGCCAGCCGGTAGGCTTCTGTTTCGGCTACGCCCCACCGCGTTATGAGACCTCGCGCCACGGTATGCACATCCAGGGGGCGCAGCGGCAATTGCTGGCTCCGGGAAACGATGGTGGGCAGCAGCGTCTCTGCATCGCTTGCCAGAAGCATGAGGTGCGCGTAAGCGGGCGGTTCTTCCAGGGTTTTGAGGAGCGCATTGCCGGCATTGGGATTCATCAGCTCCACGGCAGGAATGATGGCGATTTTGTGAGCGCTTTCATTGGGGGTGAGCGCGAGGAACGCCTCCACTTCGCGGATTTGCTCGATCTTTACGCCGCGCCCGGCCCTTTCTGGCTCGACCACGCGGAGATCGGGATGATTGCCCGAGGCAACGCGGCGGCAAGCTGTGCAACTGCCGCAGGGACGTTGCGCCGGTTCTGGCGCCTGGCACAACAGCGCGCGCGCCAGCCCCAGAGCGAGCGTCTGCTTGCCGGCGCCCTCTGGCCCGGTGATGAGCAGCGCATGGGAGAGCGTGCCTGCTTCGATGGCGTTTTGCAGCTGTTGCACGGCCCAGTCATATCCGATGATATTCCATTCAGGCAAGTTCGGCCCCTTCAAAAATGGCTCATGAATTGACACGGATTTCATGGATTGTATGGATTAGAACGATTCACATTTTTGTGCTGGAATGGTGGACGCTAACACCGGAGCGTTTTCAAGCAAAGGCGCGGTTCCTCGCAGTTCCACGCCGATCAGGCGCAGTAATGCTTCGAGGAGCGCGTCGCGGTTCTCCAGCGTCACATATACCACTGTAGCGATTGCGGTTGGCAAGTGTGCGAACGCCTCGCCCAGTAATTCCGGGCGCACCACCAGCACAGCGGCCCGGCAGCATTCGGCTTGCAGCAGCGACAATACCGGCAACCATCCGCGCCCCAGTTTGAATTCCAATGGCCCCAGTTCATCTATGACCAGCGCCGCGGCGGGTAAAGCGCGCGTCAGCGAGGCGACGCCGCGCGCGGCAGCTGCGGCATCCATGCGAAAGCGCCCCAATTCTGCGCCCACCCCATCACCAAAAGGAAGGGTCAGGGCATAACGCGCGCCGCTGTGGATTTCGCTGACTTCGAGATCGTGCGGGCCGGTGTGGGTGGTGAGCAAACCTGCTACGGTGAGGTGATTGCGTTGCAGGGCAGCGACCAGCTTGCGGCACAGGGTACTCTTGCCAGTCTGCCGTGGGCCGCTGAGCAGAATGATCTGTGGGGTGAAGTACGTGGGCGTGGAATCGTGCATGGCGTTGTGTATCGGGCCTTGATGGGCCGCGCGCCCCTCAGCTCTCATGCAGGACCACGTCTAGCGTGAAGCCCTGTTCTGGCGCAGATGTGGTGGTCAATTCGCCGCCAAGCAGCTGCACGCGCTCTCGCAGGCCCACCAGCCCAAAACCGCTGCTCGGCGCCGCGGCGCCGTGGTCTATACTGACATGGCCCACACCATCATCCTGCACACTCAGTCGCACGCTATCCGGGGCGTAGGTCAACGTTATCGCGGCGTGGCGGGCTTGCGCGTGCTTGCGCACGTTGGTGAGCGCCTCTTGCCCCACGCGATAGAGCGCCAGCTCCGCCTGCGGCGATAACGCGCGCGCTTCGCCAACCACGGTGAACGTCGCGGCAATGTCGGAAGCCTGTAGCGCTTCCACCAGGGCTGCCAGACTCGCGGGCAGGGATTTCCCTTCCAATGGTGATGCCCGGAGCGCTGCCACGGAACGCCGCACTTCGCGCAGCCCTTCTTTAGTCAACGCCTGAGCGCGTTCCAGCAACGACGCGACGGCGTCTTCTTCGCGCAATACTGCGCGGGCGGTTTCCAGCTGCATGTTGATGGCCGTGAGGTAATGGCCCAGGCTGTCATGGATTTCGCGAGCCAGGCGATTGCGCTCTTTGGCTGTCGCCAGTTCTTCCGCTTGCACGGTATACCGCGCCAGCGCCTCGTGGGCTTCTGCCAGATCGTGCGCCAGGCGTTCCACCTGATTGCGCGCGCGGGCTTCATTCATCGCCATTTGGGTGAAGATGAGGACGAAGACCACGCCCGGTGCGAATGATAGCGACGCCGTCAGCCCTACTTGCCAGCCGTTGGGAATGCCGATGAGCAGACCGAAGATGAGCATGGTGGTCACGCTGATGGCAAACATGCCGCCGCGATCAAACAGCACCGCGCTGTGACTGACTAACGGCAACAACAACAGCCAGAATGCGCCGGCGAACTCTCCCAGCAGGGCGATGGCCGTTGCCAACGGGAGTTGAAACACGAAATAGAGAATTCGGACTCGGAGTGGGGCCGAAAAGATGTAGGTCTCGAAGAGGTACGTGCCGATGACGGTGTAAAGGGCGCCCAGACTTACCAGGACGAAAATCCTTGTCGGCGTAAAGGCAATTTCTGCCGCAGTGAAAAGCGATATGTAGGCCGCTGCCACTACCACAATGAAAGCCCAGTCCGCGGTCTGGAGCAAGCGACGGGCGCCTTTGTTGACCATCATACTCCTGCACCCGCTATCGGCGGGCGAATTCCGGCAGTGTCGCCGCATAAACCCCGTTGGCGGCGATCATGTACAGCACGCGCGGTTCCTGGCTCACGGCGAGCGCTTCTAGCTGGCGCAGTTGCCCTTCGCGGGTGCGGAATTGGTGGAGATAGCGACCGTTCTTATCGAGCACGACGATGCGCTCGCTCTGGCGATCTCCCAGGTAGATGCGCCCGGTTTCGGGATGGGGTTCCACGTACATTAGCGCAGGGCGCAGATTGGCATCCGGCAAGTGCTGCATGGTGAACGTCAAATCTTCGACGCCGGCTAAAAAGGTATGCACAGAGCCATCTCCCAATAACAGATAGAGCCGCCCATCGAGATGCAGATCGAGCGCAGTTTGGAGTTGCGGCGCACTTCCCGGCGCGAAATAGGGGCGCGGAGGGCTGTTGTAAAGGCCATTGATAGGCGCATATCTGAACAACTGTCCCTGTTGCCGATCAAGCAGATAGAGCTGATCGCCGTAGGCGCCCATCATTGTCACGGCGCGCGGGATATGCTCGCCCAACAACTGCTGGCGCGTGATGCTGCTTGGCCCCAACGCCGGCTCGTAGATGTACAGCGAACCGGTATCACTGTAAATCAAGACCGCGCCATCGGGATAGCCTGGCCCCGGCGTCATCCATGCGATGTCTACCAGATGTTCCACGGTTACACCTTCAATCATCTGTCCCTGGCGCAGAATGGGGGTGAGGGCAGCAGAATTTGGGCGGAGGCCATCTTCGGCCAACGGAATGCCCGTCACTTCATTGGTGACAGGGTTGAGCAAATAGATCCACGAGCGCGCCACCAACATGCGGCGCGGCGCCGGCGAGACGCCCAGTTCGGTGATTTGGGTGAGCGAGAGCACCGCGGCATTTTCCAGCGCATCGAGATTCAGCCGGGCGTCATCGCGCAAGGTTTGCGCTCGGCTGTTTTGGGAATCCAGAGCCAGGATTTGCTCAGCCAGCGTCAGCGTGCGACGCCAATCTTCAGTGGTCTGGCTGGTATAGGCTCGATTCCAGGCGGCTTCGGCGTCATCTAACAGCGTCGTCGCGCGCGTCGCCCCGCCAAATTGGAAGTAGGTGGTTATGGTGATAAAGATCACGATGAGCAGCGATCCCAGTGTCAGGCTGCTGAGCAGCAGCGAGTTCTCCACGGGTGGGACGCGCGTAGCGCGAGCACGTTTGCCGGCGACTTTGCCGGGCATCAATGCAACGCCAAACGCTCGTAACAAGGGGCCGACCGTGCGTCGAATTGGAATCTGCGGCAGCGTGAATGTGGGCCGTTTGAGGCGCGGCAAGCGCGCAGCAATGCTGTCGGTCAAGCTAGCGCGTGGCGCCTCGGAAGTTTCAGCAGCAAATTCCATTGTGGAAGAGGCCGTTTTGATTGGCGATGCTGGTTCTGGCGGCGGGGGCGCAGATGGCGGTTCTGCCGCCGATTCTGGCGGGGATGGAGGTTTGCGCTTTAGCGCTGGACGGCGCTTGGGCGGTGCTTCTGGCAGGGGCGGCGCCGGCGCGAGCGGCTCGGTGAACATCACCGTGGATGGCGGGGTGATTGCCACCGTAGTCACCAGCGATTCTGCTGCGGCTGCCGATTCCGCGAGCGCCACAGAGGCGACAGGCGGCGTTGGCTGTGCGCCTGTGATCGGTTTTGAGGCGAGGTAGGCTTCGGCGGCAGTGACCGGCGCGGCGAGGCAATGCACGAAGACGGCGCAGCCGGTGACGCGATTCTCTTGCATGGAGCGGAGGACCTGGTCAATGCTTTGTTGCGGTTCATCGGCAGCCAGCGTCTGCACCCAGAGCGAGCGGGCTTGCGCTTCGGCGACGCTGGTGGTGGCGAGCAGCAGGGCGCTGCCGGGCGACACCGGCGCATAGCCGATGTGGATCGCGGGCGGCAGGGAGGCGCCCAGCGGCAGCATGGGCAACGCGCGACTGGGGAAGAGTTCCACTTCACCATCGGGATGATAGAGCAGCACATTGCCCGGCCCTACCTGTCCGAGGAACAGCTCTTCTTCGTGGAAAACTGCGCAGGTGATGCTGCCGGGCGCAGAGGCGGGCTGGGCAGCGTGGAGATTCTCCTGCATTACGTAGCGATTTGCCTCGGCGAGCGCGCGGCGCAAGCGCGCCACGATCCCGCCATCCGATTGCCAGTAAGTTTGCGCGGCAATGGTGCGCGTTTCCCGGCTGCGATGCGCCAATCCAGGGCCTAAATCCACCAGGATCACCAGTTGCTCGCCCGCGTCTGGGGGCGCGCCGCGCGGAGGCGTTGCTAACGTCGCTTCTGGAGCGGATGCCTGCACCCGCGCACCATCGTGAAACCGTAGGATCTCGCTATACCGCCGCATGTCGCACCCCGGAGTATCGCGCTCATGCAAAATCAGAGCTTGCGATCAATTCCTCTAATTGTCCAAAATCCGCCCTGGATGTCAGATCCAGGGAGAGTGGTGTAACGGTAACAAAGCCTCGCGCAATCAGCAGATGCACGTCGGAATCCGGCTCCGTGGCGGCTGGCGTAGGCATGAGCCGATAGCCGGGGCGCGCTGTGTCGCCATTTTCGCGGTCTGGAGCGGTCGGTTCAAAGTAACGCTGCCGCGCTAGCCGCGCCAGGCGCCAGGGCGTCTGCGGGGTGGCATCGCGGGGCACATTCACATTTAGCACGCTCACATCGAAAGGCATCTGCCGTTGCAGGAGCAGGCGGCTGAAGCGCGCTGCGAAAGCCTGCGCCGCTGTGTAATCTACGGCTTCACCCCCGGTCAAATGCTGCGAAATCGGCATCGCCAGCGAAATTGCCAGCGCGGGGATGGCCTCCGTGGCTGCTTCCAGCGCGGCGCCCACAGTGCCAGAGATTGTTACCTCGGTGCTGAGGTTTTCGCCGTAATTGATGCCAGAGACGAGCAGATCGGGCTTGCGGTCTGCCAGCTCCAGCAGCCCATGCACCACTGCCAGAGCCGGCGTCGCATCCACGGCGTAGGCGCGGATGGGCTGCCCCTGTACTTCGCGCCCGGCGGATATGAGTCGCCCCGTCACGTGAGGCGGCATGGAGCGCCCCGCGCCGGACCACTGGCGATCGGGGGCGACCACCAGCAGCTCGCCGAGAGGCAACAGCGCCTCCACTACGGCCCATAGCCCTTGCGACTCGATGCCGTCATCGTTGGTGATTAGAATTAGTGGCTTTGTCATCTTCAGCATAAGGATACCACGCAATCAAAGCCCTGCAAGCTGTGTATAGTGATCTTGCTATTCGTGTTGTTCTGCCTATAATCTGCTTAGTGGTGCATTTTGAATCGAGGTGGAATAGCATGGATAAATTCACACGGCCCACGGGTACCCAGGATTTGTTGCCCGCCGAGCAGCCTTATTGGGAATACGTTACCAGCAGCGCCGCGATGATGGCGCGGCGCTTTGGCTATGAGCGCATCGAGACGCCGATTTTTGAGACGACCGCGCTTTTCGCTCGCGGCGTCGGCGGCGCGACGGATATTGTCGAGAAGGAAATGTACTCCTTCCGCGATAAGGGCGATCATCCGCTCACGCTGCGCCCGGAGTTCACTGCCGGCGTTGCGCGCGCCTACATCGAAAACGGCCTGCATACCCTGCCCAAACCGGTGAAGCTCTTCTCGCTCGGCCCCATCTTCCGCTACGAACGCCCGCAGGCGGGGCGTTTCCGCCAGTTTCACCAGTTCAATGCGGAGATCTTTGGCGTGCAAGACCCCATCGCCGACCTGGAAAGCATGTTGCTGGCGTGGGAGCTCTACGCCGGCTGGGACTTCAAGGGGCTATCCTTCCAGCTAAATTCGACCGGGTGTCCGGTATGCCGTCCCGGTTTTGGCGCCGCGTTGCGCGCGTATTACCAGAGCCGCTTGCACGACATTTGTGAGGACTGCAAACGGCGCCTGGAGACTAACCCGCTGCGGGTGCTGGATTGCAAGCAAGAGCGTTGCCAGCCGGTGATCGCGGGCGCGCCGCAGAGTATTGCGCACCTGTGCGAGGATTGCGCGACGCACTTCGCCAGCCTGCGCAGCTATCTGGATGCTCTGGCGCGCCCGTATACCATCAATCCGCGCCTGGTGCGGGGATTGGATTACTACACCAAGACGGTTTTCGAGGTGTGGGCCGAGGGCATCGGCGCGCAGGCGGCTGTTTGCGGCGGCGGGCGCTACGATGGACTGATTGAACTGCTTGGCGGACGCCCCACGCCGGCGGTTGGTTTTGCTGCCGGATTGGAGCGCATCATTCTGGTGATGAAGGCGCAGGGGCTCACCCCGCCGGCGCTGCCGGTTCCGCCGGTGTTTGTCGCTTACGCCGCCGACGCGGCGCGCCCGGTCGCCATTCGCTTGCTGGTGGATCTACGCGCCGCGCACATCGGGGCGCAAATCGCCATGGGGGGCAGTCTCAAGGCGCAATTGCGGCAGGCGGATAAGGCGCAGGCGCGTTTCGTCTTCATCATCGGCGAAGCGGAACTGGCTCGCGGCGAGGTCAACCTCAAGGATATGGCGGCGGGTACGCAGACGACGATTGCTCTGGAGACAGCAGCACTGACGGTGGCGGAGGCGCTCGCCGCCGGCTGAGTGCAGATCGGGGCGGTGTTGGGGAGCGGGGGTGTATTTGCATCATGTTCAAGGATATGCCATGCAGACGATTGGCCTGATCTATAATCCTCGTGTAGAAGCGGCGATGCCGTTAGCCCGGCAGATTGAAGCCTGGCTGGCAGAACGCGGCGTCGGCGCGTGGCTGTGTTCTACGCACGACAAACCCTCAGATGGCGCGTGTCTGGTCAAAAGCGACCTTCTGCTCACCCTGGGCGGCGATGGCACCATTCTCCGCGCGGCGCCGTTGGCGGCGCCGCTGGGCATTCCCATCCTGGGCCTCAATTTGGGGCGGGTAGGATTCCTCACGGAATGTGAGCGCGAGCAGTGGGTTACCGTGTTGGAGCGCATTCTCGCCAACGAGGGCAGTATCGAGGAGCGGATGATGCTCCAGGTCACGCACTCGCGCGCGGGCGCTATGCGGGGGCGGGAGTTTGCGCTCAATGATGTGGTGATCAGCCGAGGCGCGCTTGCCCGTACCGTCCATCTGCTCACCAGCATTGATGGCGCGCTGCTGACGGAATATGTCGCCGATGCGCTTATTCTGGCGACGGCGACCGGCTCTACCGCCTATTCTTACGCGGTGGGGGGGCCGATTCTTCCGCCGTGGCTCGATAACATCGTTGTGGCGCCGGTAGCGGCGCATCTCAGCCTGGATCGGCCCCTGGTGCTCAATGCGCAAGCCGTCATCGAGATTACCGTGCGCGCCGCCATTCCGGGTATGGTCGCTGTGGATGGGCGGCTCGCGGGCGAACTGCTCGAAGGCGACTGTGTGCGCGTCGAACGCAGTCCGCTCAAGGCGCGCTTTCTGCGGCTGCGCAATCGCGCCGACTTCTATCGCACGCTGGTAACAAGGCTTAGCCCGCGCAATCATACAGAGCCAGCCTCAGAGACGGAAGGCGCAGCATGAGCTATGATGTCACGCTTGAGGACGGGCCGCGTTTTTGCCAGCGCCATCCCAAAACCGAAACTTCATTACAGTGTTATCAGTGCGGCGCGCCTATCTGCCCTCGCTGCGCGATGCGCACGCCCGTGGGCTATCAATGCCCCGATTGCCGGCGGGGGCTGAAGCAGCGTTTCGAGCAGGCGCGGCCGCTTGATTATGGCATTGCCATTGTCGTATCGCTCGTGCTCGGCGGCATTGCGGGCATCGTGCTGCCGTTCTTCGGCTGGATTACGATCTTCCTCTCGCCGTTATCGGGCACGATTATCGCCGAAATCGTCTGGCGGCTGGTGAATCGCCGCTTCAGCTCGCACCTTTGGAAGATTGTCGTTGCCGGTATCATCATCGGAACTTTGCCGCATTTCGCCTTTGTGGGGCTGGGGGCGCTGATGGGATCGGCGGGACAGCAGTTTTTCAGCTGGATACAGCTGCTGTGGCCGCTACTGCACATCGGCATGGCGGTGGGCGCTGCCAGCGCGCGGCTGCGGTTGGGAAGCTGAGCTATGGCGCGGATTCTGATGCTCACACCACAGCTGCCTTATCCTCCACGGCAGGGGACGGCGCTGCGCAACTGGGGGCTGCTGCGCGGCCTGGCGGCGCAGCATGAGGTCTGGCTGCTCTCCTTCGCCGCGCCGGATCAGTCTGAAGCTGCGCCCGCTGCGCTCACTGCCCGGCTCCAGGGCCTCGTTGTGATTCCGCAACCCGTCCGCACGGTGACACAACGTCTGCGTGACCTGCTCACCTCGCGCAAGCCTGATTTGATCTTTCGGCTGCGGAGCGTGGCTTTCGAGGCGCAGTTGACGGCGTGGCTCGATGCGCACACTTTCGACTGGGTGCTCGTCGAAGGGCTGGAGCTCACGCTGGCTTTGGAGCGCGTCTGGCACCATTCCCACCCGCCGCGCGTGGCCTTCGATGCGCACAACTGTGAGTATTTGCTGCAACATCGCGCTTTCCAGACCGATCTGCGACGCCCGCGACGCTGGCTCGGCGCGGCGTATTCGTGGTTGCAATGGCGGCGC
>CAZDSF010000002.1:52041-57322 GCA_964508025.1 uncultured Anaerolineales bacterium
GTGGGGAAGCGCCCGCATCCCCGGTTGGAGGCGCTGCGCGGGCAGCCCGGTATCGTCATCACGGGCGCGGTGCCGGATACGCGCCCCTACATCCGCGCGGCGGCGGTGTATGTGACGCCGTTGTGGGTGGGCGGCGGCACACGCTTCAAGATTCTGGAAGCTGGAGCGATGCGCAAAGCCATCGTTTCCACCAGTCTCGGCGCGGAAGGGTTCCCCAACGTGGAGCGCGCCGTGACGCTGGCGGATGATGCCGCGACGTTTGCCGATGCCTGCATCACCCTGGCGCAGAATGCTGCACAACGCGAACTCCAGGGCGCGCAAGCGCAAGCCTTCGTCCGCGCCTACGATTGGGAGGCGCTGCTGCCGCCGCTCGTCGCGCGGTTGTAACCGGGTTTCTGCTGGACAGCATTCCGAGAGCGGTTATACTGCGAGGCAAGACGCACCATTCCGGCGCTGCAAATCTGGGATTCCCGATTCGTTCATGCGTCAATTTTCTGGAGGTAGAAACTATGTCACCCAAGGACTTTACCGGTCGCGGCAAGGTTGCTATTGTGCGCACCAGTCCGCAGACGGTTCTGGAAGATTACGCCCGGCTCATGGAACTGGCGGATTACCGCTCTATCCTGCCGCCGCAGCACAAAACCCTGCTCAAGATCAACATCTCGTGGCAGACATGGTATCCGGCGTGTTCCACTACGCCCTGGCAGCTCGAAGGCGTCATCCGCAAGCTGCAAGCCGATGGCTATACCGAGCTGCTCGGCGTCCACAATGACACGGTGGTGGTGGATACCGGCGACGGCGAACGTAACAACAAGCAGAAATACGTCACCGATAAGTACGGCATTCCCTGCGCCTATATCTACAAACCCGAAGTCCCGTGGGTGCCGTACCAACCCAAAGAGCCGTTTCTCGTGCTCGACAAGATCTATCCCGAAGGCGTGACCATCCCCGAATTGCTGATCGGCAACAATATCATCCAGCTGCCCACGGTGAAAACGCATGTCTTCACTACCATCACCGGCGCGATGAAGAATGCTTTCGGTGGGCTGTTGGGGCGCAAGCGGCACTGGACGCACAGCGTCATCCACGAGACGTTGGTGGATTTGCTGATGATCCAGCAAGATATTCACCCTGGACTCTTTGCCGTGATGGATGGCACGTTTGCGGGCGATGGCCCTGGCCCACGCGCGATGCACTGGCACCAAAAGAATATCCTCATGGCTTCTGCGGATCAGGTTGCCATTGATGCGGCTTCTGCGATGCTCCAGGGCTTTGATCCGATGAGCATTCCCTTCATCCGCATTGCCCACGATCTGGGTCTGGGCGTTGGCAACCCGCAAGATATCGAATTCGTTGGCGAGGTGGATGCGACAGCAGAGCGTTGGGGCTTTGTGCAAGATGATACTTTTGCCAGTCGCGGACAGAAGATGATCTATCATGGCGCGCTCAAGCCTTTCGAGGCGTTGTTGCTGCGTGGGCCTATCGTGCCGTGGTCGTACTTCGCCAGCAACTTTTATCACAATGTGTACTGGTACCCCGTTGTGGGACGCCGGCGTGTGGAAGCCGCGCTCAAGACACCCTGGGGGCAGCTCTTCAGCCGCTACGGCGCGGATGCGGGCCTTGAAGGGGCGGTGCTGCCCAGCGTGGAGACGAAGACGCTGTTGCAGGGCTTGGCGGTCATGGCGGGCGCCGGCTTGGCGTTCGGTGGGTTGATTGGCTTACTCTCACGCCGTCGTAAATCCTGATGGACATTCTGATCATTCTCTTCCTCAGTTTCGTCCCAATGCTGATCTATGCCCTGGTGCTCTGGTGGCTGGATCGCTTCGAGAAGGAGCCGTTGCATTTGCTGGCGCTGGCGTTTCTATGGGGCGCCGTGCCTTCGATCATCCTCTCGCTCATTCTCGAACTCATCTTCGATATTCCTATCACGCTCCTTGCTGGCAGCGCCTTGACTTACGATTTGCTCGGCAGTTCCATCGCTGCGCCGCTGATTGAGGAGGGCGCCAAGGCGGTAGCATTGGTCGCGCTGCTCCTTTTCTTCCGCCATGAGATAGATAGCCCTCTCGATGGGGTGATTTACGGCGGTATGGTGGGTTTTGGTTTCGCAGCGGTGGAGAACCTCTTTTATCTCTTTGGCGCTTATGCCGAGGGTGGCTTGGGGGATGTGGCATGGCTGGCTTTTCTGCGCGCCGGGTTGTTCGGGCTGAACCACGCCATGTATACGGGTTTCACCGGGTTGGGCATTGCACTGGCGCTAGAAATTCGTTCGGTTTGGCTCAAAGGTCTGCCACCCTTGCTGGGATTTGCGATGGCGGTTGGGACGCACGCCTACCACAACGCTCTGGCTACTTTTACAGGGCATTTGGAGAGTCTGACGCCGTTTGTGTTTGCGGTGTTGGGGGATTGGCTGGCAACGGCTTTTCTGTTTGGCGTGATTGTTTGCTCGCGTTTTCTGGAACAACGCCGTATCCGGCGCTTTTTGCAGGGATACGCGCGCGCGCTGGAACTTCAGCCGCAGGAGATTGCCGTGCTTACCTCGCCGTTGCGCCGCTGGAGCGCGCAGCTCAAGGCGTTGTTGACGGGTGATTTGCGGCGGTGGCGCCGGTTGGCGCGCTACTTCCACACGGCGACGAAGGCAGCGTTTGCCTTTCACCGGGCGCAGCATGGCGACGCCAGAGCCGTTGCCCACTTGCAGCGGCTGGAGCAGGCGTTGGTCGCTGCGCGGGGCGCTTTGCTTGCATGAAATTACGTGTTGATTCGAGATTCCAATAAGGAGGACAGCGATGGATGAGTTAGTGAAACTGGTGGCGCAGAAGACGGGGATCCCCGAAGCACAGGCGAAAATCGCCGTGCAGACCGTGATTGGGTTTCTCAAGGAGAAATTGCCGGCGCCGCTCGCCGGGCAGATTGATGGCATCCTCAGCGGCAAGCAAACTGCCGATGTCGTCAAGGGGCTAGGTGGGCTGTTGGGCGGCAAGTAGCCGCGCCTGAGTGCAGATCTGTGCCGATGGGCGCCAATCATAACAGAGACAATCGGCGCCCATCGGCGGAATTTGCATTTGGGTTTACCTCACGAGGTCGCTTACGGACATCTCGCTCTTTCAAGGGCGAGATGTCTCTCTGATCGCCTATGAAATACCTCTTGCCCTGTATGCCATACCGATTGCATAACGCCATCCAACCCTATAGCTGGGGCAGCCGCGGCGCCGACGCTTTCATTCCGCGCTTGCTGGGTTTTCCCGCCGCGCCGGAGCAGCCCTACGCGGAGCTGTGGATTGGGACGCATCCCAATGCGCCTTCGCATACGGTTCTCGGCGGCGAGCGCGTCTCTCTGGCAGCGCTCATCGCCAGCGAGCCGCCCGCAGTTTTGGGCGCAGCTGTGGCGCAGCGCTTCGACAATCAACTGCCTTTTCTCTTCAAAGTGCTCTCCGCGGCAGAGCCGCTCTCCATCCAAGCGCACCCCGATAAGGCCCAGGCGCAGCGCCTCCATGCCCGCGACCCGAAGCATTATCCCGACGCCAATCACAAGCCGGAAGTCGCTATTGCCCTTGATGCCCTTAGCGCGCTGGCAGGACTCAAATCGGCGGAAGACTTGCGTGTGACGCTGGCGACTTATCCCGAAATTGCCGCCTTTATTGGGGAGTTCGCTGGGGAAATTGATGCTGCTCCGCGTGAATGTTTTGCCGCTCTGATTCGTCGCGCGCTCGCCGACCCGCAAGCGCTGGCGGCGGCTTCTCGGCGGCTGGCGACGCGCCTGGAGTCAGTATCGCAGCCGCGCACCGAAGTCGAGCGCCTGTTCCTGGCGCTGCGCCCGGTCTACGGAGACGCCGATGTGGGGCTGTTTGCGCTCTTCCTGCTCAACCTGATCCACCTCCAAGCCGGTGAAGGGCTTTATTTGCCGGCAGGCGTCCCGCACGCCTACCTGCGCGGCAACATCGTGGAGTGTATGGCAAATTCCGACAATGTCGTCCGTGTTGGTTTGACCCCCAAGTTCAAGGATGCTGAGGCGTTGCTGGAGATCCTCTCTCCCGTCGCTGGGCTGCCGTCTGTGCTGCGACCTGAGCCAGAGATGCTGGCAGCGCGCTATCCCACGCCTGCCGCAGAATTCGAGATCCACCGCCTGACGCTAGAGGCGGGCGCGCGCTGCGAAATGGGGCCACGCAGCAGTGTGGAAGTCTACTTGCTGACCGAAGGCAGCCTTCGTATGAGCTGGAATGACGGCGTGGAGACCTATGCCCGCGGGGCCAGCTTCCTCATCCCCGCGTGCCTGCCCGCGTGGCAGATCACGGCGTTGGAGCAAGCGACGCTCTTCAAGGCGACGGTACCCTGCTGAGAGCAGGCGATGCCGTGGGGAATTGTTCGCGCCTCTAACCTGGTAGTTCCAGCGAACATGGGGGCGTAGTCTGGATCCGCCAGCTCGATTTCATGCTCGTGCGTCCGGTGCATTCTGCGCCAGTTTTTGCTACTGGTGGTTTCTCAAGCTGTTTGATCTGGTGTTGGGACTGGACGCGCCAGGCGTTGTCGTGATGCATCTGGCTCGCACCCTCACCTTCGCCATCTTCACAACCTTCCTCACGACCTTCCTTGTGACGCGCGCTGGTGCAACCGTGTTGTACAGATTGAGACTGTGCCGTTACGCCAGCGTATCGAGCTGAGGCGCGGCTGTTTGTCAAAATCGCGTTTTCCTGTAAGCTAGGGGCAAGGCAAGAATATGATGCGAGAATTATAAATGGAGTTACTATGTTGCCCGGCAGCATCTACCACCAAACGCCCCTGAACACTTCCGCAGTAACGCGCGCAGAGCTCAACATTGAGAGCAAAGTGCGTAGCAACCCGCTGGCATGGAATGGACAATTCTCGCCGCAACTGATTCAGACATTGTTACGAGAATATACCACGCCAGGGATGTGTGTCTTTGATCCATTTCTAGGAAGCGGTACAGTATTATTAGAGGCCGGGCGGATGCAGCTTGCCGCGGGCGGCGCAGAGATCAACCCGGCGGCCATTTCACTCGCGCAAACCTACCGTTTTATCAACATGCCGCTCGCGTCTCGCCAGGAGCATATCGCACAACTCACACGGCAGCTATCTCATGAACTGCTAGACGCCTACCCCCTTTTCCAACAACCAACCGACAATCCATCTCTGCAACGACGTTTAGTGAGGCTCTTATCGCATATTGAGAACCCCTGGCAAGCGCAGTTGCTAGAAACCTTGATCACGTTATTAGATTTTTTCAAAGCGGATGTATCGCCCGACAAAATCTTTGCTATATGGGATA
>CAZDSF010000002.1:57332-113629 GCA_964508025.1 uncultured Anaerolineales bacterium
CTAAAATTGTTTTAGGGTTGCCTTTCTCGGAGCAACAAATCGCTGTATATCACGCCGATGCGCGTCAAACACCATTGCGGAATGCTGGGATAGATTTCCTCATTACTTCGCCGCCATATATCAATGTTTTCAACTATCATCAACAATACCGCGCTTCGATGGAAGCATTGAATTGGGATTTGTTACACATCGCCAAGTCCGAAATTGGCGCTAACAGAAAACATCGCGGCAACCGATTTCTAACCGTGATTCAGTATTGTCTCGATATTGCGTTGACGCTGGCAGAAGGGGTGCGAATTTGTTGCCCGAATGCCAGGATGATTTTCATTGTGGGGCGTGAATCTACCGTGCGGGGAGCACGCATCTACAATGGCGAAATCGTCGCCGAGGTTGCGTACCGCGCGCTGGGATTGTCGCCGTTATTACGCCAGGAACGTATGTTCGTCAATCGCTTCGGGAAGCAGATCTATGAGGATATTCTACATTTCAATGTCAGTCACTATACTTTACCCGATTTCTTGAATGTCGCGCGGCAAGTTGCTAGTGACACATTGCAAGCGACATACCCCATAGCCCCCCCGGAGGCGCAAGACGACATCAAATCCGCGCTCGCCGCAGCAGCAACAGTTGCCCCATCACCTATTTTTAGAGCAGAAAAAATATCTGTACCTGCACAGGAAAAAGTATAGACCATGCAACCCTTACCTGCACCGCACGGTGACAAACTAACCGCTTTACTGGCGAACCCTAAACTTCCTACCTGCGATGTACCGCGCGTCCAGGAAGCAATCGCCCGCTACCAGCAATGGCGTGAGGCCATGCACCTTGTCAATAGCGCGGATAAGCCAGCTATTGACAAGATTGTTGCACTACTCAATGCTTACAAACAATTTGTCGAAGTGGACCTCATCTTCGACAGCGAAGACGATTTCCTGTATCGTCAAAAGGGACAGCTCAAACTTGACAATACCATCCTCGAAGAGTTTCTTCCGTTGTTTGTGACGGCGGCATTACAACCATACCTTGAAGGCTACGCGCTTGTCGTTGGCCCACTGACCTGCTTTTCGAGCCTGCGTTTTGAATCGAGCCTCACAGATGCACAAATCGGCGGGGGGATGCAGTTGCGCGAAAAAGCCCATGATTTTGCTATCGGGCGCGCTGTTCACATCCGTGCCGCCTATAGCCCAGATTTTGCGGACAGTGCTGTTGCCGAGACAAATCTCGCTTATATAGCCGCAGAGTGCAAAACCAACCTGGACAAAACCATGTTCCAAGAAGCCGCCGCCACAGCGCTCGACCTTAAAATTGCGGTTCCCGGCGCAAGATACTTTCTGCTCTGCGAGTGGCTGGACATGTCGCCTATCAGCACCCATACGACCGCCATTGATGAAATCATCATCCTACGCAAAGCTAAGCGCTTGCCAGCCAACATCCGTGCGCACTTCAATACGGTTGCAGGCAGAAAAGCCAACCGCGACATACTGTTACAGTATCTTGAGACGCACCCATTAGCCGTAGATACCTTCGTTCGGTTTTTGGAGCACATCCAACGACTTTTCAGCATCAATGAAGAAGCGCAAGTGCTGGAGCGCGGTTATTTTTGACGCAGGAATTATGTATGAAGCGATTTATCAACCACCTAACCGAAGACTATATCAGCCAGCTGGCGCAGGATGAAGCCGGGAAGCGACAATACTATCGTCCGGTATATTCGTTGCACAAGTGGTGGGCGCGGCGACCGGGGGCGCTGTTCCGCGCGATTATGCTGGCGGCGGCAAAACCCGGCGCAACGCTCTTCGACCTGACAGCAGATGGCTCGCTCTCGCCCACAAGCGCTTATTTTCAGCCCCATGATTTGGAGAATGTGGTGGTGCTCGACCCTTTCATGGGCGGCGGAACTACGCTGGTCGAAGCCAACCGGCTCGGCGCAAAGGTCATCGGCTGTGACCTCAACCCGGTCTCGTACTGGATCGTGCGTGAGACGCTCAAGCCGCTCGATTTGAAAAAACTCGACGCCTATTATCAACAGGTAGAAGCAACCGCTGGACAGCAGATCAAGCAACTGTATGCTACTGATTGCGCGCAATGCGGGCGCGAAAGCGATGGTCTGTATGCCTTTTGGGTGCGCTCAGTGCCATGCCCACACTGCGGCGAAGCGACTTACCTCTATAAGCGCACCTTGCTCAATGAGGGACGCAGCCGGAACAAGCCGCCTGCGCCCGATAATCCGGCGACCGCATTCTGCCCCGCCTGTTTTCAGCTGAATACCTGGAATGGTAAGGGGCTGTGTACTTGCACCGCTTGCCAGACAGCATTCGATCCGCGCGCCGGTTCTTACGATCAAGGCTATTTCACCTGCGCACACTGCGGGCAGGAACAGATCCAACTCGTCGAAGTGATGCGCGCTGGGCAGCGGCTCTCAGAACGGTTAGTCGCCATCGAGTATTGGTGTGGTGGGTGCCAGGAGCGCTTGTACAAAGCGCCTGATGCACAGGATACCGCCCGGTTAGCAGCGTTAGCGCGCGATTTCGCCGCGCGCCAGGAAACCCTCACCTTCCCCCGCCAGGAGATTCTCCCCGGCGCTTCTTCAGTGCGATGGCGGTTGCATAATTATCAACATTACTACGAAGTGTTCACCATTCGCCAGCTGGTCGCCTTCAATTATCTCTTCGATGCCATTCACGCCATTCCAGAGGAAGAATATCGCTACGCGCTGTTCACGGTGTTCTCCAACGCGCTAGAATACAACAACATGATGACGCCGTACAATTACCCGCACCGCAAACTTCATCATCTTTTCAATTATCACGCCCTACCTTTAACGACCACACCGGTGGAAAACTCGGTATGGGGCGTGGGTAATGAAGGCGCGGGCACTTTCGCTAATTGTTACCGGCGCTACGTTCGAGCAAAACAGTATTGTGCTGCGCCTTTCGATAAATTCAAAAACGCCGCCGGCGCTGTGCAAACCGTCCCGGCGCGCAAAGAGCGTGTGGAAGCGCACTTTGTATCTACGTTCGATGCGCTTCAGGCTACCCCCAGGGGCGCGCTACTCTTGTGCGGCGATTCAGCATCGCTGCCAACGATTCCCGACGCTGCGGTGGATTTTGTCATTACCGATCCGCCCTATTTTGATAGCATCCACTATTCGGAGCTCTCCAACTTCTTCTATGTTTGGCTAGCCAGTCTCATTGAGCATCCTTATTTCACCGCTGCGCATGTGCCCACCGAAGAAGAGGCCATTGTGAATGAGGGGATGGATAAAGGCGAGGATGAGTATCAAGCTCTGCTCATGTCTGTGTTCAAAGAGAGCGGACGGGTGCTCAAACCAGAAGGTAAACTGATTTTCACCTTTCATCACACCAAATGGCGCGCCTGGTGGACGGTGCTCAACGCCATCACCGGAAGTGGGTTTCGAGTGATTGATTCATTTCCAGTGTTGAGTGAATACAAGGTCAATCCACACATTCGTAACAAGCAATCGTTGGATATGGACCTGGTGTTAGTGTGTCAAAAGCGCGCGCTGCCTTTTGCGCCCCTCACCACAGCGCCGCTGGATATTTTACAACGCGCCGCCGATTCCCTACCGGCGGGCAATGGCGACGCTACAAGCAATAAATTGTTCCTGCACTTCATGGGTGAATTGCTCAAAACAGCCAGTTCCAATGGCATCGAAGTGCTCACTTACCCCTGGTTTGAGAGCATTCTTTTACACTTCGATGACTTCGTGATAAAAACCCAAAGTGAATCCACATCCCTTACCTATGAAACGCCAACTTATGCCCAGTTGAAACTACTGGAAAGGAAACTTGAGCATGACTGACAACAAAGGCCCGCGGCTCCGCACTGTGGATAAAGTGAAACCTCCCTATCCACTCAACCAATTCCCAACAGACTTTGGCCTTAAGTTGGGGAGAGAGATTGTCTATATTCTGGCTACCAAAAGCACAGCTGATATTGCTGGGGAAGAGTGGGAACAGATATTTGCACACTGCATTGGCGCTGAATGGACGCCTTCAAATGTGGGGCTTGACGATATCACCTTGGCAAATTGTGCCTGGAGCGCCAAATCCATCAAGGTCTCCCGGCCCGTCACCCAAAAAACAGCGCGGTTGATTTCCGGGCGCAATTCGCCGGCTTATTCGTATGATCAAAAAGACTTCAATGTGGAACCGCAAGTCATAGGCGATCAGGTGCTTGAGATTTGGAACGCCAGGGTAGATGCGCTACGCGCCAAATTCTCGCATTTGCGAACAGTGGTGCTGATCAAGTCGAAAGATTTGACCGAGTTAGGCGTCTTCGAATTCGAGACCGTGCTGTATCCAACCGATCAGTTTGTGTGGCAAGAAAACGAACAAGGCAACCTCGAAGGTCTTGATAGAGCCACCCGCATCCACCGCTTTACATGGCAACCCCATGGTTCACAATTCACCATCATCGAACCTGTACCGGATGATTGCTTACTGATCACCGTTAGAAGACCCCCGAAACTGGATAAAGCCGAAGTTTTGAAAGCGCTGGATTATGATGACAGCTGGATCACCGTGAGCCGGCGCAATCAGCAAACAGCGCAAGGCTAATTCCTCAACCAATCACCATCACACCTGGGCCAAGTACAGCTTGGCCCAGATCTCCTAATTCCCCCTCCAAATCGGCATCTCAAACCCTCCATTTGTACACCAGAGTTGTATCAGTATCGCTGGAGATTGTGGCGCAGATCGCGGGGAGCTATACCGAGCAGGTTTTGCAGGCATAGTCGCCGCAAAAAACCGGACGGCAGGAACACTCCTGCCGTCCGGTGTAGAACCAGCCAACTGCTATTACTTCTCGACTGCGACGAACTCCGCCACACTGACGCCCTCGGCATCGAGCAGCGTCAGCACATTTCCATCCACCTGGAACGTGGCCGCCGGGCCCAACGCCGCGAGATAGGCCACTTCCTGCTCCATGACCTCCTCGGGATAGCAGTACATCATCGTGCTAAAGATCTCGCTCATGGCAATCTGCGCGTCATCCAGCGTGAAGGAGCCGCCGTAAGCATTGCAGCTGGCATTCCCACCCAGCGCGCCATCCTCGAAGTGCAATGTCACCTCGGTATCGGGAACGAGCGACGTATCGCCCAGGCGTGTCAACGTCCACGAAGTGCCGTTCAAATCCACCGCCGAGGCCCTGGCTACCGCACAGCCAGCCACCAATACCAACACCACCATCGCCATCAACAGGTTTTTCATCTCCATCTCCTTGTTATTTTGATTTTTCATCCAACTGGAATAGAGACGCGCGCGCCAGACTTTTTGTTCCATAAACATAGTCCAGCGAATGAATTCGCTGGCTGCTACACCAAGTCGGCTCAAGCCGACTCTGAAATAGCCTGCTTGAGCAGGCTTCGGGGGGCAGCCTGACGATTCATCGTCAGGCGTACACGCAAATCGGTATCATGGCTACTTTATGTGCGCGGCTTTTGGGCTATAATCCAAAGAAGATAATAATCCTGCGCAATACAGAAAAACCATAACACAGCGGCAGGCAGTGAGCATGACCCAAACTTCAAAATCCAAAATCCAAAAACAAATTCACCTCACCCCCGAAGAGCAATCCTGGCTGGCGGGCGAGGCCGGCCCGGCCATCCGCCGCGCCATGGAGATTGTCGTTGCGCTGGCGCAGATTTACGGCGCGGAACGTCTGATCCCCGTCGCCAGCGTGCAGATTTCCGGCGTCTCTTACCGCAACATCGGCCCGGCGGGGCTGGATTTTCTCTGCCGGTGGGCTGATGAAGGCGCACGCGTGTGCGTCCCCACCACACTCAACCCCGCCGCGATGGATCTGGAAGCGTGGGGCGAGCAGGGCTTCGATCCCGCCTTTGCCGCGCAGCAACAGGCTGTCATCGGCGCCTTTGCGCGGATGGAGGTGGGCGCGGGCGATCCCATCCCCACCTGCACGCCCTATCTCGTGGGGAATGTTCCGCGCCTGGGCGAGCACATCGCCTGGGCCGAATCCTCCGCTGTGGCCTACGCCAACAGCGTGCTAGGCGCGCGCACCAACCGCGAGGGCGGCCCTGGCGCGATTGCTGCCGCGCTCGTGGGGCGCACGGGCGCGTATGGCTTGCACCTCGAAGAGCACCGTCGCGCCACGTTGCGAGTGGCAGTGACAGCTACCCCCCACACGATCAGCGACTACAGTGCGTTGGGCGCGGTAGTGGGCAAAATCGCCGGGCAGCGCGTGCCGTATTTCGACAGATTGCCGCTCGCGCGCGATGAGCCGCTGGGGGAGGAAAAACTCAAAGCGCTGGGGGCCGCGCTTGCCGCGACCGGCGCGGTGGGGCTGTTCCACGTCGCCGATGTGACGCCGGAAGCGCGCGCCGAGGCGATGCTCGCGCCGGAGCATGAGACGCTGGTGGTGGATGACCTCGCGCCGGGCTATGCCATGCTCAGCGACGCCGCTGCGCGGCCCGCGCTGGTGTGGATCGGCTGCCCGCACGCCTCGCTGGCAGAGATTGCGCGGGTAGCGGAACTGGTGCGCGGCAAGCAGCTACGCCTGCCGTTGTGGATCACCTGCGCACGCCCGGTGAAGGCAGCGGCAATTGCTGAAGGGCTTGCAGCGCAAATCGAGGCTGCAGGTGGTCGGCTCTACGCCGACGCCTGCCTCGCCATCGCTCCCGTGCGCGATTTGGGCTTCGCGGCAGTGATGACCTCATCCGCTAAAGGCGCGCACTACCTGCGCAACCTGGCGGGCGTGCAGACGCGCTTTGGGACGCTGGAGGCGTGCATCACTGTCGCGGAAAAGGGATAGCGCTGCGGGGTAGTTCGGCTTGCCGTTCTCATAAGCCGTGAGCCGTTGCTCAGAAAGGCCTACATCAATCCAGCGCGTTTCCTGGATTGCGGCCGGCGCGGTAGGCGGCGGGACGATTGGCGGGTTGTGGGCGATGATCGGCAGCGCTACCTGCACCTCCGGCGTATCCTCGACGTTTACGGCTTGCACGACTTCCATTGAGACCCAGGCGGGGGCGCCGTGGTAGTCAATCCGTCACCATCCGCCAAAGTAGCCCGTAACAAGGACCTGCTGTCCTGCTTCGAGAAAACCAAGTTTATCATAGTACGTGCTCGGCCCCGAGCGCACATTGACCCCGTGCATTCCTGCAATGAGCAGCGGGAAGTGTAGCGTGGGCGGTTCAGGTGTGATCTCCGGTGTTGCCTCCGGTTCCTGCACGGGCGATTCGGGACTGGGCATTACTGGCGCGGGAAGCGTAGCCGTGGGGGTGGGCGTCGGCGCGGCAATGACCGGCGTTTGAAGCACGTGGGCTTCGACCGGCGCCGGTACAAGGACATCGGCCAGCCAGAGCGCGCCCCGCAGCAACAGCGAAGTACACAGGATTGTTGTGGCGGTAATCAGACCGAGTCGTAGATTGTAAAACCATTTGAGCATTTGCGATTGAGCGCCCATCATGATTCCCCTTGAGTGCTGGGTCGAATCTTAGACGCACAATTGGCGAGCGAAAGTTCCATGATGGGTATAAAACTAGCCACCTGACCAGGGTAATACCGGTCAGGTGGCTGAGAGGGCGAAAGCGTTCGATAACGGGTCGGATTCAGTGCTCGGTGATGACGACCGAGGTCATCACATCGCCCTGGCGGATGGCGTCTACCACATCCTGGCCCTTGATGACTTTGCCGAAGACGGTGTGCCGTCCGTTGAGGTGCGGCTGCGGGCTGTGGGTGATGAAAAACTGGCTGCCGTTGGTGTTCGGTCCGGCATTTGCCATCGAGATGACGCCCCGCTCGTGCTTGAGTGGATTGCCGACGAATTCATCCTCGAAACGATAGCCGGGGCCATTGCGTCCCGTACCGGTTGGGTCGCCGCCCTGGATCATGAAATTGCTGATGACCCGGTGGAAAGTGACTCCATCATAAAAACCCTGGCGAGCCAGGAAGACAAAGTTGTTGACCGTTTTGGGGGCGTACTGAGGATAAAGCTCAAGTTCAATCACGCCTCTAGAGGTTGTAATCGTCGCGCGATACCCCTTCGCAGGGTCAATTTGCATGGCTGGCGGCGTGTTCCACTGTTGCATAATAGACTCCTTTTGTTTGAATGATAACCACATCGCCATTATAACACGATCAGCCGCACCGCGAACCACAAAGCCAGGGATAACTCAAACAACCGCTTTAGCAGCAAGACAGGGATCGCAACCAGAAAGCGTTTTCCAAATGCGCCAGCCTTGATGCGGCAATGGGGAGGACGAGCTCGCGGCAGACTTTGAAAACAATTCGCAGTTATATCCTAAGCGCGCCTGAGCCAGCGCGCTTCTCAAAAATGGTTTGATTGAAAATCATAAAATCCCCGTAAGTCTAACCGAAACTCGATTTATAGTAAGAAAACGGTTTGTTTGTCTGGCGGCGGACATGAGTTGCGCGGTGACAAAGGGGGGCTATACTGAGCAAGGAAGGGCTTCAATGTCCGCGAAATCATGGTAACAGGAGAAAGTAGCCCATGACGCAGTTCCATACGCAATCGCCCCATGTCATTGACCCGGATTACGCTGACTTTTTCGCTGCTTTTATGCTGGCTTACCCCGCTTATGAAACCACGCATGTTCTGGATGTGTTGCGCGCGCAGGAGTACAGTCGCCTGGATAGGTTAGCGCAAATATACCTGGATTATACCGGCGGCAGCCTTCATGCCGACCGGCAGTTGCGTAGCCACCAGGAATTGCTCGCCAACCATGTCTTTGGCAACCCCCATTCCCACAATCCTACGTCCCTGGCGATGACCGAGCGCGTGGAACAGGCGCGCGCTTATGTGCTGGAATTCTTCAATGCGGACCCCGATGAATATACAGCGATCTTCACTCCCAACGCGAGCGGCGCGCTCAAGTTGGTCGGCGAGGCGTATCCGTTTGCTCCGGGCGGGCATTACGCGCTCACCTTCGACAATCACAACTCCGTTAATGGCATCCGCGAGTTCGCCCGCGCCAAAGGCGCCCAGGTCACTTACATTCCCGTGAGTTATCCAGAGCTCCGCATCGAGATGCCACAGCTGGAGCAGGCTCTGGCGTTGGGCGCGCCGGGCGTTCCGAAGCTTTTCGCCTATCCGGCCCAATCGAATTACTCCGGTGTACAACATCCGTTGGCATTGATCGAAATCGCTCAGGCGCAGGGCTGGGATGTGCTCGTGGATTGCGCTGCGTTCGCTCCCACCAATCGGCTGGATTTACGCCGCTGGAAGCCGGATTTTGTGCCGCTTTCCTTCTACAAAATGTTTGGCTATCCTACCGGCGTGGGGGCGTTGCTGGCGCGCAAGGCGGCGCTGACGAAGTTGCGCCGCCCATGGTACGCTGGCGGCACGATCACCATTGCGTCTGTGCAGGGGGATGGGTATTTTTTCGCCGAGGGCGCCGCCGCCTTCGAGGATGGCACGGTCAACTATCTGAACCTGCCAGCGGTAGAAATTGGCCTGCGTCACCTGGCGGAAGTGGGCATCGAGACGATCCACACGCGGGTGATTTGTCTGACCGGCTGGCTGTTGGCGCAACTGACGATGCTGCGGCATAGCAATGGACGTCCGCTGGTGCGCATTCATGGCCCAACAACGCTCGAAGCGCGCGGCGGCACCATCACTGTGACCTTTTACGATTCTGATGGCGTCGCTTTCGATGAACGCCGTGTGGAGGAACTGGCGAACCTGGAGCGCATCTCGCTGCGTACCGGTTGCTTTTGCAATCCGGGCGCCGGCGAGGTGGCGCACGGTTTGACGCCGGAGATCATGGCGGAGTTTTTCAAGGGCGATCAGGGGCTTTCCTTCATGGAGCTGCGCGCCTTGATGGAGAAGCGCTACGGCAAGAGCATCAATGCCGTGCGGATTTCGGTGGGGTTAGTGAGCAACTTTGCCGATGTGCAGCACTTTCTGCGTTTCGCGCGAGGCTTTGTGAATCGGTCGGTTGCCGATGTAGGGGCTGCCCGCGAAGGGGGCGCGCACTGCGGTCTCGATGCGGGAGCGTAAAGCTGAGGGTGAATTTTGCTGTCGCGCCACGCGCGGCAGCAAAATTCACCCTTTTGGAATATGGCTTTAGCCATAAATGGCGGTCAGTAGCTCCAAACTGGCTATGCGCCGCCTATTTCAGCAGTCCCACGCGCGCGTTGAACTCCTCGATGAGCGCGTCAATCTCATCCGCCTGGCCCTGGAAGCTCGTCCAGTAATCCTCCTGATACCACTGGCGCTGAATCTCCTCGTAAGTCTTGCCCTGCTGCTCAACCCAGGTGTAATACTTGAGGTTATGCACGCGCTTGCGGTCGGGATACGTGAGCTCCATCATGTGATCGGTGGATTCACCCAAGATGTAGCGCGCATAGTCAGCGGCGGCGTCGGTGGGGGTGTACTCGCCATGCTCTTCATGCAGTTCTTGCAGGCGGCTCTGGTATAGTTCCATCGAATCGGTCAGCACAGTGACAATGATGTCGTTATGCCCCAGCTCGAACCACTTGGCGCTCTTCACCGCGCTAAGGATGTTGGCAATGCCGGAAATGCCGATCAAATCCAACTGCCCTACCAGGCTTTCTGGCACGCCCTGCTTGACCAGATACGCGCGCCCCGCCGGTTCATTGAACAGCCGAATGAGGCTGATGGTGGCTTCATCATCAATGGCGGTGATGACATCTGTATTCTTGACATTATGGACCCATGGGACATGTTTGTCGCCGATGCCCTCGATGCGGTGTCCGCCAAAGCCATTGTTGAGCAATGTGGGGCATTGCAGCGCCTCACTGGCAACGATGCGGCTGTACGGGAAGAGCTGTTTCGTGTAATCGCCGCAGCCAATGGTACCCGCCGAACCGGTGTTGGAGGTGATGCCGAAGAACTTATCCTGCGGGCCCATGACCTGCGCCAGCACCTCTTCGATGGCATGACCGGTGATTTCGTAGTGCCACAGATAGTTGCCAAACTCCTCGAACTGGTTGAAGATGAAGATGTCGTCGCCGCGCTCGCGGGTGAGCTCGTGGCACTTGTCGAAGATCTCCTTCACGTTCGATTCACAGCCGGGCGTAGCGATGGTTTCATCGGCTACTTGCGCTAACCATTCGAAGCGCTCCCGGCTCATCTCCTTCGGCAGAATGGCGATGGATTGGCACGCCAGCAGCGCCGAGTCATACGCGCCGCCCCGGCAGTAGTTACCGGTGGAGGGCCAGACAGCCTTCTGTTTGGTGGGATCGAACTGTCCCGTCACCAGGCGCGGCACCAGACAGCCAAATGCCGCGCCGACCTTGTGTGCGCCGGTGGGGAACCATTTGCCCACCAGTACCACAATACGCGCTTCGACGCCGGTCAGGGCCGTCGGCAGCTCCAGGTAGTTCACGCCGCCGAAACCGCCGCCGTAGGCTACCGGCTCGTTGTGCCAGGTGATGCGGAACAGATTGCGCGGATTGATATCCCACAAACCAATGCCTTTGAGCTCGGCTTTGATGCTGTCGGGAATCAGCGCTGGGTTCTTCTGTTGTGCGAACGTGGGAATGATGATGTTGCGTTCGCGGGCGCGCCGCACCGCATTTTCCATGCCTTCTTGAACGATAGTCAGGTCAATCATATTCAATCCTTTCTTTTTTGATATTGGATTTTTTACTGAGAAACATGCAGCGTACTGTTTGAGAGTAGCGTTCGACAGACAGAGCCGATGCAGCGCCTATTGCCGCACCGAACGTGTTGAGCGCCACATCGCTCAACGAAGAGACGCGGCTGGAGGTCAAACCCTGCAACAGCTCGATGATACAGCTGAGCGCCAGACCGGATAACACGCCCCACAGCAGACGCGACTTAAGCGTGCGCTTATCAGCCAGTGCTAATGTCACTGCCGCGCCCAGCGGTACGAAAACAACGATGTTCCCGGCAATATCAATGAGCCAGAAGTGCGAGATTCCCCGCGCCGCAGCGGGCGCAGTCAACACCTCCAGGTTCATTGCAACCTCCGGATTGGGGCGCAGCGTCATCCAGAGCAACCACAGCGTATTAACGATGGCAACCAGCCGCCAGAGTTTCTTGAATCGCATGGCCGGATCATGCAAACAAGTCATTTTTTCGCTTGCGATTTATCAAACCAATCCTCCCGCATCCCCATCTACTCCGCAAACATAGCCGCCAAGATATCCAACACCGCCAGTTGCGTCTCACGAGGAAGTCGGCCTATATGTTTGACCAGGCGTTGCTTATCTACGGTGCGGAGCTGGTCTAATACTACAAAACCGTCTTTACCTGTGATATGACAGGGGGTACGGGTAGGATATGCGCGTCCCTGTGTTGTCAACGGGGCAATGATCACCGTGGCAACGTGTGTGTTCATCTCGTCGGGTGAAACAATGACGCAGGGGCGGGTTTTCTGAATCTCATGCCCAACCGTAGGATCGAGATTTACCAAATACACGTCAAAGCGGCAATATTTGGCTTTTACCATTCCCATTCCTCGCCATCAAAGGTGCTGAGGGGCAGATCGGCCTCAATCAACAGCTTGTCATCTCCCTGCGCCGCCATGGCCGCAAAAGCGTTCGCCCATCCTTCACGCGGCTCATGCACCGGACGTACAAGCAAGGCTCCATCCTCTGTGGCCTCCAAGGTCACTTGCTTTGGAAAATCAAGCTGCTCCAGCAATGGCTTAGGGATACGAATGCCGTGTGAATTGCCGATTCTAATGATAGTTGCGGTCATGCTCATCCTTCACCTCCCGGATAGTAAATACATTGTAATTACTATCCATAAAAAGTCAACAAGAGTCTTTGGCTAACTGACGCAACTACATGCTTCCCATAACTGCCTTGACCGCTTCCAACGTCGGTGCGACGATGGGCGGTTCTGGCACGGTCTTCATCGCGTTCTTGATGTCCTTCAGCCCGGAGCCGGTGAGCAAGACGACGATGCGCTCATCGGGCGCCGCCAGCCCCTTCTCCACCGCCTTCGCCAGCCCGGCGTAGGCCGTCGCCGCCGCCGGCTCGGCGAAGACGCCGGTGTTGCGGGCGACCACCGGAATCGCATCGAGAATCTCCTGGTCGCTCACGCGCAGGTACGCGCCGCCGGTCTCGCGCACGGCGGCGAGCGCCTTGTTGCGGTCGCGCGGCAGGCCCGCGCTGATGCTATCGGCGATGGTGTCGGCGGGCTGTTCCGTCATTTCCCAACCCTGGAGGCCGCGTTCCCAAGCATCTACCAATGCGGAGGAGCCTTCCGCCTGGATGCCCATGATCTTCGGCATGGCGTCAATCCAGCCGAGCGCGAGCAGATCCTTCAGCCCCTTGTGGATGCCGCCGATGATGCAGCCATCGCCCACCGGCACGAAGATGCGATCAGGTGCGTTCCAAGCCAGCTGCTCGCAGATTTCCAGCGCGGCGGTCTTCTTCCCCTCGGTCATATAGGGATTGTAGCCCGTGCTGCGGTTGTACCAGCCGAACTCTTTGGCGACCTTGAGCGTGAGCTCGACCGCCATATCATACGTCCCATTCACCAGCAACACGCGCGCGCCGTAGATGAGGTGTTGCGCGATTTTGGCGGGCGGCGCGGTCTTGGGGACGAAAATCACGGCGGGCAGGCCGATGCTGGCCGCCAGTCCCGCCATCGCCGCCGCCGCGTTGCCCGTGCTCGCCGTGGTGATGATTTCCGCGCCCACCTCGCGCGCCTTCACCACCGCCACCGCCGAAGCGCGATCCTTGAACGAGGCTGTCGGGTTCACGCCGTCGTCCTTCACCCAGACGTGCTTGAGTCCCAACAGCGCAGCTAGGCGCGGCGCTTCATAGAGCGGCGTCCCCCCCACGCGCAGCGGCGGCGTGGGCGAATCTGGCTGCACGGCAATCAGCGGCTTGTAGCGCCACATCGTAAAATCCGGGTTCGCCGCCAGGCTCTCCCGGCTGATGCGCGACGCGATGACGTCGTAATCGTACTGCACATCGAGATTGCCGTCATCGCCGTGATGGGGGCAGACGTACATTACTTCGTCCACGCCGTAGGTCGCGCCACAAATGGTGCATTTCAGGTTGCGTACATGATCCATTGAGTGTTGTTCTCCTTGTGGAATGTTAGCGGTGAGTAGAGAGCAGTGAGCAGTCTAAAATTCCATACAACTCACCATTCTCTGCTCACTATTTACTGCTCTCTGTTCAACTTTGTTAATGTTTCGAGCAACGCCGCATCCTGCAACGCAGCCCGGCCCTTAGCCGTGAGATCCAGCACGGCGCCGCCGTGTTCCAGCTGGCGCGGCTGGATGAAGCCGTCCTGTTCGAGCTGCGCCAGCAGCTGCTCCACCGCCGTCTGCGAGCGGAACGCCAGCGCGCCGAAGCCCTCATCCGCGCGGGCGCGCTCTGGGGCTTGCGCGTCGCCCCGCAGAATGCGCATGAGGCTGGCGCGTCCCCAGCTCCACGGCGCGGCGGCCATACAGCGCAGGATGCTCAGGCATTGCTCGCGCTCATCGGGCAAGGCGCTAAGATCGAGCGCGGCGCTGCCCATGCAATTATCGCAGGCCGTGCAACGCTCGATGGCGCGCCCGCCCAGATAGGCGTTGAGGTAGCCGTGGCGGCAGCGGCTGGTGCGCGCGTAAGCCGTGATCTCGTCCACACGCTGCGCAGCGACCGTCGCGTAGCGCTCCAGCAGCGCCTTCACGCGCACGGGCGCATCCGGCGGCGCGGGCAGGAGCTCCAATAGCACATCGCGCCCGGAGAAGCGGCAGCCGAGCCAGCCCGCATCCGCCCACGCCAGCAGTTGCGCTTCCAGCGTGTAGGGCGAGAGTTCCGCCGCGCGCGCTGCTTCGGCCAGATTGACCGTGAGCCATTGCCCCGGTTTCAGACGGACAGCCTCGCACAAGGCGCGCAATGCGTCATCTGGCAGCTCACCTTCAGCCAGACAAAGCTGCGCCGCGCGGGGGACATCCGGGCCACGTTGGAGCAGCGCGGCCTCTTCCAGCAGGCTCAGCGCGACGCGAATCAGCGTATCGTCGCTCTGCACGTCGCGCTCCAGATCGCCCATCGCCACGCAGCCCCAGGGCTTGCCGTTCAGCCGTTTTTGCGCGGCGGCGTACACGGCGCGCAAGAACTCCACCGAGAGCGCGTCTCTGTTGATGTGGCGCGTCAGCGTGCCCCGGTCGGAGGGCGACATCATCAGCAGGCAGCGGGCGGGCAGGCCGTCGCGCCCGGCGCGGCCCGCTTCCTGGTAGTAGGCTTCCAGCGAGGGCGGCGGCATAAAATGGACGATGAAGCGGATATCGGGCTTATCAATCCCCATGCCGAAGGCGACGGTGGCGACGACAATGCGCGCGCGCCCGGCCATAAACTCGTCCTGCACAGCGTCGCGGTTGGGCATCCCCGCGTGGTAGTGAACGGCGGCAAGGCCCTGTCGCCGGAGCAGCGCGGCGAGCGACTCGCACCGGTCGCGCGTTCCGGCGTAGATGATGCCGCTACCGCTCTCGTTCTGGCAGAAGGCGAGCAGGTGTTGCAGTTTGGCGTCGGCGTTGGGCGCGTGGAAAACTTCCAGGCGGAGGTTGGGGCGGGTGATGTCGCCGGCCACGATGCGGGTGGCGCTTGCCGCGCCATTCTCGTTCAAATGCTGGATGATGTCTTGCCGCACGCGGGGCGGGGCGGTGGCGGTCATCGCCAGGAGCGGCGGATTGCCCAGCGCGGCGCGCGCCTTGCCCAGCGCGAGATAATCGGGGCGGAAATCGTGGCCCCACGCGCTGACGCAGTGCGCCTCATCCACCACCAGCCGGTTGAGGCCCGCGCGGCGAATGGCGTGCAGGAATGCGGGCTGGCGCAGGCGCTCCGGCGCGGCGTAGAGCAGGCGATACGCGCCAGCCTGCTCCAGGCGTTGGCGCAGCTCGTCGCCGTCCAGGCTGCTGTTGATGGTGGTCGCGCGGGCGCGCAAGTGTTCGGGCAGCGAATCGAGCTGGTCTTTCATCAGGGCGATGAGCGGCGAAATCACCAGCGTTACGCCGCGTTCCGCCAGCAGCGCGGGGAGCTGGTAGCACAGCGACTTGCCGCCGCCGGTGGGCAGAATCGTCAGCACATCCTCGCCGCGCAACACGCACGCCATCGTCTCCACCTGTCCCGGCAGGAGCTCGGTGAAGCCGAACAGCCGTTGCGCGGCGGAAGCAATCCGCTCGTGTTCTGCCTCGGAAACAGGAACCTGGTCAATCGTGGGGAGGAACTTTTCCGCTGGTGGGGTTGGCGCGCGTTTGGCGGCGGGCTGCGCCGCAACGGGCGCCGCGCCCGCGAAATGCGCTTGCAACTCCGCAAGCTCCGCCGCGTAGAGGCTCTCCAGCTGCGCGTCCAAATCGGCGACGCGGGTGGCTTCGCCGCTCGCCTGGAAATAGGCGCGCAACTCGCGCAAGTAGGTTGCGGGTAGCGTCGCCTGCTCCTCTTCCGCCGCGCGCAGCACACGCACCGCGTAGCCGCTCGCCGTCACCCAATCTGCCCGCGCCTGGTAGACGCGCATCATGCCGAGCAGATAGCTGCGGCTGCCGGGGCGCAAGGCTTGCATTTGCTGGTACGCCTGTTGCGCGGCTTCCACATCGCCCCGCGCCAGCTCCACCTCGGCGAGGAGTTGCCAGGCCATCACACTATCGGCATTGTTTTTGACGAGGCTTTGCGCGAGTCGGTGCGCCGCCGCGAGCTCCTGCCGCGCCAGCTGCACCTGCGCCAACAAGACCTGCGCCGTGAGCGAAGTCTTCTGCGCCAGCCGCGTCTGTATCAGCGCCAGGGCCTCATCGCCGAGACCCTCGGCCAGCAGCGCTTTGATACGCAAATCTGCCAGCGAGATCAGCTTAGGATTACGGGGCATCAGCACATCGAGGCAAGCGTGCAGTGTATCGAGGCGCTCCCAGCGCAGCAAGAAGTTCAGCACGCGGCTGCGGTCGCTGCTGCTGAGCTCGCTGACGCGCTCTAAGGTGAGGCCCAGTTGGGTTAAGATAGCGTGATTCATAGCTTAATCAGTTCAAGTGAGCAGAGATTAGTGAGCAGTGAGCGGTAAGCCGTGCAAGTTTTCATACTGCTCACTACTCACGGCTCACTACACTCACAAATTCCGCAAATCTATCTCCGCCTCATAATCCGGGACGACGTGAATGGCGTGAACCAGCGGCCAATATGCGCCTTGCCACTGGCGACTCAGACCCAGGGTCAGGTAGAGCGCTTCGGCGCCCAGGCGTTCCAGAAGGGCGGCGTGTTCCAGAGTGAGCGCAGTTTGCGTCCCCTCTGCCAGCCAGCGGCGACCCAGCGCACGCCATTTGAGGTCGGTCACGGTGAGGCCGCGCCCTTGCAATGCCCGCGGGCATTGCGTCTCGCCGGGCAGGGTGAAGCGCAGCCGCGTCTCGTACTTGCCCGAATCACGATCCCAGACGAAAGACGCGCATACCTCCTCCGGCTGCACCAGGCACAGCGAGCGTGTATGCTTGACCAGCACCTCTTCCGGGGCCGCGTCCAGATGGCGGGCGAAGAACTCCGCGCGCTTGTCGCCCTCCAAGCGGCGCAACCAGCGCGGTCGCTGGCGGATGAAGTCCGTGACCCAATCCTCGACGTGCGGCGGCTCCGGGCGCGGCGTGAGCAGATTCAGCGCGACCACATCTCCGCATTGGATAAGGCGGCCCGTGGGGTCCACCATATCCTCCGGCAGCACCACGCCAAAGTCGCGGGTGGGACGCACCCAGCGCAACCCGGTCACAGGCGCCGGTTCGGCGATGAACCCGGCGGTGCAGATGCCGCTTTTCATTTTGGTCAGCGCGAGGATGAGGACTTCTTGTACTGGCATAGTCTATACCCGCTGCCGTCCACGAATCCGGTCACGAATACACGAGTTTGCCCTGTCCGGTACACATTCGTGTAACTTGTCCCGCGCAGGCGGGATTCGTGATCTCATTCGTGGATGGCCCTAGCATCACTTACAAATGCGCAATCTCTAACC
Source organism: uncultured Anaerolineales bacterium (assembly GCA_964508025.1). Lineage (GTDB taxonomy): Bacteria > Chloroflexota > Anaerolineae > B4-G1 > SLSP01 > JAAZNO01. The sequence goes on from CAZDSF010000002.1 coordinate 75,243, forward strand.
CCGGTGTCCGCGCGGCCCAATACTCAGCCACGAGGCGACGGTGACACTGCTTTGCCGTTGGCTCGGCGCACAGGAGACAGGGGGCGCGATAGCGAGCGAGCAATTCTTGTCCAATCGCTTCAGCCTGGCGCGCAGCCAGCAGCGGGAGGAAGCCCGCGACGTAGGCGTCCCAATCGCCATCCGCCTGATACGCATCGAGAATCTCCGGCGTGGGCGCGAGCTCCGGGCGATGCTCGTAGCCAATGCCGAAGCCCTCGCGCAGCAAAAATTCGAGTGTGTCGCGCTTGGTGTAGCCGGCCAGGTGCGAGGTGTTCCGCAGGCGAATGTCAATCACCGCATCCACGCCGGCCCCGCGGAGCTGCGTGATGAAGGTTTCTAGGGATTTGCCTTGATAGCCGATGGTGTAAATGGTTTGGGTCATCGTCTCGCGCTTCAGTTCCAGCGAATGAATTCGCTGTTATGCAAAGTCGGCTCAAGCCGACTCTGCGAAGCCTGCTTGAGCAGGCTTGTTGTAGCAGCCTGACGATTCATCGTCAGGCACACTCGCAGCCTCACCCAAACAGCGTGAGCTGCTCCGCCTCGAAGTCGCCCGCGACGAGCGCGCCATCCGGTTGGATGTGCCACACTTGCGCGCCGCGCGCCAGGAGCGTCTGCGTGATGAGCAGCTGCCGGTGGCACTGGCGGTGGTCGCCCTCGCTGCACATCACGGCGACGGTGGCGCGCTCCGCCAGCGCGAGCAGCCGGTCAATGCCGGCCTGGTACACGGGCGTCTGCTCCACGCGCTTGTAATTCGGGCGCTGCTGACCGGGATCGTAGAGCGCCGGGTCGGTGGGCCGCCCGCCCAGCACGTCGCCCATAAACTCGTAGGCGATGCCGGCCTGCTGCACATCCTCGCGCAGCGTCTCGCGGTTGAACTGCGTCGCCCACTGGCTGTACGGCTGAGTGCGCACATCTACGAGCGTATCAATCCTGTGCTGCCGCAGCAAAGCAACCAGGGCTTCTATGGTGTGGTTGCTATGGCCGATGGTGTAAATCACCCTTCCCCTCGTAACGCGCGCTCGAACGCTTCCAGCACAGCCGCATCCATCCCCACAATCTCAGCCAGGACGCGCATCGGCGAAGGGAGCGGGTCTTGCCAGAACCAGGCGGCCTCCACCCAGAAGCCGGGCAATACCGCCGATGTGTAACGCCCGGTTTGCCCGCTGAACTGCTGAATGTAGTAGCCTTCTTCCAGCTGATAGAATTCCGCGCGCTGGTTCTGCGGATCAAGGAGCCAGTATTCCGGCACGCCGCCGGTGGCGTACTCATAGAACTTTTCACCCCGGTCACGGCTGGCGCTCTCCGGCGAGATGATTTCCACCACCAGGTCAGCCGGGCCATCCAGATAGGTGGGCTTGAGGCGCTCCAGATGCTCGCGCTTGAGGAATAGCAGGTCTGGCTCACGCCCGTTTTTGAGTTTCATTTGGAAAGGGGTGGAGCACACAATACCCAGGTCACGGGATTGTGTAAAGAGGCGCATCAAGCTGACTAAAAAATCTGCTAAATCCTGATGTACATTGCTTGCTGGTGATGTCATCACAACTTCTCCATTGACCCACTCTGCGGTTGTATCTTCATCCGCCCAGGCCAGGAATTCCTCGTAGGTCATACGGGAGCGCGTGGGAGATAGCCGCGAGCGCGACCAGCGGCGTTCGCGCGGCCCACGCACTGCGGGCTGGGGTGGAATCTGTGTCGCCGGTTGCGCCATTTCACCCTCCTCTGAAATAGTAACGGGTGAGCAGTGAGTAGTGAGTGGTTTGCGCGTAGCGCACTGCGTCCGGCTCACTACTCTCTGCTCACTACTCACTAACTAACCGGGAATAATCCGCGTGCCTGTCTTGCCTTCCAGCGCGTCCATGATGTGCGCCGGGTCGGTGATGAGGGCTTCTTTGCCGCCAGCATCGAGGTACATCAAGCAAGCCTGAATTTTTGGGAGCATACTGCCCTTGGCAAAATGCCCCTCGGCGATGTACTGCCGCGCCTCGGCGGCGGTGATGACATCCAGGCCCTTCTGGTCGGGCTTGTTGAAGTTGATGTAGACTTTCTCGACGGCGGTGGAGATCAGGAAGAGGTCGGCGTTGATCTGTTGCGCGAGCAGCGACGAGGCGAAGTCCTTGTCAATGACCGCCGCCGTGCCGACGTAGTTGCCGTCCTCATCCTCGATGACGGGGATGCCGCCGCCGCCGACGGTGATGGCGCAGATGCCGTTATCCAGCAGCGTCTTCACGGCATCGAGCTCGACGATCTTCTTGGGCATGGGCGAGGCGACCACACGCCGCCAGCCGCGCCCGGCATCCTCGACCACAACCCAACCTTCTTCGGCCGCGCGCCGTTTGGCTTCCTCCTCATCCATGAACCCGCCGATGGGCTTGGTGGGATGCTGGAACGAGGGGTCGTCCTTATCCACCAACACCTGCGTGATGATCGTTGCGACGTGTTTCTCCATCTTGCGATGGTAGAACTCGTTGTTAAGGTTCTGCTGCAAAGCATAGCCAATCGCGCCCTGCGAATCCGCGCCGCAGACATCCAGCGGCACTTCGTGCATCCCGGCAACCTTCGCGGCGATCTCGGAGCGCTGGAGGATGAAGCCCACCTGCGGCCCATTCCCGTGCCCGATGGCGACATCCCACCCCGCCTCGATCATGTTGGCGATGTGGTGCGCAGTTTCCTTCGCTGCTTGGTACTGATCCTGGACGCTCTGGTGCTGCTTGCTCTTGATCAATGAATTGCCGCCAATGGCAATCACGGCCCATTTCTTGTCACTCATACGCTACTCCTTGAAATAGAATTTTTGATGATAATGGCGCCAGTTACAAAGATGTAATGCGTAAAACGTATTGCGTAACCATTGCACGCTTTACGAATTACGCATTACGCATTACGCATTACGCATTACGTTCTACCACATCGTCATTGCCATCACGCCCTTTTGGGCATGAAGGCGGTTTTCAGCCTGGTCGAAGACGACGGAGTTCGGGCCATCCATCACTTCGCTGGTCACTTCGATGTCGCGGTCGGCGGGCAGCGGGTGCATGTAGATGGCATCGGGCTTGGCGTGCGCCATCTTTGCCGCATCGGTGATCCAGTCCTTGTAGCTATCCTGGATGCGCTTGCCCTCGGCGGGGTCGGTGGTAGTGAGCAGCGGTCCCCACGATTTGGCGTAGACCACATCCGCATCCTCGAAGCCCTCGGTCATATCGTGAACGATCTCGAAAGCCGAGCCGCTCTTGCGCGCCATCGCCTTCGCCTCTTCCACATACTGATCGGGCAGCTTGAACTCCGGCGGGTACGAGAGCGTGACATCCATGCCGAAGCGCGGCATCTGGAGGATGAGCGAAATCGGCACGGACATGGGCTTGAGGTATGAAGAAGCATACGCCCAGGAGACGACGATCTTCTTGCGGCGCAGGTCGCGGCCCTTCTTCTCGATGATCGTCATCAGGTCGGCAAGACACTGGAACGGGTGGAAGAGCTCGCACTGCATGTTGAGCACGGGGGCGCGGGAGGCTTTGGCGACGCCGTTGATGTAGGCGTTGCCATCGGGCCAGTCGCAGTGGCGGATAGCGATGCCGTCGAAATAGCGGCCCAGAATTTCACCGATTTCGACGGCGGTATCGCCATGGGCAATCTGCGTCGTCTTGGAATCAATGAACGCGCCGTGTCCGCCGAGCTGCGCGATGCCCGCCTCGAACGAGCAGCGGGTGCGCGTGCTGCTGAAGAAGAACAGCATCCCCAGCACCTTGTCGCGCAGATACGGGTGCGGCTCGCCCACCGCCCGCTTGCGCTTGAGGTCCCACGCCATATCCAAGACGGTTTCGACCTCTTCCTTGCTGAAGTCTAAATCCGAAATCAAATCGCGGCCACGAAGATTTGTGATCATAAAGTAAGCTCCTTGAGTTTAGGTAATGATATAACAGAAAACAATGTTGTGTATTGTTTGTTGTTTAGGCCAGGTTTTCTTGTAACCGGACAAACAAGGCGGCGCAGTTCATTTCCGCAGTTAGAATCAGGGTTTGTTTACCCGCTGTATGTTGATGGGGTATAGCTTCTAAGCGCCGCTGCGTATAATCCTTACCATACTTCAAAGACAAGGCTCGCGGATCAGCAGCATTATCAAACCCGACGAGTACAGTTGTGCCAGTTAGAAGGTAATACGCATATTTCCTGGAGCCATCAACGCGCCAGATTTCCCGTAAGTGAAGCTGATACCGGCCATAATCTGCGTTCAATTCCAAAACGCAAACATCCGAGCGTTCTTCGCAGCGCAACACGGTGACATTTTGACAGTGCGCCTCTGCTAGCGCAATTACATGCTCGACAGCTTTTGCAAATGTTGTTGCCATTCGCGCAGCGCTCCTTGATCAAATTCCCAGGCTATGCTATCCCCTTCCCATTCTTGGGTGTCTGGATTAGCGTCGAGTTGAGCAACGTAATCGGCATCTGTGGCGGTGCGGTAAGCAAACAAATCATAGCTACAGCCATATTTATCTTCCCAACGTTGCACATTTTGCGCCAGCTTCCATAAATGCGCTTGCGCCTTGATCAATGCGTACCGTTGAACCGCTTCCTCCACACTGAACTGCAACGGATCTAATAGCGTTGCATACACATCGTCTAATTGCACTTCCATCTTGTCACCTCGGTTATTCAAGGCCGAACCGCTGTAGAATTAGGGAGTAAGGGAGTAAGGGAGTATTACTTCTTTACTCCCTCCTCCCCTACTCCCCTACTACCGATTTACTCCATCGCTCCCAATACCAGCGCCAACAACGCCATGCGCATCACCACGCCGTTGAAGGCCTCCTGCCAGTAGCGGGACCATTTGGTGATGTCCACGTCGGGCGGGATCTCATCCATGCGCGGCAGCGAGTGGAGCAGGATGGCGTCGCTCTTGGCTTTGGTGCTGAGCAGCTCGCGGGTGATCTTGTAATTGGCCGGCGTCTGACCGGTGTCGCCGGTGCGCTCATCGCGGGCTTTGGTGTAGTCGGGTTGCACCACCGGCTCGACCAGGATCACATCGGCCTCTGCAATTACCTGTTCGACGTGCTCCGCCTCATTGAAATCGAGCGCGTACTGCCGGAAATCGGCCTTGTATTCCTCCGGCATCTGCATATCGGGCGAGCCGGGAAAGAGCGCATCGGCAGTGGGGCCAATGAAGGTGATCGGACAATCAAACTGCGTGAGCGCGTAGCCGAGCGAGTGCATGGTGCGCATCCGCATATCGCCCACGGCTACCCAACGCAGCCCGTCAATGTGGCCCTTCTCGCGCAACACCGTGTAGAGATCGGTGAGGATTTGCGTGGGATGCTCGCCCCAGCCGTCGCCGCCGTTGATGATGGGAATGCTGGCCCACTTGGCGGCCTCGTGCGGCGCGCCCTTCTGGAAATGCCGCATCACGATAGCATCACCGTAGAATTCCAGCATTTTTACTGTGTCCTTGATGGATTCCTGGTAGAAGTCGCCGGCGCGGGTCATCTTGGCGTCAGAGAAGCCCGTCACGCTTCCGCCCAAGCGGAGCATCGCGGCCTCATGCGCCAGGCGCGTCCGTGTGGAGGGCTGATAGAATGCCGTCACCAGCGTCTTGCCGGTGAGCAGATCGCTGTTCTGGCGATTCCGCGCAATCGGCTCCAGCTCTTCGGCCACCTCAAAGACGCGGAAGAACTCGTTACGCTCGAACTCTTTCAAAGACAGAATATCACGACCCATGAAACTACGCATACGCAAACCTCCTTAAAGAAAATAGTGATTGGTGAGCAGTGAGCAGTATCAAGATATTTCACTGATTACTACTCTCTGCTCTCTACTTACTAATTGCGCAACGCCTGCGGCAGCAGTGCGTACCACTCCGCTGCACGCACAACCTCATCTAGCGGCACGTTCTCGATCATCATGTGCGCAGTTTTTTCATCACCCGGCCCTAAGCCGATGGCGGGAATGCCCGCCTTGCCGGCCCAGTAGACGCCATTGGTGGAAAAGTCCCACGTCCCTAGCGGTCGCGGCGTGCCCCAGAGCGCCTCGACGGCGCGTTGCCCCGCCTGCACCAGCGGATGATCGTCTTCCATCAGCCATGCGGGGAAGTATTTATCTACCGGGAAGACAAAGCCGGTGTAGGAGGGCGTATCGTAGAACAACTCCTCAACCGTAATTTCGTCTTGCATATAATCGGCGATCAGTCCTTTGACCTGCGCGATCAGCCCTTCAGCGTTTTCATCTACCGTGGTGCGGCGGTCGAGGTAAATGGTGAAGCGATCCGGCACCGCATTGAGCGAGGCGGTGCGCGCGATCACATCTGTTACCGCGATGGAGGCGCGCCCCAGCACCGGATGGCTGCAATAGCCAAAGCGCATCCGGCGATCCAGTTCGCGGATTTCCATGATGACGGCCATCATCTTGTAGACGGCGTTATCGCCCAGATAGTGCGAAGCCGCGTGCGCCGAGCGGCCCGTGGCGGTAATCTTCAGTTCGATGCGGCCCTTGTGCCCGCGATAGACGCGCATCTTGGTCGGCTCGCCGATGACGACGAAATCGGGTTTCACTTTAGGATCCACTTCCACAAAGGCGTTAGGGGCGATGCCATCGCACCACTCTTCCATGTTGCCGAAGTAGTAGACCGTGTAGCCATCGAGCAGGCCCAGATCGCGGGCTGCCGCCAGCCCATAGACCATGCCGGGGGTGCTGCCCTTCTCGTCGCACGCGCCGCGCGCGTAGAGCCGCCCATCTTCCACTTTGCCCACGAACGGATCCCATTCCCATTCGTTGGGATCGCCAATGCCTACGGTATCAATGTGCGAATCATACACGATGACCTTCGGCCCGTCGCCGATGCGCCCGATGGTGTTACCCATTTTGTCAAAGCGCACTTCATCATAGCCGAGCTTGCGCATCTCCGCCTGGATCCGCTCACCCACCGGCCCGATTTGCGATTCCATGCTCGGAATCGCGCAAATATCGCGCATAAACTGGATGATGTCATCTCGCTGCGCTTGCACCCGCGCTTGAATCTCCGCAATATGCTCCATAAGTTTCATCACTCCTTGTGATTTGGCGATGGGTAATGGGTAGACTCGTAACCCATTACTTCCTATCCCTGTACTTTTCGCATCACGTGAAATCTGAAATATCCGGGCACGAAGTAACTTACCGACAAATCTACGACGTGCTCATCATAACTGTACAGCCGCGCTACGAATTTGAGCAACGCTGCGCCGCGCGACACATTCAGCCGCCGCGCGAATTTGGCGTTAGCCGATTCAGCCATGATTTCGGTCCGTGAGGTGGTTAGCCGAAGTTCATCGCGCCGGAGCAGCAGCTCCAATACCGAACCGTGAAATCGAGGCCCCAGATCGGCTTGCGAGAGGTAAATCAGTGGCACTACATCCCGCAGATCCGCAACCAGCGTATCGCCTATGCCCATCACCCGCGTCACCGACAGCACTGGCACCGTCGCTCCCTCTGCATAGCCCAATCCCGCGACTTCTGCCGGCGTCGCCAGGCGTTCTTCGATTTCCAGATCTTTGACCGTCGTATCCAGACCAATACGTCCGGCAAGCGTTTCCAGCGTTTCCAGGACTTCCAGACCGTTTTCCATGACGGGTATGCGCGAGGCCACGAACGTCCCCACACCATGCCGGCGCACAAGCAGGCCGCGCTCGACAAAGGTGCGCATCACTTCACGGAGCGTGGCGCGGGAAACGCCCAAATCCTTTGCCAGGGCCGGCTCAGGCGGCAGTTGTGCTCCGGGACTGAGCGCCCCGATCATGGTGCTGAGTACATCTTCGACTTGGGCGCGAGGAGAGCGCACCTTGGTGTAAAGAATGTCTGACATCAGCCACCTCCAAAAGATATTATATGTCTGTTGTCAGACAAGTCAAGCCGTTGGCAATGGCGATCCATCTCCGAATCTCGCCATTGCATTGTGGATAACTATGCTAAAATGGTGGATAACCTCCCCTTACTTGTGGGGAACCTGGCAGCTGTGAACTACGTTTCAACCCTATAGGATCTATTGGAAATTCGGGAGTATGTATGACAGCACAGATGACGTATCACACTACGGAAGCCCCAGAGCTTCCGCAGCGGCATTTCCTGTTGTGGAGCGCCATCCCGCTATTGTTGTTTCTGTTGGGCGCGGCGTTGTTCTTCTGCGCGTGGGTCTTCAACCAGCGGATGCAGGATTTCTACCGTGACCGGGTGTTTCCGCACGTGCGCAGTGTGGGCGTGGAGCTTGGCGGGCTGCCCCGCGAGGAGGCGCGGCAGGCGCTCGCCGCTGCGACCGCCCGCGCCGATACGGGCGTACTCATCCTGCGAGATGGCGCACGCGAGTGGCGCTTTCCATGGACTGAGGCTGGGCTGTTGCTGGATGTGGATGGCACGTTGGACGCAGCATGGGCGGCGGGACGCGCCGAACGGTCTCTCGGCGATCAACTGCGGATCTGGCTCCGGCCCCAACCTTTAGATGTGGCCCCCCGCTTCACGCTCGATCTGCTACAGACGCGGCAGGTGTTGGAAGCGCTCGCGGCTGAGGTATCGCTGTTGCCCGTGGATGCGCGTTTGGGGTTGGAGCGTGGCGCGGTCATCGTGATTTCCGGTGCGCCGGGGCGGGTGCTCGATGTCACGGCGCTGCTGGCGCAGATACAGACGCAATCCAGCTCCGCCGCCGGGGAGATGATTCTGGAATTGCTTTATCGGGATGTTTACCCCGCCGAGCCGGATACGACGCAGGTGCAAGCCCAGGCAGAAGCGCTCCTCAACCGCCGGGTGACGATTTCCGCTTTCGATGTGCTCACCGAGCAGACGCGCACCTGGACGTTGGAGCGCGAAGCATTCGTCTCGTGGTTGCAGCTGACCACACGTGAGGATGGCGCAGTGGTGGTTGAAGCCATTCCCGATGCTGTGCCGCAGACGCTTGCCGCTTTGGCGGCGCAGCTCGGCGATGGACGCGGCTTCCGCATGGAGGAAGCTGCACGGCAGGTATGGAATGCCTACAACAGTGGCGGGGGGCATGTCACCGCATATCTCAGCCATCCCGAACGGCTCTATACCGTGCAATCCGGTGATACGGTGGGACGTATCGCGGCAAAATTGGGGATGCCGCCCGGCCTAATCATGGAGGCCAATCGCGGCGTGGATCTCGACCGGCTGTGGGTAGGGCAGCAGCTCCTCATCCCCTCACAAGATGTGCTGACGCCCTATCTCCCCATACCGGGCAAGAAAATCGTCGTCAGCATTCCACAACAGCGGGTGCGGGTCTACGAGAATGGCGCGCTGCTCTGGGATTGGCCCACGTCCACAGGTATCAAAGATTCGCCCACCGCCACGGGTGTGTTCCAGATCATCAGCAAGGTGGATAACGCCTACGCTTCACAGTGGGATTTGTGGATGCCGTATTTCATGGGCGTCTATGTGGCGGGCGGCGGCGTGACCAACGGCTTTCATGAACTGCCCATCCTCAGAAATGGGCAACGGTTGTGGGCGGGCAATCTCGGCAGCCCGGCGTCGTTCGGCTGCATCATCCTGGGCATTCCACAGGCGGAGACGCTCTACAATTGGGCGGAAATCGGCGTGCTGGTGGTCATTGAGTGAGGCAGGGCATTTGGCGCGCTCATAACGCCAGACGCCAAAGTTCCAAACGCGCCTGAAAGCCCAGTTGGAAGCGCGTGCGGAGTTCCGGTAAATCTTCCTCCGCGAGCAATACATCCACGGCCTGGTAGCCCTCCGCCCTTGCCAGCGGACGCAACGCGGATAGCGCCGGCGTTAGCGGCGCGGCGGGGGGCAGCCAGACATAAGCATCCGCCTGCGTGGGATCGGTGAGCTGCTGGCACAACCCCAGCACCGCCGACCCGCTTTCCAGCTCCCCGCGCCACACTGACCGGCGCAGATCGCTCCAACCGGGCAGCGTCAACGTGGGCCATAGCACTTCCCACCCCTGCGGCCCGCACTGATAGCGCCCGATACGCAGCGCCAGCGCGCGATCCGGCGTCTGGCTGGCGGAAGTTACCCGGCGCAGCGTGGAAAGGCCTGTGAGCGCGCCGGCTTCCAACTGCAATTCCTGCATCATCCGCCAGGGCGCAAAGCCCTGCCGCGCATAGAAGGCGCGCGCGTCGTCTTCGGGCTGCGTCGTGAGTGCGGGAAGGCCCCAGGCGCGGGCGCGTTGAATGCCCGCTTCGAGGAGCGCGCGCCCGATCCCCCGTCCCTGCCAGGCGGCATGGACGTAGAGAATCGAGAGGTGCAGCGCAGCGTAGTCCCCCGGTTCGTGGGTGCGATAATACTCCGCCTCGCCGACGATCTCGCCATCGCAGAGCGCTACCAGCGGCAACTGCCCCGCTCGCAGCAAGGCGTCCACATGCACCGTCGCCATCTCGGCGCTCATCCATGGCCCGCCGTTGCGCCATCTCCCGTACAGATCGAGGGCCGCGTAGGGGACGGCTGCGCGGGTCGCCGGGTCGCGCCAGACCGTCACCGTGCTGCAATGCACAGCGGTGATGCCGGGCACATCCGCCAGGGTCGCTTGCCGAATTTCCAGGGTTGTCATCCGGGTTTCCTATCGTTGTAGAACACAGAGCACGCAAAGGTCATGCCTTGCGTGCTCTGCTGCATGCGATTACGCGCTGCGCCCGCCGATTACTCTGTGGGCAGCAGACGCAGGAAGCGCCGTTTGCCCACTTGCAGGATGGCTTCCTCAACCGGAACGGTGAAATCCATATCGCTGATGACTTCGTTGCCCAGGCGCACGCCGCCCTGCTGGATGAGCCGCCGGGCGTCGCTCTTGCTGCCCGCCAATCCGGCGGCATGCAGCAGATCCACCAGGCGGGTGGCTTCGGTCATGGCGAATGTGGGCATATCCTCGGGGAGCTCGCGCTGCTGATGCACGCGCGCAAAATGCTCGGCGGCGGCGTCAGCCGCTTCGCTGCCGTAGAAGATGTCCACGACTTCCCAGGCCAGTTGCTTCTTCACCTCCATCGGATGGATGTTGCCCGCCTGCAATGCGGCTTCTACTTCCGCAATGCGCTCCGGCGTCCAGCGCGTGACCAGGTTGAGGTAGTTGGACATGGCTTCATCGGGGATACTCATCGTCTTGCCGTACATCACCTCTGGCGCTTCGCTGATGCCGATGTAGTTCCCCACGCTCTTGGACATGCGAATATGCCCATCCGTGCCCACCAGAATCGGCAACGTGATGGCGATCTGCGGCAGTTGCCCATGCACTTCCTGCAACTTGCGGCCCGCCATCAGATTGAAGAGCTGCTCGGTGGCGCCTAGCTGTACGTCCGCTTCTAGCATCACCGCATCGTAGCCCTGCATCAGGGCGTAGAACAGCTCGTGCAGCCAAACGGGATCATTGTGCTCTAGCCGTTTGGCGAAATTGTCGCGCACGAGGAATTGCTGGATGGTGAAGTTGGACGCCAGGTTGATCAGATCCTCGAAGGTGAGCTGGCTCAGCCACTCGCCGTTGTACCGCACCTCGGTTTTATCCGCATCGAGAATCTTGAACGCCTGCTCCTGATACGTGCGGGCATTCGCCTCGATCTGTTCCGTTGTGGGGCGCGGGCGGGCTTTGTCCTTGTCAGAAGGGTCGCCGATGAGGGCGGTATAGTTGCCAATGACGAAGACGGCTTGATGCCCCAACTCCTGGAACTGGCGCAGCTTGCGCATGGTGACGGTGTGCCCCAGGTGCAAGTCCGGCGAGGTGGGATCGTAGCCGCAGTAGACGCGCAGCGGCTTGCCGGTTTTGGCAGAGAGCTCCAGGCGCTCTTTGAGTTCCTGGCGCATATTGATGTAGGTTTGCGGATCGCCGTACTCGACGCCGCGCATGAGTATATCCAGTTGTTGTTCGACGGTTAACATAGCTGCCTCCCCGTACATGGGTAGAGATGACAGAAAAATTATAACGGAATCGGGCGCAAAGTCCAGTTTGATGTTACAATGGGTGTAATAGCGTGAAGTTTGTACAGAAGGATGTGGAGCATGGGAACAATCGTAACGTGGGTAAAGTACCATGGAAATCAGCGTGTGTGGCGCGTCGGATGGGTGCTCATCCTGGCGCTGGCGTTGCTGGCGGCGCCGCTTTCAACGCCTGCCATGGCGGCGCCGCGATCCGCGCCAATGCCGCAGACTGCACTCCCCTGGATCGAGCCGGAGCTGCTGCGCGCCCTGGCGGGCGAACGTACCCTGCCGCTGGCGGTGATCGTCAGCCTGCGGGCGCCGGCCCCCTTCGATGTCACAGCGTTGCCGGCGGATACCAAAGCCGCCCGCGCGCAGTTGACCACGGGATTGCAGGCGCAGCTGGCGTTTTCTCGCGTCCCGCTGGAGCCGCTGCTGCGTCAGGCGCAGCGAAGCGGCGAGCTCTGGGCTTTGCAAGACTTGTGGATCATCAATGGGCTGGCGCTCACCGCCGACTCCGGCGTTGTGCAACGCCTGGCGTTGCATCCCGCTGTGGCCGCGCTACGCCTGGATCATCGCCGCGCTTATCTCTCCCCCAAATTTGAGGCTGAACCCGACGCCGCGATGCTTGATACGCCTACAGCGGAGTGGGGCGTGGCGCGAATCCGTGCGCCGGAAGTGTGGGAGCAACTGGGCATTACCGGCGCGGGCGCCGTGATCGCCGGGATGGATACCGGCATAGACTATCAACACCCGGTGCTGGTCGGCAATTACCGGGGCGCCTTGGGCCATGGCGCTTTTGAGCATCACGGCGCGTGGTTTGATGCCGTCAGCGGCGGACTTTACCCTTACGACGATCATGGACACGGCACACATACCATCAGCACGGCTGTGGGGCAAGAGGGCATCGGCGTTGCGCCGGGAGCGCGCTGGATCGGCGTGAAAATGCTCAGCGGCAGCGGCTACGGTCAGGATTCGTGGATTCACGCCGGCTTTCAATGGCTCCTGGCGCCCGGCGGCGATCCGCAGCTGGCGCCGGATGTCGTCGTCTGCTCTTGGGGTTCGACCAACGCCATGGATGAGAACTTTGCCCCTGACCTGGCGGCGTTGAGAGCCGCCGGCATTCTGGCGGTTTTTGCGGCGGGCAACGAGGGGCCTGGGCGCAGCAGCTTGCGCTCGCCTGCCAGCTTGCCGGGCGCCTTTGCGGTTGGCGCCAGCGATCTTTACGAGGCGGTGGCCTCTTTCTCCAGCCGGGGACCTTCGCCCTGGGAGGAAGTCAAACCCACGGTGGTGGCGCCCGGCGTGTTGGTGCGTTCTTCCATGCCTGGCGGCGTCTACGCCATGATGAACGGCACCTCGATGGCGACGCCGCACGTCGCCGGTGTGGGGGCGCTGTTGCGCAGCATTTCGCCCACCGTTTCCCTACCGCTGCTGACCCATATCATCACCGCCACCACAGTACCTTTCACGACGACGCTCCCCAATAACGATAGCGGCTGGGGGCGTGTGGATGCGCTCGCGGCGGCGAATCTGCTCATGCATCCCGGCATCATCACGGGCGTCGTTCGCAGCGCCGCCGGGCTGCCGCTGCGCGGCGCACAGGTGCAGGCGCTTCCCAGAGCTGCGGCGCATCTCCAAGATGCGCCGCAGCCTACTGGAACAACAATTACCGATATAGCGGGGCGCTACAGCCTGATGTTGCGCCCCACGTTATACGATGTCCACGCCACCGCCTTCGGTTACTACCCCAGCACCACCTCGGCGGTGCAGGTGGTGACGGATACCATCACCCAGGTGGATTTCTATCTGCCGCCGTTGCCTTCTGGAGAGATACAGGGGCAGGTGCTGGTGCAAGCGACCGGCGCGCCGCCAACGCGCCCGGTGACGATACGCGCGCTGTACACACCCGTCACAGCGACGGTGCGTGTTGATGGCGCCTACAGCTTGCGCTTGCCGACCGGCATCTACACGCTGGAAGCGCGCGGCAACGGCTACCGGGTCGTTACTGCAACAGTCACGGTAGCAACCAATGGCGTTGCGCAGCAGAACTTCACGCTGGAACAGGCGCCGACCTTGCTGGTTGTGGATCAGGGCGCGCTGTATTACCGGAGCAGAATCGCTCTCTGGACGCAGGCGTTGGAGGCGTTGGCTTATGCATACGATGTGTGGCCGGTTATCGCGCTGCCGTTACCGGATACGTTACTCGCGCCCTACGACATTGTGTTGTGGTCTGCGCCGGTAGGCTCTCCGGGAGCGATCTGGGAAGGCGCGTTGCTGGAGCAGTATTTGGAAGCCGGTGGACGGTTGCTGCTCAGTGGACAGGATGTGGCCTATTTCGACAGCGGCAGCGGGTTGAGCGTTGGGCCGCAGGACTATCTGGGGGAGCTGCTGGGCGTGCGCTTCGTGGCTGATGACACCCTCTCACGCACCGTCATCGGCGCGGGGCCTTTTGCCGGGCTGATGGCGAACATTGCGGGCGGTACTGGCGCGAATAACCAGCTATCGCCGGACACCATCGCCTTGCGCGATCCCGATATCGCGGAGCTGTTCTGGCAGTATGGCGATAGCGCGGGCGCGGGCACTGGCGCATATCTCTGCACCCCGTATCGCGGCCTCTTCTGGGCTTTTGGCTACGAAGGGATTGCGACGGAGGATGCCCGGCGCGAGATCATGGCGCGCACGTTAACCTGGCTGTCGCAGCCGCAATCTGTCAAGGGCTTGCGGCTCACGCTAGAAGATGGCAGCTTGCCCAACGTCCCGCTGCGCATCGGCAGACCTGGCGAGGTGTTGACGCACACGTTGCGCCTGCGCCACATTGGCGTTGCCGGCGCGGCGGATACGGCCACCCTGGCGCTCTCGGCGTTGCAATGGGCTGCCACAGTCACACCCACGCAGGTGACACTCGCTCCCTGCGCCGAGACGCTGGTGCATGTGCGCGTGACCATCCCCGCAACCGCCGGTGTGGACGCCGCCGACACAGCGACATTGATGCTCGCTTCGGCGTCGGGCGCCGAAGCTGTGACCACCACGCTGCGCACGAAAACCCCGGCGCCAGTGCTGCTGGTGGATGATGACCGCTGGTTTCCGATGGAGCATCTGTACACGAGCGCCCTGGATGCGGCGGGCATCCGCTACGATGTGTGGGATACGGCCCATTCCAGCAGTGGGCTGCCAGACGTAACCGCAGTCACGGATGAAGTGCTTGCGCGCTATCCGGTGGTGCTCTGGTTCACCGGCTATGACTGGCACGATCCCATCACCGAGCTGGAGGAGCAGCGGTTGCTGCGCTATCTGGATCGCGGTGGGCGGCTGTTGCTTTCGGCGCAGGATTTTCTCCGCTACGGCGACTTGCGCCCGCTCGGCGCGCGGATGGGCGTGGCGCATCCCAATCTGGACTTCGGCGTGAAGACGGCTTTTGGCGTGGCGGCGCACCCTGCTGCCGGCGCGTGGGGGCCGGCGCGGTTGACCTATCCTTTCATGAACTGGAGCGATGCGCCTGAACCGCAGCCTGATGCGGCGATTGTGGCGCGCGGGCAGTTCGGGCAGCCGGCGGCGCTGAGCGCCGGCGGCGTAGCCACAGGAACGTGGCGCACGCTGTTCTACGCCTTTCCTCTGGAGACGTTGCCGGCAACGGCGCGGACGACGGCGCTGGCGCGGGGCGTGGGATGGCTTTCGCCGCTGGGGGAGAGCCGTTGGGGCCTGACCCCTGCCGCGCCGCGACCTGGCGCGCGCATCACGGCGACGCTCACGCTGCGCAACGACGGCCCAACGGCGACAATGGGCCAGTTCTCGCATCATGTTCCGCTCTCATTGACGCTGCTCACGGAGACGCTGCCGCCGGCGCTGCATTTCGATGCTGCGACCCGGTTGCTGACGTGGGCCGGCGCGGTATCGCCCGGCGCGCCGCGCACCTACACCTGGGCGCTCCTCGCGCCCACCACGCCTACTACGCTGATGCCCACGGCGACCATCACGATGCCGACGCTCAAGTTGGGCTTCACCCGCGAGACAATATTGCGGGTGGGCGGCAGCGACTTGAGCGGCAGCGCCTGGCTCGCGCCGCCGCCTTTGCGGGCGCAAGAACCGGCGACGCTCACCCTGGTGCTGCGCAACAGCGGCGCGGCGCCGGTAACGGAGGGGGTATTGCGGATGTGGCTTATGCCCGGCGTCGCTCCGCTCACGGCGACGGTGGTCCCCACGCGCGGTATGATGTTGCAGCCCTGGCAGGGGACGCTGGCGCCCGGCGCGGCGACAGCAGTGACGGTGGGGGTGCGTCCCTGGGTGTATGATGCGCCGTTGCGCGTGGATGCGCTGTTCGCCGAAGGAGGGCAAGAGCGGTGGGAGCGCAGCTTGTGGCTCACCGTGCTTCCGCAAGCGGTGTATCTGCCGCTGGTTTTGCGCCAGACGCCATAGCTCCTGGCGTGTAAGGGGAAGCTTCAGGTAAGACGGCGAATCACCATGACCACTTTGCCCTGCACGCGGACATACTCCGCCGGAACTTTGAAAGGTTCCATGGTGGGATTGGCGGGTTGCAGGCGCACTTGCTGTCCATCGTAGTAGACTTTCTTGAGCGTCGTTTCTTCGCGGTCTTCGAGCCAGACGGCAGCCATTTCGCCATTCTCAACGCGCTCCTGTTGCCGCAAGATGACGATGTCGCCATCGTGGACGAGCGCGTCAATCATCGAATCGCCTTTGACGGAGAGAGCGAAGAGCTTGTCAAGATCGCGCCCGAAGAGCGCCTGGTTGATCTCGATGGTTTCATCACCGGCAAGGGCTTCGGCATTGATCGGTTTGCCTGCAACGATGGTGCCCAGGTACGGGATGGCGAAGATGTCATTGGGCTGTGCGTGCGGCGGCGGCGTTTCTGGCTGCGTGAGCCGGATCCCGCGTGAAATGGCGGGATTGCGGCTGATGCGCCCGCGCTTTTCCAGTTGCGCCAGATAGAAGCTGATCAGGGATGTGGATTCGATGCTGAGTTCTTTGCCGATTTCTCGCACGGTAGGCGGATAGCCATTTTCCCGGCTGTAGGCTTCTACAAATTGCAGAATGCGTTCCTGACGTTCTTTGGATTGCTGTTTCATCGCCGCCTCGCTTTTCCCAAATGCGCTCGCTATTATCCAAATCTATCCCAATTATAGTCGAACATTTGTTCTGTGTCAATAGGGAATGTGACTGGTGACTGTAACGGTTCAGGTTTCCATCGCAAGGCGTAAGGAGTGTTTTTCGCTGCGGCGTGCAGTGCGGCAGCGCAAAATACTGTCGAAATCTGCGGCTCTAGCTGTTCTTGAGGGAAACATCGGCGGGGCTGCGCATCATCCGAGAACGAGACAATGTGCGTGGGTGCGCTTTAGCCCGGTCTTGACGGCGCTGAAGCGCCTTACTGCAAACTTGTTTGCTTCTCAGTGGCGTAATCCGTACTCAACATGCGTGGTTGGACAAACCAGCGGTAGACCATGTAGACCGAGATGGCATAGCTGCCTATGGTCAACCCAAAGACGGGATCGAAACCGTATGCCTGCTGGATTGGGCCGCTGACGCCGGGGCTGATGGCGCGCCCCATGCTCCAGATCATGTTGTAGAGGCTGGCGGCCGTGGTGCGGGTGGATTCATCTGCCTCTTCCATAACCATTGTCTGATAGACTGGCCCGGAGAGATTCATCAACGCCATGCGGACGAGGAAGGAGACCATCGCCAGCGGCAGATGGTGCATAAATCCCAGAATCACCATGAAGGGGATGGAGAGTCCCTGGGTGATGACCACGGTCATCGCTTTACCCCACCGCTCGGCGAGAATCGGCGCCAGCAGAATTGCCAGCCCCATGCCCAGTGAGCCGACGCCGAACAGCGCGCCGATGGCGCCATCGCTCAGGTTGTAGCGATTGCGGAAGAAGAGGTTCAGGAAAGGAATGAGCAATCCTGCCCCCATGGAAATGATGAGCGAGGGCAGCAGCAAGCGGATCATGCTCGTGCGATGTTCTCGCAACGCCGCAAATGGCGAGACCACTTTCGTGTGGGCGGCGGGTTTATCGGGGCGCAGCTTCAGAATCGGCAGCAGTGCCAACAGGCTGAGTAAGGTCGTGACCCCTAGCGACCAGCCATAAGCCACGCTTGATTGCGCGTCCACGAGGAGCAATGTGGCAAAGAGCGCGGGCAATGCGCCGCCGACGAAATTGCCGACAAAGGAGGACATGGTCCCGATGCCGGAATTCAGGCTGAACAGGTGTGTCCGCTCGGCAGGGGAACTGTTCTCCATGAGGAATGGGGCGGTCGCGGCGCCAAATAGGCTCGCGCCGATGCCGCGCAGGATCCCCGAAATGATGAGCATCGCCGGTGTGGGGAGCAGGAGCATTGCCAGTTGCGCGACGCCGCTCACTACGCCGCCAAGCAGGAAAGCGGCCCGGCGTCCGATATGGTCGCTGATATAGCCAGCGTACAGGATGAAAAATAGCGCGGTGATGGAAGGCAGGCTGATCAGAAATCCCAAAAAGCCTTCCTGGTGGCCCAGGCTGAGGATGTAGAAGTTGAAGAAGAGCTGAAATACGCCCTGCCCGGTTCCCTGAAGCGCCGAAACCCACAGGTAGCGCCGGGCATCGGGCGAGAAACGGCGTAGATTGTTCAGATATTCGCGCAAGATATGCATGACATTATCTCGTTAAATAGTTTGCTGTACTAACTATAAGACCAAGTGTGTATTTGTCAATCTGCTGGCGGTGAGTATAATTAGATCATGATGTTTGAATCTGAACACCGGATGCCGTATTTGTCGGATGCAGCCAGCCTCGGAGCGTGAGCATGATCGAGATTGTGTTTTTGGGGACGGCGGCTTCGGCGCCTTCGATTCAACGGGGCTTGCCCTCACAGATGATCCTCTACAATGGCGAGCGTTTCCTGATTGATTGCGGCGAGGGGACGCAGCGCCAGATTTTGCGCAGCGGGCTGGGCTTCCGCCGTCTGGAGCGGGTGCTGTTGACGCATGGACACCTTGATCACATTCTGGGGTTGGGCGGGCTGATTTCCACGTTTGCGCGTTGGGAAGCCGTGGAGCGCATGGAGATCTGGGGCGGGCGTTGGACGCTGGAGCGCGTCAACGATTTGCTGTTCCGGGTGGTGTTGCGCGGCGCGCGTCCGCCGGTTCCCATAGATTTGCTGGAAGTGCGTGGGGGCGTCCTTTTAGAGGGGGAAACTCTGGAAATACGCGCGTTTCCGGTGACGCACCGCGGCCCAGGGTGTTTTGGCTATCTGTTCCGCGAAAAGTCGCGGCGTCCCTTCCTGCCGGAGCGCGCCGAGGCGTTGGGTGTGCCGGCCGGCCCGGAACGCCGCCGCCTGGTCAACGGCGAGGCGGTGACATTGGCCGATGGGCGCGTTGTGAATCCAGAGGACGTGCTCGGACCAGATCGTCCGGGGGTCGCGCTTGCGGTGGTGGGCGACGCGGCGCGGGTGGATGATCTGACATCCGCCGTGCGGGGTGTGGATTTGCTGGTCTGTGAAGCGACGTATTTGCAGCACGATGCCGAAATGGCGCGGCGTTTTGGGCACCTGACCGCAGCGCAGGCAGCATGGTTGGCGCGTGAGGCAGAAGCGCGGTTGCTGGTGCTGACGCACCTTTCGCAGCGCTATCGGGTCTCGCAGATTTTCGATGAAGTGCGCCCGATTTTCCCGAATGTGGTTGTGGCGCGCGATTTCGACCATTTTCAGGTGACGCGCGAGCGCATTGACATGCGCAATGAGCAGTTGGATAGCGACGAGCCGTTGCTAGAACTCTATGCGGGGCAGGAGTCGCCAGCAGTTGATTGAACGCGGAATGTGCAAAACCCACTTGACACATATTCGGTTTTGTCTGTATAATGATTGGGTGTAGTTGACTGACATCAGACAAGTGAACCGTTGAGCGTTTCACGAGTTGGCGTGCTCTAAATCTCAGACCGCAGGACAAACCTCGCGGCGCCGCATCTCAAGTAGAAAGGAGGTGGTCGGGGAGCGCATACAGAGATCAGACAGAATGCTAAGCTTGCTGGCTGGAAGTTTATTGCTCTGAAGGAGGTTTGCATCTATGAAACGCTATGTTTGGCTAACTATGTCCCTGCTGTTGATTGTGGCGCTGCTCTTTTCCGGCTGCGCCAGGAAAAGCCCTTCGGCTGGCACCCCTGATGATCCCTACAAGGTGGTTTTCGTCTACATTGGCCCGCCCGGCGATTTGGGATGGACTTACGAGCATGATCGTGGTCGGAAGATGATCGAGGCTGAATTCGGCGATCGCGTGCAGACCAAGTACATCGAGAACGTCCCCGAAGGCCCCGACGCCGCGCGCGTCATCCGCGATTTTGCGCAGCAGGGCTATGATATGATCTTCGCTACCTCGTTCGGGTACATGGATGCCATGGTCGAAGTGGCGCAGGAATTCCCCAACATCAAGTTCGAGCATTGCTCAGGCTACAAGACGGCGGACAACCTGGCGACCTATTTCGGGCGCATGTACCAGCCGCGCTATCTCTCCGGGATCGTGGCGGGGCGGATGACTACCAACAACGTGATCGGCTACGTGGCGGCCTTCCCCATCCCCGAAGTGGTGCGCGGCATCAATGCCTTCACGCTGGGAGCGCGGTCGGTCAATCCTGATGTGAAGGTCTACGTGGTGTGGTCGAATACCTGGTTCGATCCCGTGGTGGAGCGTGAAGCGGCGGTGGCGTTGCTGGATCAGGGCGCGGACATCATCGCGCAGCACCAGGATACCACCGAGCCGCAGAAGGCAGCGCAGGAGCGCGGTATGTTGAGCATCGGCTACGACTCGGATATGCGTGCTTTCGTTGGCGACACGGTGCTCACCAGCCCGATCTGGAACTGGGGTTCGTACTACGTCGAGACGGTGCGCGCCGGCATGGATGGCACTTGGCGGACGCATCAATACTGGGGCGCGATGAAAGAGGGCGTGACGGCGCTCGCCGATTTCAGCCCCAAAGTCCCCCAGGCGGTCCGGGATGAGGTGGAAGCCGCCAAGCAGAAGATCTTTGCGGGCCAGGATGTGTTCTGTGGGCCGATCAAGGATCAGAACGGGCAGGTGCGGGTAGCCGCCGGACAGTGCATGACGGATGGCGAGATGCTCAGCTTTGACTGGTTCGTTGAGGGTGTGGTCGGTTCTATCTCGCAGTGACAAAGACTTGGGGCGCGAGAGGGCTGCGGTCCTCTCGCGCCCACTGTGGAAATGGTCTAGGGGATGCCGGTGCGTCCTCAAGACGCAGTGCGGCTTTTGCGATCTGGTGCTGAGAACACACACATGAATGACCAACCGATACCGATCCTCGAAATGCGGGGAATCACTAAACGCTTCCCCGGCGTCCTGGCTAACGACCATGTAGTCTTGGAGCTCTATCCCGGCGAGGTGTTGGCGTTGCTGGGCGAGAACGGCGCCGGCAAGAGCACGTTGATGAATGTGCTCGTGGGCCTGTACCGACCGGATGAAGGGGAGATTCGGGTACGCGGACAGCGGGTCGAGATTCACTCGCCGCGTGATGCGTCGGCGTTGGGTATCGGCATGGTCCATCAGAACTTCATGCTGGTCAAAACCATGACCGTGGCCGAGAATATCATTCTGGGCGTAAGCGATCTGCCCTTTGTGCCGGATATTCGTGAAGTGACGCGGCGCATCCGCGAGCTCTCGCAACGCTACAATTTGCAGGTGGATCCCGATGCCTACATCTGGCAGTTGAGTGTGGGCGAGCAGCAGCGTGTGGAGATCCTCAAACTGGTGTATCGCGGCGCAGAGATTCTCATTTTGGATGAACCCACCGCGGTATTGACGCCACAAGAGGCTCAGGAGTTGCAGGGGGTGCTGCGGTTGATGACCGCTGAAGGGAAATCTGCTATCTTCATTACTCACAAGATGGAAGAAGTAATGGCGTTCTCCGATTGGGTACGGGTGTTGCAGCAGGGCCGATTGACGGCGGTGCGCAAGACGGCGGAGACCTCGCCGCAGGAACTCGCCCGGCTGATGGTGGGACGTGAGGTGCTGTTTCGGTTGGAGCGCACCGAACGGGCCTTGGGGGAGAAAATTCTGGAGTTGCGGAATGTTTCCGTTACCGATGACCGGGGCTTGCCCGCGTTACGGGAGGTCACATTCGACATCCATGGCGGAGAGATTCTGGGAATTGCCGGCGTCGCGGGCAACGGGCAATCGCAGCTGGCAGAGGTGGTAACCGGGTTACGGCGCAGCACCCGGGGACAGATTTTCATTCGTGGTCGGGAAATGACGCACCGTTCTCCGTTGGAGATGATTCGCGCAGGTGTGAGCCACATTCCGGCGGACCGCATTGGCATGGGCGCCGTGGGCAACATGGCGGTGGCGGACAATCTGGCGATGAAGGGCTATCGCAGCGCGCCTATCAGCGAGGGCGGCATCCTCCACCCCCGGCGCGTGTTGGAATTCGCGCAGCGGATGATCGAAGCGTTCCGCATCGCTACGCCGACGCCGCAGACGCGCATCAAATTCCTCTCCGGCGGCAACATTCAAAAGGCGATTTTGGCCCGCGAGATTGATGCCTGTGATGGGTTGATGGTAGCCGTGTATCCGGCGCGCGGGTTGGATGTGGGCGCGACCGAGGCCGTTCGCAAGATGCTGCTGGCGCAACGCGAGCAGGGGTTGGCCGTATTGTTGATCTCCGAAGATCTGGAGGAGCTGCTCTCTATTGCGGATCGCATTGCGGTGCTGTTCGAGGGCCGGGTGATGGGCATCCTTCCATCGGCGCAAGCCACGGTGGAGATGCTGGGGCTGATGATGGCCGGGGTGCCGCTGGCGGAGCTCCCCACGGCGGCGCACGCCGACCGGATCGTTGCGTAGGAGGGCCATGATGCGCATCGTCTTTGAGAAACGACAATCTGTCTCCCGCCAGGCCCTCATGCTGGTGCCGGTTATCTCTTTTGTGGTCTCATTGTTGTTGGGCGCTTTGCTGTTGCTAATTTCGGACGCCAACCCGCTGATGACTTATGTCGCCATGTTTCAAGGCGCCTTCGGCTCTATTTATAGCCTCTCCGAAACCATGGTCAAAGCGATCCCTCTTATGTTGACCGGTTTGGGGGTGGCGATTGCCTTTCGGATGCAGTTCTGGAATATTGGCGCAGAAGGGCAACTGGTTCTCGGCGGGGTGGCTGCTGCCTGGGTGGCGCTTTTCCTCAACGGCGTGATTCCCGATGCGCTGCTGTTGCCCGCGGCGATTCTTGCCGGCATGGCGGCTGGGGCGCTATGGGCCGGGATTCCCGCCAGTTTGAAGGCGTACCTGGGTGTGGATGAGACGCTCACCTCATTGATGCTGAATTATGTGGCGATTCTTCTGGCTTCAAACCTCTACTATGGCCCGTGGCGCGATCCACAGGGTTACGGTTTTCCCGGTACGGCGCAATTCCCAATGGCGGCATGGCTGCCCCGGCTGTGGGGCCGCGCGCACTGGGGATTGATTCTTGCCGTCATCGCCGCGTTGCTGTTGTGGTTCATTCTCAACCGCACCCGTTGGGGCTTCGAGCTGAAGATCATCGGCGAGAACAAGACGGCGGCGCACTATCTGGGCATCAACATCGCGCGGAACATTTTGTTGGCGCTGTTGCTCTCCGGAGCGCTGAGCGGGCTTGCGGGCGCGTGTGAGGTCACGGGCATCTCGCGTCGGCTGCAACAGGGGCTTTCCATTGGCTATGGTTACACGGCGATCATCGTGGCATGGATGGCGCAGCTGAATCCCATCGCCGTGCCCTTTGTCGCCGTGCTGATGGGCGCGTTGCTGGTCGGCGGTGACCAGGTGCAGATGCGGATGGGCTTGCCGGCTTCTATGGGCCTGGTGCTCCAGGGTATGATTCTCTTCCCCATGTTGGCGGGGAGTCTGTTCACCGAGTACCGTTTGCGAATCATCCATCAAGAACCCGTTCCTCAGCCGCCTGCGACGCCGAGCGTGGAGGTGCAATCATGAATGCGATTGCCCTGATTTCCTCTATCCTTGCCATTACGTTGCGAGCCGGCACCTCATTGATCTACGCGACTGTGGGTGAAATCTACGCCGAGCGTTCCGGCATTCTTAACCTGGGGCTGGAAGGGATGATGCTGATGGGAGCCGTCACGGCTTTTGCGACGGCTTTCTACACCGGCAGTCTGTGGCTGGCGTTGCTGGTGGCAATCGTGGTCGGAGGATTGCTGGCAACCCTGCACGCTTTCCTCTCTGTCACCATGCGGGCCAATCAAGTGGTCAGCGGTCTAAGTATCACGCTTTTTGGCTCTGGTCTGGCGAGTTTTCTGGGACAGCGTTTAGGCCCGGCTTCCAATAACTACTATCTGGTAGGGATGGTGGGGCCGAAGTTCAATGTGATCCCGATTCCGGTGTTGAGCACGCTGCCGCTGGTGGGGGCGCTCTTCAACCAGGATATTCTCACTTATATCGTCTACATGCTTGTGCCGCTGGCGTGGTTCTATCTCTACAAGACGCGCGAGGGGTTGAGCCTGCGCGCGGTGGGGGAGAATCCCCAAACCGCCGACGCGATGGGCATTGATGTTGTGCGCACGCGCTATCTCTATACGATTTTTGGCGGTATGCTGGCCGGCTTGGGCGGCGCGCATCTGTCGCTGGCGTACACGCCAGGCTGGACGGAAAATCTTACCGGCGGTCGCGGGTGGATTGTCATTGCGTTGGTGATCTTTGCTATGTGGAATCCGGGGCGCGCGGTGCTGGGCGCGGTGCTTTTCGGCGGGATCAATGCGGTCCAGTTCCGTCTGCAAGCTGCAGGTACTACCGTTTCGGCAGCGTTTTTGAATATGTTGCCTTATCTGACAACGATCCTGGTGTTAGTTGTGATGACTTGGTGGGAAGCATTGAGCAAGCGCATCGGTGCGCCGGCAGCGTTGGGGAAAGCTTACATGCGAGAAGAGAAATGAGCGTCAGAAAGGCGCCGGTATCCGTGGACGACATTCCCCCTACTTGGCAGCCACAGCCGACATCGCGGATGTGCTTTGTGTGTGGTCGAGAGAATCCGCATGGTCTGCACCTGCGTTTTTACAGCGACGAGGCTGCGGGGCAGATCATCGCGCCTGTGGTGATTCCTGCTGCTTACCAGGGCTATCCGGGAATTGCTCACGGCGGCGCGCTTGCCGCCATTCTCGATGAAGCGACCGGGCGCGCCATCAATCTGGGACAGGCTGAGGATGCTTTTTGGGTCACGGCGAAATTGGAGTTGCGTTATCGGCTGCCTACACCCACGGAGACGCCGTTGACGGTGGTCGGATGGGTGGTCAACCGCCGAAGTCGCTCTGCGGAAGTTGCCGGCGAGCTGCGGCTTGCCGACGGTACGGTGACGGTCGAAGCCAACGCTGTCATTGTCTGCCCTTCCGAGGCCACTCTGGCACAGTGGGGTGTGGAGCGGGCTTTCTGGCGTGTGGAACAGGAATGATTTTATGAAGGATAAACTTATCGTTTTGTGGAACTCGCAGGTAATAGATGCCTTATTGCCGGTGTTGGCGACATTGGCGGCTCTGGTCGTGGGCGCATTCATGTTGCTCGCGCTGGGCGCCAATCCTTTTGTGGCTTATGCCGCGTTGTTGGATGGCGCTTTCGGCAGTGTCAACTCGATTGCCGACACGCTGGTGCGCGCTACGCCGTTGCTCTTTGTGGGCGTGGGTATCTGCATCGCCTTTCGCGGCGGCGTGACCAATATTGGCGGTGAGGGGCAATTTGTGGCGGGGGCGCTCTGTGCGGTGCTGGTGGGATTGAGCTTCCCTGATGGCCCGGCGTTGCTGGTGGTGCCGGCGGCGTTGCTGGCGGGCGCCTTCGGCGGGGCTATCTGGGGCGGCATTCCGGGCTTGCTGAAGGCGCACTTCAACGTCAACGAGATTCTGAGCACGGTGATGATGAATCAAATCGCCGTGCAGGGAATGAACTTTCTGCTGATCGGCCCCATGATTGATCCGGTGCAGTTGGAGCGCGCCTCGCGGATTCCGCAGACGGCGCGCATCTCCCCGGCTTTTGATCTGCCACGCCTGGTGCCCACGCGCTTGCACCTGGGAACACTGGTCGCCGTCATTATGGCGGTGCTGGTCTACATTCTGCTGTGGCGGACGACATTAGGTTATCGCATCCGCGCGGTGGGGCTGAACCGCGAGGCTGCGCGGTATGCGGGCATTAATGTCTCGCAGCACATCGCGCTCTCGTTGGCGTTGAGCGGGGCATTGGCCGGGTTAGCCGGCGCGGTGCAGATCTTCGGCGTCAACTTCCGCATGTTCACCGATGGCTCGGCAACGGGCTTTACGGGCAGCGCGGGCTTTCATGGCATCGTAGCGGCGCTCTTTGGGCAGCTGCATCCATTGGGAACGATTCCGGCCTCTTTTTTCTTTGGGGGATTGCTGGTGGGCGCCAACAAGTTGCAGCGTGCGGTGCAGGTGCCGGCGGCTCTCATCATCACCTTGAATGGGTTGGTGGTGGTCTTTGTGGTGAGTACGGAGCTATGGCGTCAGCAGCGCGCCCGTCGCCGCGAGGTTGAAAGGGCCGCTGAGCACGAAGAAGCGTTGCCCGTCGAAGTATCTGCTCGCGCGGAGCTGGAGGGAAGCCAATGATTAGCGAACTGTTTACGATGCAGGTCTTGTTGGGCATTCTTACGTCGGGCATTCGCTTGGCGACCCCCTATCTCTACGCGGGTATCGGCGAGACTTTCGGGCAGCGCAGTGGGGTGCTCAATCTAGGCGTTGAGGGCCAGATGCTTGTGGGGGCTTTCGCGGCATTCTATGTGGTGCGACAGACCGGTAACTTGTGGCTGGGCCTGGTCGTCGCCGTCCTGGTTGGCGGATTGATGGGCTTAGCCATGGCCTTCGTCAGCATCACGCTGCGGGCCAAGCAGGGTATCAGCGGTATTGGCTTCTTCCTCTTTGGGTTGGGGCTGAGCGATCTGCTCTTTCAGACGATGCTGGGCACGGTGCAGACGGTGAGCGGCTTCCGCCCTATTCCGATCCCGTTGCTGAGCCAGATTCCGTTGTTGGGGCAGGTTCTCTTCAATCAAAACCTTTTGGTCTATGGGGCCTATTTGCTGGTACCGATTGCATCGTTTGTTATGGATCACACCACGTTTGGGCTAAAGGTCCGCGCGGTGGGAGAAAATCCAGAAGCGGCGGATTCGCTGGGGGTGAACGTGAGCCGGATCCGGTACATCACCGTCACCATGGGCGGGATGTTCTCCGGTCTGGCGGGGGCTTCGCTTTCAATAGCGTTGCTCAATGTGTTCCAACAAAACCTGACGAGCGGCTTGGGCTTCATAGCTGTGGCGCTGGTCTACTTTGGCGGTTGGCGTCCCTGGGGCGTGTTAGCGGGGGCGCTGTTGTTCAGCATGGTCAATGCGTTGCAGCTTTGGGTGCAGGTGCTGGGACTGCCCATTCCATCAGAGTTTGCGGTGATGATGCCCTACGTGTTGACCATCGTGGCGTTGGTCGTGGCGGTGCAGCGCGTGCGCCCGCCCACGGCATTGACCAAGCCTTTCGTGCGCGAGGGGTGAGGTTGTGCGCGAGATGCCGGCCTGTGGATTGCCAGCTAGCGCTTTCTGATGTTTCTGGTATTGGATCCGAAAAACATTAACACAAATTCTTAGATCAAAGGAGAGAGTCTGATGCCCAAGCTAGTCAAGTTGCTTAGTGTCGTGTTGTTGTTTGCCGTTTTGTTGAGCGCCTGCGGCACTCGCGGCGGCGGAACCGATGCGGACAAGCCGTTCCGCGTAGCGATTGTGACGCCAAGCGCCCGCAATGACCTGGCCTTCAGCCAGAGCATCTACGATGCTATCGTGAAAGTACAGCAGGCCAAGGGCGGCCCCGAGAAGTTCGAGTTTGTGATCTCGGAAAACATGTTTGTAGTGGATGACGCCGGCGCCGCGATCCGCGACTACGCCAGCCAGGGCTATGATCTGGTGATCGCCCATGGTTCGCAATATGGCGGCGTGTTGCAAGAGATTGCCCCCGACTTCCCCAAGGTCAGCTTCGCCCACGGGACGACGGTGGACACCTTCGTGGAGAAGGGCATCAACAACGTTTTCGCTTACGAGGCGCGCTCTGAGCAGGGCGGCTACGTTAATGGCGTGATTGCTGGCGCGTTGACCAAGAGCAATGTGGTGGGCGTGGTTGGCCCCATCGAGACCGGCGATGCCAAGCTCTATGTGGATGGCTTCGTGGCGGGCGTGAAGGCGCAGAATCCCAGCGCGCAGGTCAATGTTAACTGGATTGGCTCCTTCAGCGATGTGGCGTTGGCTTCCGAAGCCGCCCAGACGCACGTGAAGGCCGGCGCGGATGTGATGGCCGGCACGGCGCAGATGGTGGTTGGCGCCATTGGCGTGGCGAAGGATAACAATATCCTCTGGATCGGCACGCAGGCCAGCCAGACTTCTCTGGCGCCCAATATCGTGGTTGCCAATCAGATCTATGACTGGTCTGGGATCATCCTTGAGATCATTGATCTGATTGAAAAGGGGACCCTTGGCGGCAAAGCCTTTGAGATCACGCTGGCAAACAAGGGGCTATATCTCGATTACAATGCGGCTTTCAATCTGCCCGCTGAAGTTCGGCAGCTCGCCGACTCTACTGTGAATGCCATCATCACAGGCGCCATCGTCGTTGCTCCCTAAGAGATTGCTACGATGAACCACGACGTGTTGCCGTCCGGTAAACCCCGGATTGAGCATCTGGAGATGTTGGGCATCACCAAATGCTTTCCGGGGGTGCGCGCCAATGAATGCGTGAACTTCGATGTCCGTGCTGGAGAAGTCCATGCACTCTTGGGGGAAAACGGCGCAGGCAAAAGCACATTGATGAAGGTGCTCTATGGCCTGTACCGGCCCGACGAGGGCGAAATCCGCATCAACGGGCGGCCCGTCCATATCCATTCCCCCGTGGATGCTATTCGGTTGGGGATCGGCATGATTCACCAGCACTTCATGCTGGTCCCCTCCCTTACAGTTGCGGAGAATGTGGCTTTGGGGCTGGCTTCTTCGCGCGGACCGCTCACCGATTTGGAGCATGTGTCCGAACGTGTGGTGGAGTTAGGGAAAATCTACGGTTTACATGTAGATCCCCTGGCGCGCATCTGGCAGCTCTCGGTGGGCCAGCAGCAGCGGGTGGAAATCCTCAAGGCGCTTTACCGTGGCGCCGCGCTGTTGATTCTGGATGAGCCAACAGCGGTGCTCACGCCGCAGGAAGTAGATGAGTTTTTCGCCATCCTCAAGCAAATGGTGCGCGATGGACACTCTGTCATCTTCATCTCCCATAAATTGCATGAGGTGCTGGCGATCAGCGACCGCGTGACGGTGTTGCGTGACGGCTTTGTCGTCGGCTCTCAACCCCGAGGCGAGATGACCAAGGCCGATCTGGCGCGGATGATGGTGGGCCGCGAAGTGAGCTTGCAACCTGAAAAACCGGTAGTGGAACCGGGCGAGGTGCGCCTGGCGACCCGTGATCTCTGGGCGTTGAACGACATGGGCGTTCCCGCCCTGCAAGGCGTGGATCTGGATGTGCGCACTGGGGAGATTCTGGGACTGGCAGGTGTTTCCGGCAACGGGCAACGCGAGTTGGCTGAGGTGATCAACGGCCTGCGCCCGGCGACAAAAGGCCGGGTCTACCTGGAAGGGCAAGACATCACTGGCGCGCCCACGGCCACCCTCATCGAGCGTGGCCTGGCTTACATTCCCGAAGAGCGGATGCGCGATGGCATGATCAAGGATTTCACTGTGGCGGAAAATCTGATCCTCCGTGATCATCACCGTGAACCCTACGCACGGTCGGGCTTCTTTGATTTCCGAGCGATTGCACAGGTGACGGCGGAGCGGATTCGGGATTTCCGCGTAAAAACGCCTTCGCAAGATACAATGGTGAAGAGCCTTTCCGGCGGCAACATTCAGAAGATCATTCTGGCGCGGGAACTTTCGCGCAATCCACGGGTGATCATTGCGGCTCAACCTACACGCGGCTTGGATATCGGAGCGACGGAATATGTTCACCAGCGCTTGTTGCAGGAACGCGCGCGTGTGTTGCAGTCCCAGCGCGAACAGGGCGCGGCTATCCTGTTGATTTCCGAAGACCTGGATGAGATTCTGGCGCTTTCGGATCGCATTGCTGTGATTTTCGAAGGCCGTATCATGGGCGTGCTGGATCGGGCGGAAGCCACACCAGAGCGCTTAGGTCTGCTGATGGCCGGCGTGACAGAAGACATGCCGGAAAATGCTGTGCAAGCGGGTTGAGGAGGTGTGCATGTTACGTAACGTGAAACACTATTTGCGTCCCACTACGGTTGCGGAAGCTGTGACCATGGCGCAGACAAACCCCCGCGCCTGCTACCTGGGCGGCGGCGCCTGGATTGTCGCCCAGGGGGATCCACAACTGGAAACTGTGGTGGAATTGCAGGGGCTTGGACTTGCAAAAATCGAGAGCGACATCGAAGGGGTGCGTTTGGGGGCGCTGGTATCTTTGCAGCAGCTCATAGATGACGCCGCTGTGAGCACCCTGGCTGACGGATTGCTGGCAACGGCAGCGAGCTACACCCAATCGCGCACGCTGCGCGAGCAAGGCACGTTGGGCGGTACGTTGATCGTCGCCGGCCCAGCAGATCCGCTCACGACCGCGTTGCTGGTGTTGGATGCTGAAGTGCGTTACGCCGATCCGGTCGTGCATACTGCGCCGTTTGCCAGTTTTGTGGCTTACCGCGACCGGCTGATCAAGACGCGCGTGTTGTTGACTGAGCTGCTGGTGAAGCGGCCCCCGGTGCGCAGCGCCGCCGCCTTCGAGGTGGTCGGACGCTCGCCCAAGGATAA
Source organism: uncultured Anaerolineales bacterium (assembly GCA_964508025.1). Classification (GTDB taxonomy): domain Bacteria; phylum Chloroflexota; class Anaerolineae; order B4-G1; family SLSP01; genus JAAZNO01. The sequence goes on from CAZDSF010000002.1 coordinate 105,960, forward strand.
GCCCATTGTCTGCGCTGCGGCTTACGTGGCCGTGGAGGAAGGGCTGCCCGTGGAAGTGCGGTTGGCTGTCGGCGGTGCGGATGCCCGCCCGGTGCGGTTGCTCAAGACAGAGCATCTGCTCAAGGGGCAGCTGCTCACGGTTGCCAGGATCGAGAGCGCGCTTGCGCCAGCGCTGGCCGAATTACATCCGGTTGCAGATTTCCTGGCGACGGCGGAATATCGGCTGGAGATGGCGGCAGTCCTCGCGCGCCGCGCGCTGCTCGCAGCTTGGGAGAAGGCGCGCCGTAGCTAAGCGGTAGCGCTTTCATCATCACACACAACCAGGGGCCGGTTAGTGGCCCCTGGTTTTTCTTGCCAACAACTCCACCAGATAACGCTAATGCGCCGCGACGGGGTTGAAGCCCTCGCCCAACACCTCGTGCGCCTCGGAAACCACCACAAAGGCGCGCGGATCAATCTCCGAGATCAGCCGCTTGAGCAGCGTTACCTGTGACCGGGTCACGACGACGTACAGGGCCGGTTGGGAGATTTGCGTGTAACCGCCGCGCGCTTCGAGAATGGTCACGCCGCGTCCTAACTGCGTGAAGATGGCTTCACTAATCGCCTGGCTCTGGCGAGAGATAATCAATGCCGCGCGCGCATAACCGGCGCCTTCCTGAACTGTGTCTACCACCCGCCCTGAGATATAGTTGACGATGAGGGCATACAGCACGGGCACGATGCCCACGACAATGGCGGCGCTTAGCAGAATGGCGCTATTGGTGATGATGAAGACGTTGCCAAAGGGAATGCCGCGATAACGGCTCAGAAGTTGGGCGACGATATCCGTTCCGCCGGTCGTGCCGCTGCCGCGCAGCACCAGGCCAATGCCGACGCCATCGAGCAAGCCCCCGAAGAGCGTGTAGAGCAGCGGCTCAGTCTGGATCGGCGGCAAGACATGGCTGAGCACATCAATCCCAATGGTGAGGACCAGCACGGCATAGATGGTGCGGGTGAAAAAACGCCAACCGCCGCCCCAGCGAATGCCGGCCAGGAGCAGGGGGACGTTGATGGCGAGTGTGACCATGCCGATAGGCCAGCGCCACAGATAATGGGCCAGCATACCGATGCCGGTGATGCCGGTAGAAATGACATTGTTGGGCGTCAGGAACAGCGGCACGTTGGCGGCGACGATCAATGCGCCGATGGTGATCATGCCGTAATCCTGAAGCAGCCGTAAAATTTTGAACAGACGCGGCGATAGCGATAGTTTCTTAACCATAATTCCCTCGAAAAAGATAGTGGGGGCCGTCTTGGGGAGTTTGCAGAGCCGGCAGAATACTCGGATGGAGGCTTGACCTTTCTGCGTTCCTGGGGATGCAGTTTCAACAGCTTGGATGCCCGTGCTGGGTGCAGCGGCAAATTGCGTTGCTCCCGGCTTACGATCTATTTGCGGCGGAGGAAGGCGGCTGCGCCTAACAACCAGGCCACCCCTTGAAGGAGCAGCACGCTGACGAGCGGCCAATCGGTGGGGCGCCGTTCGCTCACCAAAGCCGGCGGCGGCTCTGCAACTGGAGATTCTGGCAGCGATGGCGGCTCAGGCGTTGCTTGTGGCGTGGAGCTATCTTCCGGCGGCGCGGTGGGTGCTGCCGGCGACGGCGTTTCTGGTGTGGGGAGTGGTTCAGGCGCGCCCTGATCCACGCCGCCGTCGTTTCCGGCAGGCGTATCCGTGTCGCCGTTATCATCCACTGGCGGCAGCGGCTCTTCCTGACGCGGCCCTGTGGGTGGGGGCGGCGCTTCGCCTGGCGCCGTCAGCCGGATCGTATCCTGACTGATGGCAGTGCGCCCGGCGCCGTCTCGGAATTCTATGTACACCGCATAATCGCCGGGAGTGGCGCTGGAAAGCATCCAGGGCAGCAGCGGCTCCCAGGGCTGCCAGGGCGCATCCTCGAGGCTGGCGGTCTCGCCCAGCCGAACCTCGATGGCTTTGCCAATCCAGCGCCCCTCGCCCAAGGGCACCGCTTCCTCGTTGGTGAGATGAATGACAACTTGGGGTAAATCCGTTATCTCCGCGCCTTCGTTGATGAACACCGGCAATACGCCGGGGCGTGAGCCGAAGCTGACGACAAAATAGTGGATGTTTTGGCTCTCCGCATAGCCGATACCCATTTCCCGAAAGCGCGGATCAATAAAAGTCGCCCATTCTTTGGAATCGTTGCGGAACCAATTCAGTGCATTTTCTGCATAGCCCAGCCCCACCCAGAAGGTTTCGTATACCAGGAGGCCATCGTTCCAGGCGCGATAGCCCGTCTCACGGATCCGCTGGCGATAGGTCGAACCATCCGAGCCGGTGCTGGAAATGAGGTTGTGGGTTGCGAGGTCATCGGCGTGGCGTTGCGCCGCTTGGGCGAGCAGCGTGGACCAGCTCAGGGGCGCGAGGCCCTCGGCCAGGCGCGCCCGGTTGATGCGCGCGGCAAGGTCGCGGGGTTGATCGCTTTGCAGCAGCGCCGGTTGTGCGCTGCCGGCCAACATCGCCACGAGCACCATTCCCATCAGCGCCCGGATGAGTGCGGCGAGCAATGAAAATCCAGGTTTCACGGTGACACCTTTCGCAAATTCAAAAAAGCCTCGAGCAGGGCCGGTGTGGCCGCCAACACCAGATCCGGGTGTTCAAGCGTCCATGGCGCGCCATCAAGGGTACTGGCGACGGCGCCGGCTTCTTGGGCGATGAGAACGCCCGCGGCCATATCCCACGGCGCCAGCGTGCGCGCCAGGTAGAGATCGAACCACCCTGCAGCGACATAAGCCATGTTGAGCGCCGCCGCGCCCAGGACGCGCAACGTGCGCGCCTCCGCCATGAGCTGCCCGGCGCGGGTCCACAATTCCAGGCGGGGTTCCGGTTCGCGGGGCCAGTCGGCGGCGAAAGTGGCATCCGCAAGCGCCGTGACCTTCGATGTGCGCATCGGTTCACCATTGAAAGCGGCGCCGCTGCCGTGCGCAGCGGTGAACAGAAAGTCGTGCAGTGGATCATAAATCACCCCCACAACGGGGATGCCCCCTTGTACTGCCGCAATTGAGACACAGAAATTGGGGTTGTTGTGGGCGAAATTGGTGGTGCCATCCAGCGGATCCACCAGCCAGCGCGCCGGCGCATCGGCGCTGTCGGCGCCGGCTTCCTCAGAGGTGATAGCGTGATCGGGGAAGGCGGCGCGCAGGCGCGTGAGAATGAGCGCCTCGGCGGCAAAATCGGCCGCCGTGACGATATTGCGATAGCCCTTGCTGCTTATCGCGTCGCCGCTGCGCCAGTGCGTCTTGAGCAGCGCGCCGGCTTCGCGGGCCGTGGTTATGGCAACGGCGAGCCATGCAGGGTAAAGGGCCGCGGCGGATGCGGGATCGGTCATGGGCGTAGCTCCAGATTGCAGGTTTCTGCGGCGATGTAAAGCACCTCGTGCGAGGGGCGTTCGCTGTTCAAATCGGTCAACGCGCGCACCAGGCCCACACGACATTCCTGATCTTGTGGTTGCGCCGGCCACACCACCCAGCTGCCGTTTTCAGCAGCGCGTAGGGTCAATGCCAGCAAATCGCGCTCGATGGCAGCGTTGGGCGGCAACGCGGCGCGTTGCGCTTCGATACCGGAGACGCGCACCGGCAGATATTGCGTGAGGGTAGCCCATAGCGCCTGGGTCTCCGGCAGCAACAGCCATTCGAGGACGATCTGCGCGGCATCGCGGCGCGGCCCTTCCGGCGCGGTCAGCAAGACGCCGATGCCGTACCACAGCCCTGCGCCGGGGCCTGTGGGCCCCGGGAGGGGCGCTAATCCCAGGTTGAAGTTGCTCTCGGCGGCGACAGCGCGTTCGATATCCCGATGCTTGAGCGTGGATTCGATCAGCATTGCTATAGCGCTATCGCTGAACTGCGAAATCCCATCGGCGGGGACGGCAAAACCACGCGCGCAGGCGGCTCGCAACGCCTCTTTGATGGCGGCGCCGACGCGCATCCCGGCAGGATCATCGAAGTGATAGCGCCCGTCTGCGCCGATGATAGCGGATTCCCCGGCAGCGAGCAGCGCCAGGAACACCCCTGGTTGACTGGGAATTCCCAATCCCACCTGTCCGCTGGCGAGATCGGTGGCCCGGCAGGTGCTTAGCCGCAGATCTTCCAGAATGGCAACGCTGGGCGCATAGCCGATGTCGCGCAGCCAGTTGTCGTTGGTGTAGAGGACGTAGGTCGCCAGTCCTAGCGGCAACGCTTCCAGGTCGTTGCCTATCGTGAACAGCATCCGTCCCATGGGGAGCAGATCGGCGGGGATGAGCTCCGGCGGCAGCGGCGCCAAACCGCGCTCTCGATAGAGGCGCGCCTCTTGCGGGGTGGCGATGACGAGGTCGGGTCGGTGCGCGGCAGAAGTCTCCGGTAACAGGTTGGTCATATCGGCATGATATTCGACCACCAGTGTCAATCCGGCGGGGTGTTGGGCGTTGAACTGGTCGCCCAGCGTTTGCAGGGCGTCGCGGCGGGCATCGGTGAAAGGATGCCAGAGGATGACGAGGTCGCTGCTGGGCGCGGAGCTTTCGGCGACGGGCCGCACGCCACAACCGCTGAGCAGGCTAAGCGCCAGCCAGAGCCATAGCAGGCGGGGGATTCTGTTATTCATGGTCGGCCCTTTCTTCTGTAGCCGTGTCTTCCAACGGGCCATTGCGCCGTTGCCAGTAGCGCGCAAAGGCTTGCTCCAGCAGCCCGATTTCCTGGACGCCAGTTTTGCGCAACAACCAGAGATAGAGCACACCGCTGCTGCCGCCCGCCAGAATGAGCTGGCTTAGCACGCCCATGAATCCTTCTGGCCCAAAGCGCTGTACGAGAAGGCGCAATCCCCACGCCGGCAGCATAATGGCAACGGAGGCGACCGCTGCAACGCGCGTGGTGCGTTTGACGGCCTCTGCCATGAGCTTTCCCACATGCCGATTGAAGAGGAAAAACATCAGCAGCGCGTGCAGGGTGAGCTTGAGCGAATTTGCCAGAATCAACCGTTCGAGGCTGAGCTGTCCCAAACGCGATAGGGTAAGCACGATGACCGTAAAGAAAAGGTTGACGCTAACGCCGACAAGCGCCGGCGTCCAGGTGTTTTTGCGCGCGTAAAAGGCGAAGATGAGCGGTTGATCGAGCGCGGCAAAGATCAATCCTAGCAGGTTGTAGCGCAGCGCCGTTGCGACAGCAAGGGTATCTTCGGGCATGAAGTTGCCGCGTTGGAAGAGCAGCGCCACTACCGGCTCGGCCAGGATCAGCAGCAGCGCTGCGATCGGCAGTACCGATACAAAAACCAGCCGCAATCCCTGCGCCAACGTGGCGCTGAAGCGCAAGTCGTCGGCGTCGGTGGCAAAACGGGAGAGCGTGGGCAGGATGGCGACCGAAACCGCCGTGACGACCATTCCCAAGGGGAATTGGATGATCGTGGCGGCGTATTTCATCCACGCGATGCCGCTGACGGCGATGTGTGAAGCCAGGTTGAAGCTGAGCGCCACGGCGGCCTGATCCACGATCAAGCCGAGGCCAATGGGCGTGTACAGCCGTCCGATTATGCGCAACGCCGGATGTCCCCGTAGCGGATTGACCAACCGGATGGTTGCATCGCGCAAGGCGGGCCATTGAAAAGCCACCTGGGTGATGCTGGAAGCCAACAAGCCGAGCGCCAGGCTCAGCGCTCCTAGCCGGCTGCGTCCTAGCAGGATGACGGTGGTGACCATGACGGCGTTGGAAACGGTACCTAGAAAAGCCGGGCGGTTGAAGCGTTGCAGCGCGTACAGTGCGCCGGTAAGCAGCCCGGCCAAATTCAGGAACATGATGGCGGGGGTCGTGATGCGAATCATCTGGGTGGCGAGCGCCAGATACTCAGGCGGCAATCCGCCGCTGAGCAAGCGCGCCACCCACGCTGCCGCGACTTCAATGAGCAGGACGAAGGCGCCTAAGAAGACGACCAGCAGCGAAAGGAGCAGGCTGAGCAACTGCCAGAGCTCCGCCCGGCGTTCGGGGCGCGCGTAGTCGGAGAAGACGGGCACCAGCGAGGAGCTCAACATCCCGCCGGAGAGCAGATCGTAGAGCATGGTGGGGACTTGCGCAGCCACATCGAAGGCGCTGACTGCGCCTCCGGCGCCGAAATAGTAGGACTTGACCACATCGCGGGCCAGTCCGAGCACCCGGCTGGTGACATTGCCTACTGAGATCAACGCGGCTGCCCGTGTGACCCGCTCGGCTTCTGCTGAAACAATCCTCTGTGCGCTCATAGCAATGAGGCATTCTACCCGCTTTTAGGGCACTGGCAAGGCGGAGCAGGGCCGGCGGCTTAAGAGCCTGGAACAAAAAGGGATTTTTGCGGCGGGTAAAGCTTCGCCACAAAAATCCCCGCTTGAACAACCGTTGTTGTACCCGGTACGGTTATTGCGCTGCGTGCCGGAGGTTTTCTTCTGTGGCGATGCGAATGCCTTCGTTTTCATCCACGCGGGTGAGCAGGATGATGCCGCCGACAAAGAAGATGATGAGCGCGACGATGCTCAGGCGGCTCTGCCCGGCGATTTGTGAGACGATACCGAAGAGCAGCGGGCCGATAATGCCGGCGAACTTGCTGGAGACATCGTAGAAGCCGAAGAACTCAGCGCTGCGAGCCTTGGGCGCCATCTGGCTGTAGAGGCTGCGGCTCAGGGCTTGCGTGCCGCCCTGCACCATGCCCACGGAGAACGCCAGCGCCCAGAAATGCCAGGCCGCGCTCATGAAGTAGCCAGCAACGGTGAGCAGCGCATACCAGCCCAACCCGATCATCACCGAGCGCTTGGTCCCCACCCGCTTGCTGAATTTGCCGAAGAGCAGTGAGAAGGGGATGCCGACGAATTGGGTAAGGAGCAGCGCCCCGACCAAATCCAAAGTCCCGATGCCGATCTCCGCTCCGTAGATGGTTGCCATCTTGATGATGGTGCCGATGCCATCATTGTAGAGCCAGAAGGCGATGAGGAATTTGAAGAGCTCGCGGTACTTGCGGATTTCGGTGAAGGTGAGCGCCAGCCGCTTGAAGCTGGCTTTCACCGGATTGAGACCCGCGCCCACCCCGGTCTTGTTGGCGGGCGGTTCTGGGACATGCCGCAGCAAGGGGATGGTGAAGATGCCCCACCAGAGGGCGACGGAGAGCAACGAGAGCCGGTAGCCCAGGTTGTTGGCTTCCAGGAACCAGATCATAGCAATGTTAATGGCGAGAAGGATGCCGCCGCCCAGGTATCCCAGCGCATAGCCTTTGGAGGAGACGAAATCGGCATCCTCATCTTTGGCAACATGCCCCAATAGCGCGTCGTAGAAGATGTAGGAGGCGCCCAATCCAATGGAGCCGAAGAAGAACAGCACCATCGCCAACACCCAATCCCCGGTGTTGAGGGTGTACATCAGGGCGGTGGCGAGGATGCCGATGCCCGCAAAAATGGCGAGGAGTTTCTTCTTCCCGCCGGTGTAGTCTGCGATGCCGCCCAGAATGGGCGCCAGAATGGCAGCTACGAGTAAGGAGATAGAGTTGACGTAGCCCCAGTAAGCGGTGGCCTGATGGGACGCCAGGCTGCCGGCGGCGATGATGCCGAAGTAAACGGGCAAGACGGCGGCTTCGGCGGTGGTGGAGAAGGCCGAACTGCCCCAGTCGTACATGCACCAGGCATTGACGATTT
>CAZDSF010000003.1:0-18588 GCA_964508025.1 uncultured Anaerolineales bacterium
GTGGCCGTTTCATGAAAAGCGAGTTTGCTCTGGCTTTCAATCAGATTTGCGCCGAGTACAACTTACCGCGGGACACGGTCCTGGAAGCGGTAAGGGCGGCATTGGTTACCGCTTATCGGCGGGATTGGAAGGTCGGCCCAACGCAGAATCTCACCGCCGAGATCAACATGGACACGGGGCTGGCGCGGATCTTCTTGGAAAAGATAGTGGTCGAAACCGTCGAAGATGGCGACCTCGAAATCACGCTGGCTGATGCACGACGTATCAATCGCAGTGTGGAGCTGGGAGAGTTGTTGATGGTGGATGTCACCCCTAACAACTTTGGCCGTATCGCCGCGCAGACTGCCAAGCAGGTGATTACCCAACGCTTGCGCGAGGCTGATCGGGAGAGCCAACTCACCCGCTTTAGCCGCCAGGTCAACGAGATCATCATCGGCACGATTCAATCTATCAATCCGCAGGGTATTACCCTGCATCTGGAACACAAGGAAGAGGCGCAGATGCCGCGTCGGGAACAGATTCCCGGCGAGCGTTATCGCTTGCACCAGAAGATTCGCGTCTACGTCGTGGATGTCAAACGGTCCGCGCGCGGTCCGCAGATCACAGTTTCGCGCAGCCACCCCGCGATGCTGCGCCGGCTCTTGGAGCTGGAAGTGCCCGAAATTCGCAGCGGCTTGGTCGAAATCAAGAGTATCGCCCGCGAGGCCGGCACGCGCTCCAAAATCGCGGTGACGGCGCGCCAACCGGGGGTGGATCCGGTGGGGACGTGTGTGGGGATGCGTGGCATCCGCATTCAGACGATCTCCCGCGAGCTTAATGATGAGCGCATTGATGTGATCCAGTGGTTCGAGGAGCCGGAGAAATACATCTCCAGCGCGCTTAGCATCAGTTCGGTGTTGAGTGTGGTGCTCGATGAACACAATCCCGGCGGCAAGACGGCTTCGGTGGTGGTGCTGGATGATCAGCTCTCGCTCGCCATTGGCCGCGCCGGGCAGAATGCGCGTCTGGCTGCCAAACTTACCGGCTGGCGGATTGATATTCAAGGCGCTTCTGAAGCGGCGCTCTGGGCTTTACAGCGGGTCAATGAGCACCCCGAGCTGTTGGCGCAGCAGAAGGATGGCCTGGCGCTCGTGTCACAGCTGGCAGGGATCATGCGCGCGCACGAAGGGACGCAGAATCCCTTCAATGATGAAGAGCGCCGTATCATCAAGGTGCTGGTCGAAGCCGTGCGGCTGGCTGAGATTGCCCGACGCGAAAAGACGCATCCGGTCTCGCATCAGACTCGGGCGCGGCAGGCGGCGCAGGAAGTGGCGGCGCAGCAGCAACGCGAAGCCGTGCAACAGGCGCGCGCGCGGGTGCCCGAAATCGCCTATCAGACCCCGCTGGGAACGTTGGCGCTTTCGGACAAGGTGTTGGGGCATCTGGAACGTAACGGCCTCAAGACTGTGGGCGAGATCATGGAGCGCGTAGCCTTGGGCGATGAGGCGCTGCTGATGCTCACCGGTATCGGCGCCAAGGCGCTGAGCGAGATCAAGGGCGCCGTCGAGGCTGGTGTTCTCCACTTCATTGATCTTGACGCTGAGGCAGCGGCGGTCGCTGCGCCCGCCCCGGCGGTAGAAGCTGTGGCTGAACCGGTACCCACGGAGGCTGTTGTGGCTGAGGCCGTCGAAGCTGAGGCGGAGCTGTTGGCAGAAGTGGGATCTGTCGCTGTTGAAGCGGCCGCCGAAGTGGAGGCTGCGATGGTTGTCGAAGCGGCGCCGCTCGCAGAAGCTGTGATAGAAGCGCCCGTGGTCGAGGCGCTCCCCGAAGCAGCAGCGCCGGTTGAGCCTGCCCCTGTGGCTGCGACGCCGGCGCCCGAAGAGGCCGAAACCACGCCGGCGCAGGATCTCTTTACGGTACCCTTCATACTGGCTGAAGACGAGGAAGAGGATGAACTCGAATCTGGTGCGCGCCGTCAAAAGAAGGGTAAACGGAAGCACCGCACTATCTTCTATGATGATGAGAAAGGTGAAACCTTCGTCGTGCGCAAGCGACGACGTGGCACTTCCGATTTGTGGGATGACTATGCTAATTAGGTAGTCCAACTTCAGGTATATAAAGCCCGTGGGGCAATGTAGGATGACTATGAACCGACGGTAGCTTTTTTGCCGTTGGCCCTGATGCAGAGCGGGCGCCAGAGTTGGACTCTGGCGCCCGCTTATTTCGATGTAGCGCCAATGTGGCTGTGATGAGGTATGGCTAAGAACAAGGTGCAACCCAAGCGAAAACACGTCCCTGAGCGAACGTGCGTGGCTTGTCGCGTGCAGCGGCCCAAGCGGGCTTTGCTGCGCGTGGTCCATACTCCCGCCGACACGGTGGTGGTAGATGAGACGGGCAAACAGAACGGGCGCGGCGCTTATCTGTGTCGGCAGCAGAGCTGTTGGGAAAAGGCGCTCAAGCAGGGGAGCCTCAATCGCGCCTTGCGCATGACGCTGAGCGCCGAGACGATGGCTACATTGCGCGCTTTCGCCGGGACGCTGCCCCCGACGTTGCCTGCGATGTTGTTGGATGAGAATGCGACATCCACAGTGGAATGTGGAGAAGGAGAGAGTTTATGAACAAAACAGTGCAACAACCCAAAGAGATTATCGTTCCTGACGTGATCACCGTCCGTGACCTGGCTGATTTGTTGAATGTCAGTCCGATCCAGATCATCAAGATCTTGATGACCAACGGGATGCTGGCGAGTATCAACCAGCAGATTGATTTCGATACGGCGGCGATTGTTGCCGCGGAGTACAATGTCGAGACGCGCCATCCCTTCCCCGAAGTAACGGAGGAAGAGGCTGAGGAATCGGAACTCACCCCCTGGCAACGTTTGCTTTCCGGGGAGATGAAGGAGAACCTGGCGCCGCGACCGCCGGTGGTAACAATTTTGGGGCACGTAGATCACGGCAAAACTTCCTTGCTCGATGCGATTCGACATGCTAACGTTGCCGGCGGCGAAAGCGGCGGGATCACCCAGCACATCGGCGCCTATCAGGTTAAACACAACGATCGCCGGATTACGTTCTTGGACACGCCCGGTCACGAAGCCTTTACCGCTATGCGTTCGCGCGGCGCGCACACCACCGATATAGCCGTCCTCGTTGTGGCGGCTGATGATGGCGTCAAGCCGCAGACCGTCGAAGCCATCAATCATGCCCGCGCGGCGCATGTGCCTATCATTGTGGCGCTGAACAAGGTGGATAAGCCGAATGCGCGTCCGGAGTTCGTCAAGCAAGAGCTTTCCGATTTGGGTCTGGTTCCTGATGAGTGGGGCGGCGACGTCATGGTCATTCCGGTCTCAGCCAAGAAGCAGCAGGGGCTGGAGGATCTTCTCGAAGCCATTTTGCTGGTAGCCGATGAGATCGGCGTGCAGGCCAATCCCAATCGGCCTGCAGTTGGCTCGGTGTTGGAAGGAAAGCTGGATAAGCGTCGCGGTCCCGTCGCTACGGTTCTCGTGCAAAACGGCACGCTGCTCACCGGAGACATCGTCGTGGTGGGCAACACCTGGGGCAAGGTGCGCGCGTTGGAAGATGAAAACAACAAGCGGCACCGCACGGCTCCGCCCGGCACGCCCGCGGTCATCATCGGCTTGCATGATGTGCCAGCCGCGGGCGACCGCTTGGAAGTTGTCCCCGATGAGCGCACGGCGCGCGCCATCGCCCAAAAGCGCAGTGATGAAGCGCGCGCTCAAGGGCAGGCTGTGCAGCGGCGTCCGCTCTCGCTGGATGAGATCTCCGCCCGCATCCGCGAAGGACAGGCGAAAGAACTCGCCATCGTCCTCAAGACCGACGTGCAGGGATCCATTGAACCTATTGTCACCTCGCTTCAGCGGCTTAGCGTCGGCGATGTGCGTATGAATATCATTCACGCTGCCGCCGGCAATATCACCGAATCTGATGTGAGTCTAGCAGTGGCTTCTGAAGGTATTGTGTTGGGCTTTCGCGTGAATGTGGATGGCGCCGCGCAACGCATTGCCGATGATGAGGGCATTGCCATCAATATCTATGAGATCATCTACAACCTGATTGATGACGTAGAAAAAGCAATGAAGGGCTTGCTGGATCCCGTCTACGAAGCTAAGACCATCGGTCAGGCTGACGTGCGCGCGATTTTCAGCATTCCCAAGATCGGCAAAGTGGCCGGCTGTATGGTCACGCAGGGCTTGATCCGGCGCAACGCGCGCGTCCGCGTGTTGCGCGGTGACAAGATATTGCATGAGGGTGGGCTGGCATCGCTGAAGCGTTACGAGAAAGACGTGCGTGAGGTGCGCGAGGGCTTCGATTGCGGTTTGCGGATCGAGGGCTTCGATGACCTGGAAATCGGCGATCGGGTGGAATGCTTCTTCATGGAGCGTCAGGCGCAAGAATAGCATATCGTTACGTAGCATACACTGTGGGGTGGGACTTCTCGCCTGCCGAACGGCAGTCAGGAATGACTGCCCCACATCACTTTTGGAGGACCTATCTATGGGCAAGAAATATCTGGGGCGTGTGGGCGCCATGATTCGATTTCACGTCACGCGCTTGCTCTTTGAATCCAGCAATGATGAACGGTTGATGCAAGTCAATATTACCGATGTGGTGGTGAACCGCGACACTACGCGCGCCGAGATCTATTACAGCATTCTGGGGCCGGCGGAAGAGCGGGTGCTGGTGCAGGCGGCGTTGGATCGCGCCGCAGGCTGGCTGCGCTCCGAGTTGGCGCCGGTGTTGCGCCTGCGTAATCTGCCGCAGCTCGTTTTCACCTATGACCCTTCCCTGGAACAGGGTGAGCGCATCGAAGCCCTATTGAATCAGTTACAGGCTGATGGTATTCTGACGCCCGCTGCCCCCACGTCTGCCGAGGCAACCGCTTCAAAGCCGGATACGGATGATGAATGGGATGAGGACACCGACGCGGAGGACTGGGAAGACGACGACTGGGACGAAGACGATGGGGATGACGAAGACGGGGATGACGACGATGACTTTTGAGGCGGCGCTGGCGCAGTTACGTGCGAGCGCGCGTCCGCTGCTCATCGCGCATCCTCGGCCTGATGGCGACACGGTGGGATGCACGCTGGCGTTGCGTCTGGCGTTGCTTGCGTTGGGCAAAGCGCCGCGGATTGCCTGCATCCATCCCATCCCGGCGAATCTGGCGCATCTTCCCGGCGCGGAGGCTTTCGAGCGCGACATCCCCGCAGACGCTGACATTGATCTGGTCGTGGCTGTAGATATGAGCGATCTCTCCCGCACCGGCGGCATCTACAAGCCGGCCTGGGCGGGACGGCTGACGCTGGTGGTCATTGATCACCATCAGACGAATGAGGCTTTTGGCGATCTCAACATCATTGAGCCGGAGGCGGCAGCGACGGCGCTGCCCATGGCGCGGGTAATTCGCGGCTTGGGTGCGCCTGTCCGCGATGAGATTGCCACTTGCCTGCTCGCCGCCATCATCACCGATACGCGCGGGTTGCGCACCGACACAACGACGCCCGCTGTCTTGCGTTTCGTGGGCGAGCTGGTTGAGGCGGGCGGGGACTATCTCGGCGTCATGCAGAATACCCTCGACGCCATTCCCTATCGGCAGATGCGAGCTTGGGGCGTGGCGCTCAGTCGCCTGCAACTGGCGGATGGCATCGCCTGGACGACCTTCCCGCTGACGGAGAAGGAAGCCCTGGGCATCGAGGATTACGACGATCTCGATCTGGGCAACCTGCTGAGCCAGACCCGCGAGGCGCAGGCGCTCGCTGCCTTTGTAGAGATGCGCGATGGCACGGTGAAGGTGAGCCTCCGTGCGCGTCCCGGCTACGATGTGGCGTGGATCGCCAAACGGCTGGGGGGTGGGGGGCATCGGCAGGCGGCAGGTTATTCCATCAGCGGCGGTTTGGGTGATGCGGTGAGCGTCACCTTGCCGCTTCTACATCAGGAACTTACCCGTTAGTCTCGATGCGCGGCGAGATGCTCGGTCTCCTTAATCTCAACAAACCTACCGGCATGACCTCGCACGACGTGGTCAATGTGGTGCGGCGGCTGACGGGCGTGCGGCAGGTGGGGCACGCCGGCACACTCGATCCGCTGGCGACAGGTGTGCTGCTTGTGCTCGTCGGCCCGGCGACGCGGCTGGCGCAGTATCTTTCTGGCGCGGATAAGGCGTATCGCGCGGTGATTCGCCTGGGCGAGACCACCAGCACTTACGATGCCGAAGGCGAGCTCCTGGCGCGACGCCCGGTTGCGGTCAATCTCGCGGAGATAGCGCGCGCGTTGGAAGCCTTCCGTGGGCCGCTCCTGCAAACCCCGCCCATGGTCTCCGCACTCAAGGTAGCGGGGCAACCGCTGTACAAGCTGGCTCGCAAGGGGCAGGAGCTCGAACGGCAGTCCCGTTCGGTCGTCATCCATGCGCTTACCCTCGAAGCGTGGACGCCGCCTGATCTCACACTCACCGTTGTGTGTTCGGCGGGGACCTACATTCGCAGCCTGGCGCATGATTTGGGCGAAGATCTCGGCTGCGGCGGACATGTGGCAGCGTTGGAGCGCACAGCGGCGGGACGCTTCCGACTCGCGGACAGCATCACGCTCGAGCGACTCCGTGCGTTGGCGGCGGCGGGCCGGTTGGCGGAAGCCCTATTGCCGCCAGAAACCGCAATCGTTGATTTGCCGGCTATCACGCTGACGCCTGAAGCTGAAATGGCGGTGCGTTACGGGCAAGCTCTCGACCTGCCCGGCGCGCCAGACGCGCCCGAGGCGCGCGCACTCCAAGTGCGCGCCCATGACGCCCAAGGGCGTCTCGTCGCCATTCTTATCCCCACGGAAGATGCCCGCTGGCGCCCCACGTTGGTGCTGCCGCCGGCACAGGAAAGCTGAAATGTGGATCGTTCATGATCTGACGGCGCTCTCTCCAGGTATCCCTACCCATTTGGTGATTGGCGCTTTCGATGGCATCCATCGCGGCCACCAGGCGCTGATGCGCGCGATGGCGACTGCGGCGCAAGCAGCCGGGGCGCAGGCCGTGGTGCTCACCTTCGATCCTCTGCCGCGCCAGTTTTTCAATCACAATCCGGCCAACACCCAGATCTCATCCCTCGATGAGCGACTGGAACTGTTGGCTATTTTGGGGCTGGATGGTGTGGTGATACAGCCTTTTACCCAGGCGGTGGCAACACTCTCGGCGCGGGCGTTTCTCACCTGGGTGCAGCAGCACTTGCGCGTGACCGACTTGTGGGCCGGCCCGGATTTCGCCCTGGGACGTGGGCGTGATGGGACGCTTGAGGTTCTGCAGCGTCTTGGGGCAGAGTTGGGCTTTGTGGTGCGCCCCTTTGCGCCCTTCATCTGGCGCGGCGCGACTGTGCACAGCAGCGACATTCGGCAGTTGTTGACGGATGGGCGCATTGAGGCGGCGAATGCGCTTCTGGGGCGCCCCTACCGACTCACGGGCGTGGTTTCGCCTGGCGAACAACGCGGTCGCCAGATGGGATTTCCCACCGCAAACCTGGCTGTGCCGCCGGAGCGGCTGCTGCCGCAGCATGGCATCTATGTTTGCCAGGCGCGTCTGGCGCGCGGCGTCTTTGATGCTGTGACCAATATCGGTACCCGCCCCACTTTCAATCACAGCGATACAACTGTCGAGGCGTATCTGCTTGATTTTGAGGCGGATATTTATGGGGAACCGCTGCGGCTGGACTTTCTGACGCGGCTGCGCCCGGAGTTGCGTTTTGCTTCAGCGGCGGCGCTCATCGCTCAGATGCGCGCCGATGTGGTGCGCGCGCGCGACTGGCTCGCGGCGCATCGTGCTGGCGAGAGTGGGGCGCTCGATGAATTGCCCTGAGCTTTATCCGGCTGCCGCGAGCAATTGTTGGATTTCCAGCGGTTCCCCGCGCGTTGGATCTCGTTGCAGGGATAGCGCACCGACAGGGCATTTTGAAATGCAGATACCGCAGCCCATACACGCTGTTGCGTTGACTGTGCAATAGCCCTCGTGTAGGGATAACGCTGTGAATGGGCAAGCGGCTACGCAGGCGCCGCATCCCACACACGCAGCCCTGTCCACACGGCAACCATACCCCGATGCTGCCAGCATGGGAGTACCGGTGCGGTGGCCCTGCATCGCGCCGCAGCAACAGGCGCAGCAATTGCAGATGGCGTAGAAACGTCCCAGCATGGCATCTTTGAAAAATGCGTGATGCACATGCCCGCGCTCATCTTCGGCGCGCAGAATTTCGATAGCCTCTTCGGGGCTGAGCCAACGCGAGCGTTCCGGGTGGTGTTCGATGATGAAGCTGGCGAAAGGCTCGCCCACGATCAGGCATACGTCCAAGGGCAGGCACGGGTTGGCGCGCGCCATACGACACGGGCAGTCGAGCGCCACGAGGTGTGTGGGATTTTGCAGCACGATGTCACGGGCGCGGGGGTAGGGGATGATCTGTTCTAGATCGGGCAGTCGAATATCCTGGTTAACTGTGACCAGTTGTGTAGCGGCTTCTAGCGGCACGACTTTACCGTGATAGCCGTCGGCAAAGGCGATCTCCGGGGCGAGACCTTTGCTGCGGCGAGCGGGAAACCATCGCTGCCATTGCTCCCATACGCGCTGTACCAGTCGAGACAGAGGGTGCTCTCCGGTGGCTATAGCGATATAGAGAAAGGGCCAGCGGCTATAGCCATAGCCATGGAGCCATTCAAACCAGGGTTGCCGGATGCGGCGGGCTTCCCGCATAAAGGCTCGCGTCGAAGGGCGCGGCCCGAGATGAAAGCGTTTGCGCATGGTGACCTCCCTTGTGCGCTGCGGGCGCATTGATTTTCACGAATTTGTCGGTAGCGTCTTGCTTTTTTTCGCTGATTGGACTACAATTGAAGCCATGAGCAAAGTGCATATCGCTCCAAGTCGCAAGGATATCGCCAGACATCTGGAGCTTGCATTGGCTTATGGAAGCGGCTTGGAAATACAGGCTTTCTCCGATCCCGATGTCCTTCAAGACTCCTGGCGTCCTTTGCTTCAGGAGTATAAAGCCCTGCTCAAAGATTTCCCCGGTTCGATTTCATGCCATGGGGCGTTTTTTGATATGTACGCGGCAAGTTTCGACCCGCGTGTGGTGGCGTTGACCCGTGAGCGTTATTTGCTCAATCTCGATATTGCTGCGGAGCTTGGCGCGACACGGGTAGTGTTCCACACCAATTTCTTACCCATGATCCGCACCGAATCCTACCGTCATGCCTGGCTTCAAAACCAACGCGCTTTCTTGTTGACGATGGAGCCAGAAGCAGCCCAACGCGGGCTTGAGTTAGCCATTGAGAACATGTGGGATCCGGATCCACATCTGATGATAGAGTTATTCGCTGACCTGCCGGTTCCCCACATCGGAGTCTGCCTGGATGTGAGCCACGCTTATCTCTATCGCTTCAATCGCCAACAGCCGGTCGAGTTCTGGCTTCGCGCGTTGGGGCCTTATATTACTCACGTACACATGAATAATACTCGCGGCGTCATTGACGAGCATCTGGCGCTCAATGCGCAGGGCGGCGCGCTCAACTATGCTGCGTTGTTGCCTGCTTTGGCAGAACTGGAGCGCGATCCCATCCTGGTTGTGGAGATTGACGAGCCGGAGGCTGCCGAGCAGAGCCTTCAGTTCATCAACCATGTTTTAGGTGCGCATTTTTGCGCTTCAGAGCGCAAGGCGCTGGCCCCGCGCTCTACATAGCGTGGATGGGCGTGTTGATGCTTAGAGCAGCGGCGCGATGAGCGCCGCGATTTGTTCCAGCGTCTGGCGATCCATCTCGGAAAAAGGCGCCAACGTGTGCGAGTCAATATCCAGTTCCCCCACGATGATGCCATCGCGGAAGATGGGCACGACGATTTCAGACTTGACGTGAGCGCTGCACGAGAGATAGTTCGTCTCTGCGCTCACATCCTGGATGATGAAGGTTTGCTCCCGTTCGGCGGCTTGCCCACAGATTCCCTGCCCGAAGGCGATGCGCGTGTGCTCCGTCGGCGCGCCGACAAACGGCCCCAGGACTAATTCCCGTTCGCTGGCGGGATCCACCAGATAGAAGCCGACCCAATCGTAGTGGGGGACGTTCTCGGCTAAGGTGTGACAGATCGCCAGCAGTTTGGCATCCCGTTCCAGGTCGCCGGCGAGAATCGCTTGTGTTTCAGCCAACAAAGCGGCAGTGGTGGTGGTATCCATGCTGAATTGTACCTTTCTTGAGCACCGCTAGACGTAATTATGCCTGACATACAACAACATCGGCGCGTTGCTAACCGGCGCCGACGTTGTTTGACCAACACAACCAGCCGGAGTTTTCGCTATTCGCGGTCGCGTCCATTTCCAAAACGCACCGATGCTCAACCCCGTCTTGAATTTTTATGTGGCTGGTCTAGTCCTCGTAAGGCTCGAACATGTCTTTCCCCGCGCCACAGTCGGGGCACATCCAATCATCGGGGATGTCTTCAAACGGCGTGCCGGGGGCAATATCATTGTCCGGGTCGCCCAGTTCAGGGTCATAAATGTAGCCGCACACTTCGCAAATCCACTTTTGCATCTCACGACTCCTTTTTGGTGATAATAAAACCTGGACTTACTGGCGCCTCATGTTGGATGCGTCAGATACTTTGATTATAAACATGCCGGGAAGTGTGTCAAGTGTGGTTCTTGCTGGGCGCAAGCATACAGGTTGCGGTCTTCAAGAATCATTGTATCATCTCCTGGTGTGCATTTCTGCGGGCGCTGCTGGCTTTGGTGTTGTTCCCATGTTGCTATTTCCAACGAGATTACTGGAGTTTTGAAGCGATGAACCAACAGGATAGATTTCGCGGTTGCTTGCTCGGCTTGGCTGTCGGCGATGCTGTCGGGACGACGGTTGAATTCCGCCCGCGCGGCAGTTTTGCGCCGCTCACCGATATGGTTGGCGGCGGGCCTTTCCGCTTGCAAGCGGGACAGTGGACGGATGACACTTCCATGGCGCTGTGTCTGGCGACGAGTCTGGCGGCATGTGACGGCTTCGATGCGCGGGATCAGATGGAACGTTATTGCCGTTGGGCGGAGACAGGTTACCTCAGCAGTAATGGGACCTGTTTCGACATTGGTAATACCGTATCGGCGGCGCTGCGCCGCTTTCGCCAGACCGGCGATCCTTTCGCGGGATCCACCGATCCGTGGTCGGCGGGAAATGGCTGTCTTATGCGTCTGGCGCCTGTGCCGCTGTTTTTCTTCCCCGATGCCGATACCGCTGCGCACTTCGGTGCGGAGAGCGCGCGCACGACCCATGGCGCCGCGGAATGTCTCGATGCCAGCCGGTTGCTGGCGCGCATGATCGTGCGCGCCCTGGCCGGCAGTGCCAAGTCGAAGATTGTTCTGGGAGATGCTGGCGGCTTCACCGGCAGCTCGAAGATTGTTGCGTTAGCGGCGGGCGCCTATCTGGAAAAGCCCATGGTTGAGATTCGCGGCTCAGGGTATGTAGTGGAGAGCCTGGAGGCGGCGCTGTGGTGTTTCTGGCGCACGGAGACTTTCCGCGAGGCGGTGCTGATGGCCGCCAATCTGGGCGATGACGCCGACACAACTGCCGCGATATGTGGGCAGCTGGCCGGCGCTTATTACGGCGTCTCAGGCATTCCCGCTTCCTGGCTGGAGAAACTCACGCTGCGACAGGAGATCAGCGAGCTGGCGGATCGTTTGGGGCGCCGAGGCGCTCGCTAATGTCCCCCTTCAGCAGCGCTTCGAGCTCTGCCAAAGCCTCATCATCACGCAACTCGGGGCTTTGAAGCAAGGCTTCGATGTCGGCGGTTGCCAGGGACTCGTCATTCCATGTGGGTAGCCGTAACGTTTGGCGCACCTGCTTCTCGATCCTGTTGATGCGCTGTCGGGTGGCAAAGTAACGGATGACCTTGAACTTTAGTTTGGCCGCCTTCCCCTGCCATTCCCTGGCAAACTTGCCGCTGGCGATTTCCTCGTAGGTTCCCTGCATGATGTCCTTGAGGCCCAAACGCAAGTAGCGCAATCCGCGCGACATCGCGCCGTACTGCGATGTGTGGCTGTGAAGGTACGTCTGCCGCACCAGCCCGATTTGCGCCATCTTCCGGTAAGTGTAAGCCATCTCCCCGCTCATATACATCTCGATGAGCACCGCTTCGGGGGGTAGCCCGTTGGCGATGAGCACATCAATGGCATCGAGGAGCACCCGTCCGAAAGCCGGCCCAAAAGCCTGCTCGTTGAACAGATCGAGCACCGCTTCCTCTTTGAAACTCAGCAGCACCGCGCCGCGCAAGGCGCCCAACGCTTTCGCCAATGCCAGCAGCGTCTCCAACGCGCGTCCACTGACATCCTGGTGAACGGCGATGAAGGAATAATAACCCTCGCCGGTCAGGTAGCGCTCCCGCACGCCCGCGCCGATCATGCGTGGCGCGATCATGATGACATCGAGATCGGCGGGGACTTGCAGCAGATCGAAGCCAATGTTGTAGCCGCTGGCAAAGACCAGCGTCTGGCGTGGTCGCAGGGCCGGAGCGATGACCGTCTTGAAAAGCGCGAGCAGCGCCTCATCTGGAATCAGCAGCAAGATGATCTGGGCCTGTTGCACCGCTGCCTGGGGTTCGAGCACCTGGAAACCATCATCGAGGGCGCGCGCTCTGTACCGATCATCGCGGTTGCCGATGATCACCGCCAAGCCGCTATCGCGCAGGTTCAGGGCTTGCGCGCGCCCCTGATTGCCGTAACCGATGACGGCGATTTGCCGCCCGCGCACATGCGCGATGTCGCCGTCTTCGGCAAAGAAGATCCGTTGGGATTTCATGGTGCAGCCCTCTCTGTTGTTTGTGGTGTCACCCAAATTGCGCCGGCATAGGTGTAGCGGCGGTTCTCGCCGGCAACCCGGACGATGTAGAAATCCGCGCCTCCGGTGTGTAATGCGCCGGGATCAATGGGCTTATCGCTCAGCGCATTGAGATAGAATTTGCCATCCCGTTCGGTACTGTGTGTGTACGCCGCACCAGTGACGGGTTCGGTATCCACAAAGGTGAAGTCCGCCACTGGGGTGGTCACTGGAAAAGCGTGGAGCAGTTGCCCGTTCTTGAGGATTTCGACCGTCGCCTGCCAGTTGGGCCGCCAACCATCGGCGACGCGGCTCGCCGCCGAAGTCCGGTACGCGGCGGCTGGCGCGCCATCCTGCGCGAGCCGGATCGTGAGCGTGCGCGGCGTTTCCGGGGAAGGCACGCTCACCGTGGAGGCGGCTTCCCCCACCGCAACGCCATTCACCGTAAATTGGAGGAAGGGCCGCCCGTGATCGGAGTTGGCGTAGATGCGCCCCTCGGTCAACGCCTCGAAGACCGCCTCGCGCGTTAGCGTCTTCGCGTAAACCGCTGTCAGGCCGCCGGGATAGGGCTTGTTGACCCGGCTCGGCCAGGTCGTCCAGGGGCGCTGATGGCCGATGATGGCCTCGGTGTGCGAGAGGCTGTGCCCTGGATGGCCGCTATGCGCGTCGCTGGCAGCGTAGAGCGTGAGGCGGCGGCCCATGAGCAACGCATCGGTGATGGAGAGGCCATGGATGGTGCTCTTGGGCGCGCCCGTGCCGCCGGCATAGTTCAACGGATGCCGCTGTTCGTACAGGCTATCGCCATGGGTAGAAGTGACTTCCGCCAGACGCACGTATTTGGGGTTGAGATATGACCAATCCTGCGGATAGTTGATCTTGGTCGTGTGGTGCGGGAGCGCCAACGCACTATCACCGGTTGTCTGAGTGAACGCATCCAGATCGCGCCACAGGCGGTCGGGCGTCGAAAGCGGCCCGAAGCGTCCGGGCATGAGGGCGGGGAAATGCAGCAATCGCTCTCCGCTGAACACGAGCGTGTAATGCCCGGTAGCGACATTTGTCCACTCGATGCCCTGGAAAACCACGAATTCTCCCGGCGTATTTTGGTTGTTGGCGAGCTGTTCGAGTCGCCGATACTTCCAGGGCGCAAAGAACAGGATTTCCGCGTGATCGGTCAGCGCGTAGAAATCAAGGCGCGCACCGTGGCGCGCGTAGAAGGCGTTGTGTTCTGGAGACCCGGAGCCGTCGGAATAAGCCGAATGCGTGTGCAGATCGCCCCAGTAGAGATTGCGATGCGCGGCGTCTGCTGGAAACACCACGATGGGGTTGCTGTAGAAGCTGCAATCCGCGCAGGCGAGGTGGGCGCGCCCATCCACGGAGGCTGCGGCGATCTCCCGCGCCACCAGATAGTGGATACCCGGCGTGGAAATGTTGATCTCGAAGGTGTGCGCGCCGTTATCTTTGCCGTCATTCAGCATGTAGGCCATATCGGTGTGGGTCTGCGGTTTTTGTCCCGAAAACGTATACGGGAGCGGCAACTGCGCTTCTACGTGAGATGGCGCCATGAGCGTCAACGTATCCAGCGCGTAGGATTCCAGCGTGAAGGCCACGGTGCCTGCGTACCTGGCGCTGATGCGCTCATAGCGATCCCACGCCTGCACGGAGACCTGGAAAGGGGTCGCCATCGCGGGCGTCGTTGGCGCGTGGATCCAGAGCATGCGCGGCTGCTGGTCGAAGGCTACCCCTGGATGGAGGTTTACGCTGGCCCAGAACCCAAAGGGGAGCAGGATGCCGCCGACGATGAGCGCGCCGTGCAGCGCGCGAGGATGCGCTTGGATCCGGGCGACCAGGGCCTTGATTCGCGGGAAGCGGCGCCTGAGCCAGTTTTCCATCAATACCAGGAGGGTGTACAACCCCAAGCCCGTAAACATGATTTTGGCGAGCGTTCCCAGCGGCGGCGTTGTTGAGAGGCGCAAGGCGACCATCGCGGCAAGTCCTGAGAGGAAGGCGATTGCTGCGCCGTGGAACTTCCAGCGCAGCTCCCGGACGCACAACACCAACGCTGCGCCGATGAGCAACGTGATGAAGTTGAAGAAGAACCAGATGGAAGTGCTGACTGCAATGACCAGTCCTGCGACGCGAGCGCTGCGTTGTATTCTCAAAGCTGCTCTCCCTGGCGGCAGTGGCCTCGCAACGGCTTCGCGGGCGACCTGCGCCGGGGTTGATTCTATCACAGAATGCTCTGGAGACACTTTTGGGATTTCTGCACGGCGGGGCTTTTCAAAAACCGCTTTGGCAGTAGAATGCGAGGCAGATTCTATCAGCCAGAGGTGCATGATGATTCACGAACTCCCTTTGATTGCAATTACCCTCGGTGACGTTGCCGGCATTGGCCCCGAAGTCGTGGTGAAGGCGCTGGCGTTGCCGGAGGTATGGCAGGCGTGCCGTCCTCTGGTCATCGGTGACGCGCGCGCGCTCACGGAAACGCGCCTGGGAATTCCGGCGCCGTCGTTGCGCGTGATTTCACAGGTTGAGAAGGCGTCTTTTACTCCCGGCGTGTTGACGTTGCTGGATCTGGGGAATCTCGACCCCAGTGCTGCGCCGCTGGGACGCATTTCGGCGGCGGCAGGGCGGGCGGCGGTGGAATACGTGCTCAAGGCCGCCGAATTGGCGTTGGCGGGCGCGGTGGATGCTGTGGCAACGGCGCCGCTCAACAAAGAAGCCATGCACGTGGCGGGCTTCGACTACATCGGCCATACGGAAATCCTCGCCGATGTGGCGGGTACGCCGCGCTGTACCACCATGCTGGCGACGCCCGGTCTGCGCGTCACACACGTCACGCGCCACGTGCCGTTCCGGGACATTGCCGGACAGCTGACCACAGCGCGCATCCTGGATACGATCATCATCACGCATACCGGCATGCAGCTGCTGGGATTCCCGCAACCGCGCATCGCCGTCGCGGGCCTGAATCCGCACAATGGCGATAACGGCTTGCTGGGACGCGAGGAACTGGACATCATCGGTCCGGCGGTCGCAGCAGCGCAGGCGCAGGGCATAGATGCGCGCGGCCCGATTCCCGCCGACTCAGTGTTCTTCCAGGCCATTCGCGGCGATTACGACGTGGTGGTCTGCCAGTATCACGACCAGGGGCATATCGCGGTGAAGACCCACGGCTTCGAGCAATCCATTACCATCACGTTGGGGCTGCCGCTCATCCGTACCTCTGCCGATCACGGCACAGCCTTCGACATCGCTGGACAGGGCATCGCGCACGCCGATAGTATGCGCGCGGCGATTCTGGAAGCGGCGGCAATGGCGTCTCGCTCCATGCGCCGCGAGTCATGAGGGGATGTTGTATTCCAGAAACCTCACTAGCCGCATTCAATCATATAGGGCGTCTCGATGAAGGTCAATGCCTCGAGACGCCCTATTCGTTTCAATCAAGAACGCAGCACAGAGACAGGCATCTTCTATTGTTCGGCTTCGCGCTCGCGCTTAGCCTGCTCGATGACTTCCTGCGCCAGGTGCGTGGGGACGATGTCGTAGTGCGAATACTCCATCGCAAAGGTGCCGCGTCCCTGGGTGATGGCGCGCAAGTTGATCGCGTATTGCTGCATCTCTGCAAGCGGCGCCAACGCGGTGACGATGGCTTTGCGACCCTTCTGGCCCATGCCCTGCACGCGCGCCCGGCGGGTGTTCAGGTCCGACATCACGTCGCCGGTAAACTCCTCCGGCACGGTGATGGTGAACATGTACATCGGCTCCAACAACACGGGCTTGGCCTGCTGGAAGGCTTGCTTGAAGCCCTCGCGGCCCGCAACCTGGAAGGCAATGTCTTTTGAGTCCACCGGGTGTTCCTTGCCATCGTACACGGCGACTCTGACATCTACGATGGGATACCCCGCGATCACGCCTTGCTCCAACACCGATCTGATGCCTTTTTCGATAGAGGGCATAAACGACGAGGAGACGCGCCCTCCGACAACTTCCCAGACGTAATCGAAGCCGGCGTCGCGTTCGGTAGGCTCGACGCGCATGTGGACCTCGGCAAACTGCCCCGCGCCGCCGCTTTGTTTCTTGTGACGGTACTGGGCGCTGGCGGTGGTGGTGACGGTTTCTTTGAAGGGTACCTTGGGGGTGCGGAAGTCGAGATTCACGCTGAACCGGCCCTGCATCCGTCGAATGACGGTGTCAATGTGCGCGTCGCCCATGCCGGAGAGGATAATCTCGTGCGTGGTGGGTTCGGGGTGCCAGTGCAGGGTGCGATCTTCTTCGCACATGCGGGTGAGCGTGGTACCCATCTTGGCGGTGTCGCCTTTGGTCTTGGGATAGACGGCTACGCTGTACAGCGGGTGTGGGAAATCCGGCGCTTCCAACGTGAGTTTACGCTCCTTGGCGCAGAGCGTATCGCCGGTGAGCGTTTCTCCCAACTTGGCGACTACAGCAATATCGCCCGCGTGGACGCGCTCCAGGTTGAGCTGTTCCTTACCGCGCATCGAGAAGAGCTGCGTAAGCCGCTCCTCGCTCAAAGCGCGCATGTTGTAGAGCGTTGCGCCAGATTCGACTACGCCGGTCATGACGCGGAAGTACGTCAGCTTACCCACGAAGGGGTCGGCGGTGGTCTTGAAGACCATGAGCGTGAGCGGCGAAGCATCGCTGACCGGGAAGCTTTCCTCGCCGGCGGGGCTTTGCGCTACGACCGGGTTGCGGTCATCGGGGGCCGGCGCAAGATTCACCAGCAAGTCCAGTATATGCCCCGCACCTACCGTCGTGGCGCTGGAGACTGCCAACACCGGCACCACGCTGCGCTTGACGATGGCGCTGCGCAAGCCCTGAATGATTTCATCGGGCGTGAGGGTTTCTTCCTCGAAATATTTCTCCAGCAGGGCGTCATCACCCTCGGCAGCGGCTTCCATCAATTCAGTATAGTAGGCTTCGACCTGGTCTTTGAGTTCTGCGGGGATCGGCCCAGCCTCGCCTTTCGGCCCCATATAGGCTTTGCGCTCCAGCAGATCTATGACGCCCTGGAAAGCGCTCTGGGAGCCGATGGGCAGCAACACCGGGACGAAGCGCGCCTCGAAGGTCTCGCGCAGTGCGGCAAGCGCCTTCTCAAAACTGGCGTTTTCCCGATCCATTTTGTTAACCAGCACAGCGGTGGGGAGGGCGCGTTCCTCAGCCAACGTCCAGGTCAACTCCGTGCCGACCTCGACGCCCGCTGCTGCGTCCATGACGGTGATGGCGAGATCGGCAACGTGCAACGCGCTGATGACTTCGCCGATGAAGTCGCTGTAGCCGGGGGTATCCAGAATGTTGAGCTTGTAGCCATTCCACTCGATCGGCGCCAACCCGGTGTTGATGGAGATCTTGCGGCGAATTTCCTCTTCGTCGAAATCTGTCACCGTGGAACCATCTTCGACGGAGCCGCGGCGGGTGGTAGCCTTGCTCAAGAACAACAACGTCTCGGTGAATGTGGTCTTACCGGAGCCGCCGTGGCCGATCAGCGCAATATTGCGCACTTGCTGGGTCTTGTATTCCTTCATTAAAAACTATCCTCCACACTGATTGCTAGTGACATACAAAGACGGCCCGTAGGCCGTCCCGTAAATACGGTGGGTCGCCCAGCTATTCTATCTTAAAACAGTGGATTGTCAAAGCCGGGGTAACTGGTAACGGTTCAGATTTGCATCGTCGGGCGTCAATTCTGGGCTGAAGCCCCCTAAAAGAAGTGTGTTTCGCAGCCGCGGGACGCGGCAGCCTAACACACCAGCGAAATAAGCCGGGTGTG
>CAZDSF010000003.1:18598-70953 GCA_964508025.1 uncultured Anaerolineales bacterium
AGCCCCCACAAAGAGTTGTTTTGCGCTGCCGCGCTCCGCGGCAGCGATACACACTCTCTAAATCTGCGGCTTTAGCCGCTTTTTGTCGTGGCAAACGGGATAATGCTGAGCAGGTACAAGTGCAGGGCAGGGCTATCGCGTAGAGTCTGTTCTGTTCACAGAGAGCTCAGTGCGTGGCGCAGGCAATGCACGGGTCGAACGCGCGCACTACGCGTCCCACGGCCCGTTCCAGCTCCAGGTTCACCCGTTCGGGCGTGATGTAGCGATTCGCGGCGACCATCAGCGCGCGCTCGATGGCGAGGATGTTGTGGACGGTGGGGATGATAAATTCGGCGTGGGCAATCAGTCCGTTTTCCACGCGGTAGTGATGGATCAGCGGCCCACGCGGCGCTTCGACCAGGCCGTACCCCTCGCCATCACGGGGTGTATAGGGCTGAGCCGTATCCTCGTAATCCAGCGGCCCTTCCAGCAATTCCAACGCCCGCTCGATGGCGTACACCAGTTCGATGCCGCGCGCCAGATCAAAGAGTAGGATGGCGTGCGCCGGCTGACCGAAAGTGTTGCGGAAACGCTGGAGGTATTCGTCGGCGAGCGGCGTCCCCATCTCCGCCATCATGTTGATGCGCGCCAGGCTGTTGGCGCGGATAACGTGGCCGAGGAAACTGGTCTGTCCGGCGTAGCTGGTCTCCGTTTCGGTATAAGCCAGATATTCGCGGAATTCGTGCGGCTCGAAGTTGGTGCAGACGCTGCCATCGGGGTGCAGCACGTGCAGCTGGCTGCCGTAGAAGCTGGGGCAGAAGCCCGCAATGGCGGTGATATAGCTGGCGGGCGCGTCGTCACCCCAGGTGCCCAGGCGCTCGCTGAGGGCCAGGGAGCTCTCCCAATAGTAGTCGAAGAGTGCGCAGGCGATGGGCAACGCCGCTTGCAGCTCGGCGCGCATGGCGGCGGCGGCTTGCTCGGAGATGCCGCTGGTCACGCCGCCAATCACAGCTTTGACGGGATGGATGAATTGCCCGCCTGCCAGCGCAATCAAATGCGTGCCGGCTTGCCGCACCTGCAACGCGCGGGTGGCGACGCCGGTGAGCGTGTCCACATCTCCGGCTTCATCGGGCAATTGGAAGATGCTGGCGACGCCCAGCCGGTCGGGCATGGTGAAAATGAAGAGCGAGGTCGCCTGGTTTTGCAGGAGTTGCCCCAGCATCAGCAGCTCGCGGATCTGCACCGCCAGCGGCGGCGGCGTGATGCCGTAGATGTCTTCGAGCGCCTTCACCGAGGCGACGTGATGCGCGGTGGAGCAGACGCCGCAGATGCGCGGCGTGATCACCGGCATTTGCTCGGCGGGCGCGCCCTGGACGAGATATTGAAAGCCGCGAAATTCCGTCGCCTGGAAATGGGCAGAAACGACTTCGCCGCTTTGGACTTCGACCACAACGCGCGCGTGGCCTTCGATACGGCTTAAGGGAAAGGTTAGCGTAGTCATCTCATAGCACCTTCTCTTTGGGGCGTGGGCGGGCGCCCGCGCCGGCGTAATCTGAGAACTGGAACAGGAACAGCGCCATCTGCGGGCTGCGCAGTCCTGCGGCGACTTCCTCCGGCGGAATGTCGGTCATCGAAGCGAACACGCGCTCGATGCTGGTGAACCAGGCGGCGGATTCTTTCTCGATAAAGACATCTGAAGGCCCTCGGCAGCCGACGCAGGGATGTCCGGCGCGGGTGCAGGGCGCGCCGCAGCCGCCCCGCGTCGAAGAGCCGATACAGAGATAGCCCTGATTGATAAGGCAGAGTTCCTCTTCTACCTGGCCCTGCTGAAAGCCGAGCAGCTGTTGGGGGCGCATATCCTTGAGCTTGCGCCGTCCGCAGTCCTGGCAGACGGTTTTCGCCGGCTTGAAATTGGGATCCTGCTCCAGCAGCGCCATGAAGAGCTGTGGGGTGGGGGGGCAGCCAGGCAGGTAGCGATCTACTTTCACAAAAGCGTCAATTGGATGGGATTTGGGCAACATGTGCGGCACGTGATGGCGTTCGGCATGGGCGAGAAAGATCTGCCGCACCTCGTCGCGGTCGCCTAGATGCGCCACGCCGCCGGAGATGGCGCAGGTGCCCACGGCGACCACTTCTTGGGCGCGGGGCGCAGCGCGGCGCAGGTTGTGGAGGTCCTCATCGGAGCGGACGCCGCCGCTGACGAGGAGCAGATCCACGGGCGGCACATCATAGGCCGAGACGACCAGCGGCATGTAGACCAGCTGGAATTCCTGGATCCAGGCATCCGCGTTGAGGAGCGAGACCTCACAGCCAGCGCAGCCGGAGAGTTGTAGCACGGCGAATTGCTTCATGTGTTGCCTCCTGAGTGAGGGAACGGTAACAGGTAATGCGCGCCGGGTAGCGGTTGACTCACAACCTGGCCCGCATGGCATCTCGAATGGCGCGATAGCCGATGACATGGATGCCGTGCGTTTGCAGGTAGCGCCGCACCGCGTCATCGCAGAATACCTCGTAATCAGCGACACGGGCGCGCCAATCCGGCGCAATGGCGCGCAATTCGGGCGTGTCCTTGGAAGGGTGCAGGATGAAGTAGCTGACGCCGGTAGGCAGCGCCTCTAGCTGGCGCAACGTCCGCTCCAGGCGTTCCTCCGGTTGGCCCAGATCCACGCTGAGCAGCGTATCCAGCAACGGCAACCCATGCGCTTCGAGGATGCGAAGTTGCGCCGCGAAATAGGCCGCCATTTCTGCCGGGAATCCCATGGCGCGGATGCGCGCTTCTTCCAGGCGCGGCAACATGGCGGGGACGCGATAGCGCTGCGCGATTTCGAGATATACGGGCAGCAGCGCGGGATGGAAGACGGTCCCCATGTGCGTGTCAATGTGGGTGATGTCAATGCCAGCGGCGAGGGCGCGGCTCACCTGCGCGTCGAGTTCGGCCCGCACGGCGTCGGCGTAACCGGGGGCGGCCGCTGCCTCGAATACATCTCCCGTGCGGCGGGGCAAGTAGCCCTCTGCATCGAGCAGCCCTGAAGCCGGATCGCGGGTGGAAAGCGGCCCCCAGCGGTAGCCGTCCCATTCGCAG
This sequence comes from uncultured Anaerolineales bacterium, assembly GCA_964508025.1. Lineage (GTDB taxonomy): Bacteria > Chloroflexota > Anaerolineae > B4-G1 > SLSP01 > JAAZNO01. The sequence continues at coordinate 21,660 of CAZDSF010000003.1, forward strand.
GTGAGGGTGAGGTGGACGCCCATATCTATCTGCGCGGCGTGTTCCCGGCAGAATGCCGCGGTCGCCGGGAACCAGGAGCACGGCGCCATCGTGGCGGCGGAGGAGATGATGCCGATCTCCAGCAGCTCGGCGTAAGCCGCCAGCGACGCCTGGCACATACCGATGTCATCGGTGTGGATGATGACCACGCGGTCGGTATCTGCAAATCCCAACTGTTTGAGCAATGGATTTGGTTGCATGGAATCTCCTTGTGAAAGGATGAAGGCGGGAGGATGAAGAAAATCTCCGCTCCTCCGTTCCTCTGTGTTGGTTTATTTCATTGCCAGGCCCCGGGCATTACTCCGCGAGCCGGCGACCGAGTTCGAAGGCCCGCTCCATGAGCACGGTGTTGGCTGCGATTTCTCCGGCGGCGCTGGCCGAGCCATAGATCGTGTCTACGATTTCGGCTTTCAGGTAGGCGGCTGCATCCTGAAAAGCGCGCAGCGCGTTCACGGCGCCGGAGCTGAAGGGGTCGGCATCGGCGTAGGTGAGGATGATGCCCAGGCGCTTGCCGGCAAGGTCATGTCCTTCAGGCCCGCCCAGGGCGTAACAACGGTCGAGGTAGAGCTTGGTCTGCGCCGACATTGTGAACCAATAGATGGGGCTGGCGATCACCAGGGCGTCGGCGCGGCGCGTCAGCGGATACAGGATGTGCATGTCGTCTTGCAGGATGCAGTCGGCAGCGGATTCACCCTGGCAGGCGTCGCAGGCGGAGCACGGGCCGATGCGCATATCGTGCAGGAAGGCGACATCCACGTGCGCGCCGGCAGCTTCGGCGCCGGCGATCACCTGCTGCGCGAGTGTGGCGCTATTTCCTCTACGGCGTGGGCTTCCCAGAATGACGAGAATATTTTTGGGCATGTGTCGTATCTCCTCTATAAAGGATGAAAGTGAAAGGATGAAGATTCTCTGTGCTTCGGCGCTGTGCGTTGAAGTTTATTGACTATCTCGCAGCCGGGCGCGCTTTTGGGCGTGCAGGGCCAACATCTCCTGTTTGACGTGTTCCAGATAAGCGCCGCGCAAGGGAAAGGCGGTGAGAATCAGCGCGCCGAGTAACATGGCGACGCCGGGAATGAGTCCCACCAGGGCTTTGATGCCAAAAATCGCGCTGGACGGCTGGTTCAGGAAAATCTGTCCTTGATTGGCGTCGCGGGTGACGAACTGGGTCGTTTCTAATACAAAGGGGATCAAAGTCAGCGCCACGGATTGCGCCGGTTTGGTCAGCAGCGCGTTGACGCCGAAGAAGGCCCCCTCGCGCCGCACGCCGCTGCGGAGCTCATCTTCATCCGCCACCTGCGCGAAGAGCACGTTGGTGAGGGTCTGTGGGCCGGCGAGGCCAAATCCGGCGAGCATCAGGCACACCGGGATGAGTGGCGTGGGTACGATGACGATCAGGCTCAGGGCCACGCCGGCGATGAGCAGCAATACTTGTTGGGCGCCTACCACGCCGAAACGCTGCCGAATGAGGGTCGTGATGGGCACGCCGATAATCAATGGCACAAACACGCTGAGAATCAGCAGGATCGCGCTTGTCTGTAACACATAGTCCGCCAGGTAGAAGAGCATCCCCAGAATGAGGGATTGCATCAAAATGGACATGAAGTTCTGGGCCACGAGCACCAGGAACGATTTGCTGGTGAAGGTGTACTTGAGCGCCGGCCCTAACTTGAGGGGTTGATCCACGAGATGGAACTCTGGGCGCTCCTTGACTTTGAGGGTGGTGAGAATGATGCATCCCGCGCCGATGATGCCAATGGCGACCATACTGAGTTGCAGGGGCAAGAAGGAGAGCGTCGCGTCGGCTTTGGGCCGGAAGAAATCGGGAATCAGGAACCCCAGGATCATGCCCAGCAGCCCGAAAAGCGCGGAGGAGATTTGCAAGCTGTTGCGCTCGGCGTCGGACTCGGTGATTTCTGGCAGGAGCGCGGAGTAGACCAGGCCGATGATTGTGTAGGCGGTGTCGTAGAGCAGCATCGAAACCAGCATCCAGATGAAGAGGATGTTGTCTTTGGCGCCCTGCGGCGCGAACCAGACCAGGATGAAGGTAAACGCCAGGAAGGGTGCGGTGAAGCGCATGTAGGGGATGCGGCGTCCGTGGCGGGAGCGGGTGCTATCGGTGATGTAGCCGAAGAGCGGGTCGTTGATGGCGTTCCAGATGGCGTAGATGAGCGAAGCGGTGGCAATCCAACGCGCGGTCAGCCCCAGGTAATCCTGGTAGAAGATGGGGAGCAGTGCGCCGTAGGTGCCGGAAATGATCGAAGTGCCCAACGCAGCAATGCCCCAAAGTAGCTTGTATGAGAAACTCAGACGGGGTTCTGTGGCGACCGGTTGCTTCTTCGTGCTGGTGTGCATGGCAGCCTCCTGATGCAATAGTAACAGGTGAGCCGTGTGTAGTTTGCATGAGGTTAACTGGATGCTACGCCCGGCCCTTTATAAACTGTTTCTATGATACACCGCGAATCTGAAAATGCCAAATAGGGCCGGTTGCTCACGCTGCATCCCTGGTCTATAATCAGCGGTGTGCCTGGTCTTCCAGGGTAATTTTACAGTATTTGAGGTGGCTCATGTCTAAACCCATCGAAGCGATTCTAATTGGCGCGGGAAATCGCGGCGCCGATTCTTACGCGCCTTACGCACTGGCGCATCCCGACGCGCTGCGTTTTGTCGCGGTCGCGGAGCCGCATCCTGAACGCCGCGCGCGCTTCGCTGCGGCGCACGGCATTCCGGCGGAGCGCCAATTCGATTCCTGGGAAGCTTTGCTCGCGCGCCCGCTTCCCGTTGACGCGGCGCTGGTCTGCACGCTGGATACGCAGCATGTGGAGCCGGCGGTGGCGGCCCTGGAAGCCGGCTACGATGTGCTGCTGGAAAAGCCGATGGCGACCACGCTCGCGGGTTGCGTGCAACTGGTGCAGGCCGCCGAGCGCACCGGGCGGCTGCTGCAAATCTGCCATGTGCTGCGCTACACACCCTTCTTTTCTGCGCTGCATGAGATTCTGGAATCCGGGCGCCTGGGCGAGATCATCACGGTGGAGCACCGCGAGAATGTGGCCTACTGGCACATGGCGCATTCCTACGTGCGCGGCAACTGGCGCAACAGCGCGCTGGAAAGTCCGATGATTCTGGCGAAATGCTGCCACGATCTCGACATTCTCTTCTGGAACCTGGGACCGGTGGCGCGGCTCAGTTCCAGCGGCGCGCTCACCCATTACCGCCCGGAAAATGCGCCGCCGGGCGCGCCGCAACGTTGCATGGATGGCTGTCCCGCTGCCGAGACGTGTCCCTGGTATGCGCCCCGGCTGTACATCGAGCTGCGGCAGCTGTTAGAGGAGGCGGAGCGGTCTCCCGACCCTCTCGAACGGTTCGGCGCTGGATTGTTGCTACGCCGCCCGGTCCTGGCGCGGATGCTGCGGCGTTTGCTGCCGCCACTGGATCGCGCGCTGGATTATCGGGGCTGGCCGCTTTCGGTCATCACTGAGGATACCAGTCTGGAGGGGCGCTGGGAGGCGTTGCGCACCGGGCCTTATGGGCGTTGCGTTTATCACTGCGATAACGATGTGGTGGATCATCAGGTGGTCGCCATGACCCTGGAAAGCGGCGCGACGGCGGCGCTGGTAATGCATGGGCACTCGCACCGCGAGGGACGCACGATGCGCTATGATGGCGCGCGCGCGACGTTGCGCGGATGCTTCTACGCAGGGGAACAGATTTTGGAGATCCACGATCACCTGACCGGCAAGGTCGAGGTGGTGCGTCCGGGGCAGGGGCGGCAGTCCACTTCTGGTCACGGCGGCGGCGATGAGGGGCTGATGCGCGCTTTCGTGCGCGCGGTGCGCGAGCGCGGCTCGGCGCTCACAACCGCGCGCGCCTCGTTGGAAAGCCATCTCCTGGCGTTTGCCGCCGAAGAAGCGCGCCTGACCAACACCGTGATTGCAATGTCCGAGTATCGGAGAGCTTGGGTCAGGGGTCAGGACTCGTGAGCTCCGTGAGAATATCGAAGCGGAAATCGTTTGCCAGGGTGATGAGGGCTTGCGCCAGCTGCGGGTGTTCGGCGGCGATGCTATCGAAGAGTTCCAGCAGCTGCTCGCCATCGGCTTGAAGGGCGCTCGCGCGTACCTGCTCCCGCCAGGCGGAGGGCAGCACGCGCAATGTCTCTGCCGTGAGGCTGGCCTCTTCTACTTCGAGGGACGCTGGCTCCACCGGGCCGGTATCATAGATGAAGCGCACGCCCAGATGCTTGCTCAGTACCTCGAAGAGTTCTGCTTCACGGAAGGGTTTGCGGACGAAATCGTCGCAGCCGCCGGAGAGGATGATGGCGCGATCCTCGTCGAAGGCGCTGGCGGTGAGCGCCACGATGACGGTGGCCTGTCCTTTGATGGTGGCTTTGATGCGCCGTGTGGCCTCGTAGCCATCCATTACCGGCATCCGCATATCCATCCAGATCAGGTGCGGCTCCCATTCCTCCCAAACAGCGATGGCTTCCTGCCCATTGACGGCGATGCGCACCTCGAAGCCCAATGGCTGGAGCAATTTGAGCAGCAACATGCGGTTGGTCTCGCGGTCTTCGGCAATCAGCAGGCGATAGGTGGCTTGTCCCGGTTCTAGCCCCACCACACGCCGACTTGGCGCCGCCAATGGCGCATCTTCATGCTCTGCTACCGTGACGACTGTGTCAAACTTGAAGAGGCTGCCCCGTCCCATCTCGCTGGCGACGGTCAGTGTCCCGCCCATCATCTCCACGAATTGGCGGCTGATAGATAGCCCCAATCCCGTGCCCTCTTGGGCTTTGTGTCCGCCGGTGGATTGGATGAACGGCTCGAAGATATGCTCGCAGTCGGATTCGGGGATGCCGATGCCGGTATCTTCCACCTCGAAGAGCAGGCGTCCGACGCCGGCGTCCTCCTCGCGGAAACCCACGCGCACGGTCACGCCGCCTTCGTGGGTGAATTTGATGGCGTTGCTGATGAGATTGGCAAGCACCTGGCGCAATTTGCTTTCATCGGCATGGATGAATTGCGGCACGTCGGCAGTCCGTTCCAGGAGCAAGCTCAGTCCTTTGTCATTGGCTTTGAGCATGAACAGCTCTTCCACAGTCTTCAACATGCGGTAGAAATCGAAGTTGTGAGTGTAGAGGCTGGTGCGCCCCGCCTCAATTTTGGACATCTCCAGCACGTCGTTGATGAGCGTGAGAAGGTGCTGCCCGCTGCGGTTGATGGTTTCCAGGTTTTCCCGCTGTTCTGCGCTGAGTTGCAGGTCACGGCTCATCAGTGTCGAGAAGCCCAGAATCGCGTTGAGCGGGGTGCGCAACTCGTGGCTCATGTTAGCAAGGAACACGCTTTTGGCGCGATTGGCGGCTTCGGCGGCTTCTTTGGCGTGGCGTAGTTCCTCTTCGTTCTGCTTGCGCGCGGTGATGTCGTGCAGCATGAGCAGGCGTCCGGTGAGCGTCTGGCGCCGGTCGTAAAGCGGAGCGATGCGCGCTTCATAGATGCGGCGCGCGTTCGCGCTTCCCAGCGTGGCTTCTAACGGGCCTGACTTCCGATCCGCCTCCGCGATCCAGGTATCCCATTCGGGCAGAAACTCTGTGATGGGGGCGCTGTTCGCGTGGCGTCTGGGCAACCCGAATATTTGCTGACAGGCAGGGTTCAGATCCACGATGCGGTGATGCTGGTCGAGGATCACGACGCCATCCTGGATGCTTTCGATCACAGTATCCAACGCTACCGGGATGATGTCGAAGATCTGATGGCGCGTGATGCCACGCACGCAGATCAGGCTGCCGATGGCGAAGGTGAGGGGCAACAGGGTAAGATTGGGAAAGAGTTTCAGTCCGAGATTCTCGGCAAAGGCGACGACCCAGACCGACAGGATACCTGCAAGGATGGTAATGAACTGCCCGCGATACATCGGTGCGCGGATCATGCCGCGAATCAGATGCCCGGCGCCGATGGTTAAAGCGATGAAGGCGTAGATGAATGGCATTAAGATCATTGCCGGAGGCGCGGGCGGCAACGATGGCAGAAAGATGTAGCGGAACCAGATCACATCCAGGATCAGCAGCGGCGGCCCGGCGATAATCACCCAGTTCTTCAGGCGCATCCGCGCCACGCGCCCCGTGTATTTGAGGGTGAACGCCCACCACCACATCGGCATACCCACAATGCCGATCATGGCGATATTCTCCCAGAGGATTTGAAGGCGCGGCGTGGTCGCAAACTGCGCGCCCAGCGTCCCCAACGCCCACACGGAGGCTGCCAGCATGTAGAATGCCAGATACCGCGCGCCGGGTACGGAGCGTCGCAGCCAGGCATAGCGGGCAATGCTCAAGGCTACTATCATCCCAATGAGCAGCGGCATGATGATGAAAAGCAGCACCGGAATCAGGTAGAAGATGCGTTGCCAATCCATGATGCGACTCCTTGCCTCAGTGCGGCTCGGCGACCGGCAGGGTGAATCCGAAGGTGCTGCCTTCGCCCATCACGCTGTGCACCTCAACGCCGCCGCCGAGCTTCTCCGCGATGCGTTGAACGATGGAGAGGCCCAGCCCGTGCCCTTCGGCGCGAGCCTGATTGAGCCGCTCGAAGGGCATGAAGAGCTTGCATTGTTGTTCTGGCGGAATGCCGGGGCCGTTGTCGCGCACCCAAAAGCACACGCTGCCATCGCGGGAGGTCGCTCCCAGCTGGATGCGAGGCGGGACGCCGCCATACTTGACGGCGTTGCTGATGTAATTGACCCAGATCTCTTCGACCCAGGGGCCGTAGCCCAGAGCGCTGGGCCAGCTCTCGGCAACTTGGATCTCGGCTTCGGCGCGGATGAGCATGTCTTCCAACCGCGCCTGCACATCGGTTACAATGCGCGCCATATCCAGGGGCGCCAGTTGCACTTCATTCATCTGTCGCACGCTTGCCAGCAGCAGCAGCTCGTTGATGATGTTGGTCATGCGCCGCGCCCCTACAGAAATGGAATGGAGATTGCGTTCCAGTTGCTCTGGCGGTAGTTGCGCATGGCGTTTTTCGAGCAATTCGCTGTATCCTATCAGCACTGTGAGGGGGTTCTTGAGATCATGCGCTACCGTGTGCGCGTAGGCGTCCAACTCGGCAATGAGCCTGTCGCGGGTGCTGATTTCACTTTGGAGCTGGCGTTGCAAGCTGCGCAGGGCGAGATGGGTTTTCACGCGCGCGAGCACTTCTTCAAATTGGAAAGGCTTGGTCACGTAATCCACACCGCCAACGGTGAAGGCTTTGACCTTATCCTGGATTTCATCGAGGGCGCTGATGAAGATCACGGGAATCTCGCGGGTGGCGGGATCTGCCTTGAGCGCTTCGCAAACCTCGTAGCCGCTCATTCCCGGCATACGGATATCCAGCAGCACGAGATCCGGCGGCGCAGCGTGGATGGCGGTCAGCGCCATCTGCCCGTTGATGACCGAGCGGACTTTGTAGCCGTGATCGCTCAGCATGTTCGAGAGCAGCCGCAGATTTGCGGGCGTGTCATCTACAATCAGGATGTTCCCTTGTTCCATAGCCCTTCCCTCATAGCAAGATTTTCGGCGAGATACCAGCGTTCTCGCCGAAAACATCCCGTAGTCATACGTATCTGGCGGCGGAAATGTTGCAGCCAGCGGCAGAATTCACATGTGCAAGCGCACTTTCCCCGGTATTTACATAAAGCGCTCGAAGCGATCCTTATCCGCTTTGCAGACCGGGCATTTCAACGGCGGTTGGGGGCGGGCGCACAGGTAGCCGCAGACCTTGCAGCGCCAGACGGGAATGCCGCTGCGCGTGAACCCGACAAATTCCTCTTCGTGCGCTTCTTCGGCGGGGACGGCGCGTTGTTCTTCCGTCGGGCGACGTTCGGGAATGGATGCTAATGCTTGTTCCCCCCGCAACACCGCGTCGGAGACGTACAGTGCGCAGTAACACGCGCCATAGTCATCCAGATCGGGGTCGCGGTAGTCGCACGGGCAGATGATGTCAAGGTCTTTCTCCCGCACGCCCTCTGCCAGCCGGCAGGGACAGGCCCAATAGCCGTAGCGTTCTTCGTTGACCAGCAACCCTTCGACCAACCCCTTGGTGAATTCCACATCGGGATTGAGGTTGTAGCCGCCTTCGCGCGCTTCTCGATCTAGCCGGGCGTAGAGCTTATCAATACGCTCCGGTGCAATGATGGGACGCTCGTTCATAGCCCCAATTGCTCCCGCAGGGCATCGGGTTTGTAGCCCACGATACACTGCGCATCATCAATCACCAGAGTGGGGAAGGACTTGGCCGGGTTCCAGCGCCGCACTTCTTGTTCGGCGGCCTGGCGCTCTTCGCCTTCCAGAAGATCTACATAGACGTAATCGAAACCCACTTTCTCCTCTTCGAGAAACTGGCGCGCTTTGCGGCACCAGATGCAGGTGGAGAGGGCGTACAAGAGCACTTGATGCTCCTCATGGTCGCCGTTGATATGGCCTTTAGGGTCAGGCATGGTATCCTCCTTAGATATAAATAGCGAATAGCAAACAGCGAATGGCGAAGAATAGGGAGTGTTTCGCGAGATTTTCGACGGGTTTAGTCTCCAAGTATATGCGGGCTTGGGGGAAAAGTCAAAGCGTCGTTTGCCGATTTGGCGCTGCTGCGTCCGAGCGGCGTTTCTGCGTACTCCCCCGGAGCATGGCAGGTGAAGGCGCCGGCTCTGAGTGCGGTGATGAGCGCTGCTTCATCCACGGGCCACGCGGTGAGTTGGTTGTAGTAATTGCCGAGGCGCTCCACGTGGTGCGCGTCGGAGTTCGCCAGTACTGGAATGCCCAACTGGCGCGCCAGAGCATAGATGCGCGGCGCTGCATCGAGGGGCGTATTCCAGGAATAGCCTTCAATGGCATCCGGTGGATAGCGTTTTATATCCAGGTCTATATCGTTGCGGTAGCGGTAGGGATGCGCCAACGCCATGAACCCGCCGTGTGTATGCACAAATTCGTGTAGCTGCGGATAGCGCCAGTCTTCGGCTTCCAGATATGGATGTTGCAGCCCTATGACGAGGATATGCTCATTACCGACCGTGACTTCGACGCCGCCAAAGATGCGGAACGGCGCGTATCGGCGGTTGAGCTTTTGGAGTCGCGTTGGGGACATCAGGCGGTCGTGATCGGTGAAGACCAATGCGTCTAGTTCCCGCGAGATGGCACTTTCGATCATCGCGGTTTCGGTGGATTGAGCACAGGCGGAACGTTCACGGGTATGAACGTGTAGATCAACTTTCATCATGTTTGCGCGTTTCCTGCTGGCAGATGATTCCAGTATAACATGACTTGCGTATAGCCCAACTCCGATCGGGCGCGTGGATAGCAGTTTATTTATCCCATGAGAGGGGGAAACATGGCACTGGCTACACCTGGCGCCGCAGCCTATACTGGAATCATGATTCACGTGCTGATTGTGGATGAACATGAACAGGTGCGCCGGGCATTGGAAGCGTGGCTACGCGGCGCCGCCGATTTGCAGGTCGTCAAAAGCACCGGGCGTTATGCCCAAGCGGTCGAAGATGCGCGCGTGTTGACGCCGGAAGTAGTGCTGTTGGAGACCAAATGTCCCGATGGCCTGCTGACGCTGAAAGCCTTGCGGGCTGCCGCGCCACAGGCTGCCGTGATTGTGCTCACCTCGTATTCCGACAGCCGCGAGGAAGAGGCGGTATTCACTTTAGGCGCCTCCGCATATCTGCTCAAGACGCTGGACTCGCAGTCGTTGTTGCACACGATTCGGCAGGTGGGTAGCGAGGCTGGGGCGATGGGGTGAACAGAAACTCCGCGAAGACACGGTTTCCCAACAGCCGCCCGCGTTGCGTGAGGCGCACGCGCGTTTGATCCCACATCAACAATCCGGCTTCTGCCAGTTGCGTCAGCACATCCCCATAAACTTCGACCAGGCTCACGCCGAAGCGCTCTCGAAAGCGGGCCTCGGCGACGCCTTCCGCCAATCGCAGGCCCAGCATCATCGTCTCGCCCATGTCTACCGGGCGGGAAAGTGTCTCCGCCTCAGCCAGCGGCATAGCACCCCTCTCCACAGCGGCGATATAGGTCGCCGGATCGGTAAGGTTGCTCCAGCGGCGACCTTCCAGGGCGCTGTGCGCCGCGACGCCCAGGCCGAGCCAGGCGGCGTTGCGCCAGTAGACGAGGTTGTGGCGGGCGATCCAGGGGCTGATGTTTTCTGTGCTGCCTTCGGGGGGCAGTGACCACACGGTTGGCGCTGGTTGTTGTCCCCGCGCCCAATTGGAGATTTCGTATTGCCAGAAGCCAGCCTGGAGCAGTCGCTCCGAGGTCCATTCGTAGAGGTCGGCGGCGAGATCGGCATCGGGTTCGGGCAGGTCGCCGTGCGCGACTGCGTCTGCCAGCGGCGTCCCCGGTTCCAGAGTGAGGGCGTAGAGTGAGAGGTGTTCGGGCGCGAGCGCGAGGGCCGCTGCCATCGTGCATTGCCAATCGGCGAGCGTTTGCTGCGGCAGCCCGAAGATGAGATCCAAACTCAGATTATCGAAGCCGGCTGCCCGCGCTTCGGCTACGGTGTGGACTGCCTGCTCCCACGTGTGGATCCGTCCCAGCAGGCGCAATTCCTGGGCGTTGGCGGATTGCACTCCCAGACTGAGCCGGTTGACGCCGCCGCGCCGCAACGCTGCCAGTTTGGCCGCATCCACCGCGCCGGGGTTGGCTTCGAGGGTGATTTCCGCATCGGCGCGCAGCCGGAAACTGCGACGCGCTGCTTCGACGAGGGCGCAAATGGCTTCCGCCGGCAGCAACGAGGGCGTGCCGCCGCCAAAGTAGAGCGTGACGGCTTCGGCCTCCGGGTAATGCGCGGCCCAGAAGTGCAGTTCTTGTAGCAGCGCGGCGGCATAAGGGGCTTGCGGCGCCGGGCGGTCGGCGTAAGTGATGAAGTCGCAATAGCTGCACCGCCGCAGGCAGAAGGGGACGTGGATGTACAGCGCAAGCTTCACGAGACGACGCCCTGAGTCAGGTCAAGGAACAGGCTTTCCAGCGTGTCGCGTTCTTCGACAAAGGAAAGAACGGGAAATCCGGCGGCGACGAGTTCCGCCAATAGCGCGGCGACAGCTTCGTCTTGCCCTTCGAGGGCGACGAGCAGCGTGGGGCGTAGCTCGCCGCCGTTGTTTGGCGGGACCGGCATCACATTCAGAATGTGGGGGTGCTGGACGAGCCAGGCCTGTGCATCGTCGAAGCGATCGAGCAGTGTGATTCGCACACGGCGCTGGGGGCGCAACCGGCGGCGGATCTCGTCCATGGGGCCAGTGGCGATCATGCGTCCTTGCTCCAGAATACCCACATGGGTGGCGATGTCATCGAGCTCGCGCAAGACATGGGAGGAGAGGAAGATGGTCTTCCCCATATCTTGCAGCACGCGCAACATATCACGCAACTCGACGCGCGCGCGGGGATCGAGACCGGCAGCGGGTTCATCGGCGAGGATGAGCGCGGGATCGTGGACGAGTGCGCGCGCCAGCCCTAGCCGCTGGCGCATCCCGCGCGAAAGGGAGCGCACCTCGTCAGCGGCGCGGTGGCTCAGTCCGACCAGCTCGAGCAGGTCGGCGGCGATGCTGCGGCGCCTCTCTGGCGCGATGCCGTAACACGCCGCGAAGAAATCCAGGTATTCGGCGGCGGACATCTCATCATACAGGCCGAATTCGTCGGGGATGTAGCCGAAGAGGCGGCGCGCTTCACGCGGCTGGGTGCGGATGGAGTAACCGCCCAGACGCACGTCGCCGCGCTCGAAGGCGAGGAGGGTGGCGATGATGCGGATGGTGGTGGTCTTGCCGGCGCCATTCGGCCCGACGAAGGCGTAGATCGCGCCGGCTTCGACGCGCAGATGCAACCCGTCGAGCGCGGGGCGCCGGGCTTTGCGATAGGTCTTGGTCAACGCTTCGATTTCGAGAATGGCGCTCATAGCAGCTCACCAGATGGTCCCCAAATCTGTTGCAGAGTATAGGTCAGCCGGGCGGGTTGTCAACGTGACATTTTAGCTGTAAGCTGTGGGGGTTGAACTCTGGAGGTGCATGATATGGGAAAGGCGGAACTGTTTACGCTTCCGGGACGCAGAGCGCCGGCGACGCCGCTGGAGTCGTTGCGTGAGGTCCTGGACGCGCTAGAGCAGCGTTTGGGCAGCCTGGCTTCCAGTACGGCGGAAGCGGCGTTGGAGACGCCACGGTTGTTTGATCGGGCGGCGGCATTGCTGGAGGATCTCCGCGCGCGCGATGCAGAGATCGCCGCTGAGGAGACACGTTTTGCCACTGTTTCTGCTATGTATCGCAGCAAAGCGCCGGTGTTTTTGCGCCGCATTGGAGGCGTGGCCGCGTTGGCGGCTGAAAGAGAGCGGGTGAGACCGGCGGCATCCGCCTGGTGGTGGACGTTGGATCTCTGGTGGGCGGAGCAACGCCGGGCCGTCTTGCAACGGCGGTTGAAGTGGGTGGGGCTTGCAGCGGCGGTGCTCGTTGTGGCGGGGCTGGTGTACGCGCGCTTCTTCGCGCCGGATGCGCTGACCCGCGCGGTGTTCAATTATCAATTCGAGGCTGCGGATCTGGCTGGAAGGGGCGACTACGCGGGCGCCCTTGAGCAGGTGGAGCTCGCGCTGGCGCTCAAGCCGGATGAGCCGGAACTGCTCACTTTGCAAGGCGTGCTGCTGGAAATGCTGGATGATGCTGCCGCGCCTGAGATCCTCGCGGCGGCGGCGCGCGCTTATGGGAACCAAGAGCAGTTTTTGACCACACGTGGGCAGTTGTACCTTCAGATGGGACAGTTCGAGGCGGCGCAGCAGGCGGCGGAAGCGTTGTTGGCCGTGAACGCGCAATCCCCGACGGCGTATCTCTATCGCGGCATGGCGGCGGAGGCCCTGGGAGATCGGCAACAGGCATTGGCCGACTATCAGCGGGCCGGAGAGCTGGCGCAGGAACAGAAACAACATCAGATTTACGTGACAGCGCGCAATCTGATGGGAAATTTACTCATGCAGACTGGCCCGTAATTGGGAGGAGACACCGGTGCTGGCGCACACCATCCCGGTACGAAAAAGCGTGCGTAGAGAGCAGTGAGCAGTCAAGATTGGCGAAACTTGCTCATTACTTACGGCTTTCTGCTCGCCAGCTACTATTTTCGAAGGAGACTTCACCGGCTGCCGCCGACCACCATGAATGAAAATGTACCGTAGGTTACCAAACCTGCGCCAAGAGAGCGAACTGCAGTTCGCGGTACATTGGCTACGCTGTTGATTTTTGATCGGTGATATCCGTGTCAATCCGTGAGCCATTTTTGAAGGAGCGCAGTAATGAAACAACCCGAAATTGATCTCAAGCGCGAACATCAGGCCACGCTGGCGCGCCCACGTTACCCTTATGGGCTGGCGGCGCGCTTCTTTTTTGCTTCCATGGATCTGTTGACGGGGCGAAATGTGACCCTCCCCAAAGCCAAACTGCTGGAAATGTTGGCGAGCATTCCGTACCGGGAATGGGAAAATCACCAGTATCGCCGCCTCACGCGCCGCTATCACGATACGGCATGGGTGCAACGCGCGCGGGGGATTGTGGATTGGGGCCGAGAAGCGCAGGATAATGAGTACTGGCATTTGCTGGTGTTGCAGGAGAAGATGCGCGCGGATGGACTCAAAGATCCCTGGTATCTCAAGCCGCCCATTCCCTGGCTGATGGTCTGGATTTATGTGGGGCTGGCGCGGTTGCTGGCATTCTTCAGCCTGCGCGGCGCTTTCTTGTTCAACGGGCAATTTGAGGATCATGCGGAGCACGAGTATGCCCGGTTGGTGGCGCAGCATCCTGAGTGGGAGACTCAGCCGGTGCAGAGTGCGGTGGTCGCGGAACAGACAGATGCGACCACGTGGGCGGATGTGTTCCGCCGCATCAGTCTCGATGAGCGCGATCACCGGAATCGCAGCTTCTTGTATGCGGGCCGGCCGGAACAGATGGTGACTTATCCAGGAATGCCGCAATAGGCGCTGCTCAGCGTTTATCAGCGTTGTCGCAATGCCTGTGCTAATGTGCGAGCCAGCTGTTCCACGTCCGGCGGCTTGAGCAGCCAATCGGTGGGGCCCAGGGCGTGTAATTCGCTGAGCTCGCTTTGCAGCGGATAGCCGCTGAGGATGATAACGGGCTGGGACAGGCCGCGCTGGCGGATGGCTTCCAGGAGGCCCTGACCGCTCAATTGCGGCATGACAAAATCGCTTAACACCAGAGCGATCTCATCCGCGTGTTGTGTCAGGATTTCCAGCGCTTCGTGACCGTGCATGGCTTCCAGCGGGTGATACCCCAGCGTTTTCAGAATGCTGACCAGCGCAGCTCTTACGCCGGGATCATCTTCCACGACCAGAACGTGCTCGCCATTTCCCAGATGGGCAGATTCGAGCATCATTGCGGCGGTATTGGCAACGTCCAGTGCGCTGCTGGGCAGATAGATGGTGAACACGCTGCCCGCTCCAAGGCGTGAACTGACTTCAATTTCCCCTTGATGTTGTTTTACGATGCCATGCACCTGCGCCAATCCCAACCCACTGCCTTTGCCCGGTGGTTTGGTGGTGAAAAATGGCTCGAACAGGTGCGCCACTACTTCTGGCGGCATGCCTGTGCCCGTGTCGGCGACCGTCACCTTGATCCATAAGCCGGGTTCGAGTGGGGGACGCTCCTGGCGTTGTTGCACAACCAGGTGCTCCAGGCCAATGCGTAGGCCGCCGCCCTCTGGCATGGCGTCGCGCGCGTTGACGGCCAGATTGAAGAGGGTTTGCTGAAGCCGGGTGGGATCAGCATGAACGATGTATTCGGCTTCTGCGGCGTGCAACTCGATGTGGATGTTTTCGGGCAGGGTGCGGCGCAACAGGACGAGTTGCTCTTGCATAAAGGGTAGCAGGTCGAGCGGATGGCGTTCGAGTATCGTGCGGCGCCCGAAGTCTACAATTTGCCGGATCAGCTCGGCGGCCCGTTTGGCCTGTTGCAGCATGATCTGCAGCCGCCCAGCGATTGGCTCTTGCAGCGCCGGCGTCTGAAGCGACATCTGGGTGTAAAGCATGATGATGGCGAGGATGTTGTTGAAGTCGTGGGCAATGCCGGCAGCCAGTTGCCCCACGGCAGCCAGGCGCTCCTGTTGTACCATGCGCTGCTGCGTCTGCTGTAGCTCGGTCAGCGCCGCGCTCAAGTTCTGGTTGCTCTGGCGGAGCGCTTCCTCGCTGTGTTTGCGCTCGGTGATGTCGTGCCCGATGCCGACAATGCCGATGATCTTCCCCTGATCATCGCGTAGCGGCATTTTGGAGGTGACCAGCCAGCGTTCCTCTCCGGTGTTTCGCACCAGACGTTCTTCGCGGTCGAAGATGGGGATGCCGCCTTCTAGCACGGCTCTGTCGTCGCGCATGAATTCCTGGGCGATATCGGGCGGGAAGATTTCATCATCTGTTTTTCCCAACGCCTCTGCTTCAGTTGTAAAGCCCATGTTGATCAGATCGGCGCGGTTCGCCAGCACTTTGCGCAATTCCGGGTCTTTCACGTACACCGCATCCGGTAGATTCTCGATCACAGTACGCAACAGAATGCGCTGGCGCGCCAGCGCCTCTTCGGCTTGCTTGCGCGTGGTGATGTCTTCGATCACGCTGATGAAATACATGGGAGCGCCGACTTCATCCCGCATCAGCGACGTTGTGATGCTAACCCATACCAGATCGCCGCTGCGGTGGATATAGCGTTTCTCACGTTGGAAGGTTTCGATTTCCCCGGCAACCAGGCGTTCGGACAGTTCCAGATCCATGGCGAGGTCATCAGGGTGCGTGATGTCCTGAAACCGCATCGTCAGCAGCGTCTCGCGGGGATAACCTGTAATGTCGCATAGTCTATCGTTGACGCGCAAGAGACGGCCATCAAGGGCGGTGTGGCTGATGCCCACGGCGGCTTGCTCAAAAGTGTTGCGGTAGCGGATTTCGCTTGCGCGTAGCGCTTCTGCTGCTTCACGCTGCGCAGTAATATCTATCACGCTGGCGAGTGCAATCCCTGGTTGATCAGGATTCAAGTGCAGCAACTCTCCAATGACCCGCACCCAGCGCACGCCACCATCCTTGCGGACATAGCGCTTCTCGATCTCATAATTGACTATCAGATTTTCCAGGCACTGACGAATCTGCGGAGTTTCTCGTTGCCAGTCTTCTGGATGTGTAATATCAGCGACGGTCAACTGCCGGAGTTCTTCCTCGGTGTAGCCGACGATGTCGAGGAAGTGCTGGTTTACCTGCACGAAGCTTTGATCCCTCGTGTTGACGATGGCGATGCCCACCGGGCTATGTTCGAAGATGCCGCGAAAACGTTCCTCGCTGGCTGAGAGCGCGGCGCTGGCTTTCTGACGCATCTCAACGTACCGGGCGATGACATAACCGGTCATCAATCCCGCTGCTGTGAACATGACCAGAGCAATAATCTCGTAGGAGGTTGTGATCGAAAAAGCGCTCTTTGGAAAGGTGAGCTTGATGAAGACGCTGTTTGCCAGCAGCAGGGCGCTCCACAGCCCAAACGCTGCCAGCATAGAAACTAGCACGATCTTGCCGTTGTCACGCGCGTGCGCCGGGATGGGGAGTCGCAGCGGTCGGCGTACTTCGGGGCTGATGAGCGCGCACAACGCCACAAAGAACGCCAGGAAGAGGTTGAGCGTGCCTTTAGCGACGAGACTATTCAGCACCTCGATGGGCACGGTGGGGAGCGCCTCGGGCGCCCATACCGGCGGATTGGCAGCCATTGCGGGGGGATAGCCGTACCGTGTCCCCGTGGCGTAGACAACGGCGAAGAGTACCTGAGCGATGAGGGGGTGATTCCACAGTGCGGGCTTCAGGTCACGGCGCTTAGCGCAATACCCGTGCCAGGTGAACCACAGCAGCACCAGCGCCGCTGTCACGCCATTGGCCCAACCATTGCTCGGCCAGAGAAAGAAGGGATACAGCGCTCCCAAACCGCACAATCCGGCGATGAAGCCATAGCGCGCGCCGTAAGCCATGCCTGCTATCAGCGGGAAGCAATAAGACCAGAGAATCGAAAGCGTGAGCGGCGGTACGGAGAAGCTGAAGCCGTAGAATGCACCCAGAAATCCGACATAGCCTAACAGCAGCGAGACGAGTACCTTACGCGGTTCTAGGATTCTGTCAGGAGCAGGTCTTGACCTCTCTGTTGCGTTTTGTGCCACGGTATCCCCTCACTGTGGATAGGTTAACCCTAGTGTACCTCAAACCATCAGACTGACAACTTTTGTTCTATGATGTCGGCTGTGGCGCTTTTCCCTTTTTCATCTCCAAGACTATAATACAGGGTGAATGCTGAATGAATTCACTTTCCGAGGGCGCGGAGTTTTCTCATTTTTTCGCCTTCATTCTTCATCACTTTCAGGGAGGGTTTGAGCATGAAGCTGGTAGATCTCCGCAGCGATACGGTCACACGTCCCACGCCCGCGATGTGGAAGGCAATGGCGTTGGCAGAGGTGGGCGATGATGTGTTGGGTGATGATCCCACGGTGAAACGCCTGGAAACCCTGGCTGCCGACCGCTTGGATAAGGAAGCCGCACTCTTTGTCCCCAGTGGGACGATGGGGAATCTGGCCGCGCTGCTGGCGCACTGCGGGCGCGGCGATGAGGTGATTCTGGGCGACAAGTCCCACACCATCGTCTACGAGCAAGGCGGGATGGCGGCGCTGGGCGGCATCATGCCGCGCACGTTGCCCAATCAGCCGGATGGCACGTTGCGCCTGGCAGAAATCGAAGCGGCGATTCGGGGCGATAATGTGCATTACCCGCGCACGCGCCTCATTTGCCTGGAGAACACCCACAACAACTGCTTTGGCGTTCCGTTGACCGCTGCTTATACCGCAGAGGTGGTGGCGCTGGCACGGCGTCACGGGCTGAAAACGCACATTGATGGCGCGCGGATCTTCAATGCTGCTGCCGCGCTGGAAGTGGACGTCCGCGCGTTGGTGCGCGGCGTGGATTCGGTGACGTTCTGTCTCTCGAAAGGGCTGTGCGCGCCGGTCGGCTCGGTGCTGTGCGGGAGCGCACCCTTCATCGCCGAGGCGCGCCGGGCGCGGAAGGTGCTCGGCGGCGGGATGCGGCAGGCGGGGATTCTCGCGGCGGCGGGCATCGTCGCCCTCGAAGAGATGACGCTGCGCCTCGACGCGGATCACGCCTGCGCGCAATGCCTCGCCGAAGGGCTGGCGACGATTCCCGGCATCGAAGTCTTCCCGGTGCATACCAACATGGTTTACTTCGGCTTGACCGATGCGGTTGCATTGACTGCTTATGAAGTCACGGCGCGGCTCAGAGAACGCGGCGTGCTGGTATTGCCACGGGACGCGCGCAGTTTCCGCGCGGTGACGCATTACTGGATTGACGCGGACGCTGTGGATTACGTACTGGAAACCGTGCGCGCGGTGTTGACGGCATAACGGGACAGGGGCGCGGAGGGGCGGAAAGGCAGAGGGGTAGAGGTTTTCTTCTTCATCATTTCATCCTGGCGCGAAAAAAGTGAGTAGAGAGCAGTGAGCAGGATGCCATTCGCCATTCGCCATTCGCCATTCGCCATACTCAAACGGCTCACCCTTCACTGCTCACCCATTACTATTTTAGGAGGTGCTACTATGGCGAGAGCAAAGGCAAGCGACAGTCCAATCTATCAGTTGCGCATTGATCTGCGCGACATTCGCCCGCCGATTTGGCGGCGCATTCTGGTGCGGGGCGATGCCACATTGCACCGGTTGCACGAGATCATCCAGGTGTTGTTTGATTGGGCCGGGTATCACCTGCACATGTTTGACGTTGGAGGAGTCGAGTTCACCGATGATCGGGAGTCTCAACAGGAATTCGAGATGCGCGATGAGGGGCGCGTGCGACTGGATGCGCTGGGGTTGCGAGAAGGCGTGAGCTTTCTCTATACCTATGATTTTGGCGACAACTGGGAGCATCTCATCAAGGTAGAAAAGGTGCTGCCGCCAGATCCGGCGGGCGCGTATCCGGTGTGCCTCAAAGGAAAACGCGCCGGGCCGCCAGAAGATTGCGGCGGCCCGTGGGGCTTTGAAGCGATCGTGGACGTGTTCAAAGCTGTCGCCGCCGGCGAGCTGGCGTTGCCCTCTGAGGATGACGAGCTCGAGGCCGAAGCCGCCGAGTATGACGAGCGCCTTGAATTGCTGGAATGGGTTGGCGAGGATTACAATCCCGAAGCTTTCGATCTGGACGCCATCAACACGGCGCTCCGAAACTTCCAGAAGTAGGGGGAAATGCTATGCACCACGAAGAAGGCGCGTTTGTCACGCACGATGGTCTGGAACTCTACTGCCAGTCCTGGCAGCCGGAGGGGGAAGCGCGCGCGAATCTGCTCTTTGTCCACGGCATCGGCGAGCACAGTGGGCGCTACGGCAATCTCGTCGCCTGGTTTGCGCCCAAGGGCTACGCCCTGCACGGTTTCGATCATCGCGGGCATGGGAAATCACCAGGCCCGCGCGGGCACATTCGGCGCTGGGATGATCTCCGCGAGGATGTGCACGCCTTCCGGCAGGTTGTGGAGCGACAGTACGCGGGCGCGCCCACGGTACTGCTCGGTCATAGCATGGGCGGGCTGACCGTATTGGATTACGGCCTGCACCATGGCGTGGGTCTCAAGGCTCTGGTCGCCTCGGCGCCGCCGCTGGCGCAGAGCGAGGACATTTCGCCGTTGTTGCTCTTTGCCGCGCGGGCGCTCTCTTCCATCACGCCGGGCCTCACGATGAAGACGGGCCTCAACGCCGATGGCCTCTCACGGGATAAAGCCGTCGTCCAGGCATACCGCGAGGATCCGCTGGTGCATGGCTTCGCCACGCCGCGTTTAGGCGCGGAGATGCAGCGCGTGATGAAGACGACGCTGGCTGGCGCGCCGCGTTGGCCCGTGGATCTGCCGCTGTGTATCGTCCACGGCGGCGCGGACAAAATCTGCCCGCCCAGCGGCAGCCTGACCTTCTACGAGAACGCCACAGCGCGCCAGAAAGCGCGCTACGAATATCCCGATTTCCTGCACGAAGTCTTCAACGAATGGGGCAAGGAGCGGGTATTCACCGACATCGAGACCTGGCTTGAGCGTATCTTATAGATGAGCGACGCGCGTCCCACCTCACTGTTTGATATCATCGGGCCGGTGATGGTTGGGCCGTCCAGCTCGCATACGGCGGGCGCAGTGCGACTGGGGCAAATCGCGCGCGCTATTCTGGGGATTCAGCCAGAGCGTGTGCTGATTGAGCTGCATGGATCATTTGCCTTAACGGGACGCGGGCACGGCACCGATCGGGCCGTGGTCGCCGGGCTGCTTGGCTTCTCTACCCATGACGAACGTATCCCCGATAGCCTTGCACTGGCGCAACAGGTGGGCATGGAGGTGCATTTCGCCCCTGTGGATCTCGGCCCTGGTGCGCATCCCAATGCGCTGCGGCTCACCATGCGCGCCGGCGCGACGGAATGCTGTGTGACGGGCGCCTCGGTGGGCGGCGGGCTGGTGCTGATTACGGCTGTGGATGGTTACGAGGTCAATTTCTCGGCGGCTTATCACACGTTGCTGCTCGTCTCGGAGGATCGGCCCGGCGCCATCAACGCGGTGACGAACTGGCTCGCGGCGCACCGCATCAACGTCGCCTTTCTCAGCGTGGGCCGGAAGGAGCGCGGCGGCGATTCGATTATGCTGATCGAGACCGATGATCCCATCCCTGCTGCTGTGATCGAAGGGCTGGCCTCTTTCCCCTGGGTGCGTTGGGTCCGTCACATCCAGCGCGTTACTGAGATTTGAGCATTTTTCAACGCCTGGGGTGTAAATCTATGCAACTGTTGACTTCTATTGCGGAATGGGTAGCGCAGACTGAGACACAAGGCTGCGGCTTGCACGAGGTGGCGCTCCAGGCAGAGATGCGAGCGAGTGGTCAGTCGCGTGAAGCCGTTCTCGCTCAGTTGCGGGAGCGTTTGGGGATCATGCGCGATAGTGTGGCGCGGGGATTGGCAGCGCAGGGGCGTTCGCTGAGCGGCATGACCGGCGGCGATGCGCGGCGCTTCGGCGCGTGGCTGGAGGGGCGCACGCCGGCGACCGGCTCGGTGTTGAGCCGCGCCATGCTCTACGCCCTTGCCGTGAACGAGGTGAACGCGGCGATGGGGTGTATCGTGGCGGCGCCTACGGCGGGGGCGTCGGGCGTCTTGCCGGGCGTGCTCTTCGCGCTCCAAGAGACGCTTGCTCTGCCCGATGCGGAGGCGCTCAATGGCCTGATTACTGCCGGCGGGGTTGGCGTGATCATCGGCTGGCGGGCCATGCTCTCCGGCGCGGAGGGCGGCTGTCAGGCGGAGGTGGGTTCGGGCGCAGCGATGGCGGCGGCTGCGGCGGTGCAACTGCAGGGCGGTTCTCCGCGCCAATCGGCGCACGCGCTCGCCATTGCACTTAAGAACATGCTGGGTCTGGTCTGCGATCCCGTCGCCGGGCTGGTGGAAGTCCCCTGCATTCTGCGGAATGCGGGCGGCGTGGCGCAGGCGCTCGCCGCCGCCGATCTGGCGTTGGCGGGCATCGAGAGCGTCATTCCGCCGGATGAGGTGATTGATGCGATGGGGCAGGTGGGGCGCTTACTGGATGTGCGCTTCAAAGAGACGGCGCAGGGGGGCATTGCCGCTTCGCCTACGGGGCGGCGCCTCGCTGCGCAGCTGCGTTCGCAGTGGGATGAGCAAGGCGGATGATGACCGGCGCCCGACAACCGAGATCCGTTCCTCAGCGGCTTTCGAGATCCGGTATTGCAGCGTTAGCCTCGACCTGCCGCGCCATCCACGCGGCGATGCTGGTGGTGAGCGGCACGGCGAGCAGCAATCCCAGGCTGCCCACCAGCGTCCGCACCACCTCTTCGGCGATGAATTCGCGGTTGAGGGTGAGATACCACGGCTCGGTGTAGAGCGCGAAGAGGATGATGAGGGGCAGCGCGGTGCTGGCATAGGCGAGCACCAGCGTGTTCACCATCGAAGCCAGGTGCGCGTTGCCCACCTTCATGCCCCGCGCGTAAACTTCGCGGCGACTGAACGCCGGATTGGCTTCGGCAATCTCGAAAACTGTGACCGCTTGCGCCAGCACCACATCATCGAGGACGCCGCTTGCGCCGATGACAATGCCCGCCAGTAGCAGCCCGCGCATGTTCAGCGTGACGCCGGTCGCCTGCAAGTACAGCGTCTCCTCCGAGCCGAAGCCCGTGAGCGTAGTCAGTCCTACCCAGAGCAGCGCCATCGCTGCTGTGACGCCAAGGCTGGCGAGCAACGCCAGGAGCGCGGTGTGGGCGCGCACATTCCATCCCTGGATCAGATACAAGGTCACCGCCATCAGCGCCCCCATACCGACCAACGTTACCAGCATAGGATTGCGGCCCGCCAGCAGTTGCGGCAGAACGAAGCCGGTGATAGTCGCCATACTCAGTAGCAGTCCCACGATTGCGCGTAATCCCTGCCAGCGTCCCACCACGAGCGTGACTGCGACGAAGAGCGCCGCCAGCGCCGCGAGGGGCGCCAGGCGCACCCGGTCGGCGAGGAAAGCCATCATCTCGCCATCGGGCCGTTGGGCGAGGATGACAAGCACCCGTTGTCCGGCGTGCGGCGTGATGCCGGCGGTTTGGTCTGTGCGCTGTTGCACAAGACTGAGACGTTGTCCCTGGAATTCACCTCCCGAAAGGATTTCGATTTCGAGGGTGCGCGAATAGAGCCGCTCGCCGGTGGGTAATTCGGCGACGGCTTCAGCGCCTACCTGCAACACGCGCGCCTGGACGGTGTTTTCCTGCGACGCATCCTGCGATGCGAATTTCGCGGGCGGGCGCGTCACATGCAGCACGCCTAGCGCGATCACCAGCAACATCAGCAGCAGAATGGCGACGCCTTCCAACAGATATTGGTTTGTGCGTGTAGTTTGTTTTGGCATCGAAGCTCCCTGTGTTATTCACCGAAGACCGAAGACTGGCGCCCGGGCTGTAAGGCTATTATAACGCAAGTTGGTCAGTTTTGTGTTTTTACAGGCTTATCATACAATAGCAGGGGAGCTGGGGAGCTGGTTGCTTGTTGTTTGTTACTCGTTACCCCTGACTCCTGGCTTTCGCGCTGATTTGTCTTTTTCATGGAGGTGGCCGTATGCATATCGCTTTTCTCAATCCGCAGGGCAATTTTGACGCCCAAGATAGTTATTGGACCGAGCACGCCGATTTTGGCGGACAGCTCGTGTATGTGAAGCAGGTGGCGCTGGCGATGGCGGCGCTGGGCCACACGGTAGACATCGTCACCCGCAAAATCGAGGATCCCGCGTGGCCGGAGTTCGCCGAGACTTACGACCGCTACCCCGAATCCGAACGGGTGCGCATTGTGCGCCTCCCCGCCGGACCGCCTGAATTTCTCCGCAAGGAGCTGCTCTGGTCGCATCTGGTGCGCGATTGGGTGCGCAATATTGCGGGTTTCTACTTCCGCTCGAAAAGCAGCATCTTCCCCGATGCGCTGACCACCCACTACGGCGATGGCGGTCTGTGCGGCGCGCTACTCGAAGCGGAAACGGGCATCCCCTTCACCTTCACCGGGCACTCGCTGGGCGCGCAGAAGCTGGATAAGCTCCATCCCACGCCGGAGACGCTGGCGGAGATTGACGCGCAGTATTACTTCTCGCGGCGCATCGCGGCGGAACGCCTGAGCATGAACCGCTCGGCGGTGAACATCACCAGCACCCGCCAGGAGCGCATGGAGCAGTATGGACATCGCGCGTATCACGGCGCGGTGGATGTGGCGGATGACCGGCGCTTCGCCGTGATCCCGCCGGGCGTCAATCTGCTCACGTTCGATCAGGGCGCGCGCTATGTGGGCGAGGTGGCGACGCAAAATCACCTCCGCGCCATGCTGGCCCGCGATCTGGCGGAAGACCGCCGCGAGTTGCCCGCCATCATCGCCTCCAGCCGGCTCGACCCCAAGAAGAACCACCTGGGGCTGCTGCAGGCGTTCGCGCAATCGCCCGCGCTCCAGGCGGCGGCGAATCTGGTCATCTTCACCGGCGCGCTCGATAACCCGCTGCACGATGACGGCAAAGCCAGCCCGGGAGAGCGCGCTGTGCTGGTGGAAATCCGCCAGGTGATCGAAACGCACGCCCTCTGGGGCAAGGTGAGCGCGTTTGCCGTGCCGGGACAACCGGCGCTGGCGGCGGCGTACCGCTACTTCGCGCAGCGGCCCGGCTCCCTGTTCGCCCTCACCGCGCTCTACGAGCCGTTCGGGCTGGCCCCGCTTGAAGCGGCGGCGGCGGGCCTGCCACTGGTGGTGACGCGCAACGGCGGCCCTAGCGAGAGCCTGTTTGAGAACGGGATGGAGTATGGCGTGTTGGTGGATCCGGCAGACCCGGCGGATATCGCGCGCGGCTTGGAGCGGCTGGTGCTGGATCAGGGCGTGTGGGCGGAGTTCGCCCAGCGCGGACGGCAGCGCGTCCACGACCGATACACCTGGGAGCGCACGGCGGAGGGGTATCTCGCCATCATCGAGGAGATCGTGGCCGATCCCAGCGCGCGCCGCCCGGCGGAACTGTTGCCCATCCCCGCCTACTTCCAACAGCCGGATGAAACGGATACCGAACTGTTCGCCGCGTTGCAAACGCTCATTGCTTAAGCGAACTGATACAATCAAGTTTTCTTATTCGCCATTCGCCATTCGCAATTCGCCATTCGCCATTCGCAATTCACACAGGAGCGCAGCATGAACCTGACCATCCCCAGCGGCGATCTGGATGTACTCGTCATTGGCGAGACGCTGATTGATTTCATCTCCGAGGAAGAGACCGATTCGCTGCGCCACGCGACGTTGTTCCGCAAGGTGGCGGGCGGCTCACCGGCGAATATCGCTGCCAACGTCGCCAAGCTGGGCGGGCAAGCGGCGATCATCTCCAAGACCGGTATCGGCGCGTTCGGACAGTTCCTCAAGGCGGAGCTCCACCGCGCCGGCGTACGGACGGAGTACATGGTGATGGATCATCGGGTTCACACCAGCGTCATCTTCGTCTCGCGCACCAAAGGCACGCCGGACTTCGAGCCGTTCCGCGACGGCGATTTCCGGCTCGAAGCAAAAGAAATCAGTGAGGAAGCCATCGCCCGCGCCAAAGTCGTCCACGCTTCGATGTGGCCGCTCTCGCGGGAGCCATCGCGCGGGGCGGTAGAGAAGGCGTTCCAGCTGGCGCAGGCGCAGGGCAAGCTCATCTCGCTCGATCCCAACTATAGCCCGCGGATATGGCCCGATTTCCGCGAAGCCATGCAAGTGATCCGCCGGATGATGGGCTACACCACGCTCACCAAGCCCTCGCTTGATGATGCACAGCGGCTCTTCGGCGAGGGGAAGTCGCCGGAGGCGTACATTGCGCTGTTCCATGAGATGGGGCCGCGCGTGGTAGTGCTCACGATGGGCGGGGCGGGGATGATCCTGTCTGCCGAGGGGCAGCAGACCTTCATCCCCGCGCAGCCGGTGAAAATTGTGGATGCCACCGGCGCGGGCGACTCGTTCTGGGCCGGGTTTCTGGTCGCCCTGCTGGATGGAAACCCGCTGGAGCGGTGTGTGCTGTTCGCGCGCGAAGTGGTGGGCCGCAAACTGAGCACCATCGGCCCGTTGCCGGATAATCTGGATCGGGCGGAGATATACGAGGCGATAAAGCGAATCAGCGAGTGAGCGAAAAGGCGAGAAAGCGATAAAGCGAATCAGCGAATCAGCGAGAAGACGAGAGATGACTCGCAACTCATAACTCGCAACTAAAGGAGTCACCCATGATAACCGACTGGTATAAAGACGCGATTTTCTACGAAGTGCAGGTGCGCGCGTTTTGCGATAGCAACAGCGATGGCAAGGGCGATCTGGCGGGGTTGATGGCGAAGCTGGATTATCTACAAGCGCTGGGCGTGGATACGATCTGGATGCTGCCGATTTTCCCCTCGCCGCTGCGGGATGATGGCTACGATGTGGCCGATTACATGAGCATCCATCCCCATTTCGGCAACCTCGACGATTTCAAGGCGCTGCTAGAGGCGGCGCACGCGCGCGGATTGCGTGTGCTGGTGGAGCTGGTGGTCAATCACACCTCGGACCAGCACCCCTGGTTCCAGGCCTCGCGCGACCCCCAGCACCCGGAGCACGCCAAGTACCGCGATTGGTACGTTTGGAGCGACACGGACGATAAGTACCGGGGCGTGCGGATCATCTTCCTCGATACCGAGCCTTCCAACTGGACGTTCGATCCGGTGCGCGGGCAATACTTCTGGCATCGGTTCTTCAGCCATCAGCCGGACTTGAACTTCGACAACCCCGAAGTGCAGCGGGCGATGCTCAAGGTGGTGCAGTATTGGATTGATCTGGGCGTGGACGGTTTCCGTGTGGACGCGCCGCCGTATCTGATCGAGCGCGAGGGTACGAGCTGCGAGAATCTGCCGGAGACGCACGCCTACTGCAAGCGGCTGCGCGCCTTCGTGGATGCTTACGCGCCGGGCACGTTCCTGCTCTCCGAAGCCAATATGTGGCCGGAAGATGTGATCCAGTATTACGGCGACGGGGACGAGTTCCACATGAATTTCCACTTTCCCTTGATGCCGCGCATCTTCATGGCGCTGGCGAAGCAAGATCGCAGCGACATCGAGGCCATCATGGCGCGCACGCCGGACTTGCCGGAGGGTTGCCAGTGGGGAACGTTCCTGCGCTGCCACGACGAGCTCACGCTGGAGATGGTCACGCTCGAAGACCGCCAGTTCTTATGGGATTTCTACGCGCCCGAACCACGGATGCGGCTGAATCTGGGCATCCGCCGCCGTCTCGCGCCGCTGCTCAATAACGACCGCGCCGCCATCGAGGTTGCCAACTCCATCCTGCTCACGTTCATCGGCTCGCCGGTGCTGTATTATGGCGATGAGATTGGCATGGGTGACAACATCTGGCTGAACGACCGCGATGGCGTGCGGACGCCGATGCAGTGGGACGCCGGCCCCAACGCGGGCTTCTCCACTGCGCCCGCCGAGGCGCTCTTCCTGCCAGTGATTGACGATCCCGTGTACGGCTACCAAACGGTCAACGTGGCCGCGCAGGAGGCCGATCCCGGCTCGCTGCTTAACCGGATGCGCTATCTGCTCCAGGTGCGGAAGCAGCATCCCGTCTTCGGACGGGGAACGCTGGCGCTGCTCGATGCGCAGCCCAAATCCGTGCTGGCGTACCGGCGCGAGTTCGCGGGCGAGACGTACATCGTCGTGAACAACCTCGCGCCAGAAGCGATCAGCGCAACGTTGCCGCTGACCGAGCTCGCGGGCCGCGCGCCGGTGGATGTGCTCACCGCCGAGACGCTGCCGGAAATCGGCGGGGGGGAATATACGGTGGAACTGCCGCGCTACGGGTATCGGTGGTTGCGGCTTACTTGAGCGGAGGCGCCATGACGATCCAAGCTTTCATTCTCGATCTCGACGGTGTGATCACAGATACCGCCGAATACCACTATCTGGCGTGGAAGCGGCTGGCGGATGAGGAGGGCGCGCCCTTCGACCGCGAAGCCAACGAGGCGCTGCGCGGCGTCTCGCGGCGGGCGTCGCTGGAGCTGCTGCTGGGCGAGGCCATCGCCCGTTACACCGAGGCGCAAATCCAGGAGATGATGGCCCGCAAGAATTCCTATTACGTCGCCATGCTCGATTCGATCACCCCCGCCGATTTCCTCCCCGGCGCGTGGGAGCTGCTGCAAGCAATCAAGGTGCGGGGGCTGAAGGTCGCCATCGGCTCGGCGAGCCGGAACACGATGACGGTGCTGACACGCCTGGGCATTCCCGATTTCTTCGATGGCATTTCCGATGGCTACTGTGTGGTGCGCGCCAAACCCGCGCCGGATGTTTTCGTCTATGCGGCGGGATTGGTCGGCGTGCCCGTCCCCTATTGCGCCGTCATCGAGGATGCCGAGTCTGGCGTCGAGGGCGCGTTGCTCGCCGGTATGACTGCCGTGGGCGTCGGCCCGGCGGAGCGCGTCGGCAAGGCGCATTTCCGCTACGATTCCACGGCGGAGATTGATCTGGAGGAGATTCTGGGGAGGCTGCCATGAAACGGGTGCTTGTTCCCATTGCTGATGGTACCGAGGAGATGGAAGCCGTCTGCACGATTGATACGCTGCGCCGGGCGGGCGCGGAGGTGACGGTGGCTTCGGTGATGCCCAGCTTACAGGTGACCGCCTCCCGCGGGGTGAAGCTGGCGGCGGATGTGCTGATCGCCGATTGCGCCGACGCGACCTACGACTTGATCGCGGTACCGGGCGGCGTTCCCGGCGCGATGCATCTGCGGGATTCGGCGACGCTCACGGCTTTGCTCAAGGCGCAGGCGGCGGCAGGGCGGCTCTATGCGGCGATTTGTGCGGCGCCGGTAGTGGTGTTACAGCATCACGGGCTGCTGGAAGGGCGGCGCGCCACCTGCCATCCCAGCTTCGAGCCGCAGTTGCACAATGCAGAAGCGGCAGCTCAACGGGTAGTGGTGGATGGCAATTGCGTCACCAGCCGCGGCCCCGGCACGGCGATAGAATTCGCGTTGCAGTTGGCGGCGCAGCTCTTCGGCGAGGAGAAAGCGCGCGAGGTCGGCGCAGCGATGTTGGCGCGCTAGGGAGCGGGAGAGCAGAGGAGCAGAGGGGGTGGGGAGATAGGGAGATGGGGAGGTAGGGAGCAGCAGGGGAGATTGCTGGTCACCCCATCACCCCATCACCTCATCACCTCCATCTCCGCATTCCCTCATCACGCCTCAAAACTCTGTGACGGCATTTGGCAGCGGGCCTTCGGTATCCTGAAGGCCCGCGAATTCGTGTTGGGCGGCGTCTTCGCGGAAGTGGGTGCCGCGCGATTGCCGGTTGTGCCACGCCGCGCTGGTCACGATCCACGCGGTCTGCGCCATGTTGCGCAATCCGATTAGCGCATCGTTGAGGCGGGTGGTGCGGTAGAACTCGTCAATCGCGCCCCAGAGATGGTTCAGATCGCGGAGGGCGCGGGCCAGTCGCCGGGTGCTGCGCGCCAGGCCCACGTAGAGCCACATCACGTTCTGGATCGTCCGCGTGTCGTTGAAGAGCAACACGGGATCGGCGGCTTTCCCTTTGCTCACGCTTTGCCACGGCGGAATATCGTCCATCCGCGCCAGGGCCAGATCGCGGCGCGCGACGATATCTCGCGCGGCCCGTTCGCCCCACACCAGCCCCTCCAGCAGCGAGGTGCTCGCCAGCCGGTTGGCGCCATGCAAGCCGGTGCAGCTCACTTCCCCGATGGCGTACAACCCCTCGATGGTTGAGCGCCCCCAGCCATCCACGTGGACGCCGCCGCAGAAATAGTGCGCCGCCGGCACCACGGGAATCGGCTCGCGGGTGATATCCAGCCCGGCGTTGCGGCAGGTCTCATAAATGGTGGGGAAGCGTTCCGGGATACGCGCGGCGGGCATGGCTTCGGCGAGGTTGAGGAGCACGTGTGGATAGCCATGTTCCAGCATTTCGTGATGGATGGCGCGGGCGACGATGTCGCGCGGCGCCAGGTCGCCCCACTTGGGCGCGTACTGCTCCATGAAGTAGCGTCCGTCGGGCGTGGTGAGCCGCGCCCCTTCCCCGCGCACGGCCTCGGAGATGAGAAAATTATCCGCGCCTGGAATGGCGAGCGTGGTGGGATGAAACTGGATGTATTCGGCGTTGATGACGCGCGCGCCGGCCCGGTAAGCCATCGCCAGCCCATCGCCGCGCGCGCCTTCGGGATTGGTGGTATGCCGGTAGATGCGGCCCACGCCGCCTGTGGCGAGAATGGTCGCCGGCGCGAGCACGCGGTGGATGGCGTTGCCGGCCCGGTCGAGTACGTAAGCGCCGTGGCAGGTGATGGGGTGGTAGATCGCCATGAGATCGTGGCTGTGGTGCGAGGAGGTGATGAGGTCCACCGCGGTGTGCCCGGCGAGCAAGGTGACATTGGGCAGCGCGGCGAGCCGTTGTAGCAGCGCCATCTGAATGGCTTTGCCGGTGGCATCGCCCACGTGAAGAATGCGGGAGACGGAGTGCCCGCCCTCACGGGTGTTGGAAAGGTTGCCGTCCTCCCCGCGGTCGAAGGGGACGCCTGCCTCTTCGACGAGAATGCGCTGCACCAACGCGGGGCCTTCTTCCGCTAGAATTTGCACGGCGGGCGGATAGCTCAGCCCGGCGCCCGCGCGCAGCACATCTTCAACGAGCAGTTCGGGCGGATCTTCCTCCCCGCGCGCGACGATGCCGCCCTGCGCGTAGCGGGTGTTCGTCTCCTCTGGCGCATACGAGCGGGTGATGAGCGTCACGTGACGCCCGGTCTGCGCCAGTCGCAGCGCCGCCGTCGCTCCGGCAATGCCACAGCCAATGATGAGAACGTCGGTTTCGGTAGACATGGTGCTAATACGTGCTCCGTAATACGTAAGGATTTCAGGTGGATGGGACTTCTTCGGACGCATAGGATGCACTGGCGTCCCGGATCGTTTGGGAGCGTTGGTCCGGGATCATCGTGAGCAACAGCCGGATGATCTCGGTCTGCAGGTTGACACGGTGTTCGGTCACGGCTTCTCCCAGAATATGCCGCTCTTTGTGATACCAATCGCGCGACTCACGAGCCGATCCTAGAGCGAATTCGTAGAACCGGGCGCGATCCCGCCCGCCGTTGCGTGAATATCCTTCGGCGATATTGGCGCTGACCGATCCCAGCGCGCGGTATAGCTGCTCCGAGAGGGCGCGCGTGCGGTGATCCTGCGCCAACCGGCTTACATCTTCCCAGCCGAGATCCGCAGCAAATAACGCCAGCCGATAGGCTCGCACCTTCCACAGCACATCGCCAGTGATCGCTCTGGATACCGTGCGTTCCCACTCCTCGAACGTCATCAAGTCCCCCTTATCGCATTGTATGACGCATGACGCATTACGCATGACGCATTACGCATTACGCATTACGTATTACGTATCACAGCCTTAACATCCGTTCCAACGCTATGCGCGCCCAGTGGGCGGTCTC
The DNA here is from genome assembly GCA_964508025.1 of uncultured Anaerolineales bacterium. Lineage (GTDB taxonomy): Bacteria > Chloroflexota > Anaerolineae > B4-G1 > SLSP01 > JAAZNO01. The sequence continues at coordinate 52,711 of CAZDSF010000003.1, forward strand.
CGGCTCCACGGTGACTGGGGTGGGCGGCTCGCCGCGTTGGAGCGCTTCCAGCGTCTCGGCGAGCTTGCGCAGCGTGATCATGCCCATGGTGGGGCAGTAGGGCGGGCGCTGGGCGAGGGGGATGATGGTCTGCTCCGGGTGTTCTTGCTGCAATCGCAGCACCAGGCGCGTCTCGGTGCCCACGGCCCAGGCGCTTCCGGGCGCCGCCGCGGCGATCTCCTGGATGATGTGGCTGGTAGAGCCGACGCTATCGGCAAGTTCGACTACGCTGTGCTCGCATTCCGGGTGGACGATGACGCGGATGCCGGGATAGCGTTCTCTCATGGCGGCGACATCCTCCGGATGGAAACGCTGGTGCACGTTACACGCCCCGGGCCAGAGAACAACTTTCGCGCCGCGGATGGCTTCGGCGTTGGGCGGGCGGTAGGGCGTCCACAGCAGGATTTCTGCCGCCGGAATGCCCATGGCGAGCGCGGTGTTGCGTCCCAGGTGTTGATCCGGGAAGAAGAAGACGCGCGGGCGTTGTGCAAAAGCCCACGCGAGCACTTTCGCGGCGTTGCCGGAGGTGCAGACCACGCCGCCGTGTCTGCCGCAGAAGGCTTTGAGCGCGGCATCGGAATTGACGTAGGTGATGGGTGTGATTTCGGCATCGGCCTGCCCTTCGAGCGCGGCATCGAGCGCGGTCCAGGCTTGCTCGACCTGTGCCCGGCCCGCGGTCTCTGCCAGATAGCAGCCCGCGGCCATATCGGGGATGTAGACTTGCTGCCCCGGTTTGGCGAGGATGGCGGCGACTTCGGCCATGAAGTGAACCCCGCAGAAGACGATGTTCTCGGCGTCGGTGCGGGCGCCATCGCGGGCGAGCTTGAGCGAATCTCCGCGAAAATCGGCGAACTGGATCACCTCATCCCGCTGGTAATGATGCCCCAAAATGACCAGCCGGGCGCCGAGGGCGGCTTTGGCGGCGCGCGCGCGTTCTTCCCAAGAGAGGGTGGGGGCGGCAGCCGGCTTGCTGATCTTCATGCTGATGTCGAGCGCCTGCACGGAATGGGTGATCGCGCCGGTGGAGATGAAGTCCACGCCCGTCGCGGCGATGGCGGCGACGGTTTCCAGCGTCACGTTGCCCGAGGCTTCCAGCGGGACGCGCCCAGCGGCGATGGCAACAGCGTCACGCATTGTCTCCAGTTCCATGTTATCCAGCATGATGCGGTCAAGCGGCGGCTCGATGGCGAGCGCCTCACGCAGCTCCGCGAGCGTGCGCACCTCTACTTCGATGGGCAGTTCGGGGTGTGCGGCGCGGGCGCGGGTCACGGCGGGCGTAATGCCGCCGGCGCCATCAGTGTGATTATCCTTCACCATGAGCATATCGAAGAGAGACATACGGTGATTTTGCCCGCCGCCCATGCTCACGGCATATTTATCGAGCACGCGGTAGCCTGGCAGCGTCTTGCGGGTGTCGAGGATCATGGCGCGGGTGGTCGCTACGGCATCCACGAAGTTGCGCGTAGCGGTGGCGATGCCCGACATGCGCTGGAGGAAGTTGAGGGCGGTGCGCTCTGCCGCCAGCAGCGAGGGGCCAGGCCCGCTGACTTCGGCGAGCAGCTCACCCGGTGTGACCTCCTGCCCCTCGCAGACGTGGGCGGTGAAGGCGAGCGCCGGATCCACGGCGCGGAAGACGGCTTCGGCCACGGGCAGGCCCGCGATCACGCCCGGCGCTTTGGCGACGATGCGCCCGTGCAGCGGCGCGGCAGCGTCGAGCGTGGATTGGCTGGTGGCATCCCCCGGCCCGATGTCTTCAGCCAGCGCCAGCTCGATGAGCGGCGCAGCGGCAGCAAGTAGTTTTTCAAGCGGAATTGTCATAGGTCCCTCCAATAGTCGAAAGTTATGGGTGACCGGTAGTGGGTGATGGGTATTGGGGTGATAAGCAATCTCTCTTTTGCTCCCCATCCCCCTCTCCCTATCTCCCCAGCCCCTCATCTTCTGAGCGGGCGACGGGCTGCGGGCCGCGCGCGCGGAGCACGGCGTTGACCCATTTAGGGCGATCAGGGACATAGATGGTGACGGCGACGAGCTCGACAGGGTCGCTGTATTCGCAGACGACATGCACATCGAGGCCGAGATGGGGCGCCGGCCCGGCGATCAGCACGCGCTCGCGGTCACGGTAATGCTCCAGAATGCGCCCATTGAAGATGGCATAGAAGATGTCCTGCGCGCGTAGGCTTTCCTTGTGCGCCTCTCGCAGCGCGTGATCTGATAGCCGCATGGTGCGGCGCTGCTCGAGTAGATCTTCCACATTGGCGATGTACATCGCAACCCTCTTGATTTCCAACGATAAGCAATCGCTTTAGCAGATGGAAGCGCGCTGTGGCTTCCACCGTCGGTATCAGGCGCAAACTGTGTTGCCTCACCAGGTCACGGTTACCTGGCGCAGTTTGCGTTGGCGATCGTAATAGGCCACGTAACGGTAGGCTTTGCCAAATTCGTAGAGCTGGCGGGTTACATCTACATCTTGCTCGCAATAATGGAAGAGTTCCTCCATCCGTCCCTCGCGCCACCAGCGCACGGCTTGCAGGCCATCGGCGCTCTTGCCGATTTTCAGCGTGGCAGAGGCGACGGCATCCAGGCCGATGCGGTGTCCCAGCCGTTTTTCCAGCTCCCGCATCATATCCACGGTGGGGAGTTGCGCCAATGTGATGGCTTGCGTGTATTGCTGCATCACGGGATAATCGAAACCGTAGAGATTGAAGCCCACCACCAGGTCGGCAGCGGCGAGTTCGGCGAGCAGCTCGGCGACGTTCTGCTCTGTGTAGCGATGGAAGGCGGCATCAGCGGTGTTGTAGGTCACGGCAACGGAGAGCCGGAGCCGTTCCGGGTAATGTCCACCGACTTCTTGAAAGGTATTTTGGGTTTCAATATCGAAAAAGACGGGCATGAGGCTCCTCTATGAACATGGCTCACGGATTGATCCGGCTATCACGGATCAGAGATGCAAAAAATAGTCAAATTTGCTTGACGCGCAGCTAGTAGTTAACATGGGTTGAGCGATTGCGTTGCGGTATCAGCACTTCGTATATGGGTACGGTGCTGGTGTGCCCCTTGATCGGCACGGGCGGCAGCGGGCGGGTAGGGAAGGCATCCTGCACGCGCTCATAGGTACGTTGGCAGATGAGAATTTTGCCCGCCGGCGCCAGCTCTTGCAAGGTGTGCGCGGTGTTCACAGTCTGTCCCACCACCGTGAAATTGACCAGTTCTGTAGTGCCAACGTTGCCGACGATGGCTTCGCCGGTGCTGATGCCAATGCCGAAAGGCAGCTGTTGGTGCGGCGGCAGTCGCTCGTGGAGTTGCGCCGTCGCGGTGAGAATGCGCGCGGCCGCGCGGACGGCGCGCACGGCGTATTCATCTACCGGCAGCGGCGCGTTGAAGAATGCCATGATCTCATCGCCCATGAATTTGTCGAGCGTGCCCTCTTCGTCCAGGATGATGCGCGCCGCTTCGGCGATGTGGTCGTTGAGGACGGCGATCAGGGTCTCCGGTTCGGTTTGCGCGCAGAAGGTGGTGAAGCCGCGTAGATCGGCGAACAGCACGGTGATGGTCTGCCGCTGTCCTCCAGGACGGACGCTTTCGGGCTGTTGCAGAATGCGTTCGACGACAGGCGGCGAGACGTAGTGCTCGAAGAGCCGACGGATTTCGCGCTTTTCGCGCTCGCGTTGGGCTTCAACCTCTGCTAACAGACGACTGTTTTCGATGGCGATGGCGGCGTAGTCGCTCAACATGCGCAGGAGACGCTGATCGTGTTTATCCAGCATCTCCCGGCTGCGTTTGTTGCTGATGGTAAGCGCTCCTAAAACCTTGTTCCCGATTTGGATGGGCGCGGCCATCATCAGGCTTTGGGATTGGGTGAGCATGTTAGGGTTCTGTTCGGGCGTCTCGACGCCTGTATCGGAACGGATGCGACTGACGCGCGTGCCGGGTTGTCCGGTTGCAGGATCCAGCATGATGAGGGCGCCATCCATGGCGCCGGTCAGATACAACGCCGCATCCACGATGCGCTCCAGCAATGTGTTGCGTTCACGCAGGGCGGTGACCGATTTGCTGACCTGGTACAGGGTGTCGAGTTCTTGGATGCGCTGGGTGAGCTGGATGTTAGTCTGTTGCAGCTCCTGGAGCAATTTGTCGCGTTCCTGCTCCAGTTTTACGGTGCGCAATACGCGCTCAATGGAACTCAGCAGCGTATCTATGGCGAACGGTTTGGGGATGTAATCTCGCACGCCCAAGCGGAACACTTCCACGGCGACCGATTCGGAGCCGTAGGATGTCACCAGAATGACCGGGATGGTGAGGTTGTGTTCGGTGAGTGCGCGCAACATTTCGATGCCGTTCATCTGCGGCATTTCGTAGTCCAGCAGGATCAGATCCGGCTGTTCGGTGCGCGCTTTTTGCAGTCCTGCCAGCCCATCGCTGGCGGTGATGACGGTATAACCTTCCGGTTCCAATACCGATTTCTGGATGAAATCCCGAATGTCAGGACTGTCATCCACGACGAGAATGCGCAAATTGCCAGATTTGAACTCGGTCATGTTTGTATCTCTGTCTACACCTAGGCTTGGGTACGGAGTTGCTAACCCACTTGTCCGTCGCATCATGGCGGATTCGCTTCTTGCTTAGCGTTGGGTCTTCATTCGCCCGTCGTTTTCTTCTAGTGCAGATTTTACTCTGTTTAGCAGGGAAAGCAAAGGGTTACGGGCGGGGAGATCCGCTTCAGAGTGTTGATTTGACAATTTCAAGGTTTTCAGATACACTATTCTTCAGCATTTCAGGTCATTTTATGACCGTTCAGGTAGTTGATGTCTGTTTCCAGTATGCTATCACAAGCGTAGACTATCAGGAGAGGTCGTATGACGAGCAAAGTATTATTCCGCAATTGCCGGTTTCTCATCACCCAACCTACGCCCTTCGGCGGCATTCTGGAGGATGGCGCGCTCTACATCGAAGGCCCTATTATCAAAGCCGTGGGGCCATCCAAAGAGCTCGAGGCGCAGTATGGGCAGCAGCCCGATGTGGACATCGTGGATGCGCGCAACAAGATTGTCATGCCGGGACTGGTGGACACCCATAACCACGTCGGCGAGGCGCAGATGTTCCTCATCTTCGGCTGGTTACAATCGCCTCTCACCGGTATTGTGGATACCGCAATTCGGGTGCTCTGGCCCGCCTACAACTGGTTCACCGAGGAAAGCGTCTACGACCTCACGCTGTTCGGCATCCTCAACCTGCTCAAACATGGCACCACCACCTTTGGCAACGCTTTCACCTTCCCCGACGCGGTTTATCGCGCCTCGTTGGAATCTGGAATGCGCACCGCCATCCATGTTCAGATGATCACCAGCGTGAAGCTCTCGGAAGCGCGCCACGGGCAGTTGCAGCCTTATCTCTCTGAGGATGACTACCTCGCGTTGACCGAAGAGGCCATCCAAAAGTACCACAACACTGCCGATGGGCGCATTCGCATCGGCGTGCATCCCAGCGCCACCTATAACAGCACCCAATCCATGCTCACGCGCGGGATGGCGCTGGCGGAGAAGTACGACGTGCAGTTCTGCTCCCACGTGGCCGAAGCGCCCGACGAGAAGTCCCGCGCCGATGCCACCTGGGCCGATGAGGGTGGGCAGATTCAGCATTTGCGGAATATCGGGCTGATGACGCCGCGCACGCTCTTCTATCATGGCGCGGCGCTCACTGAGGCGGAGATTGATATGGTAGCTGAGACCGGCGTGGCGATTGCGCATTGCCCGCCCACCAACTCCATCCTGGGCAACTGCGCTTATCTCCCGTACATGCTCCACAAAGGCGTGAAGGTGGGGTTGGGCACGGATATGCCTACGCACAATCTGTTCAATGTGATGCTCTCGGTCTCGCAGCAGCATAACATCATGCCGCGCGCGATGCGAGGGCTGCTGCCGTGGACGCCCTTCGAGCTGGCGACGCTCGGCAGCGCCCGCGCGTTGCGCTGGGAGGAGCAGATCGGCACATTGGAGGTGGGTAAGCGCGCGGATGTGGTGACAATTGATCTCACGCACAACACCAGCCTCTTCCCGCTGAACGTGGGCACGCTGTTGCTCTTCCTCGCGGCGAACGGCGCCGGCACGGAAGTGACCGACGCGATGGTGGATGGGCGTTTCCTGCGCCGCGATGGCAAGTTCACGCTGCTGGATGAGGATGAGCTCATGGGCCGAGCGCAATATTGGTGCGACAAGTTCACGGCAGATTACATGCAGGCGCAGGCCGAAGGGCGCCCCATGTTCGAGCGCGTTCACGAAGAATACCAGCGTTTGTGATTCGGTGTGCGCATCCTGACAAGGACGAGACCCGCTCTCGTCCTTGTTTTTGTTGTGTTGGAATTTGGCAGATTGCATCAGGTAGGGTACAATAAGATCAGAATCAACTTGTTAAAGGAGCGCACAACATGACCCTTTCGACCGAGCTTCAATGGTGGCAACGCGGCGTGGTTTACCAGATTTATCCTCGCAGTTTCAAGGATACCACCGGCAACGGGGTGGGGGATTTGCAGGGCGTCATCGAGAAACTGGACTACCTGGAACATCTGGGCGTGGATGCGATTTGGCTCAGTCCTTTCTATCCCTCACCGATGGCGGATTTTGGCTACGATGTGGCTGATTATTGTGATGTGGATCCACTCTTTGGCGATCTGGAGACCTTCGACCGGCTCGTAGCAGCCGTACATGCGCGCGGCATGAAGATCATCGTGGATTGGGTGCCCAATCACACGTCGGATCGCCATGCCTGGTTCATCGAGAGCCGCAGCAGCCGCGACAATCCCAAGCGCGATTGGTATATCTGGCGCGACCCCAAACCCGATGGCAGCCCGCCCAACAACTGGGGCAGCTTCTTCGGCGGCCCCGCGTGGACGTTCGATGCGCACACGGGCCAATACTACATGCATCAGTTCGTCAAGGAGCAGCCGGAGCTCAACTGGCGCAACCCAGAGGTCAAGGCGGCGATGTTGGAGACGCTGCGCTTCTGGATGCGGCGCGGCGTGGATGGCTTTCGCATGGACGTGATTGGCCTTATCATCAAGGATGCTGAGCTGCGCGATAATCCGGTCAATCCCAACGCGCCCGCTAATCTGCCCGAAAACGATCTCTTCAGCCGTCTGCACCAGGTCTACAACATGGACCAGGATGAGGTGCATGACGTGCTCCGCGAAATCCGCGCTGTGCTCGATGAGTTCCCCGACCGCTGCGGCATCGGTGAGCTGTGGGGCCCGCTGGATCGCTGGGTGAAGTATTACGGCGCGCATGGCGAGGAGCTGCACATGCCCTTCAACTTCCGTCTGATGGATGGGATGGGCTTCAACACCGGGGTTTGGGACGCTCAGCAGATGCGCGGCATCGTAGACGCGATGGAAGCCGCGCTGCCGGATTTTGCCTGGCCCAACTACGTCTTGGGGAACCACGACCGGATGCGGATGGTGACGCGCTTCGGCGGCGAGGCGCAGGCGCGCGTGGCGGCGATGTTGTTGCTCACGTTGCGCGGCACACCCACGCTCTACTACGGCGACGAGATCGGCCTCCCGGATGTGCCGGTCCCGCCGGAGAAGATCCAGGATCCGCAGGGCTTGAATCTGGGCGCAGAGCGCAGCCGGGATGTGTGCCGCACGCCGATGCAGTGGGATGCTTCGCCCAATGCGGGCTTCTGCCCGGCGGATGTGGAGCCGTGGCTGCCGTTGACTGATGATTATCAGACCCGCAATGTAGAAGTGATGGCGCAGGATCCTTATTCTATTCTGACGCTCTACCATCAGTTGCTCGCCTTGCGCCAGGAGACGCCCGCGTTGCTCGGCGGCAGCTATCGCCCGGTGGATGCCGGCATCCCGGTGGATTGCTACGTCTATCTGCGGGAGGATGGGGCCGCGCGCTACCTCATCGCCCTGAATTTTGCCGCTGAGCCGCGCACCCTGGCCTTGACCGAGGCCCCTCGCGGGCGGGTTCTGCTCTCCACGCATCTGGATCGAGAAGAAGAGGTGAACCTTAGCGCGCTGCAACTGCGGGCGAATGAAGGGGTATTGGTGGCGTTGTAGGGAGGTAGCAAGATGTTACAGCCGCCCGATTGTTTATCCGATGCGGTCGAGCGTATTGTGCGCCAATTCAACCCCTTGCGTATTATTCTCTTTGGGTCGTGGGCGCGCGGTGACGCGCATCCCGATAGTGATATTGATTTACTTGTGGTCTTGCCACAGCTGGAGAACAAACGCCAGACAACTGTGGCGATTCTGCGCGCCCTGAATGGGATTCCGGCGAGCAAAGATGTGGTTGTTACAACGCCGGAGGAGATCGTTGCACGCGGCCATATCATCGGTCAAGTGTTACGTCCCGCGTTGCGTGAAGGCAAGGTAGTTTATGAACGTAGCTGAAGCAAAATTGTGGTTAGCCTTCGCGGCTTCGGATTTGAATGCTGCGGAAACTTTGTTGCGAACATCGCCGTCGTATCCCAGGCAAGTGTGTTTTCTTGCGCAACAGGCTGCGGAAAAGGCGCTCAAGGCATTGCTCATTCTGTTGGATATTGAATTTCCATTTACCCATGATCTCGATCGGCTTCGAGACTTGATTCCTGATGGTTGGCCTGTGAAACGTGCGTATCCTGATCTGGCGGAATTATCTGTATGGGCTGTCGAAGCGCGTTATCCTGGGGATATGCCCGATGTGCTTGAAGTGGACGCACAAAGAGCTTCGAAGCAGGCCCGCGCTATCTACATGGCTATATCTGAAGCTGTAGCGGATTATTTTTGAGTATGAAGGCGTCTTGGCGGCCACAATGTTTGTGACAGGTGATCATTACGAGAAGCGACGCGGGGCTTATCCGTTTGTAGGGAGGTGCTTTGCATGAAACTCACCCGTCATTCCCAAAACCCCTTATTGCTGCCCGATCCCACCTCGGATTGGGAGACCTACAATGTCTTTAATCCTGCCGTGATTTACGAGAACGGCCTGTTTCAGATGTGGTATCGCGCGCAAGGACTGGATTGGATCAGCCGTATCGGCTATGCCGTGAGCGCGGATGGCATCCACTGGAATCGGCTGCGCCGCCCGGTGCTGGAGCCGCGCGACGGCGCGGATTCGCGGGGCGTCGAAGACCCGCGCGTGGTCAAACTGGATGACACGTTTTACATGACCTACACCGCTTACGGGCGGGAGTATTTTGGGGCTGAGCCGACCCACGCAGGCGGCGGCGTCCTGCCGATGATTGCGCGTAGTCAGAACGGCATCACCTGGGAGCGCCTCGGCTCGATTGTGCGCGGTGAGGATAACAAGGATCACGTCCTCTTCCCGCGCAAAATTGGCGGGCGCTATGCGGCGCTGCATCGCCGCTGGCCGAATATCTGGCTCGCCTACAGCGATGATCTCGTTACCTGGCGCGAGGCGGACATGGCGCCCATCTTCGGTCCGCGCCCGGAGAATACCTGGGATCACAAGAGTGTGGGCGGCAACGGCGTCCCCATCGAAACGGAGCACGGCTGGCTCGCCTTCTATCACGGCTACGACCGGCAGCACATCTATCACATCGGCGTCGCGCTGCTCGATTTGGACGACCCGACCAAAGTGCTGCGTCGTCCCACCGCCTCCATCTTCTGGCCTGAAGAGCTCTGGGAGCTGCGCGGCGACGTGCCCAACGTCGTCTTCTCCTGCGCCAACATCGTGGTGGGGGATACCGTTTACGTCTACTACGGCGGCGGCGACCACGTCATCAGCCTGGCGACGTGCTCGCTGGCGGAGCTGGTGGATTTTGTGTTACACGCGGAGTAGGATTGTTATCAGATTCGAGAGGGATGATAGTGGCAGAGCAAAGCCCTGCCACTATCATCCGTTTGTTTTTTTATAGAATTGCCCATCCCACGCCGAGCTCGTGGAGCTTGGCCGCTGTGGGCGCCCCCGTGACTTTGTCCCAGCCACACATCTCGTAGTAGAGCGCCATGGCCTCCGCCATGGCCTCGGCAGGTACAGCGACGCCCGCCGCCGGGCCAGACTCAAACGGCGTGCTGATGCGCCAATGCGGGGCGTCATCCGCAGCGGTGAAGCCTTCGCGCGCGTTGAAGACCCGCGCCAGGGCCAGCGCCCGTTCGCCCGCCTTCAGCAGCTCGAAGACCGAGGTGTCCCAGCCTGTCACTGCGGCGACCAGGTCGCGGATCTGGAGCTTGCTGTAGGGCATGAACATGCACAATCCCACACAATTCCAGAAAACCTGCCAGTCTACTTCATACTTGAAGAGCCGCACTTTCTCCGGGCCGAGGGTGTCCGCCGGCAGCGGCTCGAAGATGCCCAGCGGATGCAACCCGGCGACGCTCTTGGTGTAGTTAGTGTCGTGGATGTTGTGCATGTGATCCGCGCCGGTGGGCGAGGTGGCGTAGCCGAGATTCAGCGCAAATTTGACGCGCGGCTCGTGCAGGGGAAATTCCTGCCCTTTGACGTGCATTACGTAGCGCTCCGTATCGCGCCCGATGCGCCGGGCCGCTCGCAGCGCCCCCTCCGCTAGCAGATCACCGAAGCCCTCCCGCTGGGCCATTTGCTTGACGAGCGTGAGCATCGCTTCTGCGTTGCCGAAGCGCAGCTCCAGGCCGCCGGTATCTTCCTGCGTGAGCAGCCCTCGCTCGAAACATTCCATCGCCCACGCGATGGCGATTCCCGTGGAGATGGTATCCAGCCCGTAGGCATTACACAGCTGATTGGCATAGGCTACCGCTTCCAGGTCATCTATGCCGCAAGCCGATCCCAATGCGCCGAGCGTCTCGTATTCCGGCCCGCCGTAATCCGGCGTGACGGGGAAGCGCTCCCTGACCTCGACTTTGCGCTTGCAGCGGACGGGGCAGGCGTAGCAGGTATCGTTTTCCGTGAGGATGGTATCCGCCATGGTGCTGCCGGTGATCTTCGCCGCGCCCTCGAAACTGCCCTCCTGGAAGTTGCGCGTGGGCAGCCCGCCGATGCTGCTGAGGTATTGCAGCCCGCCCGCGGTGCCGTAATCCTGCATTCCGCCGGTGTACAACTCGCGGACATTGTCGCTGAGCCATTTGGCGATCTCGCGGAGGCCGTCTTTATCGGCGACCGGCACGCCCGCCGTGCCGCGCACGGCGATGGCTTTGAGCTGTTTAGATCCCATCACCGCGCCCAGACCCGTGCGTCCGGCGGCGCGATTGGCATCGCCGATGACGCAGGCGATCCGTGCCAGGCGTTCGCCTGCCGGCCCGCACTGCGCCACTCGCAGGCGCTTCTCGCCCAGTTCCTCTTGCAGCGCGCGCTCGACTTCCAGCGTCTCCCGCCCCCAGAGGTGACCGGCGTCGCGGAGCTCTACTGTATCATCCTTGATCCAGAGATAGACGGGGCTTTCGGCTTTGCCCGTGACGATGATGGCGTCCCAGCCGGCGCGCTTGAGCTCCGCGCCCCAGTAGCCGCCCACATCGCCCTCGCCGAAGCCGCCGGTGAGCGGCGATTTGGCTCCGACCGCGTTGCGTCCCGTCCCGCCGGCAGGTGCGCCCGTGAGCACGCCCGGCGCGAAGATGAGCACGTTCTCCGGTCCCAGTGGATCGGCGCCTTGCGGAACTTCTTTGAGCAAGTAATACGCAATGAGGCCCCAGCCGCCCAGATAGGTGCGGAAAAACTGCTCGCCCGGCGTTTCGGTGGTGATTTCGCCGGTGGTCAGATTGACGCGCAAAATACGATTGTGAAAACCATGGGTCATTGTAAAACTCCTTTGAAGTAGGTATGGGTAAGCAGTTTGGGCATGGCGAACTGTATTCTGTTCACTGCTCTCTATGCTCTACTGTTGGTTCGGCGCTGTTGCGCTGAAAACCCTATTAGCGCTTGCTAGCTTCTCTGAGCACCGGCACCGGCACGAGCCGCAATATCTCGCCGAGCATATCCTCGGTCGCGCCGCGACGCAGCCAGAGCTCGGGATCCAGAATCAGGCGATGGCCCAACGCGGGACGCACGAAGCGTTTGACATCATCGGGCAGGATGTAATCCCGTCCCTGGATGGCGGCCCAGGCGCGGGTGAGCTTGAGCAAGGCCAGTGAGCCGCGCGGGCTGGCGCCCACGGCTACCTGCCGGTGTTTGCGGGTGATCGCCACCAACTCTACCATGTAACGTTCGATATCGGCATCTACATATACCTGCTCTACGAGCTGGCGCATGGCTAACAGCTCGGCAGGCGTGGTCACGGCGGCGAGCGGAACGACATCGCTGCCTCTGGTGCGGCGACGCTGGAGAATTTCCTGTTCCTCTTCTACCGTGGGATAGCCTACGGCGAGTTTCATGATGAAGCGGTCGAGCTGGGCTTCTGGCAGCGGGAACGTGCCTTCGTATTCGATGGGATTCTGGGTGGCGATGACGAGGAACGGCTGTGGTAGGCCCAGGGTTTCGCCCTCTAACGTCACCTGGTACTCTTGCATGGCTTCCAGCAGCGCCGATTGAGTTTTGGGCGAGGCGCGGTTGATTTCGTCCGCCAGGATGATGTGTGCAAAGATCGGTCCCTGGCGCAGGACAAAGCGGTTGGCATTCCGGTCGTAGACGTAGCCGCCGGTAATGTCGCCCGGTAACAGGTCGGGCGTGAACTGGATGCGCTTGAAATCCAGTCCTAGCGCCGTGGCAAAGCTGGAAGCGATGAGTGTCTTTGCCAGACCCGGATAGTCCTCCAGCAGCACATGCCCGCCGGGGGAGAGAATCGCCGCGAGCAGCTGCGTCAGCAAATCCCGTTTGCCGATGATGGCCTTTTCGACCTCGGTCAGAACGCGCGCGCTCCAGGCTTGAACAGCATGGGCGTTATCCGTCATGTGTGACCTCCAACAGAGATTTAACCTATTGTACTATGACTGTGTGTTTCTGCGCTGCCCTGATTCGCCGATGCTGCGCAGCACGTAGCCCAATCCCAACACGGCGAGCAGCGCCAATAGCAACGCCCCTCCGAAGCGGAGCTCCAAGCGAATCAGCAACGCCCCTGCGCCCAACAATAAACCGCCGGCGCATACAAGACCGAGGCGTTGCAAGTGTGTGCGCATCAGAGCGTGCTCGTTCTCGACCCGTTCGATGCTTGCCAGCCGTGCTCCAAAAGCTTCCAGATCCCATGCCGCCAGCGCCGCCGTCACACCTACCAGGAGCCACCCCATCCCGACCCCTAGCCCCACCATGATTGCACTTCCGGCAATGTAAAGCGCAAAACTCAGCCCGTTCAGCCAGCGCCAGCGTCGGGCGTTGAGCCAGAGCGCGGCAATCGCCGATAGGCCCAGCCCCGCGGGCCATGCACCTTGAAAGAGCGCGCCTATCGCCGGCGCGCTCACCGCCAGCGCGACGGTTCCCCAGAACAACTGTTGTATCAACTTCATCTTACGCCTCCCAATACAGGGCCGCCGCGCGGCGCGCGCGCTATGGTCGCTTGTATGACTTCATCCAGAGGGCTTTGGACTTGCCAATCTGCCACGACGATTCCTGCCTGCCGCAGCCTCTGTAGCAGCAAGCGACGTTCCAGCCGCACCATTCGGATCGCCAGTGCTAGTAGCGGATCCGGCGGCAACTGTGCCACTTCAAAGGAGATCGGGTCTGGGCTGACGACCATGATCGCATACCCTTGCGCGCGTAGCCGAAAGAGCATCCGCTCGTCTTCTGTCAGAAGCGGACTGATAAAGAGCAGTTGCGAACGCGCTGGGAACAGGCGCGCCGGGAAGAAGTCGAGGCTGGCGAAGACCTGGCTATCTCCTGGCCCGGCGCTTGCCAGTGCGCGGAGAATGCGCTTGTTCTGCACCCGTCCGTAGCCGGGGAACACCCATTCCAGGCCCCGTCCATACAGAAGCAGCCCCACGCGGTGTCCATCGTGCAAGAGCGACTCTGCCAACGCTGCTGTCGCCTGGATGCTGTGTTCGAGCAGCGAGGTGTTTCCCATTTCGAAGGTGTTCTGGCGGCGGATATCCAGAATCAGCCCCACATCGGCGGTGCGCTCTTGCTCGAACTCGGTGGTGAAGGGCTGATCGGGGCGGCGGGCGGTGGCGCGCCAATTCACGCGCCGCAGCGGGTCGCCGGGCTGGTACGCGCGCACGCCGAAGAAATCCACGCCCATGCCGCTCTGCCGGGAAGGAATCGGCCCGGCGAAGCCCAACGTCCGCCGGGGCCGAATGGCGAGCGACCGGAGCCTTCCGGCGCGCGGCAGCACCGTCAGCCGCGCGTATGCCGGCAGCCGAGCCTCGCGCTGGAACAGGTTGAAAGTCTCGCTGGCGCGTACAAAAACGCCGGGGAAATCGAAGGCGCCGCGTTTGGCTTCCAGTGTGTACTGTGCCGTCAGGGATTCTCCGGCTGGTAGGGCGGCCAGCAAGCGCGTGGCGCCCTCGCGCACGCGCAACTGACCGGGTATCAGATCTGTCACCTCTAACACGCTAAGGGTCGGGCCTGTGTTGTCCAGTGTGAGCGTTACGCTGACGCTATCGCCTTCCAGCACCGCCGTAGCGTGCAGATCGCGGTAGGCTTGTATGGCAAGGGCTTCCGGCGTCCCCAGCAGCGCTGCCCCCAGGTAGACGAACAGCGGCATCAACAATATCAGGAGCTGTCCTTCGCGCAGCGCCAATCCGGCGACCAGCATCGCAAAGATGAGAAATCCCAACAGCAGCGCCCGGTTCATCTGTCCTCCGGCGCTGTTTCAACCGTTGTCTCAGCGTCGAGCGTGGTCTCGAGGAAGTGTATGATCGCTTCTAGTTCTGCTACGACTTCGGGGTGGGCATGGTGTAGGCGGAAGGGGAGGAGCGTCGCCAGTGTAGGAGGGTGTTCGAGGGATGCTTGCCCCAGGGCTGAGCGCAGGTAGGCGTTCAAAATGGGCGGCAGCTCTAGCTGCCCTTCTCGCAGCTGTAACCGCGTCTCGCGTTGAGAACGTTGCTGCCGGTGGGCGAGCACCGCAATCGCGGCATCGCCGATGTGCCGCGCCAGCCCATCTTTGGAATAGATGCCGCGTTGGGTTAAGTGAAGCCAGCGCAGCCAATCGGAAACCCGTCCTCCGAAATCGGCGGTGCTTCTTGAGGGCGGCAGGGCTGGGAGCACGCCTCCTGTCAACGAACGCAACGCCACCAAGCTGGCGCCCAACACCAGTACGCCCCACAGCAACGGTTGGGGTAGACTATCGAGAAAGCGCCCGATTTGCCAGAGGAAGTAGGCGATGGGAATGACCACGAGCTCGCGGATGAGCGCGCGCCAGGCCCAGGCGAGCGACAGCGCCAGCAGCAGCCCGCCTGCGGCGGCGATCAGCCAACCGGGATGCAAGCGCCGCTTCACTGATCGGCTCCACACGCAGCGATGATGGCTTCCAAGCTGGCGATTGCGCGTTCCTGTTCCGCCGCTGTCGGCGTCCGCATGCCGTAACGCGCAGCCTCGAAGACCTGCACCAGGCCATCCACCGGCGCCGGAGGCAGGCCCAGGCGTAGCAATTGCGCCTCAAATTCCCGCGCCGTCATCGCGCCCTGGCGGCGAAGCCCACGGGTCGCAGCAACAACCCGCTCCATCTCTGCATAGCAGCGGATGATGATCTCGCGCAGTTCGCCGCCCTCGTAGAGCGCATCCAACGCGATTTCGGCCTCGCGCGCCAGCAGGGGCAGCGGCGCTGCTTCACGGTCGCGGCGCCAGAGCAGCCAGCCGATGCCGCCGATGGCTGCCAGCAGCAACACCGCTATCCCAAAACTCACTGCTCCGACAATCCAGGAGTCTGGCGCCGTGAATACTTCGGGCGGCGGCATCCACCCTTCCGTCAGAACCTCTTCTTCCCCTGCGGCATCTTCTGGTACCTCGATTTCCGGCGCCTCCCACTCCAAGTTTTGAAGCGCCTGTATCGCCAGCAGCAGCAATCCCAGCATGAGCAGCCCGCGCAACACGCGGCGGCGCAACGCCGGATCTAGCAGCGCCACGACTAATGCGATGGGAAAGAGCGCAAAAGCGATGATCACCAGAAGCCGTATGGCGACAAAGAGCCATTCGGCGTTCACCTGTCCCTCGTAGGTGTCAAAGCGTCTGAGCCAGGAGAAATCGAGTCTGAAGGGGTGTCCCGGACTCAGTGATAGGGAACGTAGCGCATTGGCAAGCAACATTAGCGCTATCACCGTAGCGCTGAGCACAAGCAGCTGCTGGAGTTTTCGACGCCGAGCCATGATCCCTATCTGCGAGCTCGATCTCCGGGATGCGCCAGGAAGCTATAGGGATAGGGCAACGGCGTTTCTCCCACGTTGGTGAGGCGTTCCATCTGCGTCACACTTAGCATCCATCCGGTTGCGCCCAGATTGTCTTCCAGATGGCGCAGCGTCCGCACACCGATGATTGGCGCGGTGACGCCGGGACGCTGCAACAACCAGCGCAGCGCTACTTGCGGCAGGCTCTTGCCGACCTCTTGGGCTACGGCGAAGAGCGTATCCAGCACCGTCCAGGTTTGCTCGGTGGCATAGGCGCTCCAAGATTCGCTCCACCCGTGCTTTTCGGCGGCTTCGACGCGGCTGCCTTCTGGCGGCGCGGTCATGCCTCGGAAATAGCGCCCACTGAGCCACCCACCGCGCAGGGGACTCCAGGGGATCACGCCGATGCCTTCATTGGCGCAGACGGGCAGCAACTCCCACTCGATGGAGCGATCTAACAGGTTGTAGAGCGGTTGCAGGCAGCAGAACGCCTCCCAGCCCATCTGGCGGCTGATGTCCACGGCCTTTTGCAGCTGCCAGGCAGTGACGTTGCTCGCGCCGATGTAGCGCACTTTGCCGCTGCGCACCAGGCCATCGAGCGTGCTGAGGACTTCTTCCAACGGCGTTCCAGGATCCCAACCGTGGATTTGATATAGATCTATATAGTCAGTATCCAAACGGCGCAGGCTGGCTTCGACTGAGGCGAGGATGTGTTTCCGACTCAGCCCCGCATCGTTGGGGCCATCGCCCATGGGCCAGCGGACTTTGGTGGCGATGACGAGGTCATCGCGCGATTGGCTCTTGAGCCAGCGTCCCAGGATTGTTTCTGAGACACCCCGGCTGTAGACATCCGCTGTATCAATGAAATTGCCGCCCGCTTCTACGAAGCGTGAAAGCAGCGTGTGACTTTCTTCCTCCGGCGTCTCACGCCCAAACGTCATGGCGCCGAGACAAAGCTCACTTACTTTGAGGCCGGTGCGGCCCAGAAATCGGTACTCCATGAGACTTCACCTCCATGAAATGCGGCAAGCGCCAAGCAGCAAGCGACCGAACTGAAATATCCGAGTTTTCCACTCGCAATATCTGACTTGTGACGCTGGACTTGTGGCTTGCGCCTACACAAACAATGATGCCATGCTCTGTTCTTCTATCAGCGCCGCCATTTCAGCGTCGGCAGGGCGACGCTCAAAGCGGGCGGCAGCATCCAACACCTGGGGCAGCAGGTGGATGTCGCCCACGGTGTTGAGGAAGACGCGCTCGTCTCCCAGGATCCAATGCACGGCTTTGTCAATGGCGTCTTGCACTTCCAACGGCTGATACCATGTGCTGCGATTGCGCGCTACATCCTGGGGCCAAGGACGGCGGCAGATGGATTTGATGGTTTGCACGGCGACGTTGCGCTCGCTGCACACCGCCATCAACGCCTCAAAATCGGCAGCGTACTGCGGATGCTGCATGAGCACGTAGTTGTAGGGCAGCAGCACCGAGTCGAAGTCGAAGCGTTCCAGGCTGCGCAGGTGCATCCGTGGCGCGACCAGCTCATGCCCGGTGACGCCGAGGAAGCGCACGATGCCCTGGTCGCGGGCTTTGATGAACGCTTCGAGCGCGCCGCCAGGCCCCATGGTGATCTCCCAATCGTCTTCCCGAATCAGCACATGCATCTGCCAGAGATCAATGTGATCGGTTTGCAGCAATTCCAGTGATGTCTCCAGCTCCGCCCAGGCGCCGTCGTAGGTGCGCTGTTCCGTTTTCGTCGCCAGAAAGAACTTGTCGCGGTGCTGTGGCATCCACGGGCCGATGCGGCGCTCTGCCTGACCGTAGGAATGCGCCGTATCAAGGTGATTGATGCCATAGCGCAACAACAGCGCGAGCGTCTGATCGGCTTCTGCTTGCGTGACGCCGCCGAGCGCTGCCGCGCCAAAGAGAAGCCGGGTGCTCTCATGTCCGGTTCGACCAAAAAGTTTCTTCTCGATCATCGGTAACTCCTTATGTGCTTATGTGCTTATGTGCTTATGTGCTTATGTGCTTATGTGCTTATGTGCTTATGT
>CAZDSF010000003.1:71053-96876 GCA_964508025.1 uncultured Anaerolineales bacterium
GATGGAAAGTATGAAGGTTGAAGGCGGAAGGCTGAAAATCTCCGCATGGCAAACTTTGCTTATTGAGGCTGTGTCGCAGGTTCGGTAACACTCCCCAGCGCCCCCACGCCGAGGAGCCGGGCGTCAGCCGTAGCGCCGAATGTATGCCTCTGCCTGCTCCACCAACATCCGATCACCGATGAAGAGCGCCGTGCGCTGGTGCAGTTCTGTGGGATGCACGTCGAGAATATCCTGGACGCCATCCGAGGCATAACCGCCGGCATGGGCTGCAATCAGGGCCAGGGGTGCGGCTTCGTACAACAGGCGCAATTTGGCGCGCGGCGCTGCGGGTTGGGCATAGCTCAGCGGATAGTAGAAGACCCCACCTTGCAGCAGGTTGCGATGGAAATCTGCCACCAGCGAGCCGACATAGCGGGCGGAAAGTTCTGCCGGCGGCTTTTCAGATTCCATGCCGTGCAGATAATGGTGATAGCGCTGTGCGCCGGGACTCCAGTGGCGTTCATACGAGGCATTGGCGCTGCTGTAGCGGGGTTTCGCGGGCATGTGGATGTCCGGGTGCGAGAGCAGGAACTCGCCCAGGCTAGGTTCAAGGGTGAAGCCATGAACGCCGGCGCCGGCGGTGTAGACGAGCATGGTGCTGGAACCGTAGATGACGTAGCCCGCGGCGACCATGTCACGGCCCGGCTGGAGGCAGTCGGCGAGCGTGCCAGGGGCGCCGAGCGGCGATTTGCGCCGGTAGATGGAGAAGATCGTGCCTACACTCACATTGGCAGCGATGTTGGAGGAGCCATCCAGCGGGTCGAAGATGAGCACGTACTTGCCCTCTGCCATGGTGGGGTTTTCGGGAACGATGCTCACGATGCTTTCCAGCTCTTCCGTCGCCATGATGCCCACCCGCCCCGTGTAACTGTTCATGCGGATGAAGGTCTCGTTGGCGAAAACATCCAGCCGCATTTGCTCCTCGCCCTGTACGTTGATGGCGCCTGCCTCGCCGAGGATATTGCCCAGCCCGGCGCGGCGGATCTCCCGCGAGATGATTTTTGCCACCAGGGCGATATCGTAGAGCAGATTGGTGAAGGCGCCTGTCGCTTCGGGGTACGCGCGCTCTTGTTCCAGAATGTGTTGCTCAATGGTGATGACTTTGGAAAACATGGGTAAGGCTCCTGTTGTATCTGGCAAGATGCGGTCTTGTTGCTCTGCGCTTGTTTCTCACCGCGCAAATGCAACGAAGGGATTGTCATGGGTCAGCTGGCGGATCATGGCTTCTTTCACACCGGCAGCGCGCAACTGCGGCAGGAAGATCTTGCTCAGATAGGTGTAGGGACGCGGCGCGCCGCCGCCCGGTTGCGCGGGATCGTACCAACCGGAATCCTGGCTCAGCAATAGCTGCCCTTCCAATCCGGCATCCAACAGCCGCAGGATGCGCTCCAGGTACAAGGCATCCTCTGTGGGGTCCCAACCCAGACCGTCGTATTCCAGCCAGCAGCCGCACCGGGCCATTTCCAGGTGCAAGGCGAAATCCGGTTCAGCCTGGGTGTGGATCCAGATAAAGCGCGCTGGCGTGTATCCGGCGCGCTCCAGAATATCCAGCTGCTCGCGCACTACGCTTCCACGGATGGTATGGCTGCCGATGACGGCGCCGGTGCGCGCCGCTGCGCCCGTTGCCGCGCGCAGCACCTTCGTCTCTGTCGGCGTGATGCCATCATCACCGGCGCTTATCTTGATCCACGCCGCCTGTACGCCGCTGGATTCGATCTCCCCGGTCAATTCGGCGAGCATGAAATCGCGGAGCGCTGCCTCATCGGCCTCGTGAACCCACGGCGGGATCCACGGTTCACGGTAGAAACCCGTGGGGACGACCACAGGCAGCCCGGTTGCGGCGGAGACGGCGCGGTCAATGTCGGCGCGACGTCCCACGCCGCCGGTGCTGCATTCCACGAGCGCCGTCACGCTTGCCCGTTGCGCCGCTTCGATGTGCGGCGTCATCACGCGCACCACCTCGGCAGGATCACCCTCTCCGTAGCCGGGGCGATCCCAGGTCCGTAGATCCACGAAAATGTGCTCGTGCGGCAGCATCAGCCCCAATTCAGCGGCGGATTTGGGGCCGAGGGTGGTTATCAATTGTGGCATGGTATCATCTCCAGCGCGTGTGAGCCATTCTGTGGCTGTAAGCCCAATTTCACCGGGCCTCATGGCGCGGGAGGGGTGGGCAGCGGCGAAACCGGGGGCGTGGCTTCGGCGGGTATCGGAGCGGGCGCGGCTTCGACGGGTGCGGGCAGCACCAGCTCCATGACCTCTGCCCACAACGCCTCCAGCTCCAGTCCCACACGGAATGAGCGTTGCTCGATCAGGGTTTGCAGCTCGGTCATGCGCGTCAGCAGGAGCGCCAGTCGCGGTTCCAGTTCCGGCAGTAAGGTGCGCGCGCGCTCCAGGTGGGCGATTGCCAGATTCACGGCATCGGCTGCGGCGCGTGGGTTTTCTTCCAGGAGCAGCAGCCGCACGCGGAGCAGGGCTTGCGCTGTTTGTAACAACGCCACCCGCCCTTCCAGCAGCTTTATTTGCTCGCTGATGGCGGTGTCTTTGGCGGTGATGTGTTCTTGCGCGCGCTCCAGCTCTATTTGCAGGTCGGCGAGCATCGCCGCCTGCGCTTTTACGTCCGCCTCGGCTTCCAGCAGCGCGGCTTCCAGCGCTGTGATGCGCGCGGTTGCAGCTTGCAGCGCTTCGGCCTGAGTCGCCAGCGCCTCATCGCGGTTGGCGCTCTCATCGCGGGCATCCTGCAAGGCCGTTTCCAGGGCCGTCAACCGCGCCTCAAAGTTTTGCAGATCGGTTTTTGCCCGCGCCTGTTCCTGCGCCAGGCGTTGTTCGAGGGCCGTCATGCGGGCAGTGTTCTCTTGCACCGGGCGGACGAAGGTGTGGTAGACCCAGGGCGTGCCGTAATACAGCCCCAAGCCGATGAGCGTTCCCAGGACAATGACGACGGTTAGACGCAACAGGATTTTGAAGAAAGTTCCAATCGCGCGCCAGAAGGCGTTTTCGGTGTGTTGAGGGGCTTCATTCATGGTTCCACCTCCGGTTCAACGGGAGTCGGCGGCTCTGCGCCGTCGAAGAGCTCCGCCAGTAGGGCTTGCAGGCGTTGGAAGAACGTCTCCGCGCGCGCCGTGCGCGTTTCGAGCACCGTGATCTGCTCGCTCAGCGCCTCGGCGGTCGCTTGCAATGCGGCGGTTTCCTCTTCAAGGGTAGCCATGTCATCGCGCAGCGATGTGACCGCCGTCTCTGCCCGCTCCATGCGCGCTGCCAGCCCTTCCAGGCGGTCGAGGCGCTGGCGCAGGCCATTGACTTCGTCTCGGAGTGTTTCCTGCCGCGCAGCGAGATCCGCCGTCTGATTGCGGAGATTAATAACGGCTGGATGGTGCGCCATGTTCAGCGCGCCGTTGATGCCGTTGAACACGAGCAGCGAGAAGATCAAGCCCAGGATGCTGCCCATGAACACTGCGCTCAGCCAGCCCCACCAGCTCCAGACGGAGCGTTTGACGGAACGCGGCGCGGGCGTGGCAGGAGCAGCCGGTGCAGCAGATGGCGCGGTTGGATGGGATGGAGGTGGAGCTGGTGTGATTGGCGGCGGCGGTGTGTCAGCGGTGCGAGGAAGCGGCTCCACGGCTACAGGCTCATCCAGTGTGGGCGTTTCGTCTGGCGGCGGCGTTTCCTCCGGCGGCGGGCGTCCTTCCAGCTTATCCGCATCCGCTTCCATCGGCGGGGGCGCAGTGACTTCTTCCGCCAGCATCGGCTGCTCATCTGATGGCACTGTTTCCGCATCTGCCGGAAGCGCCATAGGCGGCAGGGAAAGCGTTAGATGGTTGGCGGCGCCGGCAAAAACTCGTTCACCAATGCCTGAGACTGCCATGAGCTCCTCCACGGAGAGGAATGGGCCGTGCTCTGTCCGATACGTTAGAATTCGCTCTGCCAGCGCGGGACCGATGCCGGGGATGGCGGTTAAAGCGCTCGCGTCGGCGGTATTGAGATCAATCCGGAAAGGCGGCTGGGGATCCGGAGTCTCTGCTGTCGTGTTTAGTGGAGTTTCCATTGGGCCTCCTCTCTCTAAAACCTGCACATCACAACATTACTTGTGTGACAAATGTGGCGCGAATTGAGTTCGCGCTTGGGAAGCATTTACTACTGCATCCCCATTGTATAGCCGATTCAGAATCCTCACAAGTGCGGGATGGTTCATGGTTCTCAGCATTCTGCTTCAGCGATGTCGCAGACCGGGCTATGGTTGCGGGAGTCTTGCGGCGTGGTATACTTTGCGGTATCCAATTCCAGCCCAATCAGGAGGCAAACATGGTGGCACAAGAGCTTCTGGATATTTTGCGCTGTCCTTACTGCGTGAGCGGCGAGACCCGTCGCACCGATAAAGACGATCCCGGTCAACTGACGTTGGTCCGCGATGGGGTGTGGCTGGTGTGCGTGGACTGTGAGCGTAAGTATCCCATTCGCGAGGATATTCCTGTGATGCTTATCGAAGTGGGAGAGAAATGGCAGAAAACAGCGATCGAGGCTTTGCCGGTTCCACCCCCCGCAGAGGACTGAGAGCGCGTTTTCAGGATGATTTCGCCGTCCCGGCGCTCAGCGCGGCAGGCGTGTGTTTCATTCTTCTGGGACTGATTGCCTTTGCGCTGCCCGCAGCGTATGAGGGCGAGCTGCTCATGATGGTAACGCCCAATCACTCGCTCCATACGATGGATGTGGCGGGCGGATTTGCTGTGGCGCTGGGCATCGTGCTCACCTGGCTGGGGGGGATGTTGTGGCAGCGGCAGATGCGCGCCTGACTGCAGCGCCGGGAGTGTACGGCCTCGGATTGTACCTCGATGCGCCTCAGGCGTTGTGGATTGGAGCTCTGGGAAGGCGCCATTTCCCCGCTGGATATTATGTCTACGTGGGCAGTGCGTGGGGCGCCGGCGGATTGGCGGCCCGTGTGAGCCGGCATCTGCGCGGCGGAGACGTGCGACGCTGGCACATTGACTATCTGCGCGCGGCAGCTGCGCCTTTTGCGGTGTGGCTCACGCCTCTGGCGCGGGATGAGTGTGTGCAGGCGGCGCGGTTGCTGGCTCTGCCCGCTGCGGAGCTGCTGACGCCGGGTTTTGGCGCTTCGGATTGCCGCTGTCCCGGTCATCTGATCTTCATGGGCGCAACGCCTCCGGCGGCTTCTCTGTTGCCGGACGCGCAATATATCGCGTGGTCGAATGCTGCGCCCGGTGCAGCCTGTTCTCGAAGTTGAGGGTATCGGCATGGATGAATTGCTCCAACGCGCCGCACAATTGCTGGTAGTACAGCGGATGGTCGTTTTTACGGGCGCCGGAATGTCGAAGGATAGCGGTCTCGATACGTTCCGCGATGCAGATGGCGTGTGGGCGCGGAACGCCCCCCAGGACTATGCCTCGCCTGAAGGTTTTCGCCGCAATCCGCGCGGGGTCTGGCGCTGGTACGCGCAGCGTCGCCGGCAGATGCTCGCAGCGGAACCCAACGCCGGGCATAACGCTATCGCTGCGTTAGAACAGCGTATTCCCCAGGTGACTGTGATTACCCAGAACATTGATGGGCTGCATCAACGCGCGGGCAGCCGGCGCGTATTGGAGTTGCACGGCACTGTACACCGCTACAAATGTGCGCGAAACTGTCAGGGCGCGCCAACCCTCACGCCGCTTCCAGACCTGGATGAGGAGGAGCCTTTGCTTTGCCCGCATTGCGGGGCGTTGACCCGCCCGGATGTGGTCTGGTTTGGCGAGATGTTGCCCGCGGATGTGTGGGAGGCGGCGGTCATGGAGATGGCTGCCTGTGATGCGGTGCTGGTGGTGGGCACGTCGGGGCAGGTTGAGCCGGCCGCGTCGTTGTTGTGGCGCGCCAAGAGCCGGCGCAAAGCGCTGGTGGAGATCAACCCGGAGCCAACTCTGATCAACGCCATTGCTGATGTGGTGTTGACAGGGACGGCGGCAGAGATGACGCCCGCGCTGGCAGCTGCGCTTGGAATCGGGGGCCTGTAGCGGATTGACATCTTTCCCGCTCATGCTATACTCCACAGGCGTGGGTCGTTAGCTCAGTACGGTAGAGCAGGGGCCTTTTAAGCCCAGGGCCACAGGTTCGAATCCTGTACGACCCACCTACGGCGCGACATCGGGTTGGCGCGGCCGATTTTCGACCGACCAACTTCGAATCCCCGCCGTTCTGCGTTTGCCGCTGCGGATTGCTGAATGCATCCCCCATACGGGTTTGGAGCGCAACAAGTGCGCGTTCCTTGTGCGACCGGATGACCATAGCCCTGATCAGGCTGTGAGCGTGCTACACCTCAAACCCCTCCCTGATGCTTCAGGATAGGAACAATCTTCACAACATGCCGCATGCTGGATGCTGGTTCAGGATGTAACGTCAGGCAACATGACACCGGTCCTGGCGGCGTTCAGCTGGGTCGCGGCAGTAGCGGATTACATCCGGCGGATTACATCCGGCGGATTACATCCGGCGGATTACATCCGGCGAATTTTGTCCACGAGGAGAGGGTGGATGAGGATTACGTTGGTTTACTTCAGCGGGACGGGTAACACGGCGTGGGTGGCGCAACGGCTGGCGGCGGCCCTGACGCTGCTGGGCGCTGACATTGTGGCGCACTCGTGTGAAACGCTGACCGTACCGGTGGATCTGAAGGCGTGCGATATGCTGGGGCTGGCATTCCCCACGGCATCCTCATATCCGCCAGCGCCGTTCCGGGCGTGGCTGGCAACGTTACCGGAAGCGGCAGGACTGTCACTCTTTGCCGTGACCACGGCCAGCTATGCTGCTGGTGACACGGCTTGGTGCGCGGTGCAGCCTCTGAAGGCGCGGGGCTATGCGCCGTTTCTGCTCGCCAATGTACTGATGCCCAATAACTTCTACATTCCCCCAATGGATTTCATCCCCGTGACGCCGCCAGAGCGTGCGCCGGCGCGGCTGGAACGGGCGCAGCACAAGGTTATGCGATTGGCGCGCCTGATCCATACGCAGACGCCGTATTGCGAAGGGACGGGACTTTTGGGGCGGTTGCTGGGCTTGCTGCAACGCTGGAGCATGGATACGTTCGAGAAGCGCCTGTTCCGACCTTTCTTTGCTGATGAGACGTGTACTCGCTGCGGTTGGTGCGTGCGGCATTGCCCGGCGGCTAACATCACTCTTGATGAAGGCGGTGTGCATTTCGCCGCCCGATGCTGTTTGTGTATGCGCTGTTACAGTTTTTGTCCCCAACAGGCGATCCAGGCTACGCCCAAGACCCGCCAGGTGCAGAAGTATCGGCGTTATGCCGGGCCAGAGGGCCGACGGTATACCCCCTGATACCAGCCTGGTCGGGCACAGGCCCTGCACGTGACTGTTCAGCACTCTCCCGGCTGCCGTGTTAAAAAGCGGCTAGAACTGCGAGCTGGGAGCGTGTTTTCGGCTAACCGCCCCGCTAACCGCGCCGCTAACCGCGCCGCTGCGCCAGCGTCACTCCCGAGAGTGTCCGCGCTGGCTTACTGCGTCCAGGGTGTTACAGCTGTGCGCGGCAGGTTGCCGCGCAGGCGCTTGAGGCCGTAGAAGCTGTTCATCGCTGCGACCATCCAGAAGGCGCCGGGGCGCAGTTGCCGGGCGGCGCGTGCGATGCGCCGGGCGACCTGCGGCGGCGCAAACGCTCGCCGCCAAAGGGTGCGGTGCGCCGCCAGCAAATCCGCAGGCCGCATGCCCTGAGGCTGGAAAGCGACGTTGTAGCCATTGCTGGCATCGGAGGGTAGTTCCGAGAACAGCCGTCCCTCCGCCTCGAATTGCGCATAGAGCGGCGTGCCCCGGTAAGGGGTCAGTACGCTGATGAAGGGCACATCCACCCCGATGGCGTCGAGCCGGTCTGCCATCCCCACGATGTCCGCTGGTGTGTCGCCATCGAAGCCTGCCACGAAACCGGCCATCACGCCGATGCCGCGTTGGTGGAGCGCGGTGATGGCGTGGCGGTAGCGGGCGATCTGGTTCTGCGGTTTGTGCGCCGCCTGGAGCGCCGCCTGGCCGAAGGTCTCGATGCCGAAGAAGACGCCAATGCAGCCGGAATCTGCCAGCAGATCGAGCAACTCGGGGTCCTCGGCAATATCCATGCTGGCCTGGGTGAGCCACCACCGGTCGAGGGGTTGCATCGCCCGCAGCAGGGTCTTGATGTAGGGGCGGTTGATCGTGAGGTTGTCATCCCAGAACCAGACGATTTTGCGCTGCCACCACCGGGGGAAAGCGTCGTAACGCACATCCTGCAATACCTCCTCGACCGGCCGCATCCGGAAGCCAGGGTTGAGTTGTGGGACGCTGCAGAAGGAGCAGGTGTAGGGGCAGCCACGTGTGGCCTGGACGACGCGTTGGACAAAGAAGGCTGAGGGCAGCAGATCATAGCGTGGGGTCGGCAGGCCCGCGAGGTCGTGCGGCGCCCCCTCGTAGCGGCGTTGCAGGCGTCCTGCCGCGGCATCGGCCAGCACGGTGGGCCAAACCGTTTCGGCTTCGCCGCAGACCACGGCATCACAATGGGCCAGCGTCTCCTCTGGCCAGAAGGTGGCGTGCGGCCCGCCGGCTACGACCCGTTTACCCCGTGCGCGGAAGGCATCGGCGAGGCGGTAGGCTTCATCAGCAAAGCCGCTGAAGAAGGATAGCGCCACCAGGTCGGCATCGGTGTCCAGCGGTACAGGCGTCACCTGTTGATGGAACACGCGCACGCGGTATTGTGGCGGGGTCAGCGCTGCTAGATGGATGCCGGACAGCGGCGGCGTGAAGTGCTTCTCGTGGCCCAAACGATACCGTGGGACATAGACGACAACAATATCCACGTGCATGGACGCCTCCGGGGAACTGGGATGACTGATTCTCTTTTATTGTAGGCTAGCTGGCCTACCAGAAACTCCCCGTTTTGGCGCAGGCAAACATTTGAGAGGCATTGACAGATGGCGGCTCATAGCGGTCAGAGCGCGCGGCGATAGATTTCGCCGGACGTAGAGCGCTCGGCTGGGGCATCGGTCAGTATCACGCTTCCACCGTCCAACGTGAGTGTGCTGGTGGGCATAGCGCGATATACCGTTTCCCAGGAGCCTTCCCAGCCGTCATCCTCGCTGTCTGCAATGGCCCAGATTTGCTCCAGATAGATGATCTGTCCCGCAGCATCAGCGCGGGCTGCGTTGAGCTCGAGAATGCCGGTCACTGCAACCGGCGTATCAGGCGCCAGGCCACGCACGGCTGATGCGTCCAGTTCCGGCAGGTTTTCGATCAGGCGCGCCTCACGCAAGGTACGTGCAACCTGGCCGATTCCGGCAAAAAGCCCGATAGTATAAAAGCCGCACCCAACACCGCCAGCACAAGCAATCCCAGACGTGATCCACGTTCGTTCACAGTATCCTCCGAGTCATTCAACTCACAGATGCGACCAGTAGCCAATTGCACAGACAAGGTCATTATACCAAACGGATGAGGTGATGCTGACGCTGGAACCCCGTACCACCGGTCAGACTTGGATAAACTGCGGTAGAACTACCGGGCGCAATTGCGTGGCGCGGTAGAAGATGGTTTCCAGCGAACTGCGCAGATCTTGATTGCCCTGTTTGACCTGGCGCCTGATCTCTCTACGGCTGGCTTTGAGCAGCTCACCGGCCTCGTCTAATTGCACGAAGCCGCGACTGACAAACTGCGGTTCTCCGACCAACTGGCGTTTCTTGTTCACTGGAATCAGTGCCACCACAAAGCCGTCCTGCGAGAGCCGCTGCCGGTCGCGCATAACTACTTCGCCGATCTCGCCGACCAATCGCCCATCTACCCATACATCTGCCACGGGTAGGGCGGTCCCTGTCCACGCTTTCTGTCCATCGCTCAACCAAGGCAACCCCTGCTTGAGGATGAAGACCCGTTCCGGCCCGATGCCCGCTTCCAGGGCCAACTGCCTGTGCAGATGGAGGTGCCGGGATTCACCATGCACCGGAATCAGATAATGCGGTTGTACCGCCTCGAGCATGGCGCGCATGTCGCCTCGATTGCCGTGACCTGAGACGTGAACTGCTGCCATTGGCCCGTAGATCACGTTGGCGCCCCGTTCAAAGAGCTTATTGATCATCCGGCTGATGTCTTCTTCATTGCCGGGAATCGCGCCGCCGGAGATGATGATGGTATCGCCGGGTCGAATCTGCACCTGGCGATGGCTGCCTTCCGCCATTTTGTTCAGCGCCGAACGCGGCTCGCCCTGCGACCCAGTGGCCAGAATCACCAGCTTTTCCGGTCGCACCCTGGCCTGCACGTCTACGATCAGATTGTCAGGCGCCTGGAGGTATCCTAGCTCAAGAGCCAGATGGACGTTCTCCTCCAGGCTGCGTCCGGTGAGTGCAACTTTGCGCCCGTGCTTATGCGCCAGGGTGATTATTTCCTGCATGCGAGCCAGCAACGAGGAGAACGTGGCAATGATGACGCGGCGTCCCTGGGATTCAGTAAACAGCCGATCCAGGGTTTCGCGCACCACCTGCTCGGTCTTGGTGAAGCCCGGCTGGTCGGCGTTGGTGCTGTCGCCAAGCATGGCGAGCACACCGTCCTGGGTCAGCGCGCGCAATTGCGCCAGATCGGTCGTGTGCCCACCGGAGGGCGTCTCATCCATTTTGTAATCTCCGGTGTGGACAATTTTCCCTGCCGGGGTATCAATTACCAGCCCCACAGCATCGGGGATGGAGTGGGCTACAGTAAACGGGCTGATTCTGAACGGCCCCGCTTGCGTCCAAACATTCTTCGATAGCACGCGGAGTTCTGCCTTGTGCAGCGGTTGCTTTTCTGCTAGCTGCCGCTGTACCAGCCCCAGGGTTAGCGGTGTGCCATAGATCGCCGCCTCGATGTGCTGCAGCAGATAGGGCAGCGCGCCGATGTGATCCATGTGCCCGTGTGTGAGGAAAATCCCGCGCAGCCGCTCCTGGTTCTTGACGACATACTCAAAATCTGGCAACACCAGATCAATGCCGTACATATCGTTGGCGGGGAACATCACCCCACAGTCCACGACTATGAAATTGCGGCCATATTCGATGACCGTCATATTCTTTCCAATGCCTTCCAAACCGCCGAGGGGCATAATTTGCAAATGCTTACTCATATACTTCTATAGATCCTTCATACTAATTTAACTCGCAAGTCGTTGCTTGGAGCTTGTGTTCTACTATCTCAGGCGCACGAATACTTGGCCTGCTTGATGACCTCGTGGGGTTGTCAAGACGTTGGCTCAGGAACACGATGCAGTCAACGTCTAACTACTACCAGTCAGGGGAACTGCTGCCTGTGGAAACTTCCATATCCAAGAAAATAGTATAACATATTTGGGGCGCTTGTCAAATCAAGATCCAACCCGTAGCTGTTTCAGCGTTCCTGCGCTTGCAACAACCAGAGCGGCTTCAGCCCAAAATTCGCGCTTTGCGATGGAGACCTGAACAGTTGCCCCCTATTGCACAGCAGACTCCGAGATCACACAGCGGAAGCCAAAAATATCGCTTGTGTGGTCTGGCGTAGTCTTATGGCGCGTTGCGCCGCGCACGTGCTTCATGTCATTGTACCATGACCCGCCTCGCAATCCCAGGTATTCTCCATTGGCTGGTCCCGTGGGATTGACCTGCAGTTCGGAAGGATACGCGCCATACCAATCGGCTACCCACTCCCACACGTTTCCCGCTAGATTCAGCGCGCCCACCCAGCTGGCGCCTTCGGGGTAACTCTGCACCGGCGCCGTGAAGGCGTAACCATCATCGGCATGACTTGCTGCCCAGTCCATGGGACAATTCTTGTCACAGTAATTCAGCATAATGCGGGGCCAATTGGTTAGCAGATGACCCCAAGGATACATTCGTGCTTCTGGCCCTCGCGCCGCGTATTCCCACTCCGCCTCGGTGGGCAGAGGTCCACCCACCCAGGCGTAATAGGCTGTTGCGTCATGCCAGGAAACATGCACCACCGGGTGGCTTTCTACGGTCTGGCTTTGCGACCCTTGTGTTGGTAATCTGTCTCTTCCGGCCGTACTGCTCCGGCGTGTACTTCGGCGTGCTCATACCGCGCGACACGGTGCGCGTGGGCGGATCATGGGGATTCCACAACTTCACCAGGCCAAAGTCCACCAACGCCGCCCGCCCATCAGGGCGCAGAAGAATGTTCTGGGGCTTGATGTTGCGGTGCACGATGCCCTGACTGTGGCAATAGACCAAAGCATCGAGCAACTGCCCGGCCCAAACGAGCGCCTGGGCTTCGGGCGCGACGAGGACAGATAGCCCTGGCGCGCGGTCTTGGCGAAGCTCCGCAATGATGATATGATTACATGGCTGCGCTGATTGTCACGCGCTCTTGGTTGGGTTGCCATTTCCAACGCATACAGGGGGTTGTACTTGTGCGAAAATGAGATTGCGAATCCGCTCTGCGCTTTCTCGGCAGGCGAACTGGCCGCGCGGATCCGTCAGGGGACGCTTTCCTCGGTCGAGGCGACGATGGCGCATCTGGAACGGATCGCGGCGGTGAATCCCCGGCTCAATGCGGTGGTGCAGTTGGATGTTGAAGCCGCGCTCGCGCAGGCGCAGGCGGCGGATGCGGCTCGGGCGCGGGGCGAGCGGCTCGGCCCGCTGCATGGCGTCCCCTTCACCGCCAAGGATGTGATCGAGACGGCGGGTCTGATCGCTGCCGCCGGCTTGCCGGAACGCGCCGCTTATATCCCCACGGCGGATGCAACGGTCGCGGCGCGGATGCGGGCAGCGGGCGCGATTCTACTCGGCAAGACCAACTGCCCACCGGGCGGCGGCGGCGGCGATACCGAGAACCCCGTCTACGGGCGCACCAACAATCCATACAATGTGACGCGCACGCCGGGCGGCAGCAGCGGCGGCGAGGCAGCCATCATCGCGGCAGGCGGCTCGCCGGTGGGCCTGGGCAGCGATTCCGGCGGCAGTATCCGCCTGCCCGCGCACTTCTGCGGCGTTGCGGGTCTCAAGCCAACCTCCGGGCGGGCGCCCAACACCGGCGTCTTCAATCACCCCGGCGGGCTTTCTGATCCCCGCACGCAAATCGGGCCACTGGCGCGTTCTGTTGCAGATCTGGCCCTTGTGTTTAGCCTCATTGCCGGGCCGGATGGGCGCGATGCCGGTGTGATTCCCATGCCTATTGGCGACTATCGCACCGTGAACGTGCGTGGGTTGCGCGTAGCTTGCTACATGGATGATGGCGCATCGCCCCCTACCGCTGAGACGGGCGCGGCAATCCTGACAGCAGCGCGGATGCTTGCCGCTGCCGGGGCGCTGGTGACGGATGCGCGTCCGCCGCTCGCGGCCTCGCGCGACATCACCGAGCGCTACTGGGGCATGAATGCACTCACGGGCGCGCAGGTCGAGACGCTCTTCAGCGATTGGGATGCCTTCCGCACGGCAATGCTGGTCTTCATGGCGGACTACGACGCCATCCTTTGCCCCGTCGAGGCGCACCCGGCCCCGCCGCACGACGAGCCTGATCCGTTGCGCTTCAACTACACCCTGCCCTACAGCCTCACCGGCTGGCCTGTGGCAGTGGTACGCATCGGGGCTTCACCAGAGGGTCTCCCTATCGGCGCGCAGGTCATTGCACATCCCTGGCGCGAGGATGTGGCGTTGGCCGTGGCGACGCAGCTCGAACGTGACCTGGGCGGCTGGCAGCCAGGGTGATGCAGGATCACTGACGATAGATCACGGTGTGTTGGCGTTAGGTTCCGGTCATCGGTCGCCCGTCGTCGGTTGTCACTATCAAGCAACAATCATCTCAGAGCAAAGGATCTTTGATGGCACACTCTTCACTTTCAGTTCGCCCTGTTAACCCGGCCTGGCGCGGAGGGCTGTACTACCTGTTCTTCTGGGCTTCGATGGCGGTGTGTATGCCGTATCTCAACGTGCATTACTCGCGCCTGGGCCTGAGCGGCCTGGAGATTGGCTTGTTGGGCGCGTTGATGCCGCTGATGCGCCTCACAACCGCGCCCGTTCTCTCCGCGCTCGCGGATCGCCGGGGCTGGAAGAAGCGGCTGCTTTCTGTGTGTTTGCTGGTCGCCGGTGGGTTTTTTCTTCTGCTGGGGATGCCGCAGACCTTTGTCCTGATTCTGCCCATCGCGGCGTTGTTGGCGATGGCGCATAGCGCTGTGACGCCGATCGCGGATGCGCTGGTGGCGCGCATGGCGAGGCGTTATCAGGTGGATTACGGCAAGCTGCGTTTATGGGGATCGCTGGGTTTTGCCGCGACGGCGCTGGGCACCGGCGCGCTCTGGCAACGGGTGGGCTTCGAGGCGATGTTCCCTGTCGCCGCGCTGATGGTGTTGCCCGTGGTGTTGGCGGCGCAGGGATTGGAGGAAACCGCCGCGCCGCAACAACAGGCGCGGATGCCGCTGACGCAGCTGCTGCGCGATCACGGGCTGGTTGCGTTACTGCTCGCCAACTTCCTCATCGGCGCGGGCGAGGGGCTGTACATCACCTTCTCCGGCGTCTATATGGACGTTCTGGGCGGCCCGGAATGGATGATCGGCGGCATCTTCGGCCTTTCGGCGTTGGTGGAGCTGCCGGCGATGCAGTATGCCGGCGCGTTGGCGCGGCGGATTGGCAAACCTTTCACGCTGGTCATCTCCTACGCGCTGATGGCGATCGCGTTCTTTGGCTACGCGGTCTCGCGCACGCCGGTGATTTTGTTGCTCTGGGCGATGCTCAAGGGCGTGGGCTTTGGG
Source organism: uncultured Anaerolineales bacterium (assembly GCA_964508025.1). Taxonomy (GTDB): domain Bacteria; phylum Chloroflexota; class Anaerolineae; order B4-G1; family SLSP01; genus JAAZNO01. Next base: position 85,809 of record CAZDSF010000003.1, read on the forward strand.
CTGTATTTCCCCACGACGGTGAGCCTGGGGGATGACCGCGCGCCGGAAGCCTGGACTTCGACCGTGCAATCGTTGCTGATGGCGTTGGGGTGGGGCTTGGCGCCGCTGCTGACGATTCCTCTGGCGGGCTGGCTTTCTGATACGCTGGGGCTGGCTCAGGTGTTCGCCGTCGCGGCGGGCGTGCAGCTGCTGGCGATTCTGGTGCTCGGCTGGGCGATGTTCCGGCGCATGTTTGCGGTGTCGCCGTTGCTGGTGGAATAACAGCCCGCCGCTCTAGTCGTTCGTAGCGCGTGGAGAGCCGTGAGCAGAACGCGGTTCGCTGCGCCCAAACTGCTCACCCCAAACTGCTCACCCGTTACTATCTTAAAGGAGGAACGTGATGAAAATCTGTGTCGTCGGTGGTACGGGGAATATCAGTACAGCATTCGTGAAATTGTTGCTGGAGCAGGGACACGAAGTCGCCTGCTTCAATCGCGGCGTCAGCGGTCCGCTGCCCGAAGGGGCGCGGCTCATGCAGGGCGACCGGGCCGACCGCGCCGATTTCGAGGCGCGGATACAGGCGGAGCGCTTCGACGCCGCCATTGACATGATCTGCTTCGACCGCGAGGATGCGCTGAGCAGCATCCGCGCGTTTCGCGGGGTGGGGCACTTCGTGATGTGCTCCACGGTCTGCACCTATGGTATTACTTCCGACTGGTTGCCGGTGACGGAGGATCATCCGCTGCGGCCCATCAGCGCGTATGGGCGCAACAAGGTCGCCGCGGATGCCGCTTTCATGGAAGCTTACTACCGCGAGGGTTTCCCCGTCACCATCATCAAGCCCTCGACGACGTATGGCCCGAAGCAGGGTCTGCTGCGGCAGATCGCGGTGGATTTTTCGTGGCTCGACCGCATCCGCAAGGGCAAGCCCATCGTGGTCTGCGGCGACGGCAACACGCTGCACCAACATCTCCACGTGGAGGACGCGGCGCTTTGCTTCGCCAACGTGCTGGGGAAGGCGCATTGCATCGGGCAGACCTACAACATGGTGCGGCGGGGCTTTGTCACCTGGGCGGACTATCACCGCGCGGCGATGCAGGTTCTGGGGCGCGAGGTCGAGCTCGTCGGCGTCCCACTGGCCGATCTGCGCGCCTTCGATATCCCCGGCTTTGACATCTGCGAGGAGATCTTCGCGCATCACGGCTACTTCAGCGCGGAGAAACTCTTCCGCGATGTGCCTGAATTCCAGCCGCGCATCTCGCTGGCGGAGGGCATGGCGCAGGTGCTTGAGGCCATGGAGCGCGAGGCCCGTATCCCCGACTCCGACGCGCTGACCTGGGAGGATCGCATCATCGCGGCGCAGCGGCGGGTGAGGGCCAAGGGTTAGGATTAAGGTGGATTGATGAAACCATACAGTTCTCTGCCCGCCAAATAGATTAGTCATTTATGAGCATAGCGAATCTGAAATGATAGAATTAATGGAGATCCCGGATTCTATTTTGGAAGTTTTAGGGGAGGTGCGCCGGTTGACGATGCCCGCGCAGGGCTGCACCTCGCGCCTGGCAGTGCTGGAGACCGAACGAGGCCTGTTCGTGTTGAAGCATACCGCCGAGCCGCTGTTCATGCCGTGGTTGGCGCGAGAAGCCCAGGTTTTGCACTGGTTGGCGCAGACCGCTCCGCTGGCAGCGGCGTTGCCGGTTCCACATCCGCGCGCTTTCGTGGAGGATGCTGCAGGCGTATGGCTGTTGATGGACTACCTGCCCGGCGAATCGCTGACCGAAGTGTTGCGCCGGCTGCCCGCCGGGACTCGCGCGCCGCTGTTGCACCGCTTCGGCGCGACGCTGGCGGCAATCCACGCGACGCCGCCTCCGCCGGGGATGCCGCTGCAGTCGGCGGCGGCATGGCTCGAAGGGGCGCTGGAAACCGGCGCGCTGCATCTGCGCGAGTTCCCTGACACTTACGATGATCCCGAATTGCCCGCGCTGCTGGCGCGCTTGCGCCGCGAGCGTCCCGCGCCTGTACCGGCGACGCTCATCCACGGCGATTTCACCACCGATAATGTGCTGATTGCTGAGGGGCGAATTACGGGTATCATTGATTGGGCGGGCGGCGCGGTGGGCGATCCCCGCTATGATGTGGCGTTGGCGTTCGACGCCGATGCAGAAGAAATTGCTCTGACCGCCGATGAGCGCGCTGCTTTCTATGCCGGTTATGGTCGGGCGCCGCTCACCGAATTCGAGCAGCAGTATTTTCTCGACCTATACGAGCTTTTCTGATCTTTCACCACGAGGGCTTATGCAATTTTACTTCATCCGTCACGGCCAATCCGAAAACAACGTCATCTGGGAACAGACCGGCTCGGATGCGGGACGCAGCAGCGACCCCGCGTTGACGGCGGTGGGGCGGCAGCAGGCCGAGCATCTGGCGGCGTTTCTCGCTGCGCCGGGCGCGGCGAGCGGAAATTCCGTCGCCGGGTATCACAACGTCCCTGGATTTCAGTTCACGCATCTCTATTGCAGCCCGATGACGCGAGCCATCGAAACGGCGTTGCCCGTGGCGCGCGCGCTGGGGCTGCCACTGGTCGCGTGGGAAGACATTCACGAGACCGGCGGCATTTTCCGCAATGATCCCGAAACCGAATCCCAGGTGGGCCTGCCCGGCCTCACACGCGCCGATTTTGCCGCGCGTTTTCCAGAGCTGGTGCTGCCCCCTTCGGGTTGGGAAGCGGGCTGGTGGAATCGCGCCTTCGAGACGCGCGAGGAACGCCCGGCGCGCGCGCAGCAGGTGCTGCACACGCTCCTGGAGCGTCACGGTGATACGGGGGATCACGTTGCCATCGTCAGTCACGGCGGCTTCTACAATCATCTGCTGCGGATCATCCTTGACCTGCCGTCAGACACGAGCGTGTGGTTCGAGATCCAGAACACCGCCATCACCCGCATTGATTTTCATCCAGAGTATCGCCGCGTCGTCTACATGAATCGGGTGGATTTCCTGCCCCGCGCCCTGCTCACGTAGGGGAGCTGTGAGCGATTTCGAACGCAGATTTCGCAGATTTTATGGATGACGCAGATTTACTTTGTGATAGCATTACATAAATGAATGAATAGTTGTGATGAGTGGGTTGCAGCTTGCTGTGTGCAAACAGCCCCCCTGCTCACCCGTTGCTTTTTCGAGGAGATAAATGATGGTGGAGATAACCAACAGCAAACCTTTGGCCCTATCCGAGATACAAGTCGAGGGTTTCAAATCGCTGCGCGACCGCGTCAGTGTGGCGTTGGGCGGGCTGACAATTCTGGCTGGCGCCAATAGCTCAGGTAAATCCTCAGTGATTCAGCCTCTGCTCCTGTTCAAGCAAACTTTTGAGCGTCCCTATGATCCAGGCCCATTATGGCTCGATGGTCCAAATGTTGTTTTTTCGGATATCAAGCAGATCTTTTGGACTGCCGCCGGCAGAAGCGCCTCCACCTTTACCGTCAAGTTGAGTCGGGATGAAGGGAATCAAGTCGAGATCGTTTTTCGAGAGGCGAGGGCCGAAAGCAGCGCTGCCCCTATCGAAGTCGCTGAGTGTACGTGGCGGGACCCTCGCGGCGCGTTGCGCCTGCGTCCGGAGATGTCGAAAGCGGACATAGCTCAGGAAATTTTGGCGTATGAGCACCCCACGAGAATAGCGTTAGACGAAATACGCACGGTTGAGCGATATCGCAGTCTAATGTACTTGAATCTCAACAACTTACAGCCTTTACCCAATGGATGGCGTTTCTTTGCTTCTTTGCCGGAAACCGTCATCCACGTTCCCGGACTGCGCGGGAATCCCGCCCGCACATACAAACGAACCGGAGCGGGAGTTTTTTACCCTGGTTTGTTCCATGATTATGTTGCCAGCGTCATTTTTCAGTGGCAACGGGAAAAGAATTCCAAGGAACTGTTGATCTGTCTGGAAGAAGACCTGTCTCTGTTGGGATTGACCGCGCAGATAGAGTCGAGATCTTTGGGCGTGGCTGAGTTGGAATTGCGGGTGGGGCGTCTTAGAACACAGCAATCTCAAGATCTGGTCAGCATCGCCGATGTGGGTTTTGGCGTTTCTCAAGTGTTGCCGGTCGTGGTGGCTTTACTGGCAGCCAGGTTGGGACAAATTGTGTACCTTGAGCAGCCTGAAATCCATCTTCATCCGCGCGCGCAGGTGGCTTTGGCTGAAGTCATTGCGCGCGCTGCCAACCGCGGCGTCCAGGTGATCGTAGAAACGCATAGCGAGTTGCTTCTGTTGGGGATTCAAAGCCTGGTCGCGCGTGAGCAGCTGGCGCCAGACAAGGTGAAACTGCATTGGTTCACCCGTGATGAAGAAGGTGTTACCCGTGTCGTTTCGGCTGACCTGGACGAAGACGGCGCGTTTGGCGAGTGGCCAGTGGACTTTGCTGATGTGAGCATGGAAATCATGCGCGCGTATCTGGATGCAGCTACAACGCGTCAGCGAGGGAAGCAATGAATGCCGCCGTGCGGTATGCGATAGTTGTAGACACTTCGGTGCATGGCGCAGCTATTCTACAGACTCACGCGCTCCCGATGAAATAGACAGGGATTGGGTGCTTATTGCCACCGCGCGGGAAGCGGATCATCGCATCATTTCTTTGAATGACCGTGAGCGGCAGCGTTTCCGAGAGATTGCTCTCCAAGCGCCGGAACTGCATACCATATTCTGGACAGACCCTCAACGCGAAGATGTCCCTGCCTGGTTGCGCGAGGGCGCGCCTGAGAGGGAGGCGTTGCGTTTATGATCAGCAGATGCAAATAGTTCGCAGAGCGTATAGAACAGTGAGCAAGACGCAGTTCGCCGCGCCCGACCTGCTCACCTCTCACTGCTCACCCGTTACCATTTCATAAGGAGATAACCGATGCGTCAAGTACAGTTATTCGCGCCAGAGGAGATTCGGCTGTTGGAAGCGCCGCGCCCTACGCCGGGGCCGGGAGAACTGCTGATTGCCGTCGCGGTGGTGGGCATCTGCGGCTCGGATCTGCACGCCTACCATGGCAAGCACCCGTTCATTACCCTGCCGGTGACGCCAGGGCATGAGTTTGCCGGTACGGTGGTCGAAGTGGGTGCGGAAGTTACCGGCTTCCAGCCTGGTGATCGGGTGACGGTAGAGCCGTCGCTGGTCTGCGGCGAGTGCTACAACTGCACCCATGGACGCTACAACATCTGCGAGCAGCTCACCGTCATTGGTTGCCAGACCACGGGCGCGCTGGCGGATTACCTGACCGTGCCCGCATCGAAGGCGTTGCGCTTGCCGGATGCCCTTACCTGGGATCAGGCCGCGCTCGCCGAACCGCTGGCGGTCGCCATTCATGCGGTGCGGCTGGCGAATTTCGCGCCGGGCGCCAAGGTTCTGGTACTGGGGGCGGGCACCATTGGCCTGATGATGGCGCAGGCCGCCAAAGCGCTGGGCGCCGGATGGGTGCTGATTACCGACCTGATGCCCGAACGGCTGGCGCTGGCGCTGCGCCTGGGCGCAGATGGCGCCGTCAATCCCGCGGCCGATGATCTGGAGGATGCGCTGGAGCGGCTTTTCGGTCACGAGCGCGCCGATGTGATCTTCGAGTGCGTCGGCGTAGGGACAACCGCGCGGCAAGCTATCCATCTGGCGCGCAAGGGCACACGCATCATCCTCGCTGGCGTCTTTGAGGACGATGTCGCTATTCCCCTGGGATTGATCCAGGATCACGAGCTCGAGCTGGTGGGCACGCTGATGTACGCCGATGACGACTTTGCCACCGCCCTGGCGCTGCTCGAAGCGGGCGCCGTGCAGGCCGAGCCGCTCATCACGCACCGCTTCCCCTTGGAAGAGGCTGCGCGGGCTTTCGCCATCGCCGATAGCCGGGGCGATGCGCTCAAAGTGCTCGTCGAGGTTGCGCGCTGAGCATGAAGAGAAGCATCCCCTACTACCTCGCTTTCATCGCTTTGGGATTGGTGACGGCGGCGCTTGGCCCCACGTTGCCGGAGCTGGCTGAGCGCACTGGGTCAGATCTCAGCGGCATCAGCGTGTTGTTCACCACGTCGGCGTTGGGTTACTTGCTCGGCTCGCTGCTCGGCGGACAGCTCTACGACCGAATGCGCGGACACCCGGTGATGCTGGTCGCGCTTGTGGCTCTGGTCGCGTTACTGGCGCTGGTGCCCGCAGTGCCGTGGCTGTTGCTGTTGGCTTTTCTCTGGTTCCTGATCGGGGCTGGGCAAGGAACGCTCGATGTGGGCGGCAACACCTTGCTCATGTGGGTTCACGGTCACGATGTCGGCCCGTACATGAACGGGCTGCACTTCTTCTTCGGCGTGGGAGCGACGCTCTCCCCGCTGATCATCGCACGCGCGGCGCAACTGGGCGGCGACTTCGCCTGGTCGTACTGGACGCTGGCTGTGTTGATGCTGCCGGCGGCGATGTTGTTGGGCGCGCGGCCCAGCCCGGCGTCGAAAGCTGCAACATCAGCGGAGGGCGGGGGGAATGGCAATCCCCCGCTGCTGGTGGGTCTGTTCGTGGCCTTTTTCTTCTTCTATGTGACCGCAGAAACCAGTTTTGGCGGTTGGATCTTTACCTACGCTACGGCGATGCAGTTGGGCGATGGCGCCAACGCGGCTTATCTCACTTCCGCTTTTTGGGGCGCGCTGACGGTGGGGCGGCTGGTCGCCATTCCTATCGCCGTCAAACTCCGCCCGCGTTTCATTCTGCTGGGCGATCTGATCGGGTGCTTATTGGGCGTTGCCGTTGTCATGCTGTGGCCGCGCTCCATCACCGCGATCTGGGTGGGCACTTTGCTCACCGGCTTCTCGATGGCCTCGGTCTTCCCCACCACCATGTCGCTGGCGGAACGGCGGCTGTCCATCACCGGGCAAGTGACCAGTTTCTTCTTCGTCGGCGCGAGCCTGGGCGGGATGGCGCTGCCATGGGTCATCGGGCAGCTCTTCGAGCGCATCGGCCCGCAGGTGACGATGATCGGCATCCTGGCGGTGCTGCTCATCGAGCTGGCGTTGTGGGGCGCGCTCATCAGCGCCTCGCGCAAACGCGCGCCGACGCACGCTTGATCTGCGGTTCAGGATGGGATATATGAGCGATCAAACTGACCTGTTCCACTTCGAGCTGCTGGCAACGGAGGGGGAAGCCCGCGCCGGCGTCTTCACCACCGCTCACGGGCCGCTGCACACGCCGGTCTACGCGCCGGTGGGCACGCAGGCGAGCGTCAAAGCCGTCACACCCCGGCAACTGGAAGAAGTCGGCGCGACGTTGGTGCTGGCGAACACCTATCACTTGTACCTGCGCCCCGGCGACGAGCTGGTGGCGCGCCTCGGCGGCGTCCACACCTTCATGCAGTGGCGCGGGCCGATGCTCACCGATTCCGGCGGCTTCCAGGTCTTCAGCCTGGCGGGAACGCGCGGGCAGAAGGGGCTGCGCACGCTCGACGATGACGGCGTCACCTTCCGCTCGCACATAGATGGCTCCGCGCACCGCTTCACGCCGGAGCGGGTGATGGAGATCGAGCAGAACCTCGGCGCGGATATTGCGATGGTGCTCGACGAGTGCGCCCCGCCCGACGACTACGACTACAGCATCCAGGCGCTTCGCCGCACGCACGCCTGGGCTGAGCGCTGCAAAGTCGCCCACTCGCGCTCCGATCAAGCGCTGTTTGGCATCGTCCAGGGCGGTATCTTCCCCGACCTGCGCGAGCAGAGCGCGCGTTTCCTCACAGAGTTGGATTTTCCTGGCTACGCCATTGGTGGGCTTTCGGTGGGGGAGACCAAGGCGCAGATGTTAGCGACGTTAGCCGTCACTGCGCCGCTGCTGCCGGCGGACAAACCGCGCTACCTCATGGGCGTGGGGACACCGGAAGATCTGGTGGAAGGGGTAGCGCGCGGTGTGGATATTTTCGATTGCGTGCTGCCGACGCGAGTGGCGCGGAACGGACAGGCGCTTTTGCGCACCGGCAAAGCCAACCTGCGCAACGCGCGCTTCGCCGAAGACCCCGCGCCGCTGGATGCTGCGTGTACGTGCTACGCTTGCCAGCACTTCAGCCGGGCCTACCTGCGGCACCTCATCGTCGCCAAGGAGATTCTGGGCGCAACGCTGCTCACCATCCACAACCTGCACACCATGCTCACCATCATCCGCGAGATTCGGGAGGCGATTCTGGCGGGGCGTTTCGCCGACTACCGCGCCGCCTTCTGGGAAGCGCGGCGCTGATGGTGTAGTGTTGGATTTCAGTCGAAGAACTGAAACGTGAAACGTGAGCACTGCTCACGTTTCACGTTTCACGCATCACACCTCACTCGATTGCGTCACAGCTCCAGCTCGCGTAAGCGATTCACGTCATCACGCCACTTGGGCTTCACCTTGACCCACAGATCGAGGTAGACCTGCCCGCCGATGAAGCGCTCCAGCTCGGCGCGCGCCGCCGAACCGATGCGCTTGAGCTTTTCCCCGCCTTTGCCGATGAGAATCGGCTTCTGCGAATCCCGTTCCACCCACAGCGTGGCCGAAATATACGTGATGCCGTTCTCGCGCTCCTCGAATTCCTCCACCAGGACGGCGCTGGCGTGGGGCACTTCTTGCCGCGTGAGGTTCAGCACCGCCTCGCGGATGAGCTCCGCGGCGATATGCCACTCGGTCTGGTCGGTGAGCTGCGCGTCGGGATAGTAGCGTGGGCCTTCAGGCAGCCGGGCGACGATGGCTTCCAGCAGCGTGTCGAGCGCGGCGCCTTCCAGCGCGCTGATGGCGGGGACGGGAATGCTGCCCGGCAACAGCGTGTGATAGGCGTCCAGGTGCGTTTCGGCCTGCTCCTGCGGCACGCGGTCAACTTTGTTGCCCACCAGCAGCACGGGGCGCTGCGCGGCTTTCTGGCGCAGCAGCGTGGCGATGTGGGCGTCCTCGTCCCGTGGCGTCGTGGTGAGATCCACCATGAAGAGAATCACATCCGCATCGGGAATCGCCGCCACCGCCTGTTCGATCATCCGCCGATTGAGCCGGAACGCGGGGTCTTTGTGAATGCCGGGCGTATCCACGAGCATGATCTGGTACGCGGGGCGCGTGACGATGCCGAGGATGCGGTTGCGCGTCGTTTGCGGTTTCGAGGAGACGATGGCGATTTTCTGGCCCACCAGCGCGTTTACCAGTGTGGATTTGCCCGCGTTGGGCCGCCCGATGAGCGCGACGAAGCCGGAGCGATGGCCTTCTGGCAACGGAGCTTCTTCCGGCGCTACAACTTCTGTAGTTAGCGCTCCCTGTTGACCGAGAAAGGCCTCGATCAGCGCCAGGCTGTTCTCATCTGTTGTTTCAGCGTCCAGCGCGGCATCTTCTTCCCAAATTTCTGTTTCGTCTACCACAGAGTTCCTTTCAGTAAAACATCATGCAGTGTGACCGACGACCGACGACCGACTGCGCTAAAATGCGCCGGTCGTCCGTCCCCCGTCCTCGGTCGAACAAGCAACCAGCAACCAGCAACCAGCTTCCCGCTCACTCCCCCTTCACCAGATAAATTGCCGGCAGCCCGATGAGCGTGGTGAGACCCTTGACCAGCACGTTAGCCCAGAAGATAGACCAGACCACGGCAGCGGGCAGGACGCCGCCGAACGCGCCCCAGCAGAAGATGAGGCTATCCACGGGTACGCTGATGCTGTTACTCACCAGCACGCGCGCCCACTGGTAGCGGCGGGTGATGCGCGTGACCCACAGGTGATAGGCTTCCGTATCAATCATCTGGCTGATAATCTCGGCGACGATGCTGGCGCTGACGATGCGCCAAACGGGCGTGAGAATGTCGGCAAACGCTTCTTGCAACGGCCAGCTGGGATCCGGCGGCAGGGCGGCGAGCATGAGGAAGTAGCCCGCCATGAGCAGATTGATGACCCCCGCCGTGATGACCACCGTGCGCGCGGCGCGCCGTCCCAGCAGCTTGTGGACCATATCCCGCAGCGTGAAGGTGAGCGGGTAGATAAACGTGCCGCCATCAATGCTGAAGCCGCCCACCAGCGCGATTTTCAGGCTGCCGATGTCGGCGAGGATCTGCGCGGCAATGTACGCGGCGATCACGATCACGCCGGCTTGCGATAACACCAGCCCTGCACGGGGCAGGGCGCGACTCTCTGTGCAATCCATGCTTTGTCGAAGCTCCTTGTCATTGGATGGAACACGCTAACCATACCACGTCTGGGCTATAGGACAAGGGACAGTAAGAGCGGGCTGATTTCGGGGATGATTCGGCGCTGGGTGTGCGTCACTTTTTCGCAACCGCGTCATGCGCAGTCTTGCGCCAGCGGTTGAAACCGCCGGCTGCTATCCCAAGTGCGTTGGAAACGCACTCGGGGAGCGGTTTTGAACCGGCTTGCAGCCGGTTTTGCGTATCAGCGGTGCGTTTCAACGCGCCGCGTGGCGGCATTTTGCGGAAATCTGACGCACTCCCTTTGGCGTTTGTGTGGTTGACAGCTGGGCTGAAGCGGCGTACACTTGAGGCATGATCGTTCAAGCGATTGCTGGCAATCGCGCATGAAAGCGGAGGGTGGTCGTGGCAGTGAGCAGGGGGTCGCAAACTGTACCGTTGACGCGCGCTATGTTTGAGGCTTTTGCCGCGGCGCCGGAGTTTTTTGTCCAACCGGTGCGCTTGTTTCGCGGATACAAGCGCGAGTACCTCCGTCCTGATCTCGTCGCCGGGCTAACGGTGGCGGTCATCATGTTGCCGCAGGTGATTGCTTACGCCCTCGTCGCGGAGTTGCCGCCGCAGGTGGGGCTATACACGGCCATTGTGGGGGCTGTGATAGCGGCGCTGTGGGGTTCCTCCAATCACCTGCAGACGGGGCCGACCAACGCCATCTCACTCCTCATCCTCTCGACGTTGCTCGCTTATGCTACACCCGGCACGGCGGAATTTGTGATCCTGGCGGCAGTAGCCGCCTTGCTGGTCGGCGCGATCCAGATTGCCATGGGATTAGCGCGTCTGGGGGTGCTGACGAACTTCGTGTCGCATTCCGTGGTGGTGGGATTTTCAGCCGGCGCCGGGATTCTGATCGCGCTGTCACAGCTGCGCTACGTCTTGGGGCTCGAGTTCGCCAGCCACG
>CAZDSF010000004.1:0-1614 GCA_964508025.1 uncultured Anaerolineales bacterium
CCCGGCAGCAACGGCCAGTGTGAAGGTCGCCGCGTCCACATTGAGCTGGGGGTGCAGTTCCAGCAGGCTCTCGTAGACGCTGCCCAGCTCCTCTGACCCCAGATTGCGATAGTCCACGCCGCGGCGCACGTTGCCCTCGGTGGTCAACGTCAGCGCGCGGATGGTCGCCAGCAGGTCGGCGTTGGCGAGCTCCGCGCCATCCAGGTCGGGCGTCGCCTCCGGCGAAAAGAGGAAGCTCCCCAGCGCGGGCAACGCCAGCGGCGCGTAGCCCTCGCGCAACAGCGTGAAAAGCAGCCGCAGTCCGTGATACAAATCCGCGTGCGGCCCGCCGCGCAAGTTCGCCGCCAACTCGCGCAACCGGCTGACGGAGTAGTATTGCATGACCAGGTGGCGGGGTGACTGGGTGACACGGTGAGAGGGTGACAAGGTGAGGAGGTGAGGGGGTGAATCTGTCACCTTGTCACCTTGCCACCCTGTCACCTTGTCACCAGCGTCATCTTCCACCAGCAACAGCTCCCGCTCCTCCGCCGCCAGCAGAAAGATCAGCCGGTAGACCAGCCGCAGCAGTTGGCGGTAGTAGTCCTGGGTGCTCAGCGCGCCGGATTTGAGCCGCGCGCGGAGATCGGCGTTGGCTCGGTGCGCCAGAAAGCCCCGTCCCAGCGCGGCGATGGCCTCCTGCACTCCATCGCGCAGCGCATCCAACGCGCGCACGCCCTGCTCCGCCGCCGTCTGCGACCAGCGTTCCAGCCAGAATTGCGTCGGATCACCATTCTCCACCCGGCTCTGATGGCATAGCAGCCACAGCACGGCGAAATCCGCGTACTGCTCGCCGGTGAACAGCGCCTCCAGGTCGAACTCCACAAACGCCGCGCGGGTGAGGCTCACATTATCGCGCAGCACGCGCAGCCGCAGCCCGTTGCTCACTATGCCCCAGAGATAGTCCTCGGAGCGGTTGAGGAATTCCTGCATCAGGCTGTGGGGCGAGCGGCTCTCGTAGCCTTTGCGATCCAATTCCTGCCGAAAGGAGACGAGGTGAATGGGCGTGCGCTGCCAGAGGTGGCTGATGGGGTAAGTGGGTGAGGGGGTGGGAGGGTGAGTGGGTGACGGGGCGACGGAGAGCGCCAGGTTGCCGACATACGGCAGGCGACCATAGCCGAGCTCCTGGAAGAGGATGAGCAGCCAGCGCTCGCGGGTGAGGCTCGTTCCCCGGTCGGATTCGGGCAGGCGCGCGCGTTGCGCGTCGAACGCCTGCCACGCGCCCAGACAGCGATTCCACGCCCGGTTGATCGCCTCATTCAGCCGCTCCCCGGCGTAGAGGTGATAATCCTCCGGGCGCAAGCCTTCCAGATCGCGCCCCTCGGCGATGCGTTGCAAAAGATCGGCAGGGAGAATGCCGCCCTCGGTCTTGATGGTGGTAAACGTGTTGCGCGCAACCGTTCGCATAGCGTCTCCTTGTTCCTATGACTCGGTGAAGAGGTGACTGGGTGAGGGGGTGAGGGGGTGAAGGGGTGATGGGGTGAGGGGGTGAAGGGGTGATGGGGTTAGGGGTTTTTGGGTTTAGGTAAAACAAAACCACATTGGGAACAAAAACCCCCGGACCCTTTGACCATTTAA
>CAZDSF010000004.1:1624-57967 GCA_964508025.1 uncultured Anaerolineales bacterium
GCACCCCCGGGTCCCGCGGGCGGGGGGGGGGGGGGGGGGGGGCTGCGGGGGAGCGGGGGAGAAAGGGAGTTGGGGTGATGGGGTGATGGGGTGATGGGGTGATGGAATACACAAGCACCTTTGGGACAAAATCACCCCGTCACCTTGTCACCTTGTCACCCTGTCTCCCTGTCACCTTGTCATCCCGTCACTTCCGTCGTATAATATCAGTAAATCAGTCAATGCAGAAAAACAGAAAGCGAGGCTTACGATGCCCCTCACCACTACAGTTCAAGTGCGGCAACGCGGCACACTTACCCTGCCCGCCGATGTCCGCGACCGGTATAACATCCAGCCCGGCGACAGTTTTCGCCTGGTAGACCTCGATGGCATCCTGGTGTTCACCCCCCTCGCGCCGTTAGTGCCCGAACTGGCCCGCGAAATCGAGCGCGCCCGCGTCGAGGCCGGGCTGAGCGTCGAGCAAATGCTGGCAGACCTCCGCGCCCAACGCGAACGCTACACGGCTGAAAAGTACAGCGCCGCCAATGAGTAAGCTCCGCGTCTTTGTGGACGCCGACGTCATCTTCGCCGGCGCAGCCTCACCGAGCACCCAGGGCGCGAGCCATATCCTCCTGGTGATGAGCGAGCTCACGCTTATCGAGGGCATCACGTCTGAGCAAGCCGTAACCGAAGTCGCGCGCAACCTGGAAGCCAAGTTGCCCACCAAACTGCCGGAATTTCGCCTGCTGGTCAGCCGCGCCCTGCACGTTGTCCCCGATCCCACACTGGCAGAGCTGCGCGCCTGCGCCGGACAAGCCGACCCCAAAGACCTGCCGTTGCTTGCAGCGGCCCTGCGCGAAGGCTGTCCGTACTTCGTCACCTTCAATATCCGCCACTACTTCCCCACCGGCGCGGCGATTGCGGTTCTCCGTCCAGGGGATTTGATCCTGACGATTCGCCACACACTTGCGGGATTGTGACTGGGTGACGGGGTGACAAGGTGACAAAATCACCCCGTCACCCCGTCACCTTGTCACCCCTTCACCTAAGCACCCACGTCTCAGGATGCGTAATCATTCCCACAATCGTGCCCAACATCTCATCATAGGCTTTGTACAACGGCGCGGCGGTATCGCGGTGCAAATACCCGCACTTCACCGCAAATTCCAGCCACACTTGCGTTTCCGCCGCTTCCGCTTCACAATCTGAGAGCTTGCTGATGAAAGCGCGCTCGTAACGCCGCTTACGCCACGCCTCAGCCAGATTCGCGCACACCGAGCGCGACGAGCGGCGGATCTGATCCGTCAGCGAATACGTTTCCTCCTTCGGGAACCGCTTCGACAGCTCAAAAATCTCCATCGCCGCCGCGAACGCCTTCTGATAGACTTCCAACTCCGTATGCACACTGATTTTCTTGCCCATGCTTTCCCCCTTTTCCTGACTTGGTGACCTGGTGACTGGGTGACTGGGTGATATTGTCACCTTGTCACCTTGTCACCTGTCACCCAGTCACCCTCGTCACCCCACTGGCAGCAACACATACACCCCCAGCACATCCGGCGGGAGATGCGGACGTACATCCACGCGCACGCCCTTGAGCCGGGCCGCCGTCCGCACCCGCTGATGCGCTTCGAGCAGCGCCGCCCCGCGCGCCTCAGCGACCGCGTCCAGGTGCGGGCGCAGGGCGTCGAAAGCGTCGAGCACGCGCTGCAAGAACTGCGTCGCTTGTTGCGCGGCGATGTTGGCGGCGGGTTCGGCGCTCAACAGGCTCTCTACCTCGTCCGGCGTCAACCACTGCGCGGCCTCCGGCGCACCAGTGAAGCCCACCGTTTGGCAATCCTCGGCCAGCAATTCCACCGTTTGCCCATCGCGCTGCGTTACCAGGTGATAGCGCAGGCGCAGGAGCAACAGCGTCGTGCGCGTGGCAACCGCCCGCGTGCGCATCACGCCGCTGCGCCGGGCCACGCCGTCCAACAGCGGATCGAGCGCGGCATCCAGCGTATAGGCCGCCAGTCCTTCCACCGCCGGATGCGTGCGCGTGAGATAGCGCGTCCCCGCCGGCGCGGGCAACTCGAAGCAGGCCGTAAAGCGCTCACTGTTGCCGACCGCTTCCCGCAGCGCTGCGTGATTGGGCAAGGTGATTTCAACGTGGCGCGGTTTGTGCGCTACCGTCCCACCGTGCAGGCGCACTACCGTCTCCACAAAACGCTGCACATCCACCCCCGCGCCGATGGCCGCCCGCACCGCGTCCCACTCGCGGGCCACCTCTTCCACCCGGAGCGTCCGCTGCGCAAAGAGCGTGCGCGATTGCTTCTCCCGCGCCGTCACATTGTCCCATTGCGCGTGCAGATTCTTGTAAACGTCATCGCTCACATCGAAGAGCGAGAGCTGCCGCCCATCCACCGCCGCCTGCCCGCCGCGCAGCAAGAGCGCGTGCATCAACGCTTGTACCACTTCACCGGTATTGGCCGGGATCGGCACCGAAATCCCCAGCGAACTGCGGATGGTCTTGTGCTTGCGCAGCAACACATCCAGCACCAGGCCGTCAATCTGGTTATCTATGCCGTAATAGGTCACCGTGCGCACGGTGGGGCTGGCCTGCCCGTAGCGATCCACGCGGCCCTCGCGCTGCTCGTGGCGAGTGGGATTCCAGGAGAGATCGTAGTGGATCACGGCGTTGAAATGCTCCTGCAAGTTGATGCCCTCGCTCAGGCAATCGGTGGCGACCAGCACCCGCTGCGGGAACGCGCCCAGTTGCGCCACCCGCTGCTCGCGCTCGGCGGGTGGCAGCAAGCCCGTCACCGCCGCGACTTCGACGCTCTTGGGCAGCGCCGCGCGCAGCTCCTCCGCCACATACTCGGCGGTGGGGATGAAGCGGCAGAAAAGGATCGGCTGGTAGCCATCCTTGAGCAAGCCTTTCACCAGCGCTATCGCCTGGCGGAGTTTCGCGTCGTGCGTCGGGCCTTTCAGCGCTTCGGCTTGACGTGCCATGCGTAAGAGCCTTTGCCGTTGCCCTCCCGTCATCCCTTCGACTGCGCTCAGGGCAGGCCCGTCACCCTGCCACCCCGTCACCTTGTCACCCTCTCCCCCCGTCACCCCCTCGTACCACGCTCCCGGCGCCACATCCACGCTCTCGCCTTCCACGTCATCCAGATCCAGCACGGCGCGCTCCCCGATGAGATCGGCTTCGGCAGCATCCTCGGTTTCCACCGTCGCTGAGCGCGTGCGCAGCGTTGCCGCGGCAGCCGCCGGGCTGCTCGCCAGACTGCGCAGCAGCGCCAACGCCGACCACCACCGCACCCGCTGATGGTATTGCGTGCCGCTGGTATCCTGCACCCGCTCGCGGGCGTAGGCCAACACAGTGGCGAACAACTTCTTGGTCTCGTTGCCCAGCGTGTACGTTGCCTCGGCTTCCTCGCGCGCCGGGAAGATCGTGTCGGCATCCATGTAGGCGCGCACATCGGCCCGGCGGCGTTGCACCAGATGCAGCGCCACCTCGCGCCGGACGGTTTCCTGCGCTTTGCCGGTGAGGTCATCGGGCAGCCGGGCAAAGTCCGGGCGGAGCAGCGCCAGCAGCGAGCGGAACGCCCCCTCGTCGCCGCTGTGTGGGGTCGCCGTCACCAGCAGCAGATGCCGCGCCGGATTCTGCGCCAGCGCCTGGAGCAGTTGATGCCGCAGATGCCGCCCGCCGCGCTGCTCGGCAGAGAAGGCGCAAGTGTGCGCCTCATCCACAATGACCAGTTCCGGGCAGGTGCGCACAAACTCTTCGCGCCGCCGGGTGGATTTGATGTACTCCGTAGAGACGATGACGAAGGGGTGCAACTCAAAGAGCGATTGGCCCACTGCCGTGCCCCGCTCCAGCCGGGCGGCGGTGCTCGCCAGCACCAGTTCCGCCTCGATGTGGAACTTCTCGGCCAGCTCGCTCTGCCACTGCTCGGCTAGATGCGGCGGGCAGAGCACGGCCAGCCGTTGCACCTCGCCGCGATCCAGCAGCTCGCGGGCGATCAGCCCCGCCTCGATGGTCTTGCCGATCCCCACATCGTCGGCGATGAGCAGCCGCACGGGGTCGAGGCGCAGCGCCATGAGCAAGGGCACCAGTTGATAGGGCCGGGGTTCGACCGCCAGCCGCGCAAACGAGCGGAACGGCCCCGCGCTAGAGCGGAAGCCCAGCCGCACCGCATCGCGCAGCAATTGGCACGAGTGGAAATCGCCGGGGCGGGTGGGGTCGGGCAGATCGAAAGTTGCGGGCTGCACGGCATCGCCTTCCAACGGCAGATACAGCCCCGCGATTTCCCGATCCGTGCCGCCCAGCGGGCGCAGCACCAGCCATTCGGCGGAGGATTCGGGTAAGACTACCCATTCGCGTCCCCGCGCGCGGACGAGAGAGCCGACGGTGTAACCGGCCATCAGCCGACCACCTCCTGCGGCCCGAAGAGCAATACATCTGGATCATCGGCTGCGCGCGCCTGCAACGCAGCGGTGAACCCGCTCCGGCTGAACAATGGATAATAGAGCCGCCAGCCGGTAACGTCGCCTTGCCACGCGCGCGCCCGGCGTTGCAGCGCTTCCAGTTCGGGCAGGCCCATAGGTTCATTGCGCCACTTAGCCTCGCCCAGCCAGGCGATGCGCTGTTGGTAGCTTACCGCTGCCAGATCAATCTGATGGTGCGCATCCCACCAGGAGCCAACCGCTTCGGGCCAGAAGCCGGGCGTGGCTTGCCTTGCCAGGGTATAGACCGCCGCCCGCGCCAAATCCTCCCAGGTGTAAGCTACAAATTGCTCCCAGGTGGGGCGCAAGACCTGCTCGACCAACCCCGCGCCCTGCCCCTTCTCGATGGCGCCTGTGTAGGGCAGAATGTACCGTCCCCAAAAACGGATATAGGGGTCGGCGATGTGCCATGTCCCGCGCCGGCGCTGCGTCGCCGGCGCAATCCCAATGGGCGCGCGATGTGCCACATACCCCGCCCCCTGCAATGTCGAAAGGTAGGTGGGGAGGCTGCTGCGCTCCACCCCGGCTTCCTGGGCCATCGCGGAGAGGGTGTGATAGCCGTTGGCAATTGCCCGCAGCACGGCGGCGTAATGCCGGGGGTCGCGCAGCTCATCGCGCAACAGCGTCAAGCCATCGTGGTACAGGATGTGGGCCGGGTCGAACGCGGTATGGCTCAGGTTCGTCCACAGAGAACGCTCCGGGCGCAACTCGGCCAGATACGCGGGCATCCCGCCGGTCAGCGCGTAGGCTTCGATCAACTCCACCGGGCTGCGCTCCGGCAAGAAGCCGCGCATCTGCCCCGGCGTCAAGGGACGCAGCGTCAACTGCGCGGTGCGGCGTCCATAGAGCGGCGCATCGCGGTTGAGCACATCGCGATCCATGACGGACATATAGGAGCCGCACAACACCAGAAACACCTGGGAGTGTTGCAACGTTTCATCCCAGAGCTTCTGGATGACAGAAGCCAGCCGCTCGCCGGCGTCGGCCAGATAGGGGTATTCGTCAAGGATTAGCACAAAGCGGCGGTCGGTCGCCAGCCGCCCCACCGCCTGGAACAATCCCAACCACGAACCATAAGAGCCGGGCGCGGCGCCTGGGCCGTGCTCCGCCTCCCACAGCGCCGCGGAGAGATTGCGCAACAACGTCTCGGCAGAATCCAGATACGCCAGGAAGTACACGCCGGGCTTATCGGCGGCAAACTCGGTCAACAGCGCGGTCTTGCCCACGCGCCGGCGCCCGGTCAGCACGATAAACTCGGCTTTGCCTGAAGCGTAGCGTTCCTTGAGCCAGGTCAGTTCTTGTTCGCGGTTGATAAACATGGGCAGCCTCCTGATATTTAATGCTTACGATTATGATAATCGTAAGCATTAAGATTGTCAAGACACGGCTCACACCTATCGCCGCGCCAAGTGCAGAGTTTCATCCAAGTCACGTTACTTTGCAGAGGACGTGCCCTCCCATTCTCCCCCGCACGCGGACGAGAGAGCCGATGGTGCAGGGCACCGGTATTGACCTACTGGGTGGGCGAGAAAAGCTGGTTTACCATGCTCAAGACCTGTCAAGGTTGGCGTAGAACCAGCGGCAGGAAGACCTGGGACAACCACAGCAATAGCCCATCCATCCTCATCTCGGCTGTCGCCTAGATAAGTGGCGTATGCCAGAGCATCACCGCCTAAGCTCACCTTGACCACAAACGCATCACTCGAACCGAGCAGTGCGCTCCCGATAACTCCTGGTGTGACAGGGAAATCAAACGATGTCGTCATTCCAGTAACATAGGCTGCCCCGTTGCCATCTGTCGCAATATCCTGGGGTTCGTCATGTCCTGCGCCCCCCAGGAAAGCTGAATAATCCAGCGCGCTACCAGCTGGAACCAGCTTGGCTACAAATCCATCGCCATAACCGCCATTCAGGGTGGTATCAAAGGCACCGTCTGTGACAGGAAAGGCTGCGGATTGCGTGAAGCCGGTGACGTAAGCTGCCCCAAGCGCGTCCACAGCAATACCGGTACCAAAATCCTGGCTACTCCCCCCCCCCAGAAAGGTCGCATAAGTCAAAGCGGCCCCATTCGCAGCTAGTTTTACCACAAAGGCATCACGATCACCATTATGCACAACATCAAAGGCTCCCATTGTGGTGGGAAAATCGGTGGAATAGGTTTGCCCCGTGATAAAGACCGCGTTGTCGCTACTCACTGCGATGCTAGTGCCCTGATCAGAGCCCGTCCCGCCCACGAACGTAGCATAAACCAGAGCGTTTCCATTGGGAGACAATTTGGCGCCAAAAGCATCCTTTCCACCGTTGTGGGTGGTATCAAACGCTCCTGGCGTAACGGGAAAGTTAGTGGATTCAGTGAGGCCAGTGACATAAGCCGCTCCCGTCGAATCTATCGCGATTGCTCAACCCTCATCCAGAGTATTCCCGCCGAGGTAAGTTGCGTAGGCTAGCGCGTTGCCGTCCGGCGTAACCTTGACCACAAAACCATCATAGTAGCCGTTAGCCACAATATCGAAAGCCCCTGGCGTAGTGGGGAAGTTGGAGGAATTGGTGTAACCCGTCACATAGGCTGCCCCACTTTCATCCACCGCAATGTCAACACCCACGTCCCAGCTGCTTCCGCCTAGGAAGGTGCTATAAGGCAATTGGGATGGATTGCTTTGACCTTGAGGAGCAAATGCAGGGGTGATTTGAGTGGACGAGGCGACAATAGGACACGTAATGTCAAATTTCGCAACATCCACGGCTGAAATCGCAGGCCAGATCTTCGGCATAGCGTCCGCAACTACTGGCAGTGGTAGGATGTAGTCGCCGATCACTGTGCTAAGACGTACCTCCCCGGCTCCAGTGAATTCCGCAGCCTCCGCGCCTTCGATGTGCAATTGCACCTGGCCTAAATCCGCGCCAGGGTGGATATGCACGCGCTGCACCCATTGCCCATTCTCGCTAGTCACTTCCAGGTCAATGCCAGGGTACAAATCCACATAGCGCACGCCGCTCCACACCGGCACATCGGGTCGCCACCCGTCGGGGTCGTTGCCGAGGAAGTAGGAGACGGTGGTTTCCAACGGGGCAAAGGGTTCCAGGCGGGCGTGGGGATTGGCGTTGGGGAAACTCAGGCGCAGGTTGATGCCCTGGCGATTTTCGCTTGCGGATGGCGCTTCCGGGTCGAAGGGGAATTCCAGTCGCCGCCCGCGCGTTCTGCTCTCTGGCGCGGGCGGCTCCATCAGCGTGATCCAGAGCGCGTCCTCGGCGAGCCAAATTGTCCCATTGCCGCCGCGCACCTGAAAGCGCGCACCATCAGCGAATTGCCCGACATTCTTGATGAACATCACCGGAGAATTGCGCAGAGTTGCATTCACGTCCACGTTTGCGGTAACCGGCGCAGCAGAGAGCGCTGTTATATCCTCTTCAGGTAGTGCGGCCGCCAGCGGGCGTCCCACTCCTGGCATAAGCAGGGCCAACAACAACATCACATTGAGCCATAGTGTGCGAGCTTTCATCCTGTAGTCCTTCTACTAGCTAAAGTTGATTGTTACCAAACACATACTTATGTTGCTCACAAATCCCCGCCCAGGTCTCTTTTCGATACCCAAAGCGCAGCACCGTGTACCCCGCATCCATCAGGCAGTCCGTGATCTGCACGTCCTTCGCCTGCACGTCTGGTTGGTCATGGTCGGGGCCGTCAATATACACGGCCACCCGCGTCGCGGTGTAGAGGAAGTCCGGGCGGGTGTGACAGGCCGCCACTACCACTTGCGCCTCATCCGGCAAGCGCAGGTTGCGCTCCTCCAGGAACGCCAACCAGGCACGCTCCAGGCTGCTTTCGCAGAGCGCCTGAAGACGGCGCAGGTGCCCGGCGCGGCTTTCCCCCGTGGGGCTGGCCTGTACTACGCTGTATTTCAAGATCAGCAATAGATCACGGATGGCCTGCCGGTCGAGCCGACTATGATCCGGCTGATTGGCGTAGCTCATCAGGCAGTCGTAGCACGCCGCCTCGCAATCCTCCTGCGCCCCTGGCGCGTGGTGCAAATCGGCCCCGGTCTCCGGGTCGAAGTGGCATAAGGCCAATGCCTCGCGCGCCACGGCGGGCCAGGCTGCCGGGTCTTCCACCAACTGCCGCAGCACGCCCGCGCCGCCCTCAGCAGCTTCGTAGAACAGTAACATATGCCGATGCTCGGCATCGGGCAGCGGCTCAGCGGCGAGTTCGTTATCCTCCAATTGGTAGCGCACCTGGATGGCGTTCTTGAGTGCCGGTTGCAACGAGGCCATCACTTCCAGGGAGAGCGCCTCGGTCGGTTCGAGCAAGAGACAGTTGCGGCGATCCTCCACAAAGGGAATCACCCGTTCGGTCCGCGGGCTGAGTGGGTCTTCGGGGTCGCTTTCCACCGCGTCTTGATTAGCGGCCCAGTAGCCATTCTCCACATCCAGAATGAAACCGTATTCCTCTTTGTTCTTGCGCCGCCGCCAGCCCAGATTGATACGCCACAGCGTTGCAGCATCGCCGTAAGTAAGCCGGAAGGTGACATGGTGACTTGGTGATGGGGTGGGGGGGGGCGGGGGGGCCGGGGCCCCGCCCCGACAAGGTGAAGAGGTGAATCTGTCACCTTGTCACCAGCGCCACCTTGTCCCCGTATCACCCCGTCACCTTGCCACCTTGTCACCCCATCACCTATCACTACTTCCGCTGTTATACACCCGGACCGATCCCCGCGTTGGGCAAAGCGCACGCCCGTCTTGAGATCATACCCCATCCGCGTCCGCTCTTCCTCATCGCTGTTGATGCGGTCACGGCGCTTGGTAACGACATTCTGCATCCTAAAGAGCCCCGTCAATGGCAGGCCCAGGGCGCGTTCACAATAGACACAGCACTCTGGCCCTGGATCGTCGCCATCTAGCGGATGTAAGTGGCCGCAATGCGGACAGAACTTAGCCCGGGTGGTGAGCACCTCCTCGCTATCTACAGGCAGGATCACCTTGTTGATCAGGTAGCGCGAGCCTTCGTGATAGACAATGCTGCGCGGCCCGAACTCCGCAATCGCCAGGAAGCGCGGGCGCGAGAGAAACTCGTCGCGTTCTTTGCGCCGTTTGCGCCCCGGAATGTAGGCGGAAAGCGGCAGACGCGGGAAATTGTAACCCGGCAGGAAACCCTCGCTGGCAAAGTAGCGATAGCTGTAGAAATCGGATTGCGTCGCTCGTTGGAGGTCCTCGCCGGTGAGCAATTCCATCTGCGCCTCAGCTTCGGCGCGCAACCGCTTGGCGAGCTGCTTGTCTTGCGGGCTGCGCGAAATATCCTGGATGATGCCATGCTGTACCGCGCGTTGCTGCCAGGCGGCGCGATACAGGGCGCGCCAGCGCTCGCAAGCCTGGTCGAAGTCTTGCGCTACCTGGTCGAGCGTCTGCTGCAGCCAGTTGTCATGATACCAGGCTGCCTGCTGCAAGTCCTCCGCCAATGTGACAAAGATGCGGCCCAGGCGGCGCGCAGCCCGCTGCCGGGCATGTGGATCCTGAAGGTCGTGTTGCACTGAGGGCAGTAGCGTCAACGGCGGCGTTCCCTCTGTCAGCGTCAGGTCGAGCAGGTCTTTCAGCGAATGCCCCAAGGATAACCCAGCCTCTGCCAACCACACGGCATGGACGTGCGCGCGCACCAGGTCTTCGTTCGCCAACTCCAGGCGCGGCGGCGTCACTGCTCCGGCCACCATGCGCTCTGGCCGTTTGAAGAAATACTGGTCGTGCGGACTGCCGGTGGTGCAATAGGTGAACACCAGCGCCGGTTGTCCGCTCCGCCCAGCGCGTCCACTGCGCTGCGCGTAGTTCGCCGGCGTGGGCGGCACGTTGCGCAGGTTCACGGCATTGAGCTGCGAGATGTCCACGCCCAGTTCCATGGTGGGAGAGCAGTACAGCACCGGCAAATCGGCGTTGCGGAAACGCTCCTCGCGCTCCAAACGCTCTTCGTAGGGTACCTGGGCCGTGTGCTCGCGCGCCTCAATGCCCTGAAGTTCAGCGGCCACATCCCGGTAGAAGGTGGTAAAGAAGGCATTGCTCCGCCCGCCCTGGCTGGATTGGCGCGGCGAGCGGATAGGGTCATAGAAAGGCGTGCCGTCGCCCGCGCACCAGAGCAACGCCGAAGCCGGCACTTGATAGCCCGTCGCGTGGGGATCAAGTTTGCTTTCCACTACCTGCTGGGTCAGACTGGCGACTTCCAGCACACGCAACAGGTCGGAGATGACCTGCCCGGCATCGGCCTGGCTGAGTTTTTCGGCCAGCGCCGGAAAGGCGCCCTGGCGGCGCAGATACATCCCGAAGCCGCCGCGCGGCGAGAGATACAAGTTGCCGCCGTAATCGCCGCGTTGCGCCGCGCGCGGGAACACGATTTTGGCATGTTCCAATACCTCGTTTTCGTCAATCGCCCACGGCTCGATCAGGTACTGGCTGCTCTGCTGCTGGATGCGTTCTTGATGCGCCGGATCGAGATAATCCACTTTGAGCGCCAGTTCCCGGCGCAGATAGTCCAGCAGCGTCTTGGCAATGTGGAACCGCTGCTCGGGCGTGGCCGTCGCCAGCGCCGGGTGCAGGGCCGACCATTCTGCTTCCGCCGCGCACAGGGCGTCTAGTGATTGATACCGAATACTCAGCAGTCCACACTGCTCCAGGTTCGGCGCCGTGACACGCCAGCCGCGTCGCAGATCCCGGTAGAGGCGATAAGCCAGCACTTCCCGCAGCGCCCGCTCGGTGTCATCGCGGGCTTTGAATTTGACCTCCGGGTTCACGGCGTAATACGCCAGGGGCAACCCCAAGGCTACAAACACACGCCCGGCCAGCCGGTCATGGGTTAACCCCTCCGGGCCGGCCGCTATCACCGCGCGATGCAGAGCCGCGCGCAGCAAGCCCACTTCCACAAAGTCATTGAAGTGCCCGGCTTGCAACGAGGCATCCTGGCGGTTGTCGGTGAAACTGAGCAGTTTCCGCGCCTTACGCTCCAACGCCTCGTCGCGACGCAGCGCTCGCAGCGCGGAGAGACTCAGAATTGTGGTGGCCGTGCTCCGCCCCTCAGAGGAAAGTTCCGCCAGTTTGCCGAAGTCCGAACGCTCCCGCCCGCCGTAGGCTACACCGCAATGCAGGCAAAAGCGGAACGGCGCCTGGAGGAAGTGACATTCCAACCCCGTCGCCACGCTCTCACCCGCTGGGTTGACCGTGACCGGCGTCGGCAAGCGGCGTTTGAGGTGGCTCTTGACCTTGAGCGTCCCATCGGGACGGATATCCAACCAGTCTTCGGGGAGCCGCGCCAGCACCGCCTCCGGATCCTCCGGCCAGGGGGCCGCTGGGTTGAGATATAGAAAGCCGCTTTCACTATCCTCCTCACCACTCTGATCACCCAGGTCGCGGGGGATGTAACCGGTCGCACCGCTGTCGGGAGCGGGTTGCTGACGCACCACATAGTAAGGTTGGCCGCATTCCCGGCAGAAAGCCAGCGGCAATAGCACCCGCGTCCGGTCGCCCGGTACATACTGCTGGCCGCGCGTGGTGATGTAGCGGTTATCGGGCGATTCCAAGGAGGCGTAGACTGTGTCCCCACGGCTGATGAACTGGTGCAAACGGAAGGCAAAGGCCGGGAAGCCCGTTTCGGGGTTTTCGGCGGCATACCCGCCTAACAACGTGGCAGCGATCGCTGCGGCACACCGTGCTTCGGGTTGCCGGGTAAGCGCCGCCAATTCCTGCGCCGCGCCTGTCTCGCCGGTGATGCTGCGGGGTTGCGCCCGCCGCAGGCGTCCGCTCTCCGGCTCGGTGGTCAGGCCAAAGACGGATTCGATCCAACTTGCCAATGGTTGCTGCACGAAATCCGCAAAGTTCTTCGAGGGCTGAGCAGCGGAATCTGCAACTTGGGCGGTCAGCGCCGCTCGATAAGTCGGATCTTGGAAGTCGCGCTCCGGCGTGACCCGGCGTAACGTCTCGCCGATCACCCGTTCCGGTTTGACCACTGCCCCAAACAGGCGGCTGGCGACCTCGGCGATAGTCTGCTGCTGTTCACTGAAGGTCCCGCCCGCTGCCAGCGTTGCCGAGGTGCCGATACACTGCAAAGCTGCATTCTCACTCACGTCCCGCACCCGCCGTACCAGAAGCGCCACGTCCGCGCCTTGACGCCCCCGATAGGTGTGTAATTCGTCCAATACCACATAACTCAGCCCCCGCAACCCGGCCACTATGTTCTGCTCGTGCGGGCGGGTGAGGAGTAATTCCAGCATCACATAGTTAGTCAACAGGATGTCCGGCGGGTTGACGATGATGTCTTGCTTTTCGGCATCGGATTCCTGCCCGGTATAGCGCCGAAACGTCACCGGCGGCTGACCCTGGGGGAAGCCCTGCCCGAGGAATTTCTCCAGCTCGTTCAACTGACTGTTCGCCAGTGCATTCATCGGATAGACAATCACGGCGCGGATGCCCTTGCCGCTGCCACGGCGTAGCACGGCATCCACAATGGGGATAATGTAAGCCAGGCTCTTGCCCGAACCCGTGCCAGTGGTGAGCACATAGTTGTCGCCGGTTTGCGCGGCCTGGATGGCTTCAAGTTGGTGCCGGTGGAGGTGCAAGGGGCGGGCTATTTGGCCCGGCGTCTTCAGTTGAAAGATCTCCCGACACAGTGGGTGTAGTGTTCCATCCTGCACGAGCGCTGCTATCCCTGCGCCTGGTGCGAAGGCCGGGTTGAGTTGAATCAGGGGTTCGGGCCACAACAACCCGGCTTCCAATTCCGTGGTAACAGCAGTGGCAATCCGGGGATCGCTAATGTGGATGAAACTCTGAATGTAAGCGGCGTAATCCTCAACCAGGCGTTGCCGTAGCGCAAAGACATCCATGTGTGACTCCTTGGCTCAGGTTATACAACAAAACCCCACCGATGCATTTGACACCGGCGGGGTTTGCTGCTACACTATTCCCCATCAGGGCGGTGTCGCGCCTTGAAACCCTTTCCTCACAAAGGAAAGATAGCCCCGCGATCTGATCCGTTGCGGGGCTTTTTGTTGCCTCTCGAACGCTCTCAGTTTAGCATGATTTGCGGAATCGGGCAACTTAGGATCGGGCAGGGCATTCATACAGGCTGCCATCCCCTGGCAGATCAGCGATTTCAGCGTGGAGCAGTATCGGACGTCGTTGCCGGTCTTGCACGTGCAGATTCAGACCTACGCTCGTATGATATGATACGACAATGCCACTAGATCTTGTTGCCCTTTTCGCCTCGTGCTTGCGCGAACAGCCGGGACATTGACCAACAGGCGTCCAGGGTATAGGCGCGCGTTTCTTCAGAAAGGCTATTCAAGTAGATAGCCAGGGCTTCGATTTCTGGATCCACTTCCGTTGAGAAAATCATAGTAGTTACGCGGTTGACTTAAAACCGGCACAGCTGGGTTACAATAGCGATATCTTTACAACTCAAGGAGATCTTGATGCTGACTCGCTTGTATCCCAGTACACGCCCATTGTACCAGCGCGTGATGCAAGTCTTGGCCCGTTTGAACGTGGATACAGTCTGCACGCCCACGCAACTGGCATTAATCGGATTGTACCTCGCCGGGTTGATCTTGCTGGATGTCAATCAAACTAACACTCGGATCACACAATATCTGCCGGCGCGGTGTTATGATGCGCTCAATTGGCTGTTACGGGTGATGCCGTTTTCCAGTCGCGTCCTGCTGGCTTGCTGCGCCCAGTGGGTGCAGCGGCGCGGGCTTCTGCGCTCCCTGTGAAGCTCGTGGTGCAAAGCGCTTGCTTCGTCAACGGGGTGACCGCGCCAACCCCGGACGAAATCCTTGTTTGCGCTTCAGAGGTGCTGTGCGAGGCGTAGCGTGATCTCGGTCAGTGACTTGCTACGAAAGCCAGTGCTTGTGTCAAAGCGCCGCCATGGGCAGTAGCATTGATCCTCAATCGCAATCGTATTGTTGCCACACGCCGCACGAGCATTGGCAGAACGAGCCCCACCTGCTAGATCCGAGATGACGAGATGACTGGCGGCTTGTCAATAATCGAAAATGTGGTATAAGAAAGAAGTTAAAAGCTTAGGGACCAGTTGCGAGACAGCTGCCCCAAAACTCCGCGAAATAGGGGTAAATGGGTTTTGTTGTGTGCTTGCTCCTAACTGGGCACTTAATCTTTTCCTGGCCCGCTAGCTCAACTGGCAGAGCAGTTGACTCTTAATCAATTGGTTACAGGTTCGAGTCCTGTGCGGGTCATACGTGGTTAAGCCAGGCGCCCCATCTTGTAGGATGGGGCGCTTTTTGTTGGGTAATTCTGACCAGAAACTGCCAGTGCATTACCGATAGTGATAAGCAATACTGATTTTTGACGATTTTATAGATTGCTATACTGAATGGGTTCAGCCTGGTCAAGCGGCTTTTGGGCTTTGGGCCTCGCCTTATGATTGGCGTCTTGAAGAGTATACCGCAAACTGCAGCAGGTAAACCGGGGCAATGGGCGTCAGCGGAAAGACCAGACAATAAGCCAGGTCGCAACCGCTGGCAAGCAGGCCGAGGATGGCCGTCCCACGATGGGAGGGCAGCAGCATAAGCGAAAAAAAAGCAGTCCTGCCAGGGCAACCGCTAGAGTGTATTCCAGGATTCAGTCTGTTTTATGAGTACATCGTAAATCGTTCAAGAAATGGATGGGGGTTACGCTGCGCGAGTACCGTCAGGATTCGGCCCATCTGTCTATGGGCTAGTTTTTGCGCCGATGTCCAGCACACCGAGCAAAATCGGTAATAGCCCCACCCCATTGCTGATGAAGTGCATGACCAGCCCGGCGGAACTGTTGTTCAGGTACAGGACGGCGAAGGTCAGGCCGAGCGAGAGCGGCAGCAGGTTGAGCAAATCCCAATACTTGAAGCCGTGAAAGAGCGTCCACAGCAGGGCGTGGATGAGCAATGTCCCGCCGGCAAAGGCCAGTTGCTGGCGGGGCAGAATCAGTCCGCGCCACCAGAATTCCTCTCCCACCACGTTTATCACCAGAAGAAGCACCGAAAAGCAGAACAGGAACCAGTTGCCGCGCAACCCGCCGGTGGCAGCGTTGATGGTCTCTTGCGTCCAGACCGTTTGCGGGTTAACGAAGGCGGGTAGGTTGGCGGGCAACGTGATGATTCCCTGCCCAATCAGCCAACCAGTGAGCCGCGTCATCAGCAGGTAGAGCGCCATCTCGACGGCGAAAATCCCGGCCACAATCAGCAGGTCACGCAGTGAGAGTGGACGATAGTTGAAGCGCGCCATCAACGCCGACCAGGTGAACGGGTGGCCCTCCAGCCGGTAAGCCACAATCGCAGCGATCAGCATCGCCAGCAAGGGCAGGCCCAGGCCGAGCGCGTAGGCGTAGTAGGGCAATATGCCACGCTGGATGAGAGCGGGCATCAGCAGGTAAAAGCCCGCCGCCAGCGCCAGCGCTGGGATGCCAAAATAGAGCAAGGAAAGCTTGAAGCTGATAGGTTTCATTGATCGCTGCCCGCCTCAAACAAGGTACAGCGTGGGTAACAACACTGCCACCGCCAGCAGCAGGCTCATTCCAGCAACCGCTATCCAAGCCGGAGTCAGGGTTCTGGGCAGGGCAACCGGGTTAGGCAAAGGCTTGTGGACATCCAGCCAGTAGGCGGCCAGGAAGAATCCCCAAAAGAAGCCGACATAGCCAAACCAGTATTGGAATGCTACAGTAAATGTTCCCTGACCGCCGAGCGGATGCCAGATTGCCAGGGTGGTAAATAAAATATTGATGGCGAGATAGGGGAGGAGCAGCAGGGGCAAGGCAATCCGCGCGCGTTCGGCTTTATCGCTGGCATCAACAGCAAAGCGCAAAGCAGAGCGCGCCAGCCAGAAAAAGCCCCACAAGATTCCGGCTACACCGACCAGCAGGATGGGAATACGCACCGCCCATGAGCCGCCCAACATCTGGATGACTTTTTGCCAGTCCCCGACCTGCTCGCTGCCGGGCTGGTAGAACAGCGGGTCCACGAACAGATAGCCAAAGCCCATAAACAGGTTGTAGGCTGCGAAATACATCCAGAACTGGGCTGGCATGGCGCGCTGCTGGCGGGCAGTTCGACCGAAGAGGAAGACTCCCAGAAAACCAAGCAGGATATTCAACAGCGCGGGAACAGCCTCCACCAGCACTGTGCCGGTTTCATTCGGCGCGCCGGGCCAGTCCCACAGCACGGCAAACAGGTTGAATGCCTGCCACTCCGCGCCGACCAGCACGGCGGTAATGCCATGAAAGGCTTCGTGCAATATCTGCGCCCCAAGCGCGCCCAACAGGGCGGCGGTCAAGGCATTAATCAAGATGGGGGAATGTAACTTTGTATTCATGTTTCCTCCTGCTAAAACTATTATAGTGATTATGATTGCGCCAGCCAGGTTGAAACCTGCCGGTGATAGTCCGCCGGCCGTTCAAGGAAGGGCAGATGTCCCGCGCCAGGGAGCAAGACCAGGCTGGCTTGCGGGATGTGTTTGGCAATCAGGGGGGATTGGGTGGGCGGGACGATGGGGTCATGGTCGCCGGCAATGAGCAGGCTCGGGGCCTGGATGGCGTTCAGTTGCGGGGTGATGTCAATCCCTGGCATGTGACGGAAATAGGGCAGGATGGCGTCAAGGTCGAGTCGGCGGTAGGGCGGGAAATTACGCTGGACGGCTTCGGGCAGGTCGGGATGGGCATACAGCGCATGCGCGTCGGCGGCGTAAAAGCGCATTGCCCAGCGATAAAGGGAGGCGTGCGGCATGAGCGAGCGAAACATGACCTTGAAGTATGTCTCACCAACCCAGCCCAGGCGGACGGCGCGCTGGTAGAGTCCCAACATGCCACTCCAACACCCATGCGCAAAACCGGAGACGCTGATTAGACGGCGAACCCGCTCCGGGTAACGGGCGGCAAGGGCCAGGGCGCAGAATCCGCCTGTCGAATGACCGACCAGGCTGACGGGGCGTTCGCCGACCAGTTGGCGGATTCCGGCTTCGAGCAGGCTGACCAGCCGTTCAGCGGTCAATCTCCCGGATTTGAATTCATCCGGCGCAAGAGCCGGGAAATGCCCAGGCAGGCTGAGGGCGTAACACGGGCCAAACTCGAGCAGATAGGGGGCCGGGTTAACCTGCCAGAAAGAAATCGAACTGGTGATGCCATGCAACAGGATAATCGGCTCGCCGGGCGCG
This sequence comes from uncultured Anaerolineales bacterium, assembly GCA_964508025.1. Taxonomy (GTDB): domain Bacteria; phylum Chloroflexota; class Anaerolineae; order B4-G1; family SLSP01; genus JAAZNO01. Next base: position 19,258 of record CAZDSF010000004.1, read on the forward strand.
CCGGGGTTCAGGCAAATCGCGGCCAGTTGGTGGCCGTCAACGGAGATGCAGACAGGTTGGCTTGACATTGGTGCCCTTACTTCGGGGTGCGCTTCAAAATCTCGCGCACGATGTACCAGGCGGTAATCATGGCGGTTGACGCGCCGCCGGGGTTGAAGACGTAATGATCAACGGTGTAAAAATTCTTGAGCGGCAGGTCTTTGGAAAAATTGAAGCGCGGCGCGAGCGCGGGATTCCAGTTCCAGCCAGTGATGGCACCCTGCCAGTTGGCGGTGTAGCGTTCGTAGGTCAGCGGCGATGCGGAATCTTGCGCTTTGATATGGGCGCGCAAGCCGGATAGGAATTCCTCGGCGCGGGTGATGAGTTCATCGGCGACGGCGGCTTTGCGGGTCTGGTAGGCGACGTCATCGCCTTTGAGCGGCTCCCAATTCTGGTAATCATCCAACCAACCGACGAACAGGCTGTGTTTGCCAGCCGGGGCAATCGAGGGAGCATCCTTGTCCAGCCAGACAACCTGGATGGTTTTCCCATGGGCGCAAGTGAAGATGACGTGCGGCTCATGGAAACGTTGAAAGGCGCGCTCCAGTTCTGGGCTGGCGCGCAAGCCCAGGAAAACGGCAAAGACCGGCTCGGAAGGGCGCGCCGCTTCCAATTTGGCAACCAGGCCGGGGGTGAGATGCTCACGCCCGAGCAACTCGAAGCAGGTGTGACGCAAATCGGCAACGGAGATTACCCAGTCCGAGTCGCGCGTCGTCCCATCCCCTCGCGTGATACCGGTTGCCCGGCTATTTTCCATCCGAATGCGCTGCACCGGCCTTCCCAGGTGAACTTCGCCGCCGTGTTCGCGGATAAGTCGGACGAAGGTGTTGGCGAAGGCTTGCATGTCGTCAGCCGGGGCCCAGGTATCGTTGAAGTACGAAATCCACATGCCGAGGCTGTTTTGGGCGGGTATGACCGGGTAAGCCAGTTCGTCGAGCATTTGGCGCAAGGCCGGATCGCTGAAGTGGCGGGCGTGCAGGCTGACATTGGTCTGTCCGCGCGCGACCCACGAGGCCCAGGGCATGAGCGGATGTTTGATGAGCAGGTTCAGCCAACTCATCCCGCACCTGCAACGCGCTGCGCAGGGCAACGTCGTGTTCGCCCCAACTCATCTGGTGGCCAACATGCAAGAACTTGCGTTTGCCTTCCAGCCCCAGCTTCCGCAGAATCGGGAAGACGATGCCGTTCGAGGTGATGGAGGTTGGCCCGGCTGGAAAGGTGAAACCGTCTCGCACGAAGGATGAGATATAGCCGCCGGGGAGCATGTGCTGTTTGTATACGTCCACCTTCAGCCCGGCGCGGGCGAGATAAGCGGCGGCGGTCAGTCCCGGCCATACTGGCGCAATGATGGCCACGGTTTCAGGCATCCATACATCCCTTGGTCATCGTTTACCCCCTGACGGTGAAATTATCTTACGCCTCGGTGTACTTCTTCCGCTGAGAGAGGCTCTCTGCCCCGTAGCGCCGCCCGATAAAGATGACGGCCAGGATGACCGCCATGGTGACGATAGGCGCAACCAGTCCCTGCGCACCTGCGGTGGCGGCGTTGAAGGTGCCATGCCAGAGGAGCGTCGCCAGCACGCTGCCGCCAGTGCTGTTGTAGAGCCAGGTGAGCAACAGCGCGCCGGAGAGAATGCTGACCGTGAACGCCAGCACGCTGAAGGGCGAGAGTTCGTAGTTGTAGAAAAACGTGGGCGCGTGCCAGCCGGCCCACCAGAGACCCAAGATGAGCGTTGCCGTGCGCGCGCTGTAACGCCGCTGCAAACGCGGCAGGGCAAAGCCGCGCCAGCCGGTCTCCTCGCCCAGCCCAAAGGTGAGAATCCAGACCGCCCAACCCGCCAGCCCGGCCAGCCCGGGCAGTTCGTCCACCCGCCCAAACGCGCTCAGCCCCACCGGGCTGCCGAACAGATTGGAGAGCAGCGCCGCCGCGGCAAAAAGCAGCAGCGGACTGCCGAGCGCCACCAGCCACCAGCCCCAGCCAATGCGCCAGCGCGTCATCTGCGCAAGCAGGCGGCGCGCCCCGTCCAGGCCCTCGAAGGCCAGCGCGGTGATGAACGCCGCCAGCAGCGGTCCATAGGCGCCGAGCAGATGCAGCCAAACCGGCAGGCCGCTCCATACGCCCTGGGGAAGAAAGTGAGTAACGGTTTGTTCATTTTGAATGCTCAAGATATAGACTGTCAATGGCAAAGTTGGCAAAGAGTGCATCTTTGGCGCAAACGTTCACACATTCCAAACACATCAAGGTAGGACAAGATATTATCTTGTCATCCCTCTGTTAATGAGCAAAATCGCCGCACTCGCCACCACCCAAACCCACCACAGGTCGGCCTTGAGCGCAGGCGGCGTGGGTTCATCGGTCGGCTCAAAGGTGACCAGGGTGAAGCGTTCGCGTTCGGCGAGAAACTGTTCGGCCGTCATCTCGAAGCCGGCCAGTTTCATCATCCGGCGCATGGTGGGGTTCGATTGCGCCCAATCGAAGGCGCGCCGCAATTCCTCGTCCGAGTTGATGCGCCGGGCGCGCACAGAAGCCGCCCCGCGCCAGGTCTGCACGGTGGCGAGCGGATTGGCCTGCAGGTTGCGATACCAGTCGGTGCGCTCGCCCCAGCCGCTCATCACGGTCGGCTTGCCTTCAAATTCGTGAAACTCGATGGCGGTGCGGCGCGGCTTGCCGCTCTTGCGCCCGGTGGTGGTCAGCACCATAAACAGGCGGCCAACCAAAACGCCCAACCCCAGCCGGTAGAGCAGGATGGGCGTCTTGAACAGGAGTTTTAAGAGACCTTTGGGGTAGGGCAGGGTCTCGACCCAGGTTTTTTCAGACATAAGAAAAGGACCTTTGGCCCGTCAAACGCGGCAGAAGAAGCGCCAGCAGCCCCAAGATGAGCAGCGGCAGGTGCATCACGCCCATCACAACCGTGTCGGGGTTGGCCCAGTGCGAAAGGTTGAACAAGCCATACAGCAGGGCGTTGAAAGCCGTCACCCGCAAGGCAAAGCCATCCACCTGCGGCCAGGCCAGAATGATGAGGAAGAGCAGCACAGGCGTCATAAAGCAGTAGGCCAGGCCGTAATCGGGCGAGGTGAGCAGCAGGAGCGGGTTGAAGTTGAAGGTCACCCGGCTCCCCTCAAAAGCAATCGGCGACCAGAAGACGAGCAAAGCCAGCGGCAGCAGCGCCCAGCGCCAGCGCGGAATCTCCTTCCACGAGAGGCGCAGCCGGTCTTTCCAGGCCACCCACAGCCAGAGCAGGCCGAGCAGCACATCGGCCACCAGCGCGCCGGTATGCACGGCAAAACCATACGAGGCGGTTTGCGCGCTGGTTTGCAGGGCGGCAACGACCAGATAATTCAGGCCAAAATACAGGGCGATGGCGCGCCCGCCCAGGGCAGGCTTCCACAAGGCCAGGCCAATGGCCGCCAGCGTGCCGAGGTGGAAGACCCAGCCCCAGGCCGCGTAGGGCGGGGTGGCAACCCTCAAAATCTCATTGATGACCGGCTGCGGCTGACGCGGGTCATAGGGCTGCTCGGTGTAGAGCGGCAAAAAAGAGATGATGAGCAGTGCCAAATACACCAGCGGATAGAACCATTTGCGAGATGTGGTGTTTTTCATAAAGCCTCTCAATTCATTGTTATGATGGTCGCGGATGCGCAGCGAAGAAATCCCACAACACTGTTGAAATGCACTCCAACTAATGAATCTTTATCTAAGAAGAATGCCCACAGGTTGTTATGCAAGGCGCAACCCCTATTCGCAGTCTTTGGACATCCTTTCCATGCTAAAGCATTATAGCATGCAGTGTTTAACAGCAGGTTAAGCGAAGGTTAACAAAGCAACATCGGTGGAACAGGTCACTACCTTTGCACTTTAATACAGGATTAAGTAGCGGGCGAAACTAAACCGAAATAGAGGTGACCAAACACACTTATATCGGAGGTGAGACCGTGCCCAAGCCGATTATATGCCTATCCGAGTAGTTACGCCAATTCGCAGAATATTTCCGTCCCTGCTTCAGCCGTCGCCAATGGTGGTACTTCGTGATCGTACTCCTTGGCCTGATCGAATACGAGGAACGCAAAACGTTAACTGGCTTACTGCACGTGATCGGTGAATCGGTGAGCCTTTCGAGATTGTCCCGGTTTCTGAACCAGTGGCGCTGGTCCACGACCACCCTCGCGCGCCCCTGGTGGATTCGTCTCTGTGAGCGGATGAGCGACTCGAACCGTCAAATTGCCTGTTTTCAAGGGTTGTGCTACACTAATCTCGTGAGCGGCTGTCATATCGCCTTGAAAGTGTCAACGGCGTTGCCAACTCGGAACTCTCAACTCACAACTTTCAACTATTCTTGGAGGAGGTACCAACATAATGCCAAACCCGCGTTATACCCTCGCTATTCTTGGCGGCACGGGCAATGAAGGCCCTGGACTGGCGCTGCACTGGGCCAAAGCCGGGCACAAAGTCATCATCGGATCGCGCCAGGCAGAGAAGGGCGAGCGCGTTGCCGCCGAGATCAACGCCCGCCTGGGCGCGGAACTGGTTGTCGGCATGGCGAACGAGGATGCCGCTCGCGCCTGCGAGGTCGCCGTGCTGACCGTGCCCTACGCCGCGCAGAATCCGCTGCTGGAGAGCCTCAAGGATGCGCTCCAGGGCAAGGTGCTCGTCAACGTCACCGTGGCGATGTTGCCGCCCAAAGTCGCCCGCGTCCACATCCCGCCCGAAGGCTCCGCATGCGAGCAATCCCAGGCGCTGCTCGGCCCTGGCGTGCAGGTCGTGGCGGCATTCCAGAATGTGGGCGCGCACAACCTGGAGGATCCCGAGCACCCGCTGGATTGCGATGTGCTCATCTGCGGCGACAGCAAAGAAGCCAAAGCCATTGCCATCGGCCTGGCGGAAGACCTCGGCACGCGCGGCATTGATGCCGGCCCTCTGATCAACGCCAAAGTCGTAGAGGGCCTCACCTCAGTGCTCATCGGGATCAACATCCGCTACAAGATCCCCGGCGCAGGCATTCGCATCACCGGGCTGCCGGCCTGAGTTGCACAAACCGAGAATCGCATGGCGTTACCGGAAATCCGCCTTATCGCGCTCCCCGGCATTCCCGATATCGCACCGGGAGACGACCTCAGCGCTGTGATTCTGGCCGCACTGGAGCGCGCCGCCCTGCAATTGGAAGACGGCGATGTGGTGGTCATCACCCAGAAAATCGTCTCCAAAGCCGAGGGGCGCGCCGTACCGCTGGCCCAAGTCACGCCCTCGGCTGAAGCCGTCGCCCTGGCGCAAGCTACGGACAAAGACCCCCGGCTGGTCGAAGTCGTCCTCCGCGAGTCACGCGGGGTGATTCGCCAGCGCGGCGGCGCGCTCATCATGGAAACCCGCCACGGCTGGATTTGCGCCAACGCCGGCGTGGATCGTTCCAACGTTGGCGCTGCAATGGAGGACATCGCCCTGCTGTTGCCCAAAGATCCCGACGCCTCCGCGCAGCAGATCCGTGAGGCGCTGGTCGCCGCTACTGGCGCGGATGTCGCCGTGCTCATCACCGATACGCATGGGCGGCCCTGGCGCGAGGGTACCGTCAACGTCGCCATCGGCCTCGCCGGGATGCTGCCCCTCGCCGACCTGCGCGGGCAGCCCGACCGTTACGGCTACATCCTGCGGATCACTATCGTTGCTCGCGCTGACGAGCTCGCGGCAGCAGCGGGATTGCTCATGGGCCAGGCGGCGGAAGGTGTGCCCGTCGTCCTCATTCGCGGCGCCGCATACCCGCGCGGCGCCGGTCGCGCCGTGGAGATGCAGCGCGCGCCGGAACGGGATCTGTTTCGCTGAAAGCGCGCAGAGGAGCAAGGGAGATGGGGTGATGGGGAAATGGGGTGATGGGGTGATGGGGACGCCTCCATCCATTCGATTCCTCGCCAACACACCAATACGCTCATACGCCAACACGGTAACACAGTTGCATACCAATCACATATCGCAAAGGAGACAATCATGCCACAGACCGAAATACCACGAGTTGCTATGTACCTGCAAGATGCGCACCCCATCCGTGAGGGGATGGAATACGCGCGCTACGCCGAGGAGCGCGGCTTCGAGGCCGTCTGGCAGGCGGAAAGCCGCCTCGTCCGCGACGCGATTGTGCCGATGGCCGCCTTCGCCGCTGTGACCGAGCACCTCAAAGTCGGCTCCGGCGTCATCAACAACTGGACGCGCAACATCGGCCTCCTCGCCGCCACCTTCCTCACGCTGGATGACCTGGCGCCCGACCGCGTCATCTGCGGCATCGGCGCGTGGTGGGATCCGCTGGCGCGCAACGTCGGGATCGAACGGCGCAAACCGCTCACCGCCATGCGCGAGACCGTCGAAGTGCTGCGTCGCTTGCTCGCCATGGAGAACGTCACCTTTCACGGCGAATTTCATCATGTAGACGGCATTGAACTCGATGTGGTGCACGGACGCCGCGAGCCGCGCAATGTCCCCATCATGATCGGCGCTACCGGCGACAAGATGATGGAACTGACCGGCGAGATCTCCGACGGCGCCGTGCTCAACTACTGCGTGCCGCCGGAGTACAATGACAAAGCCATGGAATTGCTCGACATCGGTGCGCGGCGCGCCGGGCGCAGCGTCTACGATCTCGACCGCCCGCAGCTCATCGTCTGCTCCGTCCACGACGACCGCGACGAGGCCATTCGCGGCGCGAAGATGCTGTTGACGCAATATCTGGCGCAGCAGCCGCACATCGCCAAAGCCAGCGGCGTGACGCAGGATGTAGTGGACAAGATCCAGAGTATCCTCGGTTGGCCTGCCACCAAAGAGCAGATCCAGCAGGCGATGGTTTATGTGCCCGATGATCTGGTGCTGCGCATCACCGCCACCGGTACACCCGCCGAAGTCATCGCCAAGGTGCAGGAATACATCAAACGCGGCGCCACCTGCCCCATCCTCTACCCCCTGGGCGATGTGAAGCTGATGATTGACACGTTTGCTACCAAGTAGCAGTCAGTAAGGCAGGAGTTACAAGTCAGGCTCGTGTTGATTATGACGCCTGACTTTCAACTTCTGATCAGGGTATTCCTATGGCAAATCTGACGACGCATCTCAGTGGACTTACGCTTGCACATCCGATTATGCCTGGCGCAGGGCCGCCGGTGCGCGATGGCAAGGCGCTGCTTGCGTGCGCGGCTGGCGGCGCAGCGGCGCTGGTGACGAAAACGGTCTCCGTGAAAGCCGCTGATGTCCCCAGCCCCAACATGGCGGATCTCAAAACCTATTTCCTCAACACGGAACTCTGGTCGGAGCTGCCGCCGGAGCGATGGTTGGAAGTGGAATACGCCCTCACCCGGCAAGCGGGACTGCCCGTCATCATCAGCCTGGGCTACAGCGCGGAGGACATCGCCGCGCTCGCGCCGCTGGTCGCGCCCTTCGCTGAAGCCCTCGAACTGAGCACGCACTACATCGGCAACGATCCGCGCCCAATGCAGGATGCCATCCGCGCGGCTAAAGCTACAGGCTTGCCCGTCTGGGTGAAGATGAGTCCCTTCCGCGAACCGCAGGCGTTGGCGCAAGCGGCGCAAGAGGCAGGCGCAGATGGCATCGTGGCAGTCAACTCCTACGGGCCAGCCTTCGGCGTGGATATCGAACATGGCGGACGCCCCTGGATGGGCGGCAAGGGCTACGGCTGGATTTCCGGCCCAGCGCTCAAACCCATCGCGCTGCGCATGATCTACGATATTGCCCGCGCAGTGGAAATCCCCATCATCGGCGTGGGCGGCATCAGCGCCGGCGCCGATGTGGTGGAATTCCTCATGGCCGGCGCGACCGCCGTCCAGGTCTGCACCGCCGCCATCACCAACGGGCCGCAGATCTACGGGAGAATCGCCGCACAGTTGGAGAAATGGCTCGATGAGCACGGCTACACGTCGGTGGAGGAGATTCGCGGATTAGCGCTGCGGCAGCCCATCCCGGTGATGACCACGCCGCCGCAACTGCGCGTCGAACGCTGCATCGGCTGCAATCGCTGCGTGACCAGCTGCATCTACGAGGCGCTCTATCTGGTGGAGAAGAAGATCCACATCCACGAGGGCCGCTGCGCCAAATGCGGCCTGTGCATCAGCCGCTGCCCCGTGGACGCGCTGCTCCCTGATCGTTGACTGGGGACAGGAAACCGGAGCCCCAAGCCGCGCAGAAGCAAAACCGCACCCAGCAAGCAATCAGAAACACAAAGCCGAGTGTCGCAGCGACGACACTCGGCTTTGTATAGATAGGTTTTGTTACTCAAGTAGTCGCAGTCGCCTATCATCATGCTCATAACGCCGGCAGTAAAAACCCCCCCTGCTATGTGAATGGCTTTGTGTATATCGCGCTCCATGTACATTTTGGCCCCTTCGGGTTCACCTTTGATACGCGCTTGTACTTGCGGGAAACCACCGTGCAGAAGTTGAATCGCCAGCAGGCTGCCGGGACGCGGTTACGCTATTGCAGTCAATATCAGTTAGCGCAGGAAATGGTAAAGAGTGTTACCGAACCTGCGGTACAGCCCCGTCAATGAAAACAAGCTGCCGTCCGCCTGGAACAACTGGCGCGCGGCACACGCCCGCTCGCCCGCCGCAGGAGTACGTCCAGGGCGCGGGTTTCTTCTACCTGGGGCGCAGCTACCGGCTCAAGCTGGTCGCGCCGGAAGCACTTCATCGCCTGGTACACCCTCCATGCGCGCCCGCAGTTAGATAGCCTCCTGGCCGCCTATGCGGAGCGCATCGGGCGCCGCCCAACCGCCGTTCACATCCAGGACTTGGGCTACCGGTGGGGATCGGCGAATCGCCGGGGGCAGGTGTACTTCCACTGGCGCGTGGCCCTGCTCCCGCCGGAGATGCTCGAATACGTCGTGGTACACGAGTTGGTACATCTGGTGGAGCGCTATCACAGCCCGGACTTCTGGGCGCGGCTGGAGCGCGTCCTGCCGGACTACGCCGCCCGCCGGGAGTGGCTGGCGCAGGAGGGCGCGGCGTATGATGTGTGATCCTGGCGCATTCTACTTGAACTGAAACAGCAGCGCCACGCCGCCCAGGGCGATGATGGCGCCGATGATGGCGCGCGGGCTGATGCGTTCGCTGCGCAGCGCTGCCAGCGGCAGGATGAAGAGCTGGCTGGTGGCAAGCAGGGTTTGCGCGGTACCCACTTGCGCAAACTGGATGGCGACTTGTTGCAGCCAGACGCCCAGGTAAGTCCCCATGAAGACGGCGAGGATGACGATGCCCCACAGTTTACCATCGTTGCGTCCGGCGTTGCGCCAACCACCCAGCGGGCGGCGATCCAGCGCCAGCCATACGAGCATCGTCAGCACGCCCGCAGCCAGCCGCAGGAGGGCGCTCATCAGCGCGCCGACGGGGGTCTGCGTGAGGGCAATGCGCGAGAGGATCGCCCCTACAGATTGCGCCAGCGCCGCGGCGATGCCGAATCCGATGCCCATCCACAGCGCTTTCGCAGCGACCGGCGCGGCATCGTGCGTGTGCTCGTGCTCGCTGATGACCCAGGCGACGCCGAGCACGGTCAGGGCGATGCCGATCCAGGCGCCAGGGGGCAGCGTCTCGCCCAGGGCGATCCAGGCAATGATGGCCGTGAGCGGCGGCGCGAGGATGCCGATGAGCAACGTGCGTCGCACTCCCAGAGCTTTGAGCGCCTCGAAGTAAGCGGTATCCCCAAAGCCGATTCCAATCACGCCGCTGATGCCCAGCAGCATCACCGCGCGGGCATTCCAGGGCGCGCGCGCCTCCCCGGTGATGAGCAACGTTGCGGAGAGCAACACGATGGCGAGCACGCCTTTGATGAGATTGAGCTCGCGCGCGGGGATGCGTTCGCGGGCGCGGCTGTAGAAGAGCGCCGCCGCAGCCCAGAGCGCCGCCGCGGTCAGGGCAGCGAGTTCTCCGCCGAAGCGGGCGAGTAGCGCGCTCAAGCCGCAGCGTCCTCGCTGGAAGCGTCCGCTGGAAGCGGCGCAATCCAGAGCGCTGTGCGCGTGCAGCGGCGCGGCGCTTCTGCCAGTCCCAGGGCGTTGAGCACCTCATCGGGGCGCCCGGTGGCGCCGGCTTGCGCCTTCAAGCGCATCTCCAAGGCCGCAGTCCACGGCGCGGACGCGGGTTCGGCGCTGAGCGTCTCGATAAGCGCGCGCAGATCGTACTGCTGGCGGTGACGGCGCCCACGTTTGGCGCGCAGCACGCTTTCCTCGGCCGTTAGCGCGGCGCAGGCCGCTTCGACCACAGCGAAATCCACATCGCGCAGCAAGACGCGGTATGTCACGGCTTCCAGCTGCTCCGAGAGCGCCGGTGCGTCTTCGGGAACGGTCTCGACCGCTGTGACGCGCAGGTCGGGCGGCAACTGTCCCTCCAGCGCGGCGCGGATGGCGCTGCCATCGAGCGGCTCCGTAAGCCAGATGTCGAGCCATTCGGCCTCGCCGCCGCAGCCCGTGGGCAACGGCGCGGCGAATTGCATCTTGGGCCGCGGATTGAAGCCCTGGCTATAGCGCAATGGAATCCCGGCGCGGCGCAGCGCACGTTCCCATAGCCGTCCCAAATCGAGCACGGAGACATACGCCAGCGTTTTGTTGGTGGCGAAGGTTAGCCGCACGCGGGGAGATGGGCGGGGGGACAGGGGGGGCAGGGGAGCTGGGGAGCTGGTTTGTTGATCACTCATGATTTGTTACCTGTTACTCATTACTCGTCACCCATTACCCGTTGCTCATTACCCGTGGCCGTTACCCGCTGCGGGCACTGCCATTCGGGGCTGCGGAGGGTGGGGTAGGCGCGCAGAATGCCGCAGGCGTGGCAGGTTTCGCGGCAGTCGCTCAGGAATTCGCCGGCGCGGCTGCGACGGGCGTCTTGCAGCAGAAAGCGTTTTTCCACGCCGCTGAGCAGATGATCCCAGGGGAGGCGTTCGTCTTCGGGGCGTTCACGGAACATGAATTGTGTCTCTAAAGCCGCCACCGAGCCGAAAAGCGCGGGCGCCAGCTCGGCGATGGCCTGTTCCCAGGCGTCGAGATGCCACCATTCATCCCAGGCGTCGAAGCGGGCGCCGAGCTGCCAGGCGCGTTCGATGAGCGCGTTGAGGCGACGGTCGCCGCGCGTGAGCAGCGCTTCGAGGCGCGTGCCGGGGTATTTGTTCCACGAGAGCTTGAATCCCCGCCCGCGAATGTGCCGGAAGAGCAGGCTTTGGCGCCGGGCAATGGTCTCCGCATCGGCAAAAGCCTCCCATTGGAAGGCGGTCTGTGGTTTGGGGACGAAGGTGCTGATGCTCACATGAACCTCGGTTTTGCGTCCGCCGGTGCGCACGCCGATGCGCCGCAACTCGTGCGCCAGGTCGGCGATGGCGAGCACGTCTTCATCCGTCTCGCCGGGCAAGCCGATCATGAAGTAGAGCTTCAGCGTGCGCCAGCCGCGTTGGAAGACTTCTTCGGCAAGGGCGAGCAAGTCCTCGGTGTGGATGTCCTTGTTGATGCGGCGGCGCAGCGCGTCGGTGGCGGCTTCGGGCGCGAAGGTGAAGCCGGATTTGCGGCTGCCGGTCAGCCCTTCGGCTAACGCCACGGAGAAAGCGTCAATGCGCAGGCTGGGCAGCGAGAAGCCAAGGTGCAGCCCCGCGCACTGTTGTTGGAGCGTCTGCAACAGGGCTTCGATTTCGGTGTGGTCGGCGGAGGAGAGCGAGAGGAAGCCGATCTCGTTGTAGCCGGTGGCGGCGGCGATGGCGAAGACATCGCTGGCGATTTCCGCAGCGGGGCGCTCGCGGACGGGCCGCGTGATGATACCCGCCTGGCAGAAGCGGCACCCGTGCGTGCAGCCGCGTTGAATCTCGATGACGCCCCGGTCATGGGTGGTCTCGATGTTGGGCACAATCTGCCGGATGGGGGTGGGGGGCAGCGTCCCCACGATGCGGCGCTGGATGGGCAACGGCGCTTCGGGGATCAGCGGCGCGACGCCGGTAAAAGCGCCTTCGGCAGTGAATTCCGCGCGGTAGAAGCGCGGCGCATACACCCCCTCGATGCCGAGCAGCGCGCGGAGCTGCGCCTCGCGCGGCAGCGCGCGCACGGTCTGGTACGCTTCCAGCAGCTCGAGGATAACGTCTTCGGCCTCGCCGATGATGAAGAGATCGAAGAAGTCGCTGATGGGTTCGGGATTGAAGGCCCCGTGTCCGCCGCCGATGACCAGGGGATGGCGCGCATCGCGGTCGGCGGCGCGGATGGGCAGCCCGGCGAGATCAAGGAGCTCCAGAGTGTTGGTGAAAAGCTGCTCGTAGGCTGTGCTGATGGCGAGGATATCGAACGCCGCGACGGGGCGATAGCTCTCCAGGGCATAGAGCGGCAGCCGGGCCTGGCGCAGCGCGGCGATCATATCCGGCGCGGGCAGGTATGCGCGTTCGGCGAGGGTGTCTGCGCGGCGATTGAGCAGCTCGTAGAGGATTTCCAGCGCGAAGTTGGACATCCCCAGCTCGTAGAGATCGGGGAAGGCGAGGCAGACGCGCGTGGCGACGGCGTCCCACGGCTTGTGAATGGCGTTGAATTCGCCGCCGACGTAACGGCCCGGTTTCTGGATTCGATGTAACAGCGCTTCGAGGTTTTCCCAGGGGATGGGCCGGGCGCTGGCAGCTGCTTCCTGGTGGCGGGGCGCCGGTTGGGGCTGTGTGGTGTGTTGTTGGTCTCTCACCGTTTACCTATCACAGTCCTGCGATTCACAATTCGCAATTTGCTATGCATTTGCTATTCACCAGTGCGCATGACGCGGATCCAGATATGGCGGCGGCGGGGGCCATCAAATTCGGCGAAGAAGACGCCTTGCCACTGGCCCAGTTGCAACCGGTGTTGGGCGACGATGATGAAGTGGTCGCTGCCCAGCAACACGGATTTGACGTGCGCTGGCGAGTTGCCCTCGCTGTGGGTGTAGGGCAGGCCCTCGGGCACCATGCGCTCCAGTGCCATGGCGAGATCGCGTTCCACTGTGGGATCCCAATTCTCGTTGAGAACGATGCCGGCGGTGGTGTGCGGGCAGAAGAGGAAGCAGACGCCCTCCTCGATGGGCATTTCGGCAATGGCGTGTTCGATCTCGGCGGTAATATCCAGGAGATCCACTTTGGTGCGGGTCTGAATTTCGATCTGTTTGAACATAGGCTTCCTTAATAGCTATGGACTGAATGGCTATGGACTGTATCGCTGCTTACGTGAGAAAATCTCGCAGCTTGCGGCTACGCCCTGGATGGCGCAGCTTGCGCAGGGCTTTGGATTCGATTTGCCGAATGCGTTCACGGGTGACGTTGAAGGCTTGCCCGACCTCTTCGAGGGTGTGCGGTTCGCCGTCCTTCAGGCCGAAGCGCATTTCCAGCACCTCGCGCTCGCGCTCCCCCAGCTCGCCGAGGATGTTCTGCAGCTGCTCGCGTAGCATCTGCATCGAGGTGGCATCCATGGGGCCGGGCAGGTTCTCGTCTTCGATGAAGTCCGAAAGCTCGCTGTCCTCTTCGTTGCCGACCGGGCTTTCCAGCGACATAGGTTCTTGGGAGATGCTGATGATGCGGCGCACTTTGGTGATGGCGCGGCGCAGTTTGCGTTCCAGTTGCGGCGGCAGGGGCAATTCCTTGGCGCGGGTCTGGAGGATGGCGTTGATGTCTTCGGTGGGCAGCACGTCCATCTCCAGCGCCAGCTCATCGAGCGTGGGTTCGCGTCCCAGGCTCTGCATCAGCCGGCGTTGAATCCGCATGAGCCGGTTGATAGTCTCCACCATGTGGACGGGAATGCGGATGGTGCGGGCCTGGTCGGCGATGGCGCGGCTGATGGCTTGCCGGATCCACCAGGTGGCGTAGGTGGAGAATTTGTAGCCGCGCATGAAGTCGAATTTCTCGACGGCGCGCAGCAGGCCGATGTTGCCTTCCTGGATGAGGTCCAGGAAGGAGACGCCGCGCCCAACGTAGCGCTTGGCGATGTTGACCACCAGGCGCAGGTTGGCGCGGACGAGCATTTGTTGGGCTTCTGCTGCCAGCACATCAATCTGGTTCCACCAGTCGTGCAAGTCTTCGGGGGTGGGGAGCGCCTGCCGTACCTGGCGCACGGTGGGCCACCGACTGCCGTCGGCGAGCGCCTCGTGCAGGGCGGCGAGGGTGTCTGGCGGCAGCAGGTAGGCGGCGCGGACCATTTCGATCAGCTTGATGATGACGGGGCGCCATTGGGGATCATCGCCCCAGTGGTTAGGCCCCATGGATTGATACAAGACCGAAGGTGTGGTGGAAAGCAGGAGCGTTTGCTGTTTCCGGGTTTCCTCGAACAGTTGCGCTGGTGTTGGGAGGGTGAGGTGTTCGTGCTCGGCGGCGCGTTGGGCGGCTTTCCAGGCCGCGCGAGCCTCTTCATAGTGCTGGATCAAGGTCTCCGCCAGCGCCTCGGCTGTGGGTTGGGTTCCTAGCAGGGCGCGCAATTCAACCAGATGCGCGGCGCATTCGCGGATGATGCACAGCCAGATTTCCTGATGTGGTTCCAGCAGGTCCACGCGGCCAATTTCGCGCAAATACATGCGCACCGGGTCGTCTACCAGATCCGCGGAGGTATCTGCAAACTCTTCTTCGATTTGCTCCAAATCATCCGCTGAAGGCTCTTTTTCCCAGCTACTTTCCTCTTCCTCTTCCTCTTCTTCCTCTTCGGCGAGGAGTTCGGCGTCCCATTCCTCTTCATCGGTGGGCGGCGTCTTTTTAGGGACGGCGGCCTTGTTGCGACCAGGTGCTTCCATAGACAGTATCTCCTCGTTAACGTTTCGGGGGCTTGGGCCACAACACACGTTGAATGCGTCCTAAAGTAACTGTGAGTTGGGTCATGGCGGCGGCGTATTGCGCCCCCTTCGAATCTCCCGATGCCTGCGCCTCTAGCAGCAGCCCGCGCACTTCGGCGTTGCGCTGGCGTAGGCGGCGCTCGCGCAGCCAGAGGATGGTGCGCAGCAGATCGCGTTCCCATTCCTCATTGGAATTGCTAGGCGGTGAATCCTGCAACCATTTCGTTACCTTGGTTAATGTGTCTGGCGGTAATAAATCTGACCACTCGAGGTTTGGATTCATCATCATTTCTAGCAAAGCATTCCATATTAGACGAGCTTCTGGCCCAAAATCTTCATCATGTAGAGGATCAAGATCTAGTTTTACAAGCGCGACATCTATTTGCTCCATCAGTGCTGGATAGTGTAGAAACATCGTAAGAACGTGTGTCTCCAGATCTGCTTCTTGTGGAATTCGGCTTGGCTCAATGTTAGGTTGTAGTCGTAGTGCGGTCGCACGCTCCCGAATCTGCAAGCGATCCCGGATTAGACGCTCATCTAGTGCGAGCTGTTTTGCAATTTCTTGTATGTAGATCTCACGTTCTACATTGTCAGGAACGTCTTGTAGTAATGGTAATATTCCATCAACAATGCGTGCTTTACCACCGGGTTCCCCAGCTTTTTCTTGTTTGAGCATCTCGTGAAAGTAAAAGCGAATGATGGGTTGTGCGGTAGCGATTTGGGATTCCCAAAGATGACGGTTTTGCAGAATAAGCTCATCAGGATCAAGCCCGTCAGGTAAGGCTAGCACACGAATGTCAACATTTAACCGACTCTGATAGCTAGCCGCGCCGCGTGCGTTGAATACGTTATCACCTTTTCGCTCCAACGCTTGCCGCGCTGTTTCCAATCCCCGCAGGGTGGCGTTGATGCCGGCGGCATCGGGATCGAGCGCCATGATGAAGCGCCGTGTGAGCCGGTGCAGCTGCTTGAGGTGCGCCTCGGTGAGTGCGGTGCCCATGGGCGCGACGACGTTGCGGTAGCCCTCCTGATGCGGGATCATTACGTCCATGTAGCCTTCGACGATGATGGCGGCGTCGGCTTCACGGATGGCCTGGCTGGCGAGATCGAGGCCGAAGAGGACCTGGCTCTTGTCGAAGAGCGGCGACTGTGGCGAGTTCATGTACTTGGGTTCGTCTTCGGGATTGAGCACCCGTCCACCGAAGGCGATCACCCGCCCGCGCCGGTCGCGGATGGGGATCATCAGGCGGTCGCGGAAGCGGTCGTAGGTGCCGCCTTCATCTTTCTCCACCAACAGCCCGGCTGTGACCATGTCCTCGACGCTGAAGCCCTGGCCCAGCAGGTGGGTGCGGAGGGCGTCCCACGAGCGGAGGCTGTAGCCCAGCTGGAAGGTTTCGAGCGTGGCGGCTTTGAAGCCGCGCCGTTGCAGGTACTCGCGGGCGCGCGCCGCCTGGGGCGCGGAACCTAACAGCGTGTGGAAATATTCCGCTGCCGCCTGGTTGAGCGCCAGTAGGCGCTCGGCTTCGGCGCCGGCCTGCACCTGCGTGGGGGTGAGGGGGCGCACTTCGACGCCGGCTTGCCGCCCCAGCTCTTCCAACGCGGTGCGGAAATCCACCCCCTGCGTTTCCATGACGAACGTGAAGATGTCGCCGCCTTTGTTGCAGCCGAAACACTGCCAGCGTTGGCTGTCTGGGAAGACGTAGAACGATGGCGTTTTTTCGCTGTGGAAGGGGCAGAGGCCTTTGAGGTTGCGGCCCGCTCTCTGGAGCTGGACCGTGCGCCCTACAATCTCCGCCACATCCAGGCGGTCCTTGATGGTATCAATCACGCTCATGGCTGTCTATTGTACTTGGCAAGGTTTGAATGACAAGGCAGCCCGGTGCTAGCGCAATTCAACGTTCCAGTCGGTGATTTCGAGGAAGCGATATTCAGCCTCGATCCAGTGGACGGCGTTTTCCAGTACCGCATAGACATGCCCGGTCTCATTGGCTACGGCGACAATCGCGATGGCGGCGGATTGCCAGCGATCTTGATGCCCGACTTCGGCGACAGCGACATCGAAGCGGCGCCGCAGTTGGGTGAGCAGCGGCTTGAGCAACCCGCGCTTCTCCTTGAGTGAGGCCACGCCGGGCAGATAGAGTTGGATGGTGCAGGCGCCGATGATCATTGCGGCTCAACGGCTGGTGCGCAGATACCGGGCGTAAAGCCCCAGTGAACGCTCGATTTCTGCCAGGGCCATTTCACGCCCTTCCCATTTGAGGACTTTGACGCCGATGTGCTGCAAGTCTTTGTATACGGAAAAGAAGTGCGCGACCTCTTCCAGAAAGTGTGGGGGTATATCCTCGAGCTCTTGATAGCTGTCGAAGAGGGGGTCGGTGGCGGGCACGGCGAGGATCTTGTCATCGGCGAGACCGCGATCCAACATGCGGAAGATCCCCAGCGGGCGCGCTTCGATGACGCAGCCGGGGAAGGTCGGCTCGTTTGTCATCACCAGAATGTCCAGTGGGTCGCCATCATCGTAGTGGGTGCGCGGAATGAAGCCGTAATCTCCCGGATAATGCAGGGATGAATAGAGCACACGATCAAGCTTGATAAAACCGCCGTCTTTGTCGTACTCGAATTTGTTGCGGGAGCGCTTGGGCACTTCCACAACGATGTAGACGACATCGAGCGTATCATGGGGACTGGGGGGTAGCTCATGCCACAGATTTGCCATCTTCTCCTCCTTACAAAAATAGCGAATGGCGATGAAGGTCGCTTTCTTGCCGCGATTTTCGCCCGCGTTGGTGCGCTAAAGGCATACGGCGGCGCCGCTACTAGAGCCTAACGCCGCCAGGGACGTTTGAACGCTTTACAATTTGACCGTTTCGTTGCGCACGGGCGCTTCGACGCGGCGGTAGCCTAGCTCGCGTAATCCTGCCGCCAACGCCATTGCAGGCTGCTTATCTCCATGGACAAGGAAGGTCGCGCGGACGCCGGCGCTCTGCGGGCGCGCCCAGTCCAGCAAATCCTGCCGGTCCGCGTGGGCGCTGTAGCCATAGGCGACGCGCACCTGGGCTTCCAGTGGGAATTCCTCGCCGAAGATGCGCACGACCGGCTCCCGGTTGGCAATGCGTCGTCCGAGCGTGTTGGGCGCTTGCCAGCCGGTGATGAGCACCATGTTGTTGGGGTCGGTGATGGCGTGTTTGAGATGGTGCTGCACGCGGCCCGCTTCTGCCATGCCAGAAGCGCTGATGATGATCATAGGGTTGGGCGCGGTATTGAGCGCTTTCGACTCTTCGACGCTGTGAACGTACTTGAGTCGCCGGAATCCCAGCGGATCTGTGCTCTCGACGGCTTCCAACAGGGCGCGGCTCTCGCGATCATAGCATTCCGGGTGCTGGCGGAAGACTTCGGTGACGTTGACGGCAAGCGGGCTATCCACGTAGATGGGCACTTCGGGAATGCGGCCCTCGTGGTGCATTTCATGCAGGGTGTAGACGATCTCCTGAGTGCGGCCCACGGCGAACGCGGGGATGATGATGCGGCTCTCACGGCTGACGGCGTAGTTGACGGCGTCTGCCAGTTGCTCCCGCCCCTGTTCAATGGGAGGATGCTCGCGATCGCCATACGTGCTTTCGAGCATGAGATAATCAGCCGGCGGCATGGGGGTGGGATCGCGGACAATGGCGAGACCGGGTTGCCCCAAATCGCCGCTGAAGAGCAAGCGCACGGGCCGCCCGCGCTCTTGTGTCTCGATGAGCACCATCGCCGAGCCGAGAATATGCCCGGCGTCGAAGAAGGTGATGCGCACATCGCGGGCGATTTCCAGAGAGTGGTTGTAGCCCACGCCCACCAGGCGTTGCAGGGCAAAGAGCGCATCCTCTTCGGTGTAGAGCGGCGCGACGGGGGGAAGCCCCTGGCGCGCGCGTTTCTTGTTGGCGTAAGCCACATCGGCTTCCTGGATGCGCCCCGAATCGGGGAGCATGGCCGCGCAGAGATCGCGGGTGGCATGGGTGGCATAGATCGGCGCGGCACAGCCTTGCGCCACCAGATTCGGCAGATTTCCGGCATGATCAATATGTGCGTGTGAGAGCACCACGGCATCTATCTTGCGTGGGTCGAAGTCGAAGTGCTGGTTGCGTTCGTAGGATTCCTGGCGCTTCCCCTGAAACAGGCCACATTCCAGCAGGATATTCGCGCGATTGGTGCGCACCAGATACATGGAACCGGTGACGGTTCCCACGCCGCCCAAAAAGGTGATTTTCATGGCGTCTCCTCTGAAAATGGTAATGGGTGAGTAGTGAGGGGTGAGCAGTTTGGTACGGCGAACTGCGTTTTGCTCATTCCAATACAAAAAACTGCTCAATCTAAAATTATCGCGCCGCCAACAGGCCGAGCAGGTCAGCGCCGTAAGTTTTCTGACGCCACGGGCCGATTCCTGGCACGCTCAAAAGATCATCCAAGTGCTGCGGTGGATTCCAGGCTAAAGCCCACAGCGCAACATTGGGTAGAATCACATCGGAATCTACACCCCGACAGCTGGCAACTTCCTTGCGCCAGCTGCGGAGGATCTGATAGCGTTCCAAGACGGTGTCTGGCGGTCTTCCATCATCGCTGGGCGGTTTGGGCAACGTCTCGGCGCGCCCATTGATGACGGCTAACAGATCGCGTCCGAAACGCCGCCGCTGCATCGGGCTGAGTCCGGCTGCCGCAAGCTCCTCGTGTGTGTGCGGCTGGATTCGCGCCAGATGCACCATCTGCGAGTCGCCGAGCACCTTTACCGGTGGGCGATCCATGCGTTCGGCGGTGTGTTCGCGCCAGAGATGCAGCTGGTATAGCCGTTTTTTCTCAGGGATGCTAAGATCGTGCATACCCTTGATGCGCCAGAATGTGGCTGTGAGATCATGTTCGGCGGGTATGGTAACGTGCTGGGCGAGGTAGGCGAAGATCTCCTGCGCTTCTTCCCACCGTTCCTTGCTGTGCAACTCGGCAGCCTGGAGATCGCGCAACGCCAACAGGTAGTGTGTATCCGTGCGCGCGTAGGCGATGGCTTCTGGCTCCAAAGGGCGCGCGCCCCAATTGTACCGTTGGTACTTTTTGTTGGGCGGCACATTGAAGTATTGCTCCATCAGCCGCCCCAGGCCCACTGCGGGCCAACCCAGAATCCTGCCGGCCCACATGGTGTCGAATAGCCCTTCACAGTGGAAGTCAAAATCGCGGCGCAGCACGACCAGATCGTTCTCTGCCGCATGAAAGACTTTCTCGATGCTGGGTGCGGCAAAAAGCGGCTTTAGCGGACTGAGGTCCTTCAGCGCCCAAGGGTCTACCAGATAATCATCTTCGGGGATGGAGAACTGGATCAGGCACACGTGCTCGCGGTAGGCGAACAGGCTGTTCGATTCGGTATCCACGGCGATGCGCGGTTCCTGTTGCAACCGGGTCGCCAACTGCGTGAGCGCGGACGGCGATGTTATCAGGATCGGCGGCTTTTGGCTTTTGGACTGACATCGGTTCGGGCTTTGCATAGTGTTGCCATTATCGTCTCACGGGGCAGATTGTCAAACTGCGCCTGGATTTGGGGTAAGGACTGTGCGCTGTTGCCGATTCATGGAATTGCTGCTACAATCCACTTATGGAAACACGGCGCAACTGGTACAGAATGGTTTTCTGTGGGTGGTTGCTCTGCGCTCTGACGGCTTGCGCGGCCTGGCCCTCGCTCGCGCCTGTGATGTCGCCGTTTGCGCCAGAACCTTCTGCGACGCCCGCCTCGCTTCCGCCTACGAGCACCGTCACGCCGTTGCCCACAGCGACGGCGGCCGCGACGGCGGCCGTGACGGCTACCGCAACGGCCTCACCCACGCCTACCGCCACCGCGACGCCGTTGCCCGGCCCGCGTCTTGATCCCGCGCTGGTGCGCGTCTACCCATTGCCCGCGGCCATTGGCGATGCGCTCTCTCTGGATATCGAGCCGGTGTTGTCTCAAGGGTATGATGCGCCCTTTACCGTGACGCTGGCCCTGCCCGATGGACGGCTGTTTTCCAGTCCGGTTGTTCCTGTCGGCTTTGATCGGCAGCCCCGCGCGCGTTTCATTTGGGTTTGGGATACGACGGGACTTTCGGGAGCGCAGCCGATTACGGTGACATTGCTCACGCCGCCGGACATTCCAGACGGCGCGCGCGAGGACAACGTGCTGATTTTTGCCGTGCCGTTGCTCGATGCAGCGATGCTGCCGCCGCCCGAACCGGGCGCGCGTTGGGCTACGCAGACCGTCGAGGGCGTGCGGCTCTTCTACATCACCGGCTCGGCGGCAGAGCGCGATCTATCCACACTGCTGGCTCTCTCGCAGAGCGCGTATGCGGATGTCGCGGCGCACTTCGATATGACGACGACCGAGACGGTGGATGTCTATGTGATGGATCGCATTGTCGGGCAGGGCGGCTATGCCACGAGCGATTGGGTTGCCGTCTCGTATACTGATCGCGCTTATGCGCCGGCTGAGATGACGTTGTTGCTGCGGCACGAGCTCACGCATCGCCTCGACAGCGCCTGGCGCTGTGACGGGATGCCTTCCATGCTGCGCGAGGGGTTGGCCGTGATGGTGGCTGGCGGGCATTACTGGCCGGAATCGTTGCCGCGCAAGGCCGCCGCACTGTTGCAGACTGATGCTTATATTCCGTTAGAGCAGCTGTTGAATGATTTCTATCGCCAGCAGCATGAGATCGGTTATCTGGAGGCGGGCGCGTTGGTAGCGTATATTGTCGAGGAGCGCGGCTGGCAAGGGATACGCACGCTTTGTGAGACTTTCGCGGCATCGCGGGCGAATGATGCTGTGCGTTTTGCGCGCGCGCTGGAGGCAGTAGCTCTGCCCGCATTGCCCCAGCTCGAGCAGGATTGGCTGCGTTGGTTGCGCGCGCTACACGTCACCGAAGCGGAAGTTCGTGTTCTTGAGGCTGAGTGGCTGTTGATGGATACTATGCGCGCCTATCAGCGCCGCTACGATCCCTCGGCGAATTTCCTTACGGGTATTCTGTTCGATCCGGCGATGGGTGCGCAGCGGGGCATCGCGGCGGATTTTGTGCGGCGTCCGCGCGACGCTCAAGCCGTGGCTCTGGAGCTTTTGTTGCAGATGGCGCAGACGGCGCTCCGCGCTGCGGACCCGGATCAAGCGGAAGCGCTTCTCGCTGTGGTGGGGGCGGCGCTTGCGGCGCCGGAGTTCGCGGCGGCGCCCGAGGCGGCCAAGATGGCGGCGCTGGTAGAGGCGGTGGTCGCCTGGGGCTATGAGCCTTATCGTACAGTTTGCGTCGCAGACGGCGCCGAAGTCGGGCAGCGCGCGCCGGGATGCGTGGTCTACGCCCTCGATCTGGCTGAGTGGCCCCTACAACGGCTGTTGTGGGCAACCCGAAGCGAGGCGACGGGTTCCTGGACGGTGGTAGGCCCCCAGACGCCTTGAGCTGTCTTGAAGCGAGTGATTTTGGGTGATTGTATGCGCAATCGATGGCTTGTTACGCTGGCGACGTTGCTCCTCGCTGTGACCGTGGTGTGGATCACCGATAGCGCGCTGTCCTTGACGCACGCTATGCTCTGGTGCTTTGCCGGCGCGGTGCTGCTGTGGGCTGCGGGGCTGTTCCGCGCCTGGGCGCCGTGGCTGCTCGCGCCATGCTTGTTGCCCGGCATCTATGCCCTGCTCGTGGGCTGGGTGGACTTGCGGGCGTTGTTCCCGGCGACGTTGTTGTTGGCGTTGACGTTTGCTTCCGCCCCAGATGGACAGCTTTTCGGGCGCAGCCGACGCCTGGCGGCGCTGCTGGTCTATCTCGTGCTGGGGGCGGGGGTGGCGTTGGGCGCCATGCCCGCTGCGACATGGCTCGCGGTGCTGGCGCTGCCGCTCGTGTGGCGCGCCGCGCGAACCGCGCAGCCCGGAGCCGATGGGCGCACGTTGGCTTATGCGAACACACTCCTGTTGTTATGGATAGGCTATCTCGTTCACGGCATCGTGCGTTGATCTTGTGATTCACCGGGCCTTTGGCGCACCAATGAGAACGGCGCCCTTCAGTTCGCGGTACGCTTGCTGCGAGCAGGATTCGCTATTTTAAGGGATGATTATGGACGTTGCGAAGCTGGAACAGGATTTGCGCGCTTATCGCCCTAATGGCGCGACTGCGTTGCCCTCGAATTTCGTCTGGCCGCGCTACGATGGGCTATCCGTGGCAAATTTGGCGGCGACAGCGGCGCAGGCTCTCGGCGTTTCTTTGCCCGGCGCGTTGCCGCCGCTCCGTCGCGATCTGTTAGGCGATTTGCTGGATGGCGTTGAGCGCGTGGTGTTGGTGGTGCTCGACGCGCTGGGCTGGGAGCAGCTGCAATGGGTATTGGCGCGCTATCCCGATACGGGCTTCTCGCGGTTGGCGCGGCAGGGAAGGCTATTGCCGATCACCACGACTTTCCTTTCCACTACCAACAGCGTGCTCAACACGATTTCGACAGGCCGCTCATCATTGGAGCACGGTTTGTTGGCGTATGAGCTCTATCTGCGCGAGTGGCTGATGGCGGTGGAGGCGATCTCATTTTCCACGGTCAATGCGCCTTTTGCGGGATTGTTGGCGGGATGGGGTTTTGAAGGGGAGAAATTCATTCCTGTGCCCACAGCTGCGCAGGCGCTCAAAGCGGCGGGTGTGTCCACCTATGCGGTGACGGCGCGTCCGCTCATCGGTTCGCCGCTCTCACAGATGCAACATCGCGGCGTGGAGCAGATTCACGGCTACGGCTTCGCTTCTGAGTTCTGGTTGCTGTTGGGGCGCGTGCTGCACGAGCATCGCGGGCAGCGCTTTCTGTTGAGCGGCTATTGGAGCGGTGTGGATGGCCTGGCGCATCACTACGGGCCGCTGGATCAGACCGGCGAGTTGGAGATTCGCTCTATCGGGCAGTTGTTGGAAGCGGGCCTGTTGGAGGGGCTGGCGGCGGCGGAGCGTCGTGGGACGTTATTGTTGCTGACGGCGGATCACGGGCAGATCACGACGCCGCCGCGCGCCGCTGTGCTCTGGCAGAATCACTCCGAGCTGCACGAGGCGCTGTTCATGCCGCCGGTGGGTGAGAATCGGGTGCCGTTTTTCTATGTGCGACCGGGGCAGTACACCCGCGCGTGGAACTACTTGCATGAGCATCTGTCGCGGCAGTTCGTCTTCTTCTCGCGGCAGGCGCTCATCGAGAGCGGGCTGTTGGGGACAGGTGTACCGCATCCGGAATTGCCGCATCGTCTCGGCGACATCATCGGCATTGCGCGAGAGGATGCATACCTGGTGCGCGATCCGGCGCTGGTGCAAAAGCTGCGCGGTCGGCATGGCGGGCTGGATGCCAGCGAGATGCTTGTGCCGTTGTTGGCGGCGCGCTTGGATGCATGATCGAAGCGATACTCTGAACAAGGAGCTGCACATGCGTGATATTCGTTTTGTGCTGGTTGGCCTCGGCAATTTGGGGCGGCGTTTTTGTGAACTGTTGGCGGAAAAAGATCCGCTGTTGCGCGCGCGTTATGGATTGGCTCTGCGCCTGGTCGGCGCCGCTGACAGCCGTGGCGCGGCCTACGCGGCTGAAGGGCTGGATCTGGCGCTGGCAGCGCAGCTCAAACGTGAGGGGCGCAGCATCGCCGACTATCCCGGCGTGGGCCATCCTGGCGAGACGGCGCTGGCGCTGGTCGCTGCCGCCGAAGCGGATTTGTTGTTGGAAGCCTCGCCGGTCAATCTGGCGCAGGGCGCAGAGCCGGGTCTGAGTTGCATTCGGACGGCGCTGCGCAAAGGAATGCACGTTTCCACGCCGAACAAAGGCCCGCTGGTTGTTGCCTTTCAGGAACTGCACGCGCTGGCGGCGCAGCACGGTGTGAAGTTGCGCTTCGATGGTACCGTCGCGGGCGGGCTGCCGGCGATCAACATCGGGCAACGTGAATTGCGCGGCGCGGCTATCACCCGCCTCGAGGCGGTGCCGAACCTGGTCACAGGGTATGTGATGGATTTGTTGACCGAAGGGGTGTCTTGGGAGGCGGCGCTCGCCCAGGCGCGCGCCGAAGGAGTCCTCGAAGCCGATGCGGCGTGGGATCTCGACGGCTGGGATGCTGCCGCCAAGCTCGTCATTTTGACCCAGGCCGTTCTCGGCTATCCGGCGCGGCTGGAGGACGTGCATCGCATTGGCGTATCGGCGGTGGCGGTGACGGAGCTGCAAGCGGCGCGGAAGCGCGGCGCGCGTTATCGGCTCCTGGCTATCGCCGAGCGGCGTGATGGCGGCGACTGCCGCCTCTCCGTGACGCCGGTGCCGTTGCGTGCGGAGCATCCGTTGGGGAATCTGGGCCGCAAGCAGATGGGCGTGGTCTACCATACGGATATCTTCGGCAGCGTCACTGCGATTATCGAAGAGTTGACGCCCGTGCCCTCGGCGGCCTCGATGTTGCGCGATATTCTCGATATCTATGCGCCCTCAAATTGATTTTCATCCAGGGGCTTAGGGCGGTATTGGGAGGCGTTTACATGCGGCCAGGGTGGCTGGTGGTGTGGTTATTGATTTTGGCGACGGCCTGTCGGTCCCCGGAGGTTGTCGCCCCTGTAGACGAACAGGAGGGAACCATGGGATTTACATTGACGAGTACGGCATTTGCACACGGCGAGGCGATTCCAAAGTTGTACACCTGTGATGGCAAGGATCTCTCTCCGCCTCTGGCATGGAGCGGCGCGCCTGCCGGAACGCGCAGTTTTGTGCTCATTTGTGATGATCCCGACGCGCCGGTGGGCGTTTGGGATCACTGGTTGCTGTTCAACATCCCGGCGACGGTGGATGGGTTGCCGGAAGGCGTGGCGGAACGCACTGATGGCAGCCTGTATGGCAAGAATAGCTGGCGGCGACAGGATTACGGCGGGCCTTGTCCGCCTGGCGGCGTGCATCGCTACTTCTTCAAGCTCTATGCGCTGGATACGACGCTGAGTCTCCGCGCGGGCGCTTCCAAGCGGGATATCGAGCGCGCGATGGAGGGCCACATCCTGGCTCGCGCCGAGCTGGTGGGGACTTACACGCGCCGTTGAGCCGTCCATACTTTCCGAAGGCGTGTTGCGGTTTTCTTTTTCATCCTTCCGCCTTCATCCTTCATAATTTTCAGAGGAGGCTAAGACAATGAAGTATCGTAATTTGGGACGTTCGAGTTTGAAAGTGAGCGCTATCTCCTTGGGGGCGTGGCTCACCTTTGGCGGCACCGAGGATATCGAAATGACCCGCGCCTGCGTCAAAACCGCTGTCGAGCAGGGGGTCAATTTTCTCGATTTGGCGGATGTGTATGCAGGCGGTGAAGCCGAGCGTGTTGTCGGGAAGGCCATTCACGACTTGGGATTGCCCCGGCATCACCTGGTCATCAGCAGCAAGGCTTTCTGGCCCATGAGCGGCGATGTCAACGACCGGGGACTCAGCCGCAAGCATCTCATGGAATCGGTCGAAGGCTCGCTGCGGCGCCTTGGCACCGATTACCTGGATCTCTACTTCTGCCATCGCTTCGATCCAGAGACGCCGCTCGATGAAGTTGTGCGCGCGATGGATGATCTGGTACACCAGGGCAAGATTCTGTACTGGGGTACCAGTGTGTGGACTGCGGCGCAGATCGAGGCGGCGGTGGGGACGGCGTTCCGCTTCAATGCGTATTTACCGCAGGTGGAGCAGCCGCGTTACAATATGCTTGATCGCCATATCGAGCCGGAGATTCTGCCCACGGCGGTGAAGAATGGCATGGGGGTGGTGGTCTTCAGCCCGCTGGCGCAGGGGTTGCTTACCGGCAAGTACAATGAGGGCATTCCGGCAGGCACGCGCGGGGCCGATAGTCGCTGGCTTGAGGGCGATCTGACAGAGAGCAATCTCAGCAAGGTGCGCCAGCTTAGCGCGTTGGCGGAGCAGCTGGGAATCACCATGGCGCAACTCGCGTTGGCGTGGGTGCTGCGCCGCCCCGAAATCAGTTCTGCGATTACCGGCGCGACCAAACCCCAGCACGTGCTGAGCAACGTTGCCGCTGCCGGCATCACATTGGCTTCTGATGTGCTGACAGAGATCGAGTTGATTCTGGAAAACGATCCTCTACGCCGCTAACGCGATGCTTTGAGGGCGCGCCCTGTCCGCTGGACGCGGCGCGCTCTCGGCGTATAATGGGCGTGGATGAAAAAGCCGGCATATCGTCATGGGTTTCGGTTGGGCATCGCGCTGCTGCTGGTCGGCGGCGCGTTGTTGCTGTTAGGCGCTTACTTCGAGGCGTTGGAGCGCGGCTCTGCGGAGATGACGCTCGGCGCGCCGCCGCTCGGCGCTGGGATGGCGGTCGCTAACAGCGCGCCGTCGCCGTCGCCCACCTTGGACCTGGCTGCGACACCGGTTGTTGACGCGCCGATTCCTGTGGAGATCACCACTCCGACTGCGACGCTTGTAGACGCCCTTGAAGACGCGGCGCCGCCGCCATCCGAGGACATCTCCTGCTATCCTTCGCCCACTATGGCGCGGCGACTGTGCGCGGGCGGCTGGCCCGTGGAACGCTTTTCACCGCTCGATGGCCGCCTGCTTGTGGGGTTGTATGGCACGCCGATGGGGCGTGGACTGGGCATTCTGGGCACGGTCTCGCCGACGAAGACTGTGGCTTTGGCTCTTGAGCAGGCGGCAGCGTACCAGACCTTGCTTACCGATACGCGCGTCGTGCCTTTCTTCCACATGGTCACGACCATTGCCGATCCTTATCCTGGCGAGGATGGCGATTACAATCACCGTGTGGTGACGCCGACCATACAGCTATGGATTGATGTGGCGCGAGCGCATGGGTTGCTATCGGTGCTGGATATTCAGCCTGCCCACAGCCCTTTGCCTGTAGAGTTGGCGTATCTGGAACCGTTTTTGCATCAGCGCGGGGTGCATCTTGCTGTGGATCCAGAGTTCATGATGTTGCCGGGCGCGATTCCAGGGCAGCGCATCGGCGTGATGGATGGCGATAGCGTCAATCTGGTGCAGGCGTGGCTCTCGGAGCGCGCCTGGGAAGCAGGCGAACGCAAGTTGCTCATCATTCATCAGTTCGATGATCGTATGTTCGTCGGGAAAGATCGCATTCAATCTTTTCCTTTCGTAGAGCTGATCTGGGACGCCGATGGTTTTGGCGGGCCTTGGGCTAAGGTGGCTGATTATCTTCAGTACGCGCAGGAGCCGGGCTTTGAGCATGGCGGTTTCAAATTGTTTTACGATTACGACACGCCGCTGATGACGCCGGCTGAAGTGCTGCGCTTACGTCCGCGACCGGTCTTTGTCGTGTACCAATAGGGCGGAAGGGGTAGCTGCATGAACAAGCAATTTGAAGCCGTTTACGCGGCAGTGCGGCAGATTCCGGCAGGCAAAGTGGCGACCTACGGCCAGATCGCTCGCTGGTTGGGGTGGGAGCGCGGCGCGCGCACGGTGGGCTGGGCTTTGCGTTCTGCGCCGCCTGGCGTGCCGTGGCATCGTGTGGTCAATGGCCGCGGCGCGATCAGTATCCTGGAAGGCGCGGAGCAGCGTTTGCGTCTGGAAGCCGAGGGCGTGCATTTCGACGCTCTGGAACGCATTGATCTGCGCGTGTACGGCTTTTCGGGGCCGGTTGTGTTATGAATGATTGCGCCTTTTTCGTTCGCGTAGTCAGAAAACCCACTTGAGGTAAATGGTATGGAGTTACTTGATATCGTCAATCGTGTTGCCGTGCCCGATGCCTGGGCCGAAGGGGATAATATCCCGTGGCATGAGCCTGGGTTCAGTGAGCGGATGCTGCTCGAACATCTTTCCCAGGATCATGATGGGGCAAGCCGGCGTTATGCCATTATTGACGAGCACATCTTGTGGCTGCACCGCGCCGTGCTCGGCGCTCAGCCGACGAAAATCCTGGACCTGGGCTGCGGCCCGGGGTTCTATTCGATGCGGCTGGCGCGTTTGGGACATACCTGCGTGGGGATTGATTATTCTCCGGCTTCGGTTGCCTATGCGCGTGAACTCGCCGCCTCGGAAGGGCTTGCCTGCACGTTTGTCGAATCCGACATTCGCGCTGCGGATTATGGGGATGGCTACGGCTTGATTATGCTGATTTTCGGTGAATTCAACATCTTCAAACCGGCGGATGCGCGTCTGATTCTCAACAAAGCGCGCGCAGCATTGGCCCCGGATGGGATTCTGGTGCTCGAGCCGCATACTTTTGCTGCGGTGGAAGGATTCCAGAATGAGCGCCGGTTCTGGTACAGTTCGCATGGAGAGTTGTTTTCTGCCGCGCCGCATCTGGTGCTCACGGAGAGCTTCTGGGATCCAGGCGAGCGCACCGCAACGCGCCGTTTCTTTGTGGTGGATGCGGCTTCTGGAGCAGTGGAGCGCTATGCACAAAGTTTCCAGGCGTACACCGAGGAGGAGTATCGCGCGGTGTTGGCGGAATGCGGCTTTACCCAGAGCGCCTTTTTCCCGTCGCTTGGCGGCAAGCCTATCGCCGGACAGGAGGATTACTGCGCTATCATCGCGCGCCCAGGTTAGGCTCGCTATTTCTGGGGCACTTCTTCTGAAAGTGTGATAAAATAGATTACAATATGTTTAATGCGACTACAGAAGAAAGGTGACAGCGATGCGAGGTTTCAAATTGGGTGTACTGGGCTTGGGGTTCTTGTTGTTCCTGGCGGCATGTAGCGACCTCAATGCTCCCACGCTGACGCCAGCGTCGGTGTTACCGCCGACGGCGACGGCAACGCCGATGCAGCCTACGGTCACGACCGGCGCTGAGACCACTGCCGGCGTGGTGCTGATGGGGTTCACCGACGAGGGTCATGCGTTTCACGGCGCGCTGGATGCGCCGGTGGTGATCGAAGAGTTTTCCAGCTATCAGTGCCCTTTCTGTGCGCGCTATATTGCGCAGACGTATCCTTCCCTTGTGAGCCGCTATGTGCTCACCGGCAAAGTGCGTTATGTTTTCCGCGATTTCCCGCTTGCCGGGCAACTGCAATCGCAGCCGGCTGCTGAGGCTGTGAATTGCGCCGGTCAGGTTGGGGGCGCTGCCGCGTTTTGGGGGATGCATGATGTGATCTTCCGCGAGCAACAGACGTGGGCGCGGGCCAGCGACGCTAGTGCGCTTTTCCGTGTCTATGCGGAAGAACTCGATCTTGACCCCCAAGCTTTTGCCTCCTGTGTCGCTTCTCGTGAGACGCGCGCGAAGGTAGAGGCCGATGCGGCGGAGGGCGCCCGGCGCGGCGTCAGCGGAACGCCGACTTTCTTCATCAATGGGCAACGTCTTGTTGGCGCGCAGCCGCTCGAAGCCTTCACCGAGGCGATTGAGCAGGCGCTCAGCGGCACTGTTATGGCGCAGCCGACGCCTCAGACTTTCCCCACGCCTACACCGGCGCGTATTGCGCCAGCAGAAGCAGCGTTGGCGCTTGGCTCGCCGGAGGCTCCGGTTGTGTTGGTGGAGTTCAGCGATTACCAATGTCCCTTCTGCGCGCGGCATTTCGCGCAGACGTGGCCCCAAATCAAGGCGAATTTTGTGGATACAGGCCGTGTGCGGTACATGTTCAAGGATTTCCCGTTGAGCAACATTCATCCGCAAGCGCAAAAAGCGCATGAAGCAGCCCGTTGCGCGGGTGAGCAGGACGCTTACTGGGAGATGCACGCGCTGTTGTTCGCGGAGCAAGCGGCGTGGAGTGGGCAAAGCGATGCGGTGCAACGCTTCAAAGCTTTTGCTGCCCAGTTGGGACTCGATACCCGCGCCTTCGACGCCTGTCTGGATGAAGGTCGTTGGGCTGCGGCGGTCGCTGCGGATGTGAACGAGGGCGCGCGTTTGGGGATGAGTGGCACGCCGGCTTTTTTCATCAACGGCTATCCGGTGATTGGCGCACAACCGTATGAGCTCTTCGTCTATGCGATAGAGCTGGCGGAGCAGGGTAAGCTGGGAGACGCCTACCGTCCGCGCGAGTGATTCCGTCCGGCGTCAGCATTACACTGCACTTCCAGGCGCAAGGAGGCGCCCCATGGCAGAGAAGATCTCGGTGCTCTTGGTGGATGATCATGTGTTGGTGCGGCAGGGCATTCGCCGGTTCCTCGAAGGCGCTGGGGATATTCAAGTGCTGGCTGAGGCCGGCGATGGTCAGGAAGCTTTGCGGATGTTGGCGCAGTTCCAACCGGATGTCGTGTTGTTAGACATTCACATGCCGGTTATGAATGGCCTGGAGGCGGCGCGCCGAATTCGCGCCGATTATCCTCAAGTGCGCATTCTCATTCTGACGGCTGATGATGACGACCCGCAGGTGTTTTCATCATTGGAAGCCGGCGTGGATGGGTATGTGCTGAAGACTTCTCACGTCGAGGAATTGATTCGCGCTGTGTATGCGGTTGGCGCCGGCAATGTGGCTCTCAGCCCCCAGATTGCGACTAAGGTTGTGCGGCGTATGATGTCTGAGTCGCTAACGCCGGATGCCGGCTCGGTGGCTCCCGTTGAGAGGCTCAGCGCCCGCGAGTTGGAAGTGTTGCGCCTGGCTGCGCGGGGCATGACCAACCGCGAAATTGGACAGGCGCTTTCAATCAGTCATCGCACTGTCCAGGGACATCTGGCAAATCTCTATGGTAAACTGGGAGTCAGTTCCCGCACCGAAGCGGTCGCAGAGGCGCTGCGGCTGGGTTGGATCAACTTTGCGTAGATGAATGGCGTGCATCGGTTATCAGCAAGCCCGCACCCCGCCATTTGGCGGGGTGCGGGCTGCGCTATTTGGCGCTTACAACAGCATTGAATTTTGGCTATACTTTCGATAAGTGGGATGGAAGAGCGCGATCGCACGTATATTGTGGGTCAAAGATACTGTTGGATGACAGAGCGCGTTCTTCAGAAGGCGCCGTTGCTGATCTGGATACTGGATACTGGGGAACAGCAATGGCGCCTTTTCGTTTGTCACGATTCGAGTGCAACGGGTCTAGTCCTGTACAGCTTTCAGGGTTTCTCGAATGCGCGTTGCGAGCGCCTGCGCCCGCAACGGCGCATCGCCGACGTATTCAGCCGCTTGCAAGGCCGTGCTGATGGCTTCTGCGGAGAGGTATTGTCGCAGCGCCGGATGCGTCGGCAGGTGTTGCAGCAGTGGATTCTCCTCTCCCGCTTCGACTTTCTCCCAGGCTTGTAATGCGGCTTCGCGCAGTACGCTGTGCATCACCTGCCGGTCGGCCCCCGCCTGCACCAGGCGCATCAACAGGGGTTCGATTCCCGCAAACGGCCCATACTGGGCTAACGCGCGGGTGATGGCTGTGGCGTTGACCCGCAACCCGTGCACCAGTCGTTCGAGGCCGCACAGCAATTCATCGGCGGTAAGGAAGGCTTCGGGCAGTAGAATTCGACGATTCGCCGAGTCGTCGAGGGTGCGCTCCAGGAGCGACTGCGCGGCGTTGTCCCAAGCCACACGGGGCAACTGCGCTAGATAGCGCGCCAGGCTATCCAGCTTTTCGGCCTCGATGGGATTGCGCTTGAAGGGCATGGCTGAGGACCCAATCTGTTTGGCGCCGAAAGGCTCAGCCCATTCACCCAGGGCTGGATGTTGCAGCACGCGCAGATCCATCGCAAAACGGTAGACGGTGCTGCTTAATCCTGCCAAGCCGTTGAGGATGGCCCAATCTTGCCGACGCGGGTAGGTCTGGTTGGCGAGCGCCCACGCGGGCAGAGCCAGTTCTGTCATCACCTCGGCTTCGAAATCGGCGGGTGTTGTGCGACCTTCCAACAGCAGCGCATACGAGGCTGACGTGCCCACCGCCCCTTTGAAGCCCTTGCCGCGCCATGCGCCTCGCAGCCGTAGCAGCTCGTCGTAATCTTCCAACAAATCTTGGGCGTAGAGCGCAAGGCGATACCCCAGGGTGGTTGGCTCGGCGGGTTGAAGGTGGGTATAGCCCATGCAAACTGTAGCCGCCCACTGCTCGATTTGTCCGGCAAAGGCTGTGAGTACGGCTTGCAGCCGCGCGAGGATGAGATCGAGCGCTTGCCGTACTTGCAAGGCGGAGGCGTTGTCTTTCACATCCATCGAGGTGGCGCCAAAGTGAATGATGCCGCCGCCGACGGGACACTGGCTGGCGTAGACGTGGACCTCCGCCATCACATCGTGGCGCACCTCCGCTTCGATGGCGCGTGAGCGGTCAAGGTCTACGTCTTCGGCGTGCGCTTCCAGGTCGCGGAGCTGCTCCGGCGTCACCAATCCATAGCGGCTTTGGACGCGCGCCAACGCTACCCAGATTTGTCGCCATAGGCGCCGGGTGGTTTGCTCGCTCCAGATGCTACGCATCTCTGGGGAGCCATAACGCCAGGTGAAAGGACTCAGATAAGGATCGGGTGTGGTCATAGCACTCCTACTACGAACTATTTTCATCACCAGGGCTGTGTCGCAGGTTCGGTCACGCTCCCCTTATGCCGAGTGTAGCACAAGCTGCGCTGAAGCGCAATGCAAAGTCCGGCGCGCTTTACAATGCCCTTTGCTAACTTGATTGAAAAGCATTTTTACCTGGACTGCATTTTCTTTGGAATGCATTTTGACTCACGTAAAAAACGGGTTATAATCTGAGTATGGTTACGAAGATCTCCGAGAAGCAGCACCCAGATTATGCGTGGAATGGCGCGGATTCCGCCGCCTTTCTGGAGGGCCTGAGCGCCAGCGAGCACATCATCGCTTTGGGCGAATCTGAGATGCTGTGTGCAGCGCAGGCTGCCTTTGTGAAATCCGGTTTGCGCCGCACTGGCAAGACGCGGGTGCTCGCGTTGGTGTCTGATGGCGCAGCGGAGTTGGCGCGGCTCTTGGAAGCGGAGGATGTGTCGGTGGTGGCGCACACGGCTGCTGGCAACTGGCTGGTGCTGACCCCGGCTTCGTTCCGCGATGTGACGGGTTTGCCGGATTACAATGCCTTGGAGGCGGCGCTTTTCGATGCACAGGCAACGCTGATGGCGCCGGATGACCGGCTTTATGTGGTGCTGGATGTGGCTGGCTTGCTGCCGCATTGTGCTCGCCCTACGGAGTTGGTGGATCTGGAATTTCGCATTGCGGCCTGGGTACAGACATTGCCGGCGGTCTTTTTGTGCTGCTACGATCAACGGTTGTTTACGGCGCAGGAGTTGCTTTCCATTTTCGATCAACATCGGGTGGCGGCGACTGCGGCGGGATGGCGCTTGAATCCCCAATACGTGCCGTCTGAGCCGCAACAGAGCGCCCACTTGCTTGAACGCCGCCTTCAGGCGTTATTGCCAGGCGCTTACGGTATTGCCATGCGCGCCGGCTCGCTGTTGACGGGAGAAGCGACAGCGCGCGCGCTTCATGCGATGGTCTGTGTATGTTCTCCTGACCATCGCGTGGAATATGCTAATCCGCAGTTCCGCTCGTATCTGGGTTACGATCCTGTTGGGCAATCCTGTTTCCAGGCTTTGCGCGATTTGGGCTATCCCTGTCCTGGAAGCATTCCGCGCCAGATTGTAGATACAGAAGCGGTGCATTGGGAAGTTTTCAGTGTCAAGGCGCAGCGGTGGTATTATGTTGTTTCCGTGCCTCTGCACCGCGAGGCTGGGCGCGTGGCGCGGCAACTGCTGCTGCAAGATATCACCGATCGGCGCGCTGCTGATGTGGATCACGAGCGCCTCCTCAGTACCCTGCATCGCCGCAATCTGCAATTGCAGACTGCGGCGCGTGTTTCGCGTTCGGTGACGCGCATTCTCGATCCACAGCAGCTGATGCATCGCACGGTGGAGTTGATCCGCGATAGTTTTGATTTCTACTATGTGGGCGTCTTTTTGGTAGATGTGCATGGCGAGTATGCTGTTTTGCAAGCGGGTACGGGCGAGGAAGGTCAGCGCATGTTGCGCAGCGGATACCGCCTGCCCTTACGCGGCTCCTCCATGGTCAGTTGGGCGATTGCTCAGGGCGCTGCGCGAATCGCCTGGGATGTGGGCGAGGATGAGGTGCACTTCGACAATCCCTATCTGCCCAAGACGCGCTCGGAGATGGCTTTGCCGCTGATCAGCCGGGGGCGCTGTATCGGCGCGCTGACGATTCAGGGAACCGCGGCGGATGCGTTCACAGAGGAAGATCTGCCGGTGTTACAGACCATCGCCGATCATCTCTCCGGCGCTATCGAGAATGCCCGCCTCTTCGAAGCGGCGCAGAACGAGATCGCGGCGCGCGCGGAGATGGAGACCGCCTTGCTGCGGCGTAATCGCGAGCTGGCGCTGCTCAACCGCGCCGGACGTGCGTTGATCTCACACCTCGACCTGGATCAATTTCTGGCAACCGTCCTTGCCGAAGTGCAGCATCTATTGGAAGTACAATCCTCTTCAGTCTGGTTGCTTGATGCGGATACCCGGCAGTTGGTGTGTCGGCAGGCGAGCGGCCCGCGCAGCGATACTGTGCGCGGTTGGCGCCTGGCGGAAGGGCAGGGATTGGTGTGGTGGGCCGTGAGTCGTGGGCGGAGTCTGGTGGTGGCAGATGTGTTGCAGGATTCCCGCTTCTTCCCGGCGGTCAGTGAGCAAGCAGGGCTTGATGTGCGTTCTGTTATCAGTGTCCCGTTGTGGGTCAAGCAGAAGGTTATCGGCGCTTTGCAGGTAGTGGCTGAAACGGTGGGACCTTTCGATGCGGCGGAGGTCAATTTGCTAGAATCCATCGCTGCAACGATCACCATCGTGATCGAAAATGCCACGTTGTATGAACAGGCCCGGCGCGATGCGGAGACGAAATCCATCTTGCTCAGTGAAGTCAATCATCGCGTGAAGAATAATCTGATGGCGATTATCGGCTTGTTGTACGCCGAACGCCGCCATGCGGAGATCTCCGAGCAACCGATGTACCAGCAGATCATTGATGAGATGATTGTGCGTTTGCAGGGCTTGACCACAGTTCACACCATGCTTTCGGATATGGAATGGATGCCCCTGCAGCTCACCCAACTGGTGGAGCAGGTGATTCGCTCTACATTAGACACTTTGCCGCACGGCGCGCAGGTATTAGCGACGGTTTCTGCTGCCGAAGCGCAAGTCACGCCGACGCAGGCGCATAATCTGGCGTTGATTATCAATGAGCTGGTGACGAACGTGCTGCGTCATGCGTTGCACAAAGCTGAGGGCGTCCATTTACGGGTAGCGGTGACGGCTGAGGATAGCATGTTGCGGTTGGAATTTGCTGATGATGGGCCAGGCTTCCCTGAGGACGTGTTGCGCTGGCAACGGTACAATGTGGGTATGGGCCTGATTCGCAATCTGGTGCAACGGACGTTGGGGGGGCAGGTGCTCTTGGCTAATCGTGATGGTGCTGTGGTCACGCTGGTTTTTCGCAATGAAGTGTTGTGAGGATCGGGGGAGGGGAGTGATGCAGCAAACGCCGGTGCGTGTTCTGATCGCCGAGGATGATTATCTGGTTGGCGAGATGATCCGCGGGATGCTGGAAGGGCTGGGATATGCTGTCGTTGGCGACGCCATCAACGGTCAGGAGGCTGTAACGCTGACGCAAGAACTGCGCCCTGACGTGGTGTTGATGGATTGGAGTATGCCGGATATGGACGGCATTGCTGCTACGAAGCAGATCTTCGAGCTGTGTCCCACGCCCGTAGTAATACTTTCGGCGCATAGCACGCGGGATTTGCTCGCGCAAGCCGGTGATGTCGGCGCGGGGGCGTATCTGGTGAAGCCGCCCAGTCGCGCGGAATTGGATCGCGCCATCACCATCGCGCGAGCGCGCTTCGATGACATGATCGAATTGCGCCGCCTCAATGCCGATTTGGAGATTCGTAACGCCGATCTGGATGCTTTTGCTCGCATTGTGGCTCACGACCTGAATGATCCGCTGGCGCTTTTGATTGGCTATGCGGGCACCATCGAAATGTTTGCCATGGATTTGTCCGATGCCGAGATTGCGGATCTGCTGAATCGTATCGTTCTGTACTCACAGCACATGGCTACCATCGTGGACGAGCTGTTGTTGTTGGTGCATCTTCGCAAATCTGATGTGATATTGGGGCCGGTCCAAATGCAAGATGTGGTGCAGGATGTGCTGGCTCGAATGCAGGACTCGATCCGGAAAACCAGGGGCGAGGTGCTTTTGCCCGCGACCTGGCCCGCTGTGTTGGGTTACGCTCCTTGGATTGCGCAAGTATGGGTGAATTATCTGAGCAACGCGCTCAAGTATGGGGGACGCTCAGAAGCGGGACTGCCTCCGAAGATGGAATTAGGATGGGCGCCGGTCGGCGCAGGTGGTGTAGACCGATTGTCGGAAGGGGGGCCCCGCGATAGTACGGTGGTCGCTTCATCCGCGCCTTTCATCCGTTTCTGGCTGCGTGATAACGGCATGGGGCTGACGCCGGAAGAGCAGGCGCGGCTTTTTCAGCCTTTCTCGCGGCTCGATTCGGTGCGGATCAAGGGGCATGGTTTGGGACTTTCCATCGTCCGTTTCATTGTCGAAAAACTTGGCGGGACGGTGGCGGTCGAGAGTGTCAAAGGGCAGGGGAGCACGTTCAGCTTCACACTGCCGGCAATGGTTGAGGCTTAAGCCGTCACGAGCCAGAAATCAGTGACTTCTGACTCGTGACAACCGTTGATGCCCGGTTATTCGTAGCGCAGCGCGTCAATGGGATTGAGCGCCGCGGCGCGTTGCGCCGGATAGATGCCAAAGAACAATCCCACGGCGGCAGAGAAGAGCGTCGCCAGCAGCACGGAGCCTAAAGTAATCACGGCGCTGAAACCCTGCTCGCGCATCAAAGCGGAGATCGCTGTGGCCCCTGCCGCTCCGAAAGCGATTCCCAATGCGCCGCCTACGGTGGACAGCAGAATGGCTTCGATCAGGAATTGCCACAGAATATCGCGGCGGCGCGCTCCCACTGCTTTGCGCAACCCAATCTCCCGTGTGCGCTCGGTGACGGATACCAGCATGATATTCATGATGCCGATGCCGCCGACTAGCAGGCTGATGCCGGCGATGGCGCCGAGGAATACCGTCAGGACGCTGGTGATCTGTTGGAAGGTGCCGATGAGATCGGACTGGCTGATGATGGAGAAATCATCGGGATCGCCCGGCAGAATGTTGTGACGTTGGCGCAAAATCGCGGAGACCTCGGTGATGGCGGCATCCATACGGTCGCCGCTGAGGGCTTGCACGTAAATCATCGAGAGTCGCGGCTCGCCTTGGGGCGTGCGCCGCGAGAACAGCCGCGACACCGCGGTGCTCAGCGGCACGAAGACCACGTCGTCTTCACTGCCGAATTGTCCTCCGCCACGCTCTGCCATCACGCCAATGACGCGAAAAGGAATGCTGTTGATGCGTACCAGTTCGCCGGTAGGATCCGGGGTATCAGGAAACAGCACATCTGCGACGATTTTTCCCAATACGACGACCCGCGCCTGGGTTTGTTCTTCTAAAGAGTTGATGAAACTCCCCGTTGCCGGGAACCACTCGCGCACCTCGGCATATTCCGCTGTCACGCCTTGCACCGTTGTGAATTTGTCGCGCCCCGGAATGGTGAGCCGACCATCCCCGCGCACCATCGGAGCGACGCGCAATACATCTGGCGCCAGGAGCGGATCGCGCAGGGCCTCCGCGTCTCTCAATGTGAGGTAGGCGGGGCGGTTGAGCTGCTCGCGGATCGAACCGGGAGTGACGAAGAAGATGTTGGTGCCAATGGATTGGAATTGCGCGGTGATATAGGCTTGCACGCCTTCACCCACCGAGAGCAGGGTGATCACCGCGCCGACGCCGATGATGATGCCGAGCATTGTCAGCACGGCGCGCAATTTGTTTGCCGCTAACGCCCGTAATGCCAGCCGGAGGCTTTCCATGAGTTTCACTGGGCTGCCTCCTCAGGGGGCTGCGGCGCGCCGAAATTCGACGCGGCGGCATCAATAGGATGTGCAACCAGCTCTTCGTTCGAGATGACGCCGTCGAAGATGTGGATG
>CAZDSF010000004.1:57977-74802 GCA_964508025.1 uncultured Anaerolineales bacterium
ATGGGGTGGAAACCTGTTCACAATTGTTAACAACCCGGTGGATTTGGGTAAGATACGGTTGGGGTAGGGGCCGTTGTTTGCGTGATGCGTCACGAGAATCACGGTGATGCCGTGCTCCCGGTTGAGGCGTTGCAGGATCGCCATCACCTCCTTCCCGGAGGTGCTATCGAGATTGCCCGTTGGTTCATCGGCCAGGATGATGGAAGGGTTGTTGACCAGCGCGCGCGCGATGGCGACGCGCTGTTGTTGTCCCCCGGAGAGCTCGTTGGGGAGGTGGTGCATCCGTTCTCCCAGCCCTACCGCGCGCAGCACTTCTTCGGCGCGCTGCCGCCGCATGCGGAGGCTGGCGCCTGCGTAAACCAACGGCAATTGGACGTTTTCCAGGGCCGAAGTGCGCGCCAACAGGTTGAAGCTCTGGAAAACAAAGCCCACACGCTGATTGCGCACGGCGGCGAGCGCATCATCGGCCATGCGGCTGACATCTTCTCCATCGAGGAGGTAGGCGCCGGCTGTCGGTTGATCCAGGCAGCCCAGGATGTTCATCAGGGTAGATTTGCCGGAACCCGAAGGTCCCATGATGGCAACCGCTTCCCCGCGCTTGATTTCCAGTGAAACGCCGCGCAGCGCATGGACTTCCTGTGTGCCCATGCGGTAGACCTTCCGCAGGTTTTGAATTTCGATAACGGCGTTATTCATAATGATGCCTGCGCCTTTTTAGCGGCGTCCAGAAGGCGGGCCGGCGAAGTCGAGCAGGTTGAGGCGCTCTTCTGTTACCAGCGCCACCGTCATGCCCGCTTCCAGTCCAGAGAGCACCTGGGTGTAATTTTCGTTGCGCTCGCCAATGGTGATGACCGTCCGTTGCGGTTGCCCATCGCGGTCAATACAGTAGCAGTAGGTGAAGATCTCCCTGCTGGTGGGATCGGTGCGGATAGCCCAGTTGGGGATCAACACCACATCCTGGATCTGGCGTGTGCGGATGAGGATGCTGGCGGTCATGCCATCGCGCACGGTGACGGCGTCGGTTGGGGCGATGCGCACGCGCACGGGATAGGCAACGATGCCGCCGACGCTGCTGGCAACCGGTGAAAGGGTCACCACTTCACCTTCGAGTGTTTCGTTGACATAAGCGTCAAGGGTGATTTCTACCTTCTGTCCGATTTGAACTCTGCCAATATCGGTCTCATCTACGGTAACTTCGACAAAGAAAACGCTATCATCAATGAGTGTGATTGCCGGCAACGCGGGCGCAGCAACGCCGCGTTGTAAGTTCACCGCAGCGACAATGCCGCTAAAGGGCGCCTTGAGGGTGGCGGCGTTCAGATCCTCGCGGGCTTGGGCCAACGCCAGCTGCGCCGTTTTGATATCAAGCGCACTGCTTTCCAGATCACTTTCACTCGGTCCCTGTTCCAGCAACGCAAGCCGATCCTGGGCTTCCTGGTAGGCATTCCACGCTTGCGTAACATCGTTCTGCACCCGTTTGCGTTCCAGGTCAGCCTGCTGTTGGAGCCGCACCCAGGCCCAATAGGCATTGTCGGCGGCTTCGCGGGCGCGGTCGCGCGTCCAATCGCTGACCTTGCCCTCTTCGAATTCCAGCTGGCGCATTCCGAATTGTGTTTGCAGATGGTTGAAGCGTGACTCCGCGCTGCTCAGGTCTTCGTTGAGCAGACTGCTGCTCATCACGCGGGTATAGTTCAGCCGCGCCACACTCAGCGCGTTGGCGGCCTGCGCCACGGCATTGCGCGCTCGGCGCAAATCTTCTTCGGTGGGCGGTTCTTCCAGCCGCTTGCGGCGCAATTCCGCCTGTTCAAGCGTGATGGTGCTGCGTTCGAGGGCGCGTTGCAATGCCGCTGTATCCAGCTGCGCCAATGTCTGTCCCACCTCGACGCGGTCGCCTACCGCCACCGTAATTTCCTGTACCGTACCCGGAACGCTGAACCGCAGGTCCACGCGCTGATTGGCTACGACGTTCCCGCTCACCGCAATGGCAATGTCGAGGTTGTCACGGATGGTTTCGCCTGTGCGCAGAACCTCCAGGCGCGTGTTTGTCTGTTGTCGCTGGCGAAGCCAGAGAAAGCCGGCGACCGCGCCTACCAGCAGCGCGCCGAGAATGAGCCAGCGCCAGATTTTGTTCATAGGTTGCCTCCATTATATTTGTGACTGCGGTCATAATTGACTGCGGTCATATTATACCACAGATTCTACATGCAGGCGGTAGTGACAAAGAAAGAGGATTTTTACTGCGACATTGTCTGTCACAGCAAAAATCCTCATGAAAAGCTAACGGCGCGGCAACCGGATAGATTCGCCGCAGAGCACAGAGAGATTTCGAGCGGTGCTACATTTCCGAAAGGGTGCGCTGTAGCACCGGAATACGCGGGATGGCTTTGCCCGCGCCAATGGCGACACAGGCCATCGGCGCATCGGCGACGTAGACAGGCACGCCAGTTTCCTGCGTGAGGAGCTGGTCAATGTTGCGGAGCAATGAGCCGCCGCCGATCATGGTCATGCCGCGATCAATGATGTCGGAGGCGAGTTCAGGCGGTGTGCGTTCCAACACGCCTTTGACCATGCCGATTACGATGTCCAGTGATTCTTCCAAGGCTTCAACGATGTCGTCGCTGTTGACGCTCACACTGCGCGGCAGACCAGAGACCTGGTCGCGGCCTTGCACTTCCATCTGCAACGGATTTCCTTCCATGGGCAGGGCAGAGCCGATCCGAATCTTAGTCTCTTCGGCGGTGGGCATTCCGATCATGAGGTTGTATTTGCGGCGGATGAAGGCCGCGATGGCTTCGTCCATGCGCACGCCGCCGACGCGAACCGCTGAAGATGTGACAACGCCATAGACTGAGAGCACCGCCGCCTCGCTGGCGCCGCCCCCCAGGTCAATGATCATGTGCCCGCCGGGGGTGTGAATGGGCAGTCCCGCGCCGATGGCGCCGGCAAGCGGCTCAGGGATGAGATAGGCGCGCCCGGCGCCGGCCTCGAAGGTGGCATCTTTCACCGCCTTGCGCTCTACCTGCGTCACGCCAAAGGGCACTGTCACCATCACGCGGGGTTTGAACAACCGATGCCGGCCCACGGCTCGTTCGAGAAACCGCTGGATCATCTCTCTGGTAACACGATAGTCGGCGATCACGCCGTCGCGGAGCGGGCGGCGCACCTGGATGGTCTCTGGGGCGCGTCCAAGCATCGCGCGCGCTTCTTCCCCCACGGCGACGACGCGCCCCGTATTTACTTCTTGGGCTACGACCGAAGGTTCTTGCAGTACGATGCCCCGTCCACGCACGTAGACGAGCACATTGACTGTTCCCAGGTCAATGCCCACTTCAGCTGCAAGCGCCATAGTTCCTCTCTACTCTCCGGTTTC
This sequence comes from uncultured Anaerolineales bacterium, assembly GCA_964508025.1. Taxonomy (GTDB): domain Bacteria; phylum Chloroflexota; class Anaerolineae; order B4-G1; family SLSP01; genus JAAZNO01. The sequence continues at coordinate 61,348 of CAZDSF010000004.1, forward strand.
TCAAGTGTCTTGGATATTATAACCGCAACAGCCTGATGATACACGATTTGGATGATTTGTCCACCTCTTGAGCATCAATCGGTGTTTGGCGTTGTATCTTGCTTCTTGGGTGGGATTCTGGTATACTTGCCGTCATTGTAGACTATGTAAGTCTATCTCACTGCTGAACACGCGGGCAGGAACCCAACTTGCCGGTGTTGAAAATGCGCCTCAAAGCGCAGGGTCGCAGGTAATCTTTGATGGGGGGTGGGGTTGAAACGAATCGGAACCGTGGTACGGGTTGTGGGAGTTGTGGTGGACGCGGAGTTTGCATCGGGCGATTTGCCCAGCATTCACGATGCATTGCTCGTGCAGCGGGATGACGGCCCGGATCTGGTCATTGAAGTGCAGGAGCACATTGATCCCCGCACGGTGCGCGGCATTGCTATGGATAGCACTGCGGGCTTGCTCCGTGGGCTTCCCGTTGTGGATACCGGAAATCCCATTCGTGTGCCTGTGGGCCGCGCGACGTTAGGTCGCATGTTCAACGTGTTGGGCGAGCCGATTGATGGGTTGCCCGTCCCTGAAACCCCTGAGCGCGCGCCCATTCATGCGGATTCGCCGCCTTTGCGGGAGCAGCGGGTGGTCGCCGAGCCTTTCGTCACCGGCCTGAAGGCTATTGATCTGTTGACCCCCTATCCGCGCGGCGGTAAAATCGGGCTTTTTGGCGGCGCCGGCGTGGGCAAGACGATGTTGATGATCGAATTGATGCGCCACACGATCAGCGAGCATTCTGGCATCGTGCTCTTTGCCGGCGTGGGAGAGCGCAGCCGCGAGGGGAACGAGCTCTGGTTGGAGATGCAGCGCAGCGGCGTGCTGGCAAGCACCGTGCTCGTCTTCGGGCAGATGAACGAACCGCCCGGCGCGCGTCTGCGGGTGCCGCTCACGGCTATGACGATGGCGGAATATTTCCGCGACCACGAGCGGCGCGAAGTGCTGCTTTTCATTGACAACATCTTCCGCTATATCCAGGCGGGCGCCGAAGTCTCCGCCCTTCTGGGACGCCTGCCGAGCGCGGTGGGCTATCAGCCGACGCTTGCCACCGAAATGGGCGAGCTGCAGGAACGCATCACGACCACATCACGGGGCAGCATCACCTCGATTCAGGCCGTCTACATCCCGGCAGACGATCTCACCGATCCCGCGGTGGTCGCCACGTTTGCGCATCTCGATGCCGCCACGATTCTTTCCCGCCGCCAGGCCAGCCAGGGCTTCTATCCCGCCATTGACCCGCTGGAATCCAACAGTTCGCTGCTGACTCCTGCTGGCGTGGGGAATGCGCATTACGCGATTGCCTCGGAAGTGCGCGCGCTGCTGGCCCGCTATCAGGAATTGCAGGATGTCATCGCCATTCTGGGGATGGATGAGCTCAGCGAGGCGGACCGGCTTGCCGTGAATCGCGCGCGGCGTTTGCAGCGCTTTCTCACGCAGCCCTTCTTTGTCTCCGAGCCGTTCACCGGCATGGCGGGACGTTACGTGCCGCTGGAGGAGACGCTGCGGGGCTTTCGTGAGATTCTCGAAGGGCGCTATGATGCTTTGCCGGAGCAGGCTTTCTACATGACCGGCGGCATCGAAGACGTGCTGGAGAATGCGGCGCGGATGGGCGTTGAGGTTGCTCGCTATGTTTGAGCCGTTGCGCCTGACGGTGTTGACGCCGGTCGCCGCGCTGCTGGATGTGACTGGGCTGCGCTGGGTGCAGGTGCGGTTGGCGGATGGCGGGGGGCTGGGAATCTTTCCCGGACATGCGCCGCTGTTGGCTGAGACCGCTGCTGCGCCGCTACGCTACGCCGATACAGAGGGCGAGCATGTTTTGGATCTGGATGCCGGTATTTTGCAGATTACGCCCTCCGGCGTGACGCTCTTTACCAGCGGACTTCAGACTGAGATACCTGCGGGCTGGAATCTGGCAGCAGAAACGGATTTGCATTTTGAGCGTTTGGCTTTCGTTTTGCGGGAGCTATCGGGAAAGGGGCGTAAGGGCGCGCGCGTTGCGGACGCGCCGCAAGCCGATGACTAAGAAACATAGCTGGACACGCGATCTGGCCCGTGAGGGGATGCGGGCTATGGCATTGGGATGGGAATTGGCCGTGCCGATTTTTGGCGGCGTTTTGTTGGGGCACTATCTCGATGGCTGGCTGGATACGGGGTACACGTTTACGCTGGGGTTGTTGGCCGCGGGTATCTTCATCGGCTTTCATAATATCTGGCGCTTTGGGCAGCGGGTCGCGGAAAATGAAAAGAAGCGTGATATCGCTGCCAAGAAGAAGGATCAGGCGTGAGCGGGGTGGTGCTACGAGCTGTGTTGTGGATGGGCGGCGGTGTGTTGCTGGGCTGGTTAGTGCTGTTTAGTCAGGCAACGACCGTGGCGCATTTGCGCCCCCAAGCCGGACGTAGGTTGCTGTGGCGTTTTGCCGGCGGTTTCATCTTCCGCTTGAGTGTGGTGGGCGGCGCGTTGTGGTTGGCGCTGCAACAAGGGCTTGCACCCGCTTTGTGGTTGCTGTGCGGTTTTTGGTTGATGCGGTGGGTCTTGATTCAGCGCATTCACGCGGGGCGGATTTTCCAGCGCCAACTGCGGGCGTGAGGGTCATGGTGTTGTAGGGAGGTGGATATGGGTGTTGAACCCCATCAAGTCATTGCATTATTTGACGGGCGGATTGTCATCACGAACACGGTAACGTCTACGTGGGCGATGCTGTTGGTCATCATGGGCCTGGCGCTGTATCTCTACCGGCGTTATCCTACGGCCTTGGAGATGCTGATGGACTTTCTCACGGACCTGGTCGCGGATGTGGTCGGTGAGGAGACGGCGCAGCTCTACATGCCCTTTTTGGGGTCGCTGGCGATCTTCATTGCCTTCGCTAATATCATTGGCGTGGTGCCGGGATTTGTTGCCCCGACGCGCGACGTCAATACGCCGGCCGCGCTGGCGATTGTGGTGTTTTTTGCAGTCCATTACTTCGGTATCAACGCCAAAGGCTGGCTGCAATATCTCAAAGATCTGGCTTCGCCTTTATACCTGCTGCCTTTGACCTTGCCGTTGGAGTTGATCGGGCAGTTCAGTCGCACGTTGTCGCTGACACTGCGTTTGTTCGGCAACATTCTCAGCGGCGAGATGGTGATTGCGGTAATCTTCTCGTTGGTGCCCTTATTTGTGCAGCTGCCTTTGGTCGGCTTGAGTATGTTCACCGGTTTGTTGCAAGCCTATATTTTCACGGTGCTGGCAACGGTTTACATTGGCGCTGGGATCGCTGCCAATGACGCCTAGATTGGAATAGAATTATAAACTTGCATTGGGAGGAATGCTGATGGAAAATCTGAGTTCGGAAGCTTTGATTACCCTGGTGACGATTTTGGTGGCTGGCTTTGGGATTGTTTTGGGGACCATCACCCCGGCGATTGTTGAAGGCAAAGCAGCGGTCAAGGCCCTGGAAGGCATCGTGCGCCAACCGGAGGTCTCTGGCGACTTGCGGACAACGATGATTATTGCCATGGCGCTGTTGGAGTCTACGGCGATTTACACCTTGCTTGTCATTCTGATTTTGATCTTCGCCAATCCGCTGTTGGAGCGCTTTTTCTCGAGCGGCGCGCCTGAGAGCCTGTTGCCGTTGCTCTATCTTTAGAGCCTGTGTCTCGACGAGATTCGAGGCGCGAGCATGGACTTTCTAAAACCAGATCTACAGACTATTCTGTTTCAGATTCTCAACTTCCTGGTGTTGGCATGGTTGCTGAACACGTTTGTCTTCAAGCGTACCATGCGCAATGTCAGGCAGCGGGCAGCAGAAAAAGCCGAGATGATGCGCCAGCTGGAACAGGATCAGGAGGCTGCGGCGGCGGCCCGCGCGGAGCTTGAAGCGCGCCTGGCTGCCATCGAAAGTGAGGCCCGCGCGCTGATGACCAAGGCGCGGGAGGATTCTGAGGCAGAGCGGCTGGCGTTATTACGTGAGACACAGGGCGAAGTGGAGCGGGTACTGGTAGAGGCGCACGCCGATGCTTACCGGGTCCGCAAACAGGCGCTGGACGAGTTCCACGAAGAGCTGTTGCATACGATTCTCTACATCAGCGGCTCGGTTGTGGCGCAGCTGGCAACGGATGAGATGCAGGCGCGGCTGGTCAAACAGCTCACGGATCGCATCTGGGAGTTGGGGCGCAGCGAGATGCAGCGCGTCGAAAACTTCCGCCGCTCGCTCGGTGAGCGTACCCCGACGGCTTATGTCACGACGGCGCGTCCTCTGACGCCGGAGTTGCAGGGCTTGTTGGCCCGCACGTTCTCCGCCCTGGCTGATCGCAACGTCAATCTCGACATCAAAGTGGATCCGGCGTTGGCGGTGGGAATTCAGGTGCGGCTCGGCGATGTGATTGTGGACAGCTCGGTAGCCGGGCAGTTGGAGGCGTTGCGTGAAGGAGTCGCTCAGACACTGCGGGAGCATGTAGTGGATGAGTGAGCGATCCTTTTACTCCGAAAACACGGCGGCGTTGTTGCGATCGCTCCGTGAGCAGGCGGGTTTACCGACCTTTGAAGTGCAGGTCCATGAGTTAGAGCCTAGCATTGTACGCGACATTAGCCGTCGAATTGCTGAGCTGCCGGCGTTGCCGCAGGCTAAACTCGATCTGGCGCCGCTGCTCACGGCGCTCAAGGGGGCCGTCGCTGCGGGCCTTGAAGAGCGCGTGCGCTTCCATGCTGTGGGCACTGTACAGCATATCGGCAATGGCGTGGCGACGCTTTCCGGTTTGCCCAATGCGCGCACCGATGAGCTGGTGACGTTTCCCACCGGGGTGCAGGGTTTGATTCTGAACCTGGATCACGCGCACGTGGATGTGATTCTGCTGGGGCCGGATGAGGGCATTGTCGGCGGCGATATGGTCACGGCCACCGGCAATCGCTTGCGTGTGCCTGTTGGCGCAAGTTTGTTGGGCCGGGTGGTCAATCCGCTGGGCCAACCTCTGGATCAGCGCGGCATGTTTGACGTGTCGGAATACCGGTATCTGGAACGCCACGCGCCTGGCATCGTCGAGCGCACACCCGTCTCGCAGCCGCTACACACCGGTTTGAAGGTGCTCGATGCGTTGGTGCCCATTGGTCGTGGACAGCGCGAGCTGATTGTAGGGGATCGGCAGACGGGTAAGACCGCTATCGCTGTGGATGCGATTCTGAATCAGCGCGAGGACAGCAGCATGGCTTGCGTCTATGTCGCTATTGGTCAGAAGAAATCCTCGACATTGGCTGTGATCGAGTTGCTCACGCGCTCTGGCGCCTTGAACTACACCACAGTAGTCATGTCCAGCCCCGATGATCCGCCCGCGTTGCGTTACCTGGCGCCGTATGCCGGTTGCACCATGGCTGAGGCGCTGATGCGCCAGGGCCGCGATGTGCTCATCATCTACGACGATCTCACCAAACACGCCGACGCCTACCGCGAGCTCAGTCTGCTGTTGCGCCGTCCCCCTGGACGCGAAGCGTATCCCGGCGATATCTTCTATCTGCATTCGCGGCTTCTGGAGCGCGCTTGCCGTCTCAATGAGGCTGCTGGCGGCGGCTCGCTCACGGCGCTGCCCATTGTGGAGACCCAGCGTGGCAATCTTGCGGGTTACATTCCCACCAATCTGATCTCCATTACGGATGGACAGATTGTGCTGGATACAGAGCTTTTCAACCGGGGTATCAAGCCTGCTGTCAATGCTGGACGCTCGGTTTCACGTGTGGGCGGCGCTGCACAGACCAAGGCCATGCGGCAACTGGCAGGGCCCCTGCGTTTGGAGCTTTCGCAGTACGAAGAGGTCGCGCGTTTTGCCCGCATCGGCGCGGAGGTGGATGAAACCACGCAGCGCCAGATTCGGCGCGGACAGCGATTGCAGGTTGCGCTCACCCAGATCGCGCACGCGCCGCTGTCGCTGATGGAGCAGATTGTTGTCTTGTTGGCAGCGACAGGCGGGTATCTGGATGATGTGCCCGTCGAGGAGATTCTGGATTTCGAACGGAGCTTGCTTGAGCGCATGAGGGCCGAGCATCCGATCATGACAGCGCAGCTCAATCGGACTGGCGAACTGACCGACGAAATCCGTAACGCCTTTCTGGAGACGCTCAAGGCGCATCTGGCGGGGTGGGCCGACCGCGCGGTATGAAGGTAGTTTGCAGCTGATTTCTAATTCTGAAGGGGTGAGACCGCATGAAGATGGTCATGGCAGTGGTTCCACGGGATCAAACCGATCACCTGTTGGAATGCCTGGTTGCGGCTGGTTTTACGGCGACGTTTATCGAGGCTCGCGGCGGGGTGTTGCGCCAGGCGGAGCACATGCTCTTCATCGCTGTGCCCAAGGAATCGGTGGAAGCGGTGGTTGAGATCATCCGCACGAATTGTCGCTCGCAGGTGGGGATCGAATCTACCCTGACGCGGCATTTTAAGATGTTGGGGATGCAGCCTGCTTCTACCGAAGTGGGGTGGGCCATGGTTTTCGTCTGGGACCTTGATCGCATCGAGAATTTCTAATGGCAGATGCGGAGCAGACTCGCGGGCGGTTAGCCAATATCCGCACCGTTCAGCCCATCCTGGGGGCGCTGCGGACGATTTCGCTGGGCAGCTGGCAGGCTGCCTTAAATCGCCGCGCGAGTTTGCAGCGTTATGTGGCGCAGTTGCAGGCGCTATTGCCGTTGATTCTTGGGGCTGTGGGAGAAGGGCCCTTGCCTGGCCGATCGCGTTTTCGACGTGCGGCGGCTGCCGCGACCGAGACGCCTGCGTCACGGCAGGTATTGTTGGCAGTGGGCAGCGAGCGCGGCCTCTGCGGGCGCTTCAATCAGGTTGTCGCCGAGCAGACGCTGGCTTATCTGGAAGAGCAGCAGGCGCTAGGGACGACGGTGGAGCTGGCCGTGTTGGGATCGCGGCTTTCGCGGCTGCTGATGCGGCGTGACGCGCCGATTTCCTGGTCGGCGCCGCTTTCCACCTCGGCGCTGCCGCCGTTCTCGCAGGCGCGCGCGTTGACGCGCGACTGGCTTGTCCGCTATGAAGCGCATACGCTTGATGCCGTGGATGTGCTCCTCAACGCCTATCGCGGCGTGGGGCGCTATGAGACGGTCGTGCAACGTCTGATTCCTCCTGCGGTTTCGCCTGTGGAGGAGAGCGCCGGCGCGCTTGATGGGGAATTGGTTGCGCCTTTCATCGTCGAAACTGACCCCTGGTCGCTCTACGTGCGGGTGGTCGAACAAGAGACCATGATCCGCTGCTACAGCCTGTTGCTGGAATCCGCCACATCCGAACACGCCACGCGCTATCAGCTGATGGAAGGCGCTACACAGAATGCCGAGCGGCTGATGGAGGAATTGACTCTGGAATTGCAGGCGTTGCGCCGGCAAGCCATCACCCGCGAGATGCAGGAGTTGGCTGTGGGCGCGGGTTTGTTGACGCGCTAAAAGAGTTTTTGGGCTTTAACACACACGGGGGTTTCAGAAAACCCCCGTGTGTGCTTGTGGTGCTGAGATTCGCCTACGCGGGCCAGATTTTGCGCCCACCGCCCGGCGGCACGATGGCCGCGATGTGTGCCAGCTCGTGCTCGGTCAGGGGCGGCAATAGCCCGGCGCTCAGGTTGGCTTCCATCTGCGCCACTGTTTTGATGCCGGGGATGACGGTTGTCACCGCCGGGTGCGCCAACGTGAATTGCAGGGCGAGCTGCGCCAACGTGCGGCCCTCCGCCAACGGGCGCAACGCCTCGACTTTCTGCAAGTCATCCAGGAAGATCGCGTGCTCGTCCGGGTTGTCGTGCCAACGCGCGCGGAAGTCGCCCGCACCGAAGCGCGTTTCCGCCGTGAACTTCCCCGTGAGGATGCCCATCGCCAGTGCGCCGCGCACAATCACGCCGATGTCCTGCGCCTGGCAGTAGGGCAGGATGTCGGCTTCGGCGGTGCGGTTGAGGATGCTGTAGTCAATTTGCAGTGTGGCGCAGTTGCCGTCGGCGTTGAAGGCTTGTAAGTAGGCGAAATCGCTGGTGCTGACGCCGTAGGCCCGCACTTTGCCATCGCGTTGTAGTTGCTGGAAGCCTTCCAGGAAAACCTCCATCGTGGGATCGCGGAAGTCAATATGGCTCTGGATGATGTCCACGTAGTCGGTATCCAGGCGGCGCAGGTTGCTTTCCACGTCCGCGATGAGTTTGGCGACGGTGGTGTAAGCGCTCTGGCTTTTCTCCCCATCGAAATCGAACCAGCCGATTTTGGTGGCGACGATGAAGCGCTCGCGGCGTCCCTGCATGGCGCGCCCTAGCAACGTTTCGCTGTGCCCATTGCCGTACACATCGGCGGTATCGAAGAAGTTGACGCCGGCATCGAGTGCGTAATCCACCGCATCGAGCACTTGCGCATCATCTGTCGCGCCCCAGGCGTCGCCGCCCGCGGCCCACAGCCCCATCCCGATTTCGCTGACGATCATGCCGCTCTTGCCGAGTCGGCGGTATTTCAGGTTGTTGGTCATGATATCCTCCTCATGAATTGCTAAGGGTGTGAGCAGTTTGGATATAGCGAACTACGTTCTGCTGGCTGCTCACGGCTCTCTACGAACGTATACTCCCATTTTGCCAGAGGGCCTGGAACACTGGCCCCTCAAAGCCGACTAAACGGTTGGCGAGCGCGTGTAACGCCTCGGGCGCGCCGGAAGTGTAGAAGGTGTGCTGACCCAAGACGTTCTCCGGCGCGCGTAACTGCAATTGCTCCAAGAGGCGCGCGGTTTGACGCGCTACCGCCGGCGCCGGATCTACCAGCGTCACACCTGGGCCGGTGATGCGCGCGATGGTCTCCGCCAGGAAAGGATAGTGGGTGCAGCCGAGCACCAGCTGATCCACGCCGAGGGCGAGTAGCGGGGTGAGACAGTCTCGCAGTAACGCCTCGGTTTCTGGCGTGTCCAGCGCCCCACGCTCCACCTGTTCGACCAGGCCAGGGCAGATCTGTGTTTCCAAATGGACGCCTGTGGCAAAGCGTTCCACCAGGCTGTGGAACAGCTCGCCCTGGAAAGTGGCGGGTGTAGCGATGACGGCGATCACCCCAGTGCGGGTGTGCTCGGCTGCCGGTTTGACAGCCGGCTCCATGCCCACAAAGGGAAAGCCGGGAAACGTCTCGCGGAGGGTGCGCAACGCCGCGCCGGAGGCTGTATTGCAGGCCACGACAATGATTTTGGCGCCGTATTCCTGCAAAAAACGGGCAACGCCTTTCGCGTAGTCACGAACCTCTGCCAGCGAGCGCGTGCCATAGGGGATGTGACCTTGATCGGCAAAGTATAGGGTGTCCTCGTGGGGCAAGAGCCGCACGAGCTCGCGCCATACAGACAGCCCGCCAACGCCAGAATCGAAGATGCCGATAGGCCCTGAATGTTGTTGCGAGTTCAAATTTGCCGCTCCTGAGATTATCTGGCAGATCAAAGCCGTGCAGTATGTTATTCGGTTGGACTGATAATGAGCTGGTAGGGCGCGATCTCAGTTGTTACCGGCGCTAACGCCGAGATGACGAAGACAACCCGATTGGTCTGCCGACTCAGGGGGAGTTGCCAGCTGCCGCTTGTTGCGCCCCAGGGCAACAGCGATGTGACTGCGACGCCGTCGCGTCCAAAAGTCACGGTCTGGAGCAGCCATTCCTGCGGCAACACGTTGGCGTGCCGCACGAAGCCTTCGGCGATCCAGGCGGTGTCCTCGGCCTCGGCGTCATCGAGGAATACCGTGGCGCCATTCACGGTCAGCCGAATGTCATCGAGCGCAAAGCCCGGCTGATTGACGGCGGCATCGGTGATGTATTTGAAGCGCAGGATGATGGTCTTGCCGGCATACGGCGTCAGATTTACGGTGCGTTCGACCCAGCCGTTGCTCAATCCGGTAAAGCCGCAGCCATAGTTGTTGCCGTTGGGATTGGTGGTGGTGCAGCGCAACCCGGCATCATCCAGCAGTTTCCAGCGGATGAGCCTCGAATCCAGGTTATCTGGCAGGCGTCCGTCATCGGTGTAGCCTACCGCGACATAGGCGTAATCCCAGTCTTTTTCAATGTGGTACCAGGTTTGAAAGGTCAGTTCTGCGGTGCTGGCGTTGGTGAGATCGAGGACGCGGGTGAGCGTGGTGTTGGATTCATCCGCGCGGTTCGACCACCACAGATATTGGCCGCTATAAGCGTCGGTGTCGAGCAGTTTTACCTGGGTCGTGCCGGTGAAAGCAACCGTGACAGTCTGATTGGCTTCGACTTCCACATAATCCACGCCATATTGGCTGACCGTTGCAGCGACTTTGAGTGGGGCGTTGCGGAGCGTCAACGTGGCGCTGCGCGCCGGCGACATGGGATTGATCTGGCTATAACCGTAGCGTCCATCCTCCAGTTGCGGGTCATCCAGCAGGTTGGCGACCGTCCAATCGGCAAACAGCGCCTTATGGGTGAAATCGAGGCCCAGCGTGTCGCGCAACACGAGATCTACGCTCTCCATCCCGTTTTCCGGGTGGCTGACCAGGGCCTTGGTCGCGTCTTCGCCAAAACGCTCGAGGAAGTACTCCATGAACAGGTAGGCGGCGCCATAGTGCGCCGCGCTATTGCTGCCTTCGGGCCAGTTGGTCAGTTGCGTGTCGGGGCGGAGCATATAGGCGTAATCGCTGCCGCCCACGTCGTAAGCGCCGGGGCGATGATACGCCCGGTCATTGAGCGCCATCGCCAGCTCGGAACAGCCCTCATTCAGCCAGGTCGTTTCGTTGCGATCTCGATACCAGTGGATCATGTGTTGGAACTCGTGAGCGAGCACGCCGTTGTAGAAAGCGTCGCCAATGGTGACGTTTTCCAAATTGATGTAGAACATCTCCATTTCATTAGAATCAGGGCGAACGGCGCGCACATATTGATCGGTGCTGGAGAAATAGCCGGCGACATTCGATCCCAACCCACGGGCGTGGAGGATGCTCAGATGCGGGTCGCCATCAATGCCGGGATTCGGCTCTTCGCCGAAAAACTCCCGATTGGTGGGATAGGTGTGGTTTTCAAACAGGTCCGCGGCTTTCTCCAAATCTTGTTGCCGCACGCGCGCCCCTTTTTCGACCCACATGTAAACATGCTCAGTCTTGTAGAGCAACACGGCGGTGATGGTGAACTGCTGGTCGTTGTCGAGATTGTGAACATTGAAGACGCGCTCCGTGCCCACCGGGTAGTCGGGATTCTGGGTGGACGCGATGCGCGAGGTTTCCGGTGGGACGTTGAGATAGCGAATGCCCAGCTCGTGCATATCGGCGACCGGGATCTGGCTTTGCATGAGGGCTTCCAGCGTCTCTATGGCTTCATCGGAGGGCGGCTCAATCACCAACGGCGTGTCGGGAACAGGTTCTGGTGTAGTCTTGCTGCTAAATCCCGGCTCAAACGTGGGCCATTCAGGCCAGGGCGTGCCGATAGGCGTGGCGCCGCCACTGTTGCCGGTGACCCAAAACATAGCGATGCCGGCGCAGCAGCAGCATGTGCATAGTAGCACCAATATCAGCACGGCGATGATCACATACAATGACCAGCGGGTTCCTTGTTCTTCCATGAGGGTATCCTTTCTGCGCTCGGCGTGAATTCACAATCATTATAGGCGCACGTGTCGAGAACGCAAGAGGATATTGGAAGGTAACTGTTCGGCGTTGCGTCGCCGGGCAGCAGTTTCGGGCTGAAACCCTCTGATTAAGGAGCGGTTTTTAGCTGCTTTTTGTTGTAGCAAACGGGATAGCGCTGAACAGTTACCCGAATTGATTGACCTCAACTTAAAAGCCCTTATACTTGAAGTAAGAAACTGAGTTCTGGGAGGTGTTCTAATGGTTGCTCGATCCTGGCCTCGGGTGATTGTCTTCTCAACGCCGACCTGCCCTTATTGTCAGGCGGCGAAGAAGTATTTGCAGCAGCGCGGCGTGCCCTTCGAGGATGAGGATGTGACCCGTAACATCTTTGCGGCGCAGTACATGGTGCAGCGCACCGGGCAGCAAGGCGTGCCGGTGATTCAGGTGGGCAACGAGGTCGTGGTGGGCTTCGACCGCGCGCGGCTGGATGCGTTGCTCGGATTGAAGTAGCGGTTCGACAGGGCGCTGAAATGCGTTATAATCCGCCCTGCGGCGCGTTCAGGATGTGCGTCGGCTAAGGGTTAAATTTGTGCGGAAACTGAAATTGCGGTTTGGGCCGCACTGAATGGGGAGTTCTGATGGAAAGCGCCTTGCTGCCTTGGGTGATTGCAGCGACCATCCTGCTTTTTGTGGCGGCGTATTGGATTTACACGCTAGAAAAGCGCTTGGGTACGCTGGAGAAACAATACAAGCGGTTTTTATCGCTCTCTGAAAGTGGAGATCAGAAAACGCTGGTGGATTTCTTGGAGCGTCTGGAGGGCCACAGCGCGCGGCTGATGACGATCGAAGGGGCGTTGGCGCAGGTACAGGCGACATTGCCTCACACGATTCAGGGCTATGGCGTACAGCGCTATCAGGGCTTTGCCAATGTCGGCGGGGATCAGAGCTTTTCTATCGCTCTGGTGGATGCACGTGGCAGCGGTGTGTTGCTTTCGGGGCTGCACGGGCGCGAGGATACGCGGGTTTATGCCAAGCCGTTGGTGCAGTGGCGCGCCTCTTACACCCTGAGCGCCGAAGAACAGGAAGTGCTGGCGCATGCGCGTCAGATGATCGAGAGTTGAGTTTTGACATTTTCCGCAACTGTGGGTATCATGGGATACGGTTCATGGCGATATTTGCTATGCGTACATTCGTGTTGTAGTAGCTATTTTCAGGAGGACTACTATGTGGGGTAAGGAAAAAACGCGCGATGAGGAGGTTGTTCAGCCGGTAGCGCCGACACGTCAGCCTGCGGCTGCCTCCAAACCCATCGAGACCACCATCGGTCCGAACACCCATATCAAGGGCGATATTCAGGGAGATGGGAGCTTGCGCATCGAAGGGGTGGTCGAAGGGACCATTGCCACAACGGGCAACCTGGTGATCACGGAGAGCGCCAAGGTGCTCGCAGAGATCAAGGCGAGCAATGTGTCGGTGGCGGGCGCCGTCAAGGGCAACATCCATGCGAATCGCGTCGAAGTGTTGGCGACCGGGCGCGTGTGGGGCGATCTCACCGTCAAGGTGATGCTCACCAACGAAGGCGCCTACGTCAGCGGGCAGATCATCATGCCCAAGGATATCAAACCGCCGCAGTTGGATATGGAGCCTTCCAGACCTGCTGCGCCGGCGCCGGCTCCGCAACCCAAGAAAGAGCCAGCCGCGTAACCAGCAAAATCGAAGAGCGGGACCTGCCCGCTCTTCGATTTTTATCAGCCCAGCCGTCAGGCTTCTTATCCAGGCGGCGCCCCCTGTGCTTTTTCATCCTCGTGCGGCGCGCGCCTGGAGCAATGTAGCGCCTACCATCAATGCCTCGCCGCTCACTGCGACAAAGGCGAGCGGCAGCAGCTCCTCTTT
>CAZDSF010000004.1:74812-95565 GCA_964508025.1 uncultured Anaerolineales bacterium
TCCTCTTTCCCCACGAGCAGCGCCTGCCACGCGGCGGTCAAAGCGTAAACGCCCAATAGCGCCTCTCCCAGGGTGGCGCGATCCGGTTTGAGTCCGTAATGCGTGCGTCGCCAGCGCCCCTCGCGCGCTTGCAAGCGGAACTTGGGGGTGCGATGGAAGGGGCCTCCCCAATGCCTGAATCCATCTACGAGCGCCAGGGTATTGCTCCAGGCCAATCCCATGCCCAGCGCCATCAATACGGGGTAGGCGAGGATACGATGCGGCCAATCCTTGTAGAGCGCCATTTGGCCGATGAGATATAGCAGCGGCGGAATGGCGATGATAGCGCCCAGAATGCCGCTCAGTGGGGGCAGCGGTGGGCGATAGAGCGCCATCGGTAAGGCGAGCAGGATCAGCAGCAGGAACAAGGGCTGGGTGATGTAGCCGCTCAGGTGCAGCAAGGCCATGATCTTTTGCGCCGGATTGAGCCGCGAAGAGCGCAGGATTGGGCCGGCGAGCTTGCGCAGGCATTGCGCCGCGCCCTTGGCCCAGCGGTATTGTTGCTGCTTGAACGCGGCGACCAGCGGCGGTAGTTCCGCCGCCGCTGTGACATCGGGCAGATAGCGCACGCGCCAGCCGCGCAATTGCGCGCGATAGCTGAGATCGAGATCCTCGGCGACGGTGTCGCTCTGCCAGCCGCCTGCATCTTCGATGGCGGCTTTGCGCCAGACGCCTGCCGTCCCGTTGAAGTTCATCAGCAGGCCGCTGCGGTTGCGGGCGATGTGTTCGACGGTGAAATGCGCATCCAGCGCCAACGCCTGCGCCTGCGTGATGGGCGAATACTCCGCGTTGAGGTGGCTCCACCGCGCTTGCACCATTCCCATGCGGGAATCCGTCAGCAGATGGGGCATCGTCCGCTGTAGAAAATCCGGCGCCGGACAGAAATCGGCGTCGAAGAGTGCGATGAATTCGCCCCGCGCCTGGCGTAACCCTGCTGCGAGCGCGCCCGCTTTGAAGCCTGTGGGGTGCTCGCGGTGCAGCAGCGTCACGCGATAGCCTTGATCTCGAAGATTTATGGCTTCTGCTTCGGCCAGGGCGGTGGTCTCATCGTCAGAGTCGTCCAGGATTTGGATCTCCAGCCGGTCCTGGGGCCACTTCAGGGCGGCAATGGCCTGTAATACGCGCTGCACTACATAGCGCTCGTTGCGCAACGGCAGCTGCACGGTCACAAAGGGCAGCGCCATCTCTGGCGGCAAGGCGGGCGCAGGTTGCACAACGCGCCGGTGTTTGAGGTACAGTCCAATGAGCATAGCGATGTGTACGGCGTATAGCGCTAGCGCCGCCAATACAGCAGTGTAGAGCAATCCGATTATCTCAGTCATCATAGCAGGGATTATACCTGAAGTCTGGAATACGGTGAGGGTGGCGGAGGGCATTTTTGCTTAGCTGTGGTAAGATAGCTCAGGTTGCCGCTCTGGCGTTTTGCCAAGCAGCGGAGCGTTGAAACGCCCTGCTGCTACCCGCAAACCCGTTAAAACGGGTTAGAGAGTGCGTTTTAACGCACTTTGCGTATCAGCCAGCGGTTTGCAACCGCTGGCGAGGCCACAAATTTACTTAGGGAGGATTCCACTGATGTTGCTACGACGTATCTGGACGTTGCTGCTGGTGTTGACGCTGGCTTTGTCCTTCGTTCCCCCTCCGGTTATTGCCAATGACAACACCCTTGCGCTTCCTGCGGTAGACGATGATTACGCGCTGGATTTGGGCGGGGTGCGCTTCGATCCGCTGTATGGTGCGCCCGCGCTGCCGCCTGCCTGGCGCGCTCCCGCGACGGCTGGCCCCGATCTGCACTTGGTGCAACTCGTAGGCCCCACGCAGGCGCTGTGGCTGGCGGCGTTGGAAAAGGCTGGGTTGGAGGTGGTGCAGTACATCCATCCGTTCACCTACGTGGTGTGGGGCGACGCTGCCGCGCTGCGCCGGGCTGAGATGCGCGATTTCGTCCGCTGGACTGGCCCGTTCGCGCCGGCCTATCGCGTGCTGCCCGAATGGCGCGCGCTGGATGCGACGCCCCTCGCGGTGTACATGATGGTTTATCGCAGCGCGGGACGCGCCGCCGTGACCGACGCGCTCGCGGCGCTGGGCGCGCAGCTGGAGGCGCCGCTGTACCTGGGCTACGGCTTCGATGGCTTGACGGCGACGCTGCCCGGCAACCGGCTCGTGGATGCGGCGCGCATTCCCGGCGTCTACACCATCCAGCCGACAGCGACCGAACGTGCGACGCGCGGCGAGATGAGCAATCAGGTCAATGTGAACAACGTGGATGCCAACAATCAGGCTTTCACTGGCTATCGCGCCTGGCTCACGGGCGTGGGCCTCGATGGCAGCGGCGTCGTCATCGCCAACGTGGATAGCGGCATTCAGGATACACATCCCGATCTGGTGAACCGGATGCGGCCCTGCGCCGGTACAACCTGCGGCGGCGCGACCTCCAGCGCCCACGGCACGCACACGGCGGGCATCATGGCGGCGGATGGCAGCGCTGGCGTGTTGGATAGCCGGGGCTTTTTGCGCGGGTTGGGCGTCGCGCCGGGCGCCAGCCTGGTGGAACAGGTTTACGGCAGCTACGATCTCACGTTGCTCATGCGCGATTCCGTCGTCAACGGCGCGGTGATCTCCGGCAACAGCTGGGGACCTGGGAGCACGCCGCGCGGCTACGACGCCGATACCCGCAAGGTGGATGTGGGCGTGCGTGATGCGAATCTCACCGTTCCAGGCAATCAGCCGTTGCACTACATCCTCTCAATTATGAATGGCTATGGCGGCGTGAGCACGCAGGGCACGCCGGATGAGGCCAAAAACATCTTCACCATCGGCTCGACCAAAATGCAGAACAGCAATGGTTCGCAGATTTTGGCGATCAATGATCTCTCCAACAACACGGCGCACGGCCCCGCGTTGGATGGGCGTAAGATTCCGCACATGGTTGCGCCGGGGTGTTATGTGGATTCCACGGTGCCGACCAATGCCTACGGGACGATGTGCGGCACGAGCATGGCTTCGCCGCACGTGAGCGGCGCGGCGGCGCTCTTCATCGAGTATTACCGGGGGTTGTTTGGCGTGGATCCCAGCCCGGCGCTGCTGAAGGCCGCCTTCTTGCCGGTAGCGCACAGTCTCGTGGGCAACCGCGATGCCAACAATGGGATTCTCGGTCACCCCTTTGACAGCAAGCAGGGCTGGGGGAGGATGGATCTGGCTGCCGTGGTGAATCCTGCCCTGCCGGTGTTGTACTTCGATAACCCGCAGCTGTTCGACAATTCCGGCGAGATGTGGGAGCAGCCGCTTGCCGCCGCCGATCCCACACAGCCCGTGCGCTTGATGCTGGTGTGGACCGATGCGCCGGGGCACGGGCTGGGGGGCAGCACGCCCGCCTGGGTCAACAACCTGGATCTCGTGGTGGAGGCGGACGGCGACACCTATCGGGGCAATGCCTTCGCCGCGAACGGTTGGTCGCAGCCGAATGGCGCTGCCGATGGGATGAACAACACCGAGGGCGTCTTCCTCGGTCCCGCCGCGCCGGCAACCTTCACCGTGCGCGTGCTGGCAACTAACATCGCCGGCGATGGCGTTCCGAATGTCGGCGATGGTACCGATCAGGATTTCGCGCTGGTCTGTTACAATTGTATGATCGGGGCTGATTTCACTTTGGATGTTGATTCGCTCTCGATGGCGTTGTGCGCGCCGGATGTGGTTTCGGCTACTGTGACCGTTGGGCAGCAGCTCGGCTATGCTGAGGCTGTGACCCTCGCAGTGCAGCCGCCGGTCGGAATTACGGCGACGGTCTCGCCGACTGTGGTCGCGCCGCCGGGCGCCGCGACGCTGACGCTATCGGTGGGGCCGGAGATCACGGCGGGCGTCTATACGGTGACGCTGACGGCGACGGCAGAACTGACCAACGTCAAAGCGGTGCAGCTGGCCCTGCAAGTCAACACCTGTGCCCCCGAATCGCCCGTGTTGCTGTCGCCTGCCGATGGCGCCGCCGGTCAACCTTACACCGGTCTATCGCTGGCGTGGGAAGCGCAGCCGCTTTCCGCCGGCTATCGGGTGCAGGTAGATCGCACGCCGCTGTTCGCGTCGCCGCTGGTGGATGCGCTCGCCAGCACCGCTGCGTATTCCGCTTCGATGGCGCTGGAGAGCGACGCGTGCTATTGGTGGCGGGCGCAGGCGAATAACGCTTGCGGCAGCGGCGCTTGGGCTGAGCCGTTCCACTTTGCAACGGTCGGTGTGGATGTGGTATTTGGAGATGATATGGAATCCGGCGCGGCAAACTGGGAGCAGCAGACCCCCGTCGGCGCTGCAACCTGGACGCTTACCACGGCGCAGTCGTACAGTCCGGAGCACGCCTGGTATGTGCCTGATGCGCCTGAAACGACCGATAGCCGGCTGTGGAATGCGTTGCCAGTACCGGTGGGCGCCGGCAGCACGCTGCGTTTCTGGCACCGCTATGCGTTCGAGGGCAGCGGCGATTTTGCGTGGGATGGCGCGGTGTTGGAAATCTCCACCGATGATGGCGCGACTTGGGAAGATCTGGCCCCGCATTTCACGAGCAATGGCTACAATGGCGTCATCCGTGCAGGCACCTCCAATCCCCTCGCGGGACGTTCCGGTTGGGTGGGGGAGCTCGCCGTGTGGACCGAAGTGGCGGTGGATTTGAGCGCCTTCGCGGGAGAGTCTGTGCAGATTCGCTGGCGCATCGGCTGTGATGGTTCTGTTGGCGCTTTGGGCTGGTTTATTGATGATGTGGTGATCGCGGCGCCTGCGCCCCCCAATCCGCCGCCCACGCTGGATGCGGTGCTGCCTGCTGCTGTGGTGGGCGATACGGATACGTTGTTGACCTTGACCGGCGCGGGTTTTGTGGGATTGCCGGCGGTGCGGCTCGGCGCAACGTGGTTGCCCACGGTGACGTTGGTGAGCTCCGCTACCGTGACGGCGATGTTGCCGGCAGGCATGGCGAACGGGGTCTATACGCTCACGCTTTTCAATGGCGATTGCCAACCGGTGGCGCTGGCAAACGTTTTGACTATCCAGGGATCATTGGCGGCGCCGGAACGGCTCAGTCCGTTGCCGGGCGCGCTCATCACCGTTACGACGCCGCTGCTCGCGTGGGAGAGCGTGCCGCAGGCAGTTGGGTATCGCGTGCGGTTGAACGACACGCTGCATGATGTGGGGAACACGCTCGTGTATACCACGCCGGTGCTGGCGGATGGCGTCTACACGTGGACGGTGACGGCGTACAATGTCTGGGGCGGCGTCAGCCCGGCGCCGGCGCCGTGGACGTTCACTATCGAAACGCCGCGGACCTGGTTTATCTATTTGCCGTTGTTGCTGCGCGGGGAATAGCACACTGCTGGTGATCGGCGGCGGAAGACCCTAAGGGTTTGGATGACAGCGGTCTTCCGTCGCCGATTTTGTGTTACGTCCTTCTCAGGCAAATGCACGCAACACCGCGACGGCGTTCTCGCCCAGCGTATCGAGGCGGTAGCCGCCCTCCTGGATGATGACGGTGGGCCATCCTTGCGCGGCGATGCGCTCGCCGATGGCGCGGAAGCCCGCCGACGTGATGCCCATGTCGCCGATTTCGTCTCCGGCGGCGATGTCGAGGCCCAACGAGAGCACCAGCATCCCCGGCGCGAAGGCGCGCAACGCGGCAAGCGCTTCATCGAGCGCCGCGAGGTAGGTCGCGGCGTTGATCCCCTTGGGCAGCGGCAGGTTGAGGTTGGCCCCCAGGCCCGCGCCCGCGCCGCGCTCGTCGGCAAAGCCCCAGTAGAAGGGATACTCGTCGCCCGGATCGGCGTGCAGCGAGGCGTAGAAGATCGCCGGATCCTCGTAGAAGATGGCCTGCGTGCCGTTGCCGTGATGGAAATCCACATCGAGGATGGCGACGCGCCCGCCCGTGCGTTTTGCCAGATGGCGTGCGGCGATGGCGGTGTTGTTGAGGTAGCAGAAACCGCCGTAGAGATCGCGGGCGGCGTGGTGTCCCGGCGGGCGGCAGAGGGCGTAGGCGCTGCGCTCACCCGCGAGCACGGCATCCGCGGCGGTTAGCGCGCATTGGGCGGCCCAGTAAGCGGCTTCCCACGTCCCCGCGACGATGGGGCTGCCGATGCCGAAGGCGTAGTAGCCGCGCTGTCCGCCGATGCCGCTGGGCCGTGCGCCGGGGATCCGCACGGCGAATGTGCCAGGGATCACGGCTTCCTCGTAGCCGAGCCAGGCGGCGTTTTCGGTATAGGCGCTGCGCAGATAGGCGACGAAATCCGCATCGTGTACAGCGAGCACCGGCGCCAGGCCATGATCCTCCGGCGGCAGCACCGGGCCGAGGTCGGCGGCGCGAATCGCTGCCAGAATGTGCTCCGCCCGCGCGGGCAGCTCTTCGATGATGAACGGCTGCCCATCAAGCGTGATATTTTCGGTATTATGTAGCAGATGGCTGGATGTATAGATCGTTTTCATAGGCGAAAAAGCGAATGGCGAAAAAGCGAATGGCGAATGGCGAAAAGGCGGAAGCGTGCGTCGGTGACAGCCGTTGCATTTCGGAGGGCTGTCGTCGGTCGCCGGTCATCCGTCGTCCGTCATTCTCCCGTGCGTTCTTTGCTCCCAATCTCCACCAGTTGGATTTGCATCTGGTAGCGCTTGCCTTCGATTTCCACCTTGCCGTTGGCGTAGAAGCCCTTCGAGCCGGTCTTGAAATCCTTGGGCGGCAACGAAACGACGCTCACGGTCTGCCCCTCGGCGGTCTTGATCTCAGCGATAAGGAACATAGTCTACCCCCTTTGAAAAGTATGAAGGCGGAAGGATGAAGGCGGAAGTCACAAGTCAAGAAGGGATAGGGATGAGTAACGAGTGGCAGGTAACGCGCAACAGACACCCTATTTCCCCATCTCCCCCAGCTCCTCTGCTTCTCCGCTCCCCATCTTCTCATCCCCCAATTCTACTCCGTCGCGTCGAATGCGCCAGCGCCATTGCGCTGCATGAATTGCCGTTCGTAGAGGTCGCGGTAGAGTCCGCCCTGCGCCAGCAGTTCCGCGTGCGTCCCACGTTCCACGATGCGCCCCGCCTCGATTACGCAGATCAGATCCGCGTTGATGATGGTGCTCAGCCGGTGGGCGATGACAATGGCGGTGCGCCCCTCCAGCAGCCGCGCCAGCGCCTCCTGGATCAGCGCCTCGGTGACGGTATCCACGCTGGCGGTGGCTTCGTCGAGGATGAGAATGCGCGGGTCGGCGAGGACGGCGCGGGCGATGCAGAGCAGTTGTCGCTGCCCCAGCGAGAGATTGCTGCCGCCTTCGAGGACGCGGCTCTCGTAGCCATCCGGCAGCGCGCTGATGAAGTCGTGCGCATTGGCGGCGCGCGCGGCGGCGATGACGGCTTCGTCGGAAGCCTTCGGGCAGCCGAAGCGGATGTTATCGGCGATAGCGCCCGCGAAGAGGAAGGG
Organism: uncultured Anaerolineales bacterium; assembly: GCA_964508025.1. GTDB lineage: Bacteria > Chloroflexota > Anaerolineae > B4-G1 > SLSP01 > JAAZNO01. The sequence goes on from CAZDSF010000004.1 coordinate 82,278, forward strand.
ATCCTGCGGCACGAGACCCATCTGCCGGCGCAGGGAGGGCTGGTTGACGCTGCGCACATCCACGCCATCAATGCGCACGCTGCCCTCCGTTACCTCGTAGAAGCGGGCGATGAGGTTGGCGATGGAGGTCTTTCCCGCACCGGTTGGCCCGACGAGGGCGATGGTCTGCCCCGCCGCGATGTGCAAATCCACGTTGTGCAGCACGGTATGCGCGCCCCGGTAGGCGAAAGAGACGTTATCAAGTACGATCTCGCCGCGAATGGGGGGCATATCCGGCGCGCCGGGCGCATCCTGCACGTCGGGAACGGTGTCGAGCAGCTCCAACACGCGCTCGCCGCCCGCCATCGCCGTCTGGAGCGTGTTGTAGAGCTGGCTGAGCTCCTGGATCGGCTGAAAGAAGCGGCCCACGTAGGAGATGAAGGCGACGACGACGCCCAGTGTCAACGTCTCGGCGGCGACGGCGCGCCCGCCGAACCACAGAACGACGGCGGTCGCCAGGATGCCGAGAAATTCCACGCCCGGCAGGAACGTGAGCGATAGCGACATCGCATTGATGAAGGCGTCGCGGTTGGCGCGATTGACCTTGTCGAAGCGTTCCTCCGACGCGCCCTCTTGCGCAAATGCCTGGATGACGCGCATGCCAGAGAGGTCTTCCGCCAGGTCGCCGATGACGGCGGCGGTGCTGGAGCGGGTCTGCCGGAAGGCGATCCGCGCGCGCCGCGAGAACCACAGCGTCATCAGCAGCATCAGCGGGATGACGCTGAAGGCGAAGAGCGCCAGGCGCGGACTCATGGAAAGCATCACGCCGACGATGCCGCCCAGAAGCAGCACGTCGCCCACCAGCGTGATGAGGCCATCGGAGAGCAGCTCGTTGATCACGCCTACATCGCTCATCACGCGCGAGATGGTCACGCCGACGATGTGGGTATCGTGATAGCCCAGCGAGAGCCGTTGTAGTTGCGCGAAGAGCTGGTTGCGGAGCGTCATCAGAATGCGCTGCCCTACCCACGAAAGCAGGTATTGCTGCACGGAGGACGCCACGTAGATGCCGAGCAGCGCGCCGCCCAGCAGCAGCGCCAGGCGATTTAGCCCGTCCAGGTCGCCGGTGGTGATATGTTGATCAATGGCAATTTTCATCAAGTAAGGGGCTGCCAGCGTCAGCGCCGAGACGACCAGCATCGCTGCGAACGCGCCGAGCATCTGCCGCGCATACGGGCGCAGATAACCGAGCAGGCGCCACACCACACGGCGGTCGAAGACGCGCCCCATCCCGTCGCCCTCGCCGTGGCTTTCCAGCGCCCCGCGCGGCCCCATGTTAAGATTGACGCTACCGAAGCTGAAGCTCATGATGGCTCCTGGTGGGGTGTTTGGGCGGCGGGCGGTGAGGAGATGGGGTGGGAGGGTGGTGGGGGGTAGGATTGTCTACCCATTTGCTATTGTGGGTGGGTAGCAGCCACGGATCAGGATTGTTGATGAGATTGACCAGTTTTCCCAAAATGTGATCGTAATGTCGGTATAATTCATGCGCCTTCTCCGTTTCCAGATAGTTGCATTTCATAGCGAATTCAAGCCAGGTCTGAGTTTCAGCGGCTTCTGCTTCGGCATCACTGAGTTTCAGCAGAAAGGCTCCCTTGTAGCGTCGCTTGCGCCAGGCCTCGGCGAAATTGGCGCACACGGAACGCGATGATCGGCGGATTTGATCGGTCAGCGAATAACGTTCCTCAATCGGAAAGCGTCGCGTCGCCTCGAAAATTTGCATCGCGGCATCGAAAGCCATTTGATACACTTCCATCTCTCGATGATTTTGAATCAATTTCCCCTGCAACTTCCACCTCCACATTGTGTAAATAGCAATCTTCTTATCGGCCCAACCTGCCTGAGGTTCTCCTGCTGCTCCCCATCACCCCATCACCCTATCACCCTATCACCCTATCTCCCCAGCTCCCTATCTCCCCAGCTCCCTTGCTCCCCCGCTCCCCTGCTTCCCCCCGCAGCTGTCCCTGATAGATCTCCGCGTACAGGCCGGAGCTGCGCAGCAGCTCGGCGTGGGTGCCGGCGGCGGCGATGCGGCCTTTTTCCAGGACCAGGACGAGGTCGGCGGCGCGGACGGTGCTGAGCCGCTGGGCGATGACGAGGCTGGTGCGCCCGCGCATCAGGCGCTCCAGCGCCAGCTGGATGAGGTGCTCAGTTTCGGTATCTACGCTGGCGAGCGCATCATCGAGGATGAGGATGCGCGGATCCTTGAGCAAGGCGCGGGCGATGGCGATGCGCTGCTTCTGTCCGCCGGAGAGCGTCACGCCGCGCTCGCCGACGTGGGTGGCGTAGCCCTCCGGCAGTTCCAGGATGAAGGCATGGGCTTGCGCCGCTTCTGCTGCGGCGAAAATCTCTTCGTCGTTGGCGTCGGGGCGCCCAAAAGCCAGGTTCTCGCGGATGCTCGCGGCGAAGAGGGTGGTTTCTTGCAGTACGATGCCGATCTGATCCCGCAGCGATTTGAGCGTGACGCCGCGTAGATCGTAGCCATCTACGGTGATGCGGCCCGCGGTGGGATCGTAGAAGCGCGGCAGCAGGTTGATGATCGTGCTTTTGCCGGAGCCGGTCGCGCCGAGCAGGGCAATTATCTGCCCCGGCTGCGCCTCGAAGCTGACATTGGAGAGCACCTTGTGCCGCCCGAAGTACGCGAAAGAGACATTCTCGAAGCGGACGTGTCCCTGCACGGGCGGCAATTCGATGGCGTCGGGCGCGTCGCGCACCTCCGATTCGGCGTCGAGGATCTCGAAGACGCGCTCGCCCGAAGCGACGGCCTGCACCACGGCGGGCAGAATCATCCCCAGACGGCGGACGGGCTGCACGAGCTGGCCCAGGTACGCGGTGAAGGCAACCATCGCGCCGAGGGTGAGCTGCCCACGAATGACCAGCGCCCCGCCATACCAGAGGATCAGCACGGATCCCACGTTGGCTAACAGCTCGATGAGGGGCATGGTGCGCGCGCGCATGGCGGCGGCCTGGGTGGAGAGGCTGAACCAGGCGAGATTATCCGCCTCGAAGCGGGTGATTTCGGCGCGCTCCTGGGCGAAGGCTTTGACGATGCGCGCGCCGCGCAGGTTCTGCTCCAACCGCGTGGTGAGCACCGCGAGCTGATCCTGGATGGCGCGCGAGAGCGGGCGGAAGCGCCGCCCGAAATCCCAGGCGCGATAGGCGACGAGGGGCATGGTCCCCAGGGCGAGCAATGCCAGCCCTGCATTCATCCGCAGCAGCACCACCGCCGTGCTGATGAGCAGCACGCTGCCTTCGAGCAATCGCAGCACGGCGCGCCCGGTGAGGAAGCGCAGACGCTCCACATCCTGGATGGCGCGGGAGAGCAATTGCCCGGTCTCCGTGCGGTCGTGATATGAGAAGGAGAGCGCGGAGAGCTTGCTGTGCAACGCCTTGCGCAGATCGTAGGCCGCGCCCTGCGAGCCGATCTCGATCCAGCGGCCCTGGTAGTAGGTGAGCACGCTTCTGAGCAGCGCGAGTCCGAGCAGGATGAGCGTGGCGGCAGCGAGGAAGCTGGAATTCTGCGCGCGGATGCCTTCATCCACGATGCGGCGGATGAGCTGCGGAATCAGCAGCGTCAGCGCGTTGATGGCGGCGAGTAGGATGTATGCGCCAATCACGGGCCGCCGATAGCCGCGCAGATACCCGAAGCAGCGGCGCAAAATGCGGCCTGCGCCCGGCGTTTCGGCCAGCAGGGGAATGGTTTCGGCTTGAGCTCTTCCGGTTGATAGCTGCGTTGTCATCGTATTCCTCTACATCTGGCGGGGCGACCTTTGTTAGGTCTCGCCGTCAGACCCAAATTACTTAACTAGGCTAAGTATATCATGATTCAGGAAAATGTCAGTGTGAATTTGGGGGCAGCGGCGCTTGACAGAAGCTTCGACTGAGACGACAATTGAGATGACAATGTAGGTGTTGGCGCTCCTTGCGCGTGAATGATTTGGGTATAGAATAGGTCTATCCTTGGCGTAGGACATGCACTCCCACTTGTTTCAGATGAAAGGGGCGTAACGCTTCTGCGATGAACATACTGGTGGAATTTGCGGGTATTTCCCGCGTGCTGACCGGTGTCCGTGATTTACCTCTGTCTCTTGCGCCCGGCGCCTCTTACCGGGATGTTATTCGCCAGCTGGGACTCCGCTTCCCGACCCTGGTGGGGCAGGTCATCCAGCATGATGGCGAGACCCTTTTCCCGGAAAACAAAATCGCCCTCAACGGCAAACGCATTCTTCCCGATTCTGCTTTGGACGCCTCGCCTGATGATGGGGATCGTCTCACTTTGATGTCTATCCTTGCAGGTGGGTGAGGGCATTGCACCATGCCGAGCGCGGCTCCGTCGGTTCTCTCTAGCCGCTGCACGCTATTTCTTCGTGATTTGTGATCTGTCACTTGTGATTTATCACTTGAACTTTATTTCTTACAGCGGGAGGTCCTTTTATGTACGGTTACAGCGGCAAAATCCTTCATATTGATTTGAGCACACGGAAGACCTGGGTCGAGGAGAAGCCCGAAGCCTGGTATAAGATGTACATCGGCGGGGTCTCCATGGCGGCGCGGTTGTTGTGGGAGAACATCGAGGTAGGTTGCGATCCGCTCTCGCCGGGCAATCCCATCTGCATCGCCAATGGCATTTTTGCCGGGACGCCGGTGCCGGTGGGCGGTAAGTATGGCCTGGCTTCCAAGTCGCCGTTGACCGGGCTGATCGGCGATAGCCTTTCCGGCAGCTGGTTCTCCGTGGCGCTCAAACGCACTGGCTGGGATGGCCTGGTCGTCCACGGCGCAAGCGATAAGTGGATCACCTTGCTCATTGATGATGAGCGCGTACAGTTCCGCGACGCGAAGAAGCTGCTGGGGTTGGGCACCTTTGCCACCGAGGAGGCTATCCGCGAGGAGCTGGCTGATGACCAGGTGCGCTCTGCCACCATCGGCCCGGCGGGGGAGAAGGGGGTGCTTTTCGCCAACGTCACCAACGACGGGCGGCAGGCCGGGCGGACGGGTCACGGCGCGGTGTGGGGTTCCAAAAAGCTCAAGGCGATCTCCGTGCGTGGCACGAAGGGCGTGGTTGTGGCCGATCCTGAGACGCTGATGCAGATGTCCTTCGACATTTCCGAGACCTCGCAGGGGCCGTACACGGTCAAGTACCGGATGTTGGGGACGGCGACGAACGTGCTCAACATGAACAAGCTGGGCCTGCTGCCGACCCGCAACTACCAGGAAGGCACCTTCGAGGATGCGGAGCTGGTGAGCGGCGAGTACCTGGAAGAGCACTACAAAGTGAAGAAGATCGCCTGCGCGCAGTGCCCCATCGCCTGCGAGCAGATGTCAGCGGCGCCAGATGGCCCATACAAGGGCGCGATGACGGGTATCGAGTACGAGTGCCTCTTCGCTAACGGGCCGAACCTGGGTATCAACGATCTGCGCGCCGTTATCAAGCTCATCGAAATTTGCGATCAGGGCGGCATGGATGCCATGAGCGGCGGGGTAACCGTTTCCTGGGCGATGGAGACCTTCGAGCGCGGCATCTTCACCAAAGAGGATTTCAAGTGCGCTAAGTACCCGGAGGGCTTCGAGCCGTATTTCGGCAATGCCGAGGCTGCGGTGACGCTCATGGAGATGATCCGCGACCGCGAGGGTATCGGCGATCTGCTCTCCAAGGGCACGCGCCGCGCCAGCCAGATCGTGGATGCGGAGCGCGGCACGGAGACTTACAAGTGGGCGATGAACAGCAAGGGCCTGGAAAGCCCCGGCTACGATGCGCGCGGCCTCAAAACATTCTCCGTGGGTTTGGCTGTGGGGACGCGGGGCGGCTGTCACAATCGCACCGCCGCCTACGACCCCGATATTCAGGGCGAGGTGGATCGCTTCTCGATTGATGATACGCGCGGGCGGCTGGCAGCTAGCAGCGAGGAATACGCTGCCGTCTACGACACGCTGCCGCTGTGCAAGTTCATCCGCCGTTGCTTCACTGGCAAGGCTGATCGCGCCGGCGCCTGGCCTGCCATCGCCAAGCTCATCAACGCGACGACGGGCTGGGATTTTGGCTACGATGATGTCGAACTCATCGGCGTCCGCGCGCACACCATCAAGAAAGCCTTCAACATCCGCGAGGGCTGGAAGCGCGACGATGACAAGCTGCCCTACCGCTGGCATCATGATCCCATGACGAAGGGCGCCTCGGCGGGGCATGTGGTCACCGAAGAGGAACTGGAATATCTCAAAGATCTGTATTACGCGGCGAAGGGCTGGACCAACGAGGGCTTGATTCCCAAGTCCAAGCTCATTGAGCTGGGTATGGATGATGTCGCGGAACAAATTGGCGTGTAAGCCGAGGGAGAGGAGCGATTCATGGTAACTTCGACTTCAAAATACAAGTACGTGACGTGCGATCCTGAGAAGTGTATCGGCTGCCAGCTGTGCGAATATATCTGCTCGTTCATCAAGACGGGGGAGTACAACACCTATCGCAGCCGTATTCGGACGATTCGGGCGGAGGAAATTCTCATCACGGCGGTGGCTTGCCGCACCTGTGAGAATGCGCCCTGCGTTATCGCCTGTACCCGCGATGCGCTCACGCAAGATCCGCACACGGGCATCATCCACATCAACGCGGAGCGCTGCGATGGCTGCGCCTGGTGTATTGAAGCCTGCGACTTCGGCGCGATCTCCATCAACCCGGCGACCAAGTTGGCGGAAATCTGCGATCAGTGCGAGGATCTCGAAGAGGGGCCGCAGTGTGTGAAGTGGTGTCCCAAAGATGCGCTGGAGCTGACTACCCCTGATCAGCGCGCGCAACGCGCCCGCCGCAAGCTGGCGACGGAAGATGTGCTGGGCATGTAGCTGAAAGGCGAAAAGGCGCGTTAGCGTGAAAGCGAGACAGCATTGCGGCGCGTATTCGCCATTCGCTATGCGCCATTTGCCATTTTTACAGGAGCGCAATCTGTGGCTAAAGTAACCCGTGAAATAGATTACGAAAACGATCCGCCGCGCATTGGCGTCTATGTTTGCCATTGCGGCTCCAATATTGCCAGTGTGGTCACACCATCGGAGGTCGTGGAATATGCAAAGAACCTGCCCGGCGTCGTGGTCGCCAAAGAGCACCGCTATGCGTGCTCTGACCCGGGGCAGAACATGATTCAGCAAGACATTAAAGACTACGGGCTGAACCGCGTAGTGGTGGCGGCGTGCAGCGTGGCGATGCACGAGCCGACCTTCCAGGCGTGTATCGCTGACGCGGGCCTCAACCCTTTCATGTTCCAGATGGCAAATATCCGCGAGCATTCTTCGTGGGTGCACTCGCACGAGAAGGAAGCCGCTACCGAGAAAGCCAAGGAGATCGTGGCCTCGGCGGTGGCGAAAGTGACCTACGTCCGCCCGCTGGAGATGTTCGAGGTGCCGGTGACGCGCCGCGCGCTGATTATCGGCGGCGGCATTGCCGGGATCAGCGCAGCGCTCGATTTGGCGGACATGAACATCGAGACCTACCTGGTGGAGAAGACGCCGACCATTGGCGGGCGGATGGCGCAGCTGGATAAGACCTTCCCAACGATGGACTGCTCCATCTGCATCGAAGCGCCCAAGATGGTGGACGTGGGCAAGAATCCCAATATCCACATCCTCAGCTACTCCGAAGTTAAGGAAGTCAACGGCTACATCGGCAACTTTACGGTAAAGGTGGAGCGCAAGCCGCGCTACGTGTTGCTGGATAAATGCACGGGCTGCGGCCTCTGCGCCGAGGTCTGCCCCATTGATGTGCCCAACGAATTTGAGGAAGGCCTTGGGCCGCGCAAAGCCATCTACGTGCCGATGGCGCAGGCGGTGCCTTCGATCTACACGATTGATCTGGATGCCTGCATCAAGTGCTTCAAGTGCGTGGATGCCTGCGGGCAACTCAGCGCCATTGACTTTGCCCAGGAGCCGGAGATCGTGGAGCTGGATATCGGCGCGATCATCGTCGCTACGGGCTTCGACGGCTGGGATCCCTCGGAGATCGAGGAATACGGTTTTGGCGTCTACGAAAACGTGACAACGATGATGGAGATCGAGCGGCTGCACTGCGCGGGCGGGCCGACGGTGGGCGAGTTCGTCCGCCCTTCTGACGGCAAGGTACCCAACAGTCTGGCGCTCATTCAGTGCGTTGGCTCGCGCGACAAGCGCTACCACGAATACTGCTCCGGCTTCTGCTGCATGTATACCATCAAAAATGCGCTGCTGCTCAAGTGGCTCTATCCAGAGATGGACATCACCATCTTCCGCATTGACATTCGCACGCCGGGCAAGACCTATGAGGAGTTCTACGAGCGGGCGCGCGAGGCGGGCATTCATTTCATCCAGGGGCGCCCGTCGGAAATCGTCGAGGATCCTGTGACCAAGAACCTCATCGTCCACGCGGAGAACGTGGGCACGGGGCGGCATGTCGCGCTGGAAGTGGAGATGGTGGGGCTGGCGAATGCGGCCATCCCCTCGGATGGCGCCTTCGATCTGGGGCGCGTGCTCACGGTGCCGAATGATACGCACGGCTGGTTCATGGAATCGCATCCCAAGCTCAAGCCGCTGGATACGCCCACGGAGGGCATCTACCTGGCGGGCGCGGCGCAGGGGCCCAAGGACATTCCGCAGAGCGTGAGCCAGGGCAGCGGCGCGGCAGGACGGGCCTCGCGGGTGCTCAACGCCGGCAAGTGGGAGATTGATCCCATTGTGGCGTATGTGGATCCCGAACGCTGCATCAACTCGCGCGGCGGCAAGTGCGACATCTGCTATCGCGCCTGCCCTTACGGCGCGGTCATCAACCCGGCGGCCTCGGAGGGCTTTGTGCAATCCAAGACGGGGCAGCCATCAAGCATCATCCCCGCCAAGTGTCACGGCTGCGGGACGTGCGTGGCGGAGTGCCCACAGAATGCCATCTCGCAGTATCACTTCACCGATGGGCAGATCATCGCCCAGCTGCACGCGCTGCTGGCGGAGAAACCGGAGGAGAAGGTGATCGCCTTCACCTGCCGGTGGTGCAGCGGCATGGGCGCGGATAACGCGGGCACGAGTCACTTCGAGTATCCCGCCAACACGCGCAACATTCTAGTGATGTGCGCCGGGCGCGTGGATGCGGACTTCGTCATGGAGGCGTTCCGGCTGGGCGCGGGCGCGGTGCTCGTTTCGGGCTGTCATCCGCAGGACTGTCACTACATCTCTGGGCGCAACTTCGCCGAGACGCGCATCACCCGGCTTTTCGGGCAGTTGGAGAAGCTGGGGCTTACCCCTGGGCGCTTCCGGCTGGAATCCGTCTCAGCGACCGAAGGCGCCAAGTGGGCGCGCATCATGCGCGAGATGAGCGGCGTCATCCAGGAGTTGGGGCCGGCAGTGGTGCGCGCGGAGAACGAGAAAGCGTTGCCGCATCTCGAAAAACGGCTCAAACGGATGCGTGAGGCGCCCGAAGTGGATTACTTCATGCGGCTGGTGGAGGGGGCGCCGCTGCAAACGGTGGATACTGGCGTCAAGCAAGCGCGGGATAAGGGGCTGAGCCAGACTGTAGGGCTAACGGAGTGTTCGTTGCCAGAAGTCACGGTCTGCGACGTGTGTCAGCTCGCGGCGGCTTGCGCGCCCGAAGTCAAGCAGGCGAAAGGAGGCAAGTGATGGCAAACGTGCTGAATCCCTTTGTCGTGGAACTCCAGGGGCGGCGCGGCGGCGATAAGGTGCTGCAATGCTATCAATGCGCCACCTGTTCCGGTTCCTGCCCGGTGATTGACCAAATGGAATACGGCCCGCGCCGCATCCTGCACCTGATTCAATCGGGCGAGGAGGCGCTGGTGCTCTCCTGCCGTGATATGTGGTTCTGCGTCTCGTGCTACTCTTGCGCCAGCCGCTGCCCCCGCGACATCCCCATCACCGAACTGATGGCGACGCTGCGGGAGATGGCGGTGGAAAAGGGCTACGCGGAGGATTTGGAGGCTGAGTTTGGGCGCTCCTTTGCGGAGACCTTCCAGCATTACGGGCGTCTGTTCGAGCCGGAACTGATGATCCGCTATTTCCTGCGCACGTTCGATATCAAAGGCATGTTGGGGATGCTGCCGCTGGCGCTGCCGATGGTGCTCAAAGGCAAGCTGCCCTTCTTCCCGGAGAAGGTGCAGGCGCCGGCGCAGATGAAAGCGCTCGTCCCAGAGCCGCTTATAGTTTCGGCTGAAGTCAAACAGCGGCGGAAGCACTGGCTCCCGTGGCTGGCTGGCGGCATCGCCATGCTGCTGGGCGCGGGCGTGAGCGGCGCCGCCTGGCGTTCGGCCTCGCGCCGCGCAAAGGAGGGCCGGCGATGAAATACGGTTACTATCCCGGATGTACGTTGCAGTGCAGCGCCAAAGAATACGATATCTCGCTGCGCTTGACGTTCGCGCGCCTGGGCCTCGAGCTGGTGGAGCTGGAGGACTGGAGTTGCTGCGGCGCGGTCCACGGCGAGGGCAAGGGCGTTATCGCGTTGCCGGCGCGCAACCTGGCGTTGGCTGAAGCGCAGGGATTGGATACGATCATCGCGCCGTGCAGCGGCTGCTATCGCAACCTGCGGCGCGCGAGCCAGGCGGTGAAGAAGGATAAGGCCACGCGCCAGATGGTCAACGAGAGTCTGGTGGAAGGCTTGCGGCTCCAGGGCAACATTCACGTGCTGCATCCCCTGTACGTGCTGCAGCGCGAGATCGGTTTCGAGCGCATCAAGAAGCAAGTGGTGCGTCCGCTCGCGGGCATGAAGGTGGCGGCGTATTACGGCTGCATGTTGACCCGGCCCAAGGATGAGTTCGATAGCACGGAGCGTCCCAGGGGACTGGATGATCTTCTGATCGCGCTCGGCGCGGAGCCGGTGGCATATCCCTTCAAGGCGAAGTGCTGTGGCGGCGCGCTGGCTATTTCGCATAGTGACGTGACCGCCAATCTCACCGGCAAAGTGCTCGATTCGGCTAAGGCGGCGGGCGCGGACATGGTGACGCTGGCCTGCCCCATGTGTCACACCGCCCTCGACCTGTATCAGGGCAAGGCGGAGCGCGCTGTGGGCCACGCGCTGGAGCTGCCGGTGCTGTACTTCACGCAGCTGTTGGGGTTGGCGCTCGGCATCGAGGCCGCGGAGTTGGGTTTCAACCGGCACATTGTCTCCCCGCTGCCGCAGCTGGCGCGGCTGGGGGTTTTTTAGTGCAGAGACGCAGAGGAACAGAGTTTTCTTTTTCATCCTTCCGCCTTCATCCTTCATCCTTTTTAGAGGAGCATTTCAATGCGACGTGGTGCAACCGTAAAAACCAAAACCGACACGCGAATCGTCCTCGACCGCAAGATGGTCACGCTACACAACACGCTCACCTGGGACCTGGACCGCTGCGTGGGCTGCCAGATCGGGCCGCTGGTCTGCCCCAAGGACGCCATCAGCCACGTGCCGGCGGTGTTGGAGAACGGGCGGCTGGCGCAGAAGGCTTCGGTGGATATTGACCCGGAGAAATGCGTCTTCTGTGGCATGTGTACGGTGATGTGTCCCACCAACGCCATTACCATGGTGGTGAATGGCAAAGAAGAGATCCCGGTGCAGAAAGCCGAGGCGTTCCCGTTGCTCATCGAATCCAACAAATTCACGCGCAACGGCTTCGATATGGGCCGCAAGGATTTCGTCATCGAGAACTGCCCGACGGACGTCATCAGTTACGATGCCAAAGCGGATACGCTCAAGGTGGATCAGAAGTATTGCATCCGCTGCCGGCAATGCGAGGTCGCCAGCGATGGCGCGTTCGCGGTGGTGCAGCCGTGGCAGGGCAGCGTCGAATTGCGGCGCGCGTTGTGTGTGGAGGGTTGTTTCGCCTGTGCGGATATCTGCCCCACGCGCGCGCTACACATTGACGAGGACGGCGCGCTGGTGCTGGCCGATTACTACTGCATCAAGTGCGGCGCGTGTATGCAGGTCTGCCCGGTCAAAGCGGAGGTGGAGACATACCAGGCGCCCTTCGAGTACGCGGGGAAGACGTACACTCGCGAGCACGAACGCATCACCAACCTGGCGGAGCTGCCCATCGTGGTAGAGCGTTGGCGGGTGGGACACACGGAGGTGCAGAGCGGCGCGTGGATCGCGGCCTTGATTCGCCTGGCGGATGACAAAGCGGGCGCGACGGAGATTGATCGCAAGCGCGCGCTCAAGCGGCGCGACCTGCTCACCGCGCTCAAGGGTGGGCGGGCGCTGCTGGAGAAGAAGTAGCAGCGGATTCGATTGGGGGAGGGGGCGCTGGCGCAAACGCGAGCACCCCCTCTTTTTTGTGCGGCGTAGACTTGTGGCCTGTGCAGTCAGTGCCACCCCAGGGGGTGTATTGCTGTTCGGCGTATTTGGCCCCGGTGCTGGTCGCGGTCACGGCGGCGCAGCCCTGGTGAATTGGGGCTGTTATCCAACGGATCAAAGCTGAGCAACGAAGTCTTCGACCGTCACCTCGGCTTGCTTCAGGATGCTGTACAACGTCCCGACGGCTAATTCACGATGCAAAGGGACAACACAACCAACTGTACCTTGCGCCGTGTGTTTCTTCAGGACGACGTGGCTGCCTCGCTGACGAACCTGCTCAAATCCCAACCGCTCCAAAGCGTGGATTGCCTCAGTGCCAGATACGCGCCGCAGCTTAGGCATATACCGTCTCGCCTACAGCCGCCTCAAAGACCGTCAAGAGGGGGCGGCTGATCCGTTCAAGGGGGAACTCTTCGAGGTAGAGTTCGGTAGCTTCTTTTAGATTCGCCAGCGCCTCCTCAACAGTGCAGCCCTGGCTTACGGTGCCGACTTCTGGGCATTCAGCGACATACAGATCATCTTCTTGATGGATCACTGCCGTCAAAGTGAGTATCGTCATTCCTATATTCCCATGCTCCTATCCACTCGGATTTACTGCTATGATACACTAAACGCCAGGGATTGTCCATCCTACGCCGCGCCGGTTGGGGTACACCCAACGCATTTCACTGTAGGGCATGTACCGTTGTTCGGCGTATTTGGCCCCGATGCCAGTCGCGGTCACGGCGGCGCTGCCTGCCATGCGCAGCATAGCCGTGATCTCCGAGCAAATAACACAGGGCGCGTTGTCGTCCTGCCGCATCGCCACGTGGCGGCAAACGAGACAGAAGTTTTGTTAGTGCGGCAAGAAAGACAAAAGTATTGGACCTTACCTTCTATCAGTATACCAGATCCACGTCATAATCAACGCAAAAAGAGCCGCAAACCAAAGAACATTGAACGCAAGAGCCTGAAAGTTCATCTTGGAACAGTACC
>CAZDSF010000005.1:0-2734 GCA_964508025.1 uncultured Anaerolineales bacterium
TCCGAGCATTGTCTGCTTTCTGATGCCGAGGCAAAAAAAAGCCCGACCGAAGCCGGGCTTTTGAAGTCTTAATGCCCTTCCGAGCATTGTCTGCTTTCTGATCCACTTCCGGCGGGGCGGTTTTTTCTCCACCACGAGGGGTTTTCCTCCGCCACTTGCGCAAGTTTCTCCCCACTGGAATGCTTCGGAAAGCAGCGACCTGGCCCTTTTTCCCCATCGCTGATGGCTCAGCGTATGACTCTTCAAAACCCCCCTTTTTTCGAGAGCATTTTCTGCGACATACGCTTGCATCTATGCCTATTGTACTCCATCTCAAATAACTTGCAAGTGCGGCGCGTCGGTGGGCTGTCCATCGCCCAACACCTCCCGGCGTCCCTGACAGCCGCTGCACAATCCGTAGATTCGCACGCTACCACCGCGCTGCGGAGCTGCTGCTTCATCTGCCGGCAGCGTCTTCTCCCGTGGCGCGCTCACTTTGACCCATCGCGCCAGCTGCTGCCGCAGTTTTTCCAACTCTTTCGCGGTGACCCATACCTCGAAAACGCTGTATTGCACGCGCTCCCCATAGCCTTCCAACAGGTGCGCGATTTTCAACCGGCGTTTGTCGTCGGGAATATCGTAACTGATGAGATAGCAGGCTCGGTTCATAGCGAATGGCGGATGATTAAGGATGAAGGATGAAGGCGGAAGGATGAAACAGAAAGCCTCTGCTCCTCCGCTTATCTGAAGAGCAACGCGCGGTACTCCGGTGCACCGGCCCGCAGGCAGCGCGCGACTTCCTGCGCTTGCAGTTCGATGAAGCGCCACAACGCCAACCGGTCGCCAGTGCGCGGGTGTTGGATCACCTTGCTCATGCGTTCCTCATACGCCGTGACAAAGCGTTTGACCGCGTCGCGTTCCATCACCAACGCGCGTTCGCCCGCGGCTTGATCCCCAGGACGGAAGTCTTCCGGGTGGATGAGATCGTGATGGCAGACGTGTAGCACCAGGCCCTCAATCACCGGCCGGAATTCCTCTACCAGATCCAACGCGAGCGAGGGGCGATTGTAGGCGTCTTTGTGGAGGAACCCCACGTAGGGATCCAGACCCACCGCGCGCGCGGCGCTTTCGGCGGCGCGGGTGAGCAGGGTGTAGCCGAAGGACAGCAGCACGTTAATGGGATCGCGCGGCGGCTGGCGGTTGCGGTCATAGAATTTCCACACGGGATCGAAGAGCAGCCGGTAGCCGCTGAAGTAACGCGCCGTGGCGCTGCCCTCCACGCCCAACAGCGCATTGTGCGTCTGCGTCCGCCCGGCGCGCGCTTCGTAATCCTCCAGGTCGCTGAGCGCCTGTTCCAGTTCGCCGTGGCCGCTGCGTTTCTGGCGTTGCAACAATACCCGCTGATTGCGGATTTTGCCCGCGACGATCTGCTGCGCCAGCGCGAGCGTGAAGGCCGCGTCGCCCTGCCAGTGGTACTGCGCGCGTCGCAGCGCCACATGCGGCGTCGCCTCGCCCGTCACCCGTCCGTAGTATTGGCCGTCCAGGCTCAGGAAAACGACGTCCAGGCCCTCTTGCATCAGTCGCTTGAGCGCGGGGGTGGTGATGCCCACATTGCCCAGGATGACAATGCGCTCCACGTGGCCCAGCGGGAACTCTGCCAACACCTTGTCGTCTTTGCGAACTTCCAGTCGGCGATGATCTATGCCCAGTTGGGCGCCTTGCTCGGTGATGTAAATTGCGCTCATCTCATTTTAGATTTTGGATTTTCGATTTTAGATTTTGGCAACAGCACATCCAAAATCCAAAATCACAAATCTAATATTGCCCGCACCTGCCCCATGCCCACCGTCGTCATCGCGCCCACGCCGGCATAGAGGGCGTATTCGGCGAGCAGAGAGAATACCGCCAGCCAGTAGCGATCACGGTTGAGCGCGCGGTAGGCGACTCTGCCGATAGCGCCAATCCGCAGCCCCGGCCCGCGATCCCAGCCGGGGGCGCTGCGCAGCTCGAAGCGGCTCACGGCGACCAGTTCCTCCGCATAACGGCGCACGCCCTCTTCCGGCAATGCCACCGGCGCGAAGGCATTCCAGCGTTGCGCCAGGCTGCCGAAGACCAGTTCTGGCAGGGGGAGAGGCTGCGTTTTGCCCTTGGATTGAAACGCGAGCGGCGCGGCGAGCATAAACGTCCACGCGCCGCGCGGGGCGGGTCCGGCGGGCAGCAGGTGGCGGGCCGCGAGGGCCTGGTAATCATCCGCGCCCACCCAGTCGGATTTTGGATTTTCGATTTTAGATTTCGGCCCCGCCCCGGATTCCCCAGCCGCATGGCGCCATTCGCCATTCGAGAGCGGCAAGCCTACATCCACAATCTCGAAATCCACACCCTCGAAGGTGAGTGTATCGCCCACGGCGAAGGCGTCGGCAAGCGCGGCGGCCACAGGCGCGGTGAGCGCAGTGTAGCGCAGGGTATAGGTCTGCTCTGGCAACACCTGCTCGCGGCGGCGCGGGCCGAGCAGATCGGAGCAGGTGAGCGGCTTGGGGCCGGTATCGTCGTGCATCTGCGTCGCCAGGACGGGATCGCGCGCGGCGACACGTTGGAGCAGAATGGCGTGGGCGGCGCGGCCCAAACGCGGCGGCAGCGTTCCAGCGGCGGTGGGACGGAGGGTGAGCACCAGACTGAGTAAATCCATGAGAAACTCCTTTCTTCAACGCAGAGGCGCTGAGGCGCAAAGGCGCAGAGAAAAACTGTAAAAAAACTC
>CAZDSF010000005.1:2834-88507 GCA_964508025.1 uncultured Anaerolineales bacterium
GAGAAAAACTGTAAAAAAACTCTGCGTCTCCCTGCCTCTGCGGCTCTGCGTTTTTTCTCCGCGTTTACAGATTATTTACCACCCGATGATACCCATCCACAATACGTTTTGCGCCAAAGTTGATCACCAGCCCCAATTTGAGACCGGTCAAGCGCAAATAGGTTAAAACTTGCACCTCAAAAATCTCGTTATATTGCGTAGTAGCCTTGCATTCCACAATCACCTTGCCACCTACCGCCAAATCCAGCCGCAAAGGCGTGCTCAAAGCTTGCCCTTTGTACATCAATGGTACTAGCTTCTGCCTTTCGACGCCCTGGCCGCGCAACACCAACTCATAGGCCAGCGCCTCTTCATACACACTTTCCAACAGCCCCGGTCCGCCGAGGGTTCTGTGGACTTCGATAGCCGCATCTAAAACGATTTTGCTGATTTCGTTTTCGTGCATAAGGGTCTCCTGAGATTTTTGTAACGCCGAGCCGCTGAGGCGCAAAAGCGCAGAGCAAAGCAATCTATAAAAACTCTGCGTCTCTGCGCCTCTGCGTTATCTTCTCTTCCGCGCCGCATCGCGCAGGGCTTGCAGATTGATGATTTCCGCCACCTCATAGCGCGGCGGGAGGGCGCCGCTCACCGGACGCAAACGCACGATGGGCGGGAAGTAGCCCATGCGTCCGTGCAGCTCGGCCAGCAGCGCGGCGGCGGCAAAATTGAGCGCGGGCGGCACCAGCAGCAGCGGCGCAGTCTGCCACTCGGCGGGCGAGAGCTGCGCCGCATCGGCCAGCGCCGTCGCCTGCGCGGTAAACGGCGCATCGAGATCCAGCAGCGCGGGCATGTCGCGCACCTCGGTGAGGGGCGCGCTGGTGAGCGTCTCCAGCTGGGCAAGCTGCGCGGGGGTCAGGGGGTGGGAGTAGTTGAGGACAATCATTTTGGATTTCCGATTTTGGATTGAGAATTGATTTTCAGGATTGAGGGGTTGATGGAATTGGATTGTTCAGATTCCAGCGCCGTGCCAAGGCGCGCAAGCCGGGCATTACTTTTGTATCAACTTTGTCTTGTAATTTTCTGAGTGCATCAAGTGTTTTTTCTTTTTCTTTCTTGCGTTGATGCTCAGCATGGTCAAGTGGATTCCGAACATTTTTCAAATCAATCCAGAGTTGTGCCAATTGGTCACGCTCTGGCCATTTAAGCAGTTCGAGACCCCAGCGGTTCAAATCATTCTCGGTGAAAGTGCGTTCCCGATCTTGCGGGTGCGGCTTTCCGACAAGCGTAATGCCAGAAATCGCCTTTTCAAATGGATCCCGATTGTCAATCAGGTAATCGAGCCGTTGACCCAGCCGATAGGTCACGGCATCAATCAGCCATTCACGCGCTAGTGTCATAGCCTGGACGACTTGACCTTTTTTATAGTACCACTCAACCAGGCAAAATTCAGTCCGCAGCATTTCTGCTACGTCATCACTATCATTTGCGAATTGTCCGAAAGCGTCTACGATTTGCTTCCTTAACACACCAAACGGTGGCGCAGTAACTTGAAGTTCTTGTTGAGCTTGCTCGATGGCTGTTTCGAGTTTACCAACTTCTTGCATGAGTGTAAACGGTTGACACAGACGAGCTGCTTGCGAAATGGTATCCAGCGTCATGGCAGCGTTGGGTAACGGGCCTGTGGTGAGATTTTGAGGATTGAGAAGTGCAGAAAGACCACGCGCATTACCAGTCTGAACGAACTGTTCGGTCGCGGTCAGCCAGTCAAGCAGACTGAGGAACTCGGTCAGATCAAGCACTGGTGTTTTTCCATCTTTCTGCATCTCGAAAGCGCCATAGTAAACCGCCTCGATGGTCACATTTTTGGCCGATTTGAGATAGGCAATGAAAAGAAAAGCTAGAAACGGCAGCGACCGAAAGCCGTGTGTAATATCGAAGAGGACAATCTCTCTTTCCTGCACATTATCCACCACCTTCTGGAAGATTTTCCACATGCTTTCGGTATCTTTGCCATCTACAATGTCCACTGGCTTAATGCGGTCATCCCCTAATTGTGCTAATAGCGGAAATGTCTCTTCTTTTGCCGCAGGGGTCACAAAAACCAGCATCTCGTCAAATTGCGCAAAATCCCGAATTGCCTGTGCCATTACTTTGGCAGGATACGATTTCCCTTCCCATTCATACACCGCATTACGCGGGTTTGTCCCTAAAAACGTAATTACTTTACGTCTCATTGTGCCTCCAATTGTTCAATAATTCAATCCAAAAACCCATCAATCCTCTATCTCCACCAGCACCCAGCCGAGGGACGAGTGGGGGACTTCAGCCGGGCACCCATCCGGGCTTTGCTGCACTTGCACATGACGGCTTTTGCTGCTCGCCGACGAGGGTGACGAGGGTGGGCATCAGTCAACCTCCGTCAGATATTGAGTGACAAATTCAACAACGGTGAGCGTATGCAAACCTGGAATTTGAAACGCCGGGCCCTTATCCTGAGTGACCAGCAACCAGTTTTCCTCAAGAGCTACGGCAGCAATCAACAGATCAAACTTATGTTGATCCCAAAACATCTTTTTACGCCGATTTTGAAATGGATCGGGTAAGAAGCGCCAGACCTGTCCCAACTGTCGCGCATGGCTAATGTTCAGCGGCGCCACCTGAGCGCCCAAAGCCTCGCACACATCATCTATTGGATGTTTAGGATAGATGGCTTGTTCTGCATAGACAATGACTGGTACATAAACTTGCAATCTGCTTTGCGTAACACACTCAAAAACAGCCGGCCCATAATGATTGAATACTTCTTTAAGCGCACCACTATCCAGTGCAATCGGTGTCGGATGAGGCATCGTATTCCTCCCCAGGTTCCATCAAAGCCAACACCTCAGCTTTGGTGCGGATGTACCAACGGCCATCTTCTGCTTTATAAAAGAAAACCGGTTCACGGTGGCGCAGCCCCAAATCATCAATCACCCGCTGCGGTACCTTAACTTGTTGCCGCGAATTAAGATACGGCCCTAGTTCTTCGCCGATCTCTTCTAAAGGTTTTGTGACCGGAGCGCGTGTTACGCGCGTGGCGTCCTTTGCGTAGGTGACGTGCCAGTAGTCCGGTTCGCAATCGAACTCTGACGAATGCGAGGTGATGAAAATCTGATCCAGCCCGCCCGGCCCTGCTTGCACCAGATCGCGGAAGACGGCCATCAGCCGCGACTGCCATTCCGGGCTAAGGTTCATCTCCGGCTCCTCAATCCCCACACTCCGCGCCGGATTGAAGAGCATTTGACCGAGGAGCAGGATGAGTTGCTGCACGCCGGAGCCAACATCCGATAGATTGAGTGGTTCTGGCATATCTGGGCGTAGGAAACGCACGATGATATCACGACCATAACGGCTTGGTTCACCTATCCGCCCTTCCAACACGCGCGGCGTGTCCCAAGTTACATCTAACTCGCCTATCCCGAATTGCGCATCCAGGATTTTTGCCAACCGCTTGAAACGCTCCCGCTGGCGTAAATCCGGGTGTCGCACAGCCTCAAACAACACTTGCTTCAAACGCTCTGTTTCCACTGGCGAACCGTGACGGTAATAAGGCGCATAGTCTATCGGCGCGGTTTCTTCGCCCATCCATTCTTTGGCAAACCGTCGCTCAGCATTGACCAGCGTAAAATCATTCGCCGGGTCTTGACACAGCTCGACAAACCACCGCTGAGCAGCGTCTGGCAGCGGATCCTGGAATAGCGTAAGTCGAAGCTCAACCTTCTTGGTTTCTGGATTGATGTCTCTGTTTAGAACCAGACGCACTGTCAGGTCAGGATGAGTATCATCAATATAGAGGTGCGCCTCCCAGATGATGTTTCCATTACCACCTTGCCTGAAAATGCTTTCTGAATAGGGCAACAACTCTTTATCGCTCAATCCAGTATTGCTTTCTTCTTCCCCCGTCAATGCGCGCGCGCCAATGGGAAGCAATTGGAAGAAGAGGTCTATCGCTTGCAATATATTGGATTTGCCCACGTCATTCAGCCCATGAAAAACATTGATAGCAGACAAATCGCGTAATTCTACATCTGATAGGCTTTTGAATCCCTGAATTCGTATAGTTTTCAGATACATCGTAGCTCCTTCTTACGTTCCAGATAAACAGGTTGAATTCATCCCCCTAATTTTACCATCCTTATCCGCAACCAACCCATCGGCAACGCCGGCGTGCTGCCTACCCAGGCAAGATGTCGTGCTTTGGGAAAGAACTGCCCGCGAGTGTACCCTCGACTCTTCCTACCGCCGCCGCGATCCATTTGAAAATCGTGGACTAAGGTTTCTAACAAAGCATCGTCATTCGCCAGGCCGCCCACAACAGTCTTTGCGCGCCAGCCAGTGGCAAACCCCACTTGAATCAGGAATTCGTTCTTAGGCCAGGCGCTACTGCTGGCTTCTTCTAGCAGCTTGCCGTAAAATGTGGCTGCGGCTCCATCCTTGCGTACAGCATGATACTCAAACTCGTGTTGCAAGCGCTTTCGCGCCACAAATTGCGCCACGCGCCCGATAGCAGCCAACCGCTTGGTCAGCTCCTCGCTCCATTCCAGGCCGCGTTGCCCCCGTTGTTCCAGCAGCCAGGTATCCACCCGCAATCCAGCAGTGAAGCGCGCGCCCCGCGCTATCGCTTCCACATCTACCGTGAGTCCAGGTACCATTTGGACGCGCTGTAAGGTCAACATGGCTGTGGAGAGCGGCGCGCTATCTGCCACCTGCAACGCCCTTAGTACGTCTCGGTTGGGGTCGCGGCCCAATTCTGCCTTTTCCAACATATCATCGGCGGACTTGGCCTCGCGCGATCTGCCGGCCTTGCCGAAGTCAGCGCGCCGAAAGATGCGCTTATCAGTTTGCACGCGCAGCAACGCCGTGCGCAAAGCGCCTTTGAGACTGCTGCCGGGAATATAAGGCCGGTCTTGTGCGTCCTTGATACACTCACGGATTTCGCGCAATACGGGCGTGCCGCTCAAGATATAGCGGATATATTCCGGGTGCTTGCGATAATCATCGCGTTCCAGCAAATCCGTCAGTGGTCGTCCGAGAAAGAGCCTTTGCTGCACGGGATCATCGGGCCACTTATCTTCCAGGATGGTGTCCTCGTTCAGCCGATAGGTAAATTTGTTATCCGGCACATCAAAGTCGAAGCCGCGCAAGAGCAACGCGCCGCTGCCAATGTGCAATGGCGTCAACACTTCTATATCCAGCCGGTAGTTGATTCCCAAACGCTCAGGCATTTTTCACCTCCTCTGGCAAGGCAGCAGCGGCAACTCCCACCGGGAACGCATACCCATAACGATACACTTGGCGCGTGTCAAACGGCCAGGGAGTCTCTTGGTCCTGCCAGTTACAAGGTTTTTTCGGCGTGACATTGACCAGTTGTCCCACCGCCTTTGCGCCAAGCACGCTGCCCTCGGCCGCCATCCGCACCGCGCGCCGCCGCCAGGCATGTTGCGCATCATCCACACACCAGCCGCCCACATTGACCAGGGTATAAGCAGTATGCGGCTGTTGCAAAGTCTGCGCGGCTTCAGTTGCATCGCGGGGCGCGTAGCGTGCAAGCGTCACTGCATAGCCAGAATCGCCCGCGCCGGGTAACGCAGCTTCAGATGTTACCCAATCAAAAGCGCCATGGCCGGTAGAGCGTAACCCGCCCAGTCCACTATCGGCTAACACTGCCAGTGCTTCAGTGACAGCATTGACCAGCGTCGCTTCTCCGCGCAAGGCAAACCAATAGCCCACCTGCGCCGCCAGCGTCACCCGCCCAATGTGATAGAGCTGGCTAGCCCCGCTTACCCGATCCAACGTCACGCGCGGCACGTCCCACTGTTTCCACAAGGGTGCGAGATGCTCTTCCACATCCAGCGGCAAACCCTGTGTTGTCTCCTCTGCGCCTCTGCGCCTCGGCGTTAAATCCTTCGGCGTCACCCACAATCCGCCAGGACCAAAACAGCGTTTATCCAGCG
Source organism: uncultured Anaerolineales bacterium (assembly GCA_964508025.1). GTDB lineage: Bacteria > Chloroflexota > Anaerolineae > B4-G1 > SLSP01 > JAAZNO01. The sequence continues at coordinate 8,807 of CAZDSF010000005.1, forward strand.
CGGCTTCGATGTTTTCTCCCTGGCACAATTGCCCGAACAACCGTTCTGAAACCCAGGCGGCCTTCTTCAGGCCTTTCCCCGCTTCTTCAATCTTTTTCTTGTCCGCATTCAACTTGACCAAAGGGCGCGGGAAAAAGCGCAAGGTCGCCTGCCGGTTGTTATCGTACAGGCACGGGAATGCCGAGGTCAAGAGCAACGGCGGCGCGTCGGCTTCAGTGAAACGCGCCAGCAGCCCATGCACATCCCGACCGCTTTGCGCCCAGGTAGTCGTGAGCGCCGCAAAGAGCGTATCCGCGGGAATGTGCATCAACACCGCCTGCCGCTCTATCCCCACCGGCTCCCCGATATGAAAACTTCCTTTGGGGGCCAGCGTGATAATGACCATTACGCGCCTCCTAACTGCAACGTCTCCCTAAGCCACGCCTGGATTTCACCTTTCTTCTGTTGCAGATCGCCGACTTTTAGACCTTTGAAACGTGCATCAGTGACAGTCTGATATTCAGCGCCAACGCGCAGCGTCAGCGCCAACTCTTCAAACTGCACTTTCCCTGATCCACGGCTGCCCTGCCCGCCCAGGAAATCATCCTCTACCAGCTGCAAGGCTGTCAGTACATCCGTGAAACGCTTCACGTCATCCGCGCCGTAGAAGCTGAACACCAGTTCCAACGGCCCAAACACGGCCCCGGCCGGCACGCGCTCCATCTGGCGCGGACTCGCGGCGGAAGTCACCCGGTCAATCGCCGCTTCCCATTTAACCTCGGTGTAATCCACAACGGTTTCGGGCAAACTGGACTTATCCAGCGGGATATCGCGCACCATCAAACGCGCCGGCGCATCTTTGTCCATATTTCCTGTTGTCCCATAGATAGTGCAAACCTTGCATTCTATGAAATCACAAACATGGATCCAAACATCTTTCCCCATCGATTGATTTTGTTCTGCACTGGTCACTTTCTCCCACAACGACCGCATCTTGCCCTTGAGCGACGAGCCGGGGATGTACGGTGTCCGGTCTACCGGATTCCGCACAATCGGCATATCCACCCCGCCAATTTCCAGCGCGTCTTTGGAGGTCCCAATATGCAAACCCGTCACTGCCTTGACTTGCCCCGTCACAACGACACGCCCAATCAATGTTACCTTGCGACCTTTTTCGTCAGACATTTTGCTCCCTCCTGTGTTAGCTCTTGCCGCCCGCGGCGGTGTGATAAGCCAGAATTGCTTCAAAGAACTCGACGAACCGGCGAAAACGTTGATAGCGTTCTGCATCGGTAGATGCCTTCCCGATCTCATCAATGGCGGTTCCTAAAATCTTCTCCAACTCACGGAATCCGGGTTTGTTGGCCCGTTTGGCTTGATAGGCCAGTTTAGGGCGCAATAACACGACCTGGCGATACACTTTTTGGGCTTCATCAGCGGGCGTGTCCTCGCGCCAGCGCAGCTGTAAAGCGCGCACCACACCAAAAACGTTGCGCACCTGGCTGGTGGTCACATCATCTTTAAGCCCTTCCCCAATCCGTTTTGCCTCTTCATTGAGCAGTTTAGCGGCTTCCTCTTTGGCAATGATTTCGGGGATTTTGGCGAGCGTCCCGGAAACCCAGCTGTAATCGGATGGCGCGCGCCCTCCATAAGACTGATTCATCGTTCACCTCCTGAATTAGATTGCTTGCGAGTCAACAATTCCGCCCAGCGGGCCGCCACCCCCAGGCGGAGAATTAACATAGGGTCAGATAGCATATTTTTCAGCCATTCTTCAACCGCTTCACGCACTTCATTGGAAGTTCCTTGCGCTCGCGCTGTGCGATTCAACTGATAAGCCGCATGCCAAAGCCACGGCCCATAGTAAAACCTGCCACGCTTGAGCGCGCGCTGTTTGACCGCGCGCTTGCGCCCCACTTCCCATTCCGCATGTAAGCGCAACAAGTTTTGCAATAGAGCTTTGGGCGCGCCGGCCTCTATCCATTTTTGCAAGTTCTCAGCCAGTTGCGCCACGCGCTCGAATTCCGTCCAATTCAGCGGCGTATCCAGGAAGCAGAGCGCGTTTTTGGCCTCTTGCACAATCTCATCATCATGGCCTGGCCGATAGCGCGTTCCTTTCGCTTTGCTCTCCGCATCCCCAGCCTCTTGCGCCGCGCGATACAGCGGGAATTTCTCCGGGTGCAGCGAGATCCCGCCGGAGAGCGTCACACAAGGATTATCGCAGGCGTATGCGCCAAATTCCTTCTGGACTTGTGCGGCAAACTTCGGCAGCGCATCCCAGGAACCGACCACGAACAGGTCATCTCCGCCGGCGTATTGCAGGTAAAGTCTACCTTCCCATTGTTTATCTTCTTGTCTTTGTTTATCTTCTTGTCTGCCAATGGTAGGCAGGTATCCTTCAAAGAACAAGCGCAATGAGAATGACAAAGCCGCCACGCGCGATAGCGTCAATGCATCATAGCCATCGCGCTGGAACCCTTTGCGAAATAAGTCGCTCAAGTTGTCCACATCCATGCGCAACACGCCCCAGCGATTGATACCGCGACTATCTTGCGCTAATTCATCGAAAGTCGCGGGGCGTTCTTCGGTTTTGTCAGCGCGTAAAGGCGCCAGCTGCGCAAAGGGGCGGTAAGCCAGCAAGGTTGGGCCGCGTCGAACAGCTTCATCGCACAATTGCTGCGTGAAGTGCGCGCTGGCTGTTGCGCTAATGGAGTAGAGGCGAATCAGGTCAAATTTCTGCGGGCCGCCTTGCAAAAAACGCCCTGATTCCGGCTTGCGTTCCACATTGACTGCCCACACATTGACGCCGAACATTTCCAGTCCATGCCACCACTGGTTGATTATTCCAGGATCTACCGGCGGGCGTAAAGCCATCACCAGATGCGTAGCGCGGGAAAGGCCGCGCCCTAACTCTTCCAGGGATTGACATAACGAGCAAGGCTCATTCTGCTTCAGCCCCGCTTCTTCACGCCCACAGACCGGACAGGACGCTTCCGGGCCTCCCTGTCCGTAGCCCGTTCCTACCTTTTCGCTCAGTTGCTCCGCGCCCAATTCGGCTAATGGTTGTTCTTTAACCCGCCGCAACCGGTCATGCAAGCGATCCCAGGCTGCAACGAATTTGCCCACCTGGAATTCATGAGCTTGCACTGGCGTCCAGGCCAGGGCCAGCCGTAGATTGCCCTCGTGGGCTTTGAATAACCGGCTGGTTATTTCTGCCTGTAATTCCGGCAACTGCTGCGCGGCGGTCACAGGCGCAAGCATATAGAAATTCCCGCCGCCAGCATAGAGGAGGTTGGTCAGCGGCAACCCCAATTTCGTAAGCAAATACTGCGCGACGGCTTCAGTGAGCAATTGCAAATACACCGAGCGTCCACGCAAACTCTTGGCCGCGTTATCAGAGCTCAGAGAGTACAGGAACTTCTGCACGCCTGAAATGTCTCCAGCGACCAAGATTGTCACCGGTTCGCCTGCTTTTTCTTGCCAAAACTCATCGGCCCGTGCTTTGCACCAGATTGTATCACGGCCATCCGCAGCAAAACACGCTGCCAGCGCCGCCGTCGTCCGCGCATGATCGTAGAGGCTGATATCCGGCACGCTTTTATAGTAGGCTGAAGGAATGCACCAGGTATAGCGTTGGAGTGCATCCAACAGGCTTTCCAGGTAGGCGGGCAAAGAGCTACTAGAAAATGTTTGGGCTTCCTTCAAAAATGCGCCCCACAGATTACGGTACTCCTGCGCAGGGATATCGGCCCATTGCGTCTTGCGCACATGCGGGAAAATCACATCACTTCTGGTCGGATCAAGCGTTGCCAATGGCAAGTAGCCCTTTTCCCCTTCAGGTTCAGGTCTTCCTAACCGGAAGAAAATGGATTCCAAATAAGGAATCCGATTATCTTCATCCTCTTCTCGCTCGCCCGCCGAAAGATGATCTGCCAGTTGCACCATGGCCCCAAGATCATTTTGGGGGCGATGGTGATACCCGGCCGCGCCCCGTATCGCTGCCAGAGTTTCATTTCCCAATGCTTGCGGGGCAATTTGAGGGATCACATCATACGTCAACAGGGCGTGATAATAACCAAACTCTCGTTCAGCGGTTTCACTATCCGCCGAGCCGCCTTCTCCCGCCCGCTGCGCAAACTTCCCCACATCGTGCAATAACCCGGCCAGCGCCGCCAGATACACCTTCTCATTCTCTGCCATTGCCACCTCCTCTCAGGAACTCATCAACCCGAAAAGCCGCCAGTCTCCAGTAACAGTATAGCCGATTCTCTTTCCCCGCGCATCAGAGAAACCTCTGAATTTGTCTCAGAGGTACCTCTGATGCGTTCTGCCTTTTCCTGTGCTATACTACCTACAATTCGCCATTCGCCATTCGCCATTCGCTATTCGCCATTCGTTTCCAACCAGGGGCCGAATTTCTCTTGAATGAAGCGATACGTCAACCAGCAGTCTTCTTCCAGTTCCCACGCGGCGCGACATTCCGCGAGGATTCTGGTCTTGTAGGTATCGAGCGTCTTGAGCGTGATGCCCAGCGTTTCCGCCGCTTCCTGCGGCAACGCGCCCTCAGCCAGGGCGGTGAGCGCCCCTCGTTCCCGCTCGGTGAGTTGCGCCCAGACCGCCGTACAGCGCGCGCTATCGCTTTGGGGCGGCGGGGTGGGGCGCAGCGTGGCCTGCGCCAGTTCGCGCAGCGCGGGGAAGTAGGCCCCCCAGGGAACTAGCGGCACGGGCACCAGCCGCACGCCGGCTTCTGGCGGCGCGTGGAGGATGGCCCCTTCGCGGGCCTGCGCCAGGAAGTCCGGCGGGGTGTACAGATGCCACAGCCGGTCGTGATGATCGCAGTGCAGCAGCGCCGCGCTCAGCAACGTCAGCGCCAGCAGGCGCGGCCCGCCGGCGATGCACAGGTGCAACCGCTGACCGGCGCGTTTGAGGCTGCTCAGCAGATCGCGGGCTTGCGTCCAGACTGCTTCGGCGGCGCGCGCATCGGTGATGGCGCCGAGTGGCGCGGCGCCGAGTGGCGCGGCGCCATCGTGCAGCGTGTGATGCTGCCACAGCAGTGGCCGCCCACAATAGCCGGAAGCAAATTCGGCTTCCAGTTGCGCCAACGCCCGCTGCACGCGAGGTTGGTGGGGATCCAGGTGGAGCACGAGCACAGCGTCGCAGGATTCGCCCTGCGCGAACAGCGCATCCAGGGCCAACGTCACCACCTGGGCCTGACCTCCCAGGGTCAGCACTGCGGTAGTAGCCGGCAGCAAGGAGTTTCGTGTGTCCATACAGGATAAGTATACAAATGTCTCGCCGATAAGTCAAACAAGTTTTTATACGCTGCCGGCGGTCGTCATCGGCGGCCCGCCGCACAGCGGCAAGTCCGTGCTGGCGTACAGTCTCACGTGCGCGTTACGCGAATGTGAGACGCCGCATTACTTGTTGCGCGCCTACCCGCCGGATTACGAAGGCGATTGGTTTCTGTCTGGGGAACCAGAAACGGTGCGGCATCTGCGCTTCAAAGGGGCGGAGAGCGCGGCCTGGTTGCCGCCGCTGCGTCGAGATCTGGCCGCGCGGCATCTGCCGTTGCTGGTGGATGTGGGCGGCTTGCCGACGCTGGAACAGGAGCAGCTGTTGGCGGCATGTACGCACGGGATTCTGCTCACGCCGGATGCGGCAAGCCGCGCCGCATGGGCGGCGCGTTTCGCGCGCTACGGCCTAACGCTGCTGGCCGATCTGCGCTCCGACTTGCACGGCGTCAACGCGCTTGCGGCGGAAAATCCAGTCATTCAGGGAACCCTGGCCGGGCTGGAACGGGGCGCGCAGGCGCAAGGCGCGGCGTTCGCGGCGCTGGCGGCGCGGTTGGAGGCGCTGTTCACGGCGGCGACGGTAGGGCTGGCGCGGCGGCACCTGCTCGCAGCGCCAGCGGAGCTGGCCGTAGACCTGGCGGCGCTGGCGCGGCAGCTGGGGCAAGACGCCCGGCAGTGGCGGTCGGAGGCGCTGCCCGAAGTGCTGGACTATCTGCCGGAGCGAACGCCGCTGGCGCTCTACGGTCGCGGCCCCAACTGGCTCTACGCGGCGGTTGCGGCGCACACCTGGCCCGCGTCCTTCGAGCTCTTCGACGTGCGCTGGGGATGGATCACGGCGCCGGCGTTGGGATGGGGCGTCCCTTCAGAACGCAACGGGCTGGTCGTGGCCGTGCGGCAGCGAGGGGAATGCACCCAGCTCGATTTCCGCTTGCTACACGCCTATCTGGATCTGGCGCAGGCTGGGGCGCTGACCGCGCCGGTGGTGCAGACGGCAGGGCTTATTCTGAGCGGCAAACTGCCGCACTGGTTGTGGGCGGCGTTGGCGCGACAGTATGTGGAACCGGCATGGCTGGCAGTGGCGCAGCCGCAGTTGGAAGGCGCGGTGGTGGTGCGCAGCAGCAGCGCGGCGCTACCCGTGGGCAGCCGCGTAGCTTTGTTGGAAATGGCGGCAGAGACAAGCGCCAGGTGATGCAAAGGAACGTTCGCTGCATCGTTAAGCGGCCTTGTTTTGCGCGCGGCTTGGGACAAAGTCCCGCTACGGCTTGCAGTGCTAAGAGGAGGGGCCTGTGACCGTTCACTTTCTCAACTGCTTCACCTGTAATGCCCGCGTGCCTGCGGAGTGGCAAACCGGCACGCTCTGCTTATTGGTTGAAACCACCGACGGGCTGCTCCTGGTGGATACGGGACCTGGCTCAGATGATTACATTCACAAGCCGGACATCGTGCGCGTGTTCCAGGTCGCACGCCTTGAATAACTCCCTGAAGTATTCGGAGAAGCGCACTTCAAAGCAAATTCTGATCCCGCTTTTCAAGCCATCACCAGTGTAAATCCCGCTGTTGTTCCCCGGATGGAAATTGTCCAAATCGTAACCCCATAGGGCGCGTTTATCATAGGGCGGCTGCATCGCCCCATCTGGGCCGATGAACGGGATCGTGTTGTAGCGTTTACCGTTTGCTTGTCTGAGGTCTCCCAGCCCCACGTGGATGTTGCACCGCATTGCCGCAGTGCGAATCTCGCCAACGGCGGCATCCAACGCCGCAAAATCCAGGGCCGCCACGCTCTGAAGCTCTTCAGGTGGATAGCCGCACAGGGCGCATTCCTGCGTCATCAGCAAGCGCGCGCCCTGATCGGCGGCGGATTCTATGGCCGTGACGATTGAGCGGCAATTTCCGGCAATACTCGCGCCCGGTTGATGTTGATATGCAGCCATCTTCATGCTTGTGTCTTGCTCGATGGCTTGCTAGATGCGCAGCAGCAAATCAGGGTGATAAGTGTTCCGTTGGGCAATGATTAAACTGCCGATGATCAGCAAATCCATTGTATCACGATTGTGAGGGTTGGCATCCTGGCGCTTTCGGTCACGTACAGTCTTATCGCATTATGTGCTACTATGAAAGTATGAACGCTTCTCTCTGGCTGATGCTTTCCCTGGTACTGCTCGCGTGCGGACTGCTTGGCTGCTGGCTGCGCACCAGGGGCCGCGTGATGCAGCAACGCGCGTTGGCGCGCTAATTGGCGGCGCTGAATACCGTAGCGACGGTCGTGGGCCGCTCGCTGGAGTTGGACGAGATTCTCATCGGTGCGTTGGAGACGACGCTAGAAGTGCTCGGAGTTGAAGCGGGCGGATCTATCTGCTGGATACTTCGATGTGTTCCCCACAAACAAAAACCTGGCGTATGGCCTGGCGGGCTCCATGGTGTTTCTCATTGCCACGCTGGGATTCCGAGCTGAGAAACGCCTGAGCACATATTGGCAAATCCCGCTGGTCTTGCTTGCGGCGTCGCTCGCCTATCCCGTCACAGCGATCTTCAGCAGTTGGAATCGCGCGGTGCTTGGCTGGTTTGCGGCGCCAACAGACACTTCCAAGGGATTAGCCATCGAGAAGGCCTGCGCGATGCTGTTGAAGACATTTCCTATGTTCGCCCTGAGCAGTATCGGGCGCGGTTTTGGATCGGTTTTCCTCGGGGGTACAGGTTGGTTCCAGCATGCTGGTTGCCAACCAATAGGGGCTGAAGCCGCACAGCTCCACGCGGATGACGCGCACCGTGAGCGTTGCGTTGCGGGAGCCGCTGGACCCAGCCGGATGCGGCTCGCGCCCACGTAGTTCGGTCAGGTAACTGCCAGCGTCGAGCGGCCGCAGGTGGGTGAATTTGACCTGTCCCGGGCGCGGATCAGCACCGCCAACGGCGCCTGGGCCAGCGTCCAGAGAATATCGAAGGCTTACAACCCGGCATCCAACAGACAGAGCTAGGGCGCGCGCGGCAACTGCGGGAGCAAGGTGCGCAACAACGCCCGCTCGCCAGTCTCCTTGCCGCGATAGATAGCCTAGGCCAAGCCCCATACCTGCCGCACCGGGAGCGCCAGGGTCAGCACGCGTAGTTGTGGAAAGGCGGCTGACCCGCGTTGCGACCTCGGTTTGCTGCAAGCTTGGGTATTGGCCGGCGTAGCGGGCACTGTTACCGTGGCGCCATTAAAGCCGGCATTACAATAGCCATGGAAATCCGAGGGCGGCAGGGGTTACGCCGCGATCTGTAACGCCAGTAAGGTGGCAAAAACCTCGGGGTCGCTTTGCTGCCGTGCATGACTGAGTGCGTCGTTGGTAACAAGTTGGGCGGCGTCAGGGAAATGTGTGCTCAGCCACCGGAAGCCCGAGACCAGCCCGCGTAACATCTGCTGGTAATTCTAATCCCGGCGCAGGGTGAGCATCAGGACAAACCATACGAGTAAACGAGGGACCAGCAAGGCGCCTTGCTGGTAGTGGCCCTGATCATGGAGGGTCAAGGCCTGATCAATCAACGGTTGCAGGGTCTCTGCAAAGGGTTCCAGGCCCAAATCCGCTATGAGGAGCTGGAGTTCTTCTGCATCTGGGGAAGCGCTCATCCATACCTCCAAATTCACGTGATTTTGGGATGGATTGTACCATATTCGAGATCTGCCCACGCTCTGTTCCAAATTCGTTCACTGGTATTGTGTTAAAGTGCCGGATTCGGAGATGGAAGCGTTAGCCATTACCTGCCACGCAGCATGTCCGCAGCAGCGATCCATTTATTAGCTTTTTATCTATTGACAATTTGACATTAGAGATGTACAATAAAACTGTACTGATGTGGTTAAGCCCTTAAAGGAGGTAGACATGCCACGGCGAGATGGAAGTGGACCGCAAGGATTAGGGCCGTTCACCGGGCGGGGTGCGGGCAATTGCGCTATCGCACAACCGCAGGGCGGCGAGCCTTATGGCTATGTGGGGCAGCAAGGGTTGCCCGTGCGCGGATGGGAGCTGTTACGCTGGATGAACCCCCTGCGTTGGCTGGGACGCGGGAGAGGCAGCGGCGGCGGACGTGGACGCCGCGCGCAGCGATAACGGTCATTCTGAGATGCGTTGATTCATAGGAGGTAAACTATGCCAGGTGGAGATCAAACTGGACCGCAAGGTGTTGGCCCGCGCACAGGAGGCGGCATGGGCGCTTGTACCGGAACGGAGCAACCGCGCTTCTTCGGCGGCGGCCTTGGTCGCGGGCGAGGCTGGCGGCACTGGGCGCGCGCTACCGGGCTGACCCGCTGGCTGCGCTGGGGCGACGCGGCCCCCGCGCCGGTGGATGAGGCCGCGCTGCTCAAAGAGCAGGCCGCGCAGTTGCAGGTGCAGCTCAACGCCGTGCAGCAACGGCTGACCGAGCTTGAGCGAGATTGAACCCTTTATCTCGCGCCGCCGCCCCTGATTGCCAGTTGGGGGCGGCGGCGCTGAGCGTAGCTGTGACTGAAACACAACCCGCATTGACCTTCGGCCCGGTGTCTTCGCGCTGGCTGGTACGCAGCCTGGGCATCAATCACATCCCGCCCAAGACCTGCTCCTACGCCTGCGTCTACTGTTAGCCAGGGCACCCGCCCCACTTGACCCTCACACGCCAGGCGTTTTACGCGCCGGAGACGGTGGTCGCGGCAGTGCAGGAGAAGGTCGCCTTCGCCGCCGCTGGGGGCGAACTGATTGACTATCTCACATTTGTGCCGGATGGTGAGCCGACGCTGGATTTGTATTTGGACGATATGCTGCTGGCGCGCAAGCCGCTAGGCATCCCGCTGGCGGTGATTACCAACGCCTCGCTGCTGGGCGACCCGGCAGTGCGCGCTGCGCTGCTGCAGGCTGATTAGATATGAACACTGAAACTGCTCCCCAAATCAAGCACGTTCTGGCCGTGATGAGCGGCAAAGGCGGCGTGGGCAAATCTACCACTGCCGCGTTGCTGGCGGCGGGCCTATGCCGCGCTGGCTGGCAGGTCGGCTTGCTCGATGCCGATATTACCGGGGCCAGCATCCCCAAACTTTTTGGCGTGCGCCAGCCCCCGCTCCAGGATGGGGCGGGCGGGATCATTCCGGCCATGAGTCTCCGCGGCATCAAAATCATCTCAGTCAATCTGATGCTGGAACGGGAAGATGATGCCGTGATCTGGCGCGGGCCGCTGATCTCCAAAATGATCCAGCAATTCTGGAATGATGTGACCTGGGGGCCGCTCGATGCGCTGGTGGTGGATTTGCCCCCCGGCACGTCTGATGCGGCGCTGACGGTATTGCAGAGCCTGCCGATCACGGGCGTCGTTATCGTCACCACGCCGCAAGACCTGGCTGATATGATTGTGCGCAAAGCCGCCAACATGACCCGCCAGGTCAACAAGCCGATCCTGGGCGTGCTGGAGAATATGAGCTACGCCACTTGCCCGCATTGCGGCGCGCGATTTGAGCTGTTCGGCGCGGGCCATGCGGACGCACTCGCCGCCGAGTTCGACGCGCCGTTCTTGGGCGCGATGGGGCTGGAGTCAGGGCTGGCGCAAGCGGGCGATGCGGGCCAGATTGAGACCTATCAGAGCGCGGATTTTGCCCCCATTCTTGACGCTATGCTTGAGCAGCTGCCGGCCTGAGCGATGCCAAGAGGGTAACTTCGCGGTGGAATCCTACCCGGTTCCGGTTACATCGTTGTCGCCTTGCGCGTGAAGCAGGTTTTCGCCGGCGTAGAGCGGTTGACCTGTCGGTACGCATCCCATCCCCACGAAATACTTGGAACTGCACGCGCGCCTGGGAACGTGGGCTTCGCTGACCTTGGAATCGCTGCTCGCGCCCATCATGGCGGATCAAGCGACGCGCGACGCCTACAATTAGCGTCCGTTCATACACACCACACGGGGCAGGTCTTTCGATCTGCCCCGTGTGCATAAACACCTCCGCTTACTGTGTTTGACGCTGCCGCACCACTACCCTGCCCATCGGCGCGTCCACATCGCGCTCGATGACGGGGTGTTTGTTCTATCAGGATTCAGGCGTCAAATCGCACTGCTCCATCCCACGGATGTCCAGGGTCAGCCCTTCCATCGTCTTGATGGTGGCGTGAACCGGGCAATGCTCGGCCACGCGCTCGATGGCCTTGATGCGCTTGGCGCAATCGCCATGCGGCAGATTGACCGTCGCCTGGAGATTGACCAGCCGCGTGGGGTCGTCGGCCTTGTCGAAGGTCACATCTACGGTCATATCCGTGGTATCAATGCCATTGTTTTCGCAATACTGCGCCACAAACGCGCCGACGCAGCTCCCCAGCGAGGCCACGAATAACTCCGGCGGCGTTGGCCCTCGGTCGCTGCCGCCCATGCTGGCGGGGACATCAATCGTGACCGTGTGTTTGCCCATCTGTGACTCGAACAACATATTGCCTTTGTAAATTGTCGTAATTTTGCCCATCACAAACTCCTTTGTGTAAATATGTTGCTACAGCTGTGCTTGAAGCTCATCCCACACCTCCCGCAGCGCCGCCGCGACTGGCCCATCCCCCGCCGTGACCGGCTCGCCGCGCACCATCGCTTCCGTCACCGCCGGGTTGTAAGGCAGGCGGCCCACCAGTAGAACGCCGCGCTCCGTGCACGCCGCCGCAATCGCTTCCGCCTGCGCCGGGCTGAGGTCAGCCTTGTTGAGCAGCACCGCCGCTCGCGTCTGGAAATGCGTGGCGACGCCCAAAATCCGCTCCAAATCATGCGCGCTGGAGACGGTCGGCTCGGTGACGATGAGTGCCAAATCCACCCCGGCCAGCGCCGCGATGACCGGACAACCGATACCCGGCGGGCCATCCACCAACAGCAGGTCGGCTTTGTCGTCCAGCGCCCGCAGCCGCGCCATCTGCTTGACCAGGGTGACGAGCTTGCCGGAGTTCTCCTGCCCGGCGAAGAGATGTGCGTGGTACAGCGGCCCGTACCGTGTGGATGCAACGAACCACTGCCCGGCGCGCTGCGGCGTCATCGTGATGGCCTGCGTCGGACATTCGTAAAAGCACGCGGCGCAGCCCTCGCAGGCGATGGGGTCTATCGTGTACACCACGCCGGGTTGCACTGCCTCGAAGCGGCAGACCTCGGCGCAGCGTCCACACGCGGTACATGCCGCCGGGTCAATCGCCGCGACCTTGCCGCCGGTGAAATCGTGTATCTCTTCCGTGATCGGCGCAAGCACCAGCCCCAGATTCGCCGCGTCCACATCTGCATCGGCGATGACAAGCCGCCGCGTCTGCGCCGCAAGATGGGCAAAAGCCGCTGTCACTGTCGTCTTGCCCGTCCCGCCCTTGCCGCTGAGAATCACCAATTGTTTCATAGCCGGGCCGCCAGGGTATCCCACAGCGCTGCCAGCTGCAGGCGGTGCGCTGGGCGGAGGGCGACCAGCGGTTCGCCCTGGGCCATCCCTTCCGCAATGGCGCGTTCCAGGGGGATACGCAGCAGGATGGGGATCTGCTCGGCGGCGCAATAGGCTTCGACGCTATCGTCGCCCATGCCGGCGCGGTTGATGACGACCGCGACCGGCAACCCGAGTTCGCCGCGCGCCAGCTGCACCGCCAGCCGCAAATCGTGCAGGCCGAAGGGCGTCGGCTCGGTGACAAGGAGCGCCACATCCGCGTCGCGCAACGTCTCCACCACCGGGCAAGAGGCCCCCGGCGGCGCATCGAGGATGACAGGACGCCCATCCGCGACTTCCGCGAGCGCCCACTGTTTGAGCTGCCGGATGATCGGCACAGCCATCGCTTTGCCGATGTTTAGTGTCCCCTGAAAAAATGTGATAGCGCCAGCGCGACCGCGCGCCAGCGTTCCCATCAAGTCCAGTTCCTCGTGGAGCGCGCCCGCCGGGCAGTGGCGGGTGCAGCTGCCGCACCCATGGCACAGTTCCGGGAAGACGAGCACCTGTAGTCCAATGACGGCGATGGCGTGATAGGCGCACACCTCGGCGCAGCGTCCGCAATGCGTGCAGCGCGCCGCATCCACCACCGGGATCAACTGCCCCACGTCGCGGCGTTCGGTGAATTCTGGGCGCAGAAAGAGCGCGGCGTTCGGCGCCTCCACATCGCAATCGAGAAAGAGCGGGTGCTGTTCGGCCAGGCTCAGGGCCAGACTCACCGCCACGGTGGTTTTGCCTGTGCCGCCTTTGCCGCTGGCGATGGCAACTTTCACGCGGCGCTCCAATCCAGCACCGTCCCCGCCGGGCAGGGACGCACCACCGCGCCGCCCAATTGCTGGCGCAGAACGTAGTAGGCTTCATGGCCGGAGCAGTGGTTGAGGTAGAGCCGCCGCAGCGTCCCCCACGCGCCCAACGTGCGGGCGATCGTGTCCAGCGTGATCGCATCCGCGCTGACCAGATGCGTGCCGCCCGCCGCTGCGATGATGGGTCGGCTGAAAACGCGCTGCACATGCTCCAGCGTGTTGAGCAGCCCCGCGTGGCAGCAGCCGCACAGCACCACCAGGCCCTCGGCGGTCTCCACCACCAGCGAGAGGTCGTCGTGGTACAAATCGGGGGCATAACCGGTTCCGACGCGCATCTCTTGTCGGGGAACGTAGCCGCCGGGGTGGGGGCGTTCCGTGATCGCGCCGGTCGTCCACACGCCGGGAAGCAGCTGCTGTGGGGCGTCATTCAGATGCAGGGTGAAGTGCGCCGCCAGCCAGGCCGCATTCACCGCGAGGCCGATGGCGCGGCGCTCCCCGCTGCTTTGAGAGAAGCGCTCGCGCAGCAGATCCGCGTTCGCGTAGAGCGGCAAGCCGGGCGCGCGGCGCTTCGCCAGTGCGGGCAGCCCGCCGGTATGATCGTAGTGTGCGTGGCTGAACGCCAGGGCCTGGAGTCGGCCCGCGTCCAGCCGCAGCGCGTTGAGGTTGTGCAGCAGCACTGCGCCGCTTTGCCCGGTATCGAGCAGCGCCGGCCCGGCTTCCGTCTCGATCCAGAAGGATAAGCCGTGTTCGCCCCACAGCTGGCTGCTGGGCTGCACGGCATTGTCTACCACGCAAGTGATGCTCGGTTCCATTTCCAGGACCGGCTTATCCGTGCCCGTGCGCGACGCTCTCGTCACAGGGTGCTGCGCCGCTCAGGCTGCCATCGAGATAGCGCGTCAGCGACTCACGCACCGTCCCTGCTGCGCCGGTTGCCGGTTCGACGCCATACTGGCGGAAGAACGCCACCGCGCGTCCGCCCATTCCGCCGGCAAGCATCACTTGCGCGCCCAGGCTGTGAATGAATTCGGGAATTTGCCCCGGTTCATGGTTGGGATAGAAGGGATTGGCAACCGTCTCCACACTACGCACCTCCGCGTCTTCCACCTCAGCCAGCGCGAAGTATGGGCAGCGCCCGAAGTGCGGGCTGATCTGCGCCTCCAGACCATTAGCATCTAAAACAGCAATTGCGATTTTCGTCATAGCTGATCCTCCAAAGCGTCGTGTTTTATACAGCAAACCATTGCATGGCTCCGGCGTAGGCTAGAGCCGGGTCAGGCGTTTGGCCTGGAAGGCGCTGATCGCTTCGCGCACGGTGGCGCCTTCCAACACATAGGTAGACACACCCGCAGCCTTGAGCAAGTTGAAAGCTTTAGGGCCCAGACTTCGCGCCAGGACCGCTTCCGCGCCGTGCTGCAATACCACCTGCGCCGCTTGTACGCCAGCTCCACCCGAAGCATCTTGCGCCGGATTAGGCAGCGCCTCGAATTCCAGAGTCTCAGGATTGACCAATATAAAGGTCTGGCAACGCCCAAAAACGGGGCTGGTGGGGGCGTCGAGATCAGCCCCGTTGGCAGGAATGACCAGTCGCATGATTGCCTCCTCGTGGAATAATGATGCCTCAAGTGCATCGGGTTCGCGGTCTTCGGTGAGCTCGCCATAGAGCAGCAGAAAATACTCAAGCACCTGGCGCGTGTTATAAAGCTGCGCCGCACAGCAGCGCAGCACCTCCTGTCCCATGGGGGTGAGGGCGTAGACACGGCGCGGCGGCCCTTGGGTGTCTTCTTCGTTCCAGGTGGAACTGACCCAGCCTTGCTCCTCCATCTCGCGTAGGGTGCGGTAGATGACGGTAGGGGCCAGGAAGTCCAGCCCGAACTCAGCCATGCGGCTCAGGAGGGTATAGCCGTGCGCTGGGGACTGCTTCAATAGCAGCAACAACGCCGGATCGAGGAATTGTCCCATTCGGCGATTGCAGCCACGTCCTCCACACTGTTGTCCACGATGACGCACGTTTCACCTCTGGGCTTAGTATAGCATCTATTGGCATAATGTCAATAGATGCGCGCGCGGACATTCATAGCAATGCAGCGGGCTGCTGCGTCTCCTATAAGGCTCGTGGTGCAGAGGGGTTGCTGCGTCACCCCCAGGCGAATGCCCTGCTCCTGCTTCAGATGGATTGTAAGAAGCGCAGTGCGATTTCGATCAGCGACCCGCTCCGAAATTCCAATCATGCCCCTCTCGGTGCCAAGAAAGGCTCTATCCCTGCGGACAGGATAGAGCCTTTCTTGGCGTCAAGTGTGCGTTTGTGCTTAATCTTCCACCAGCGCCCGCACTGCTTCAGGTATCAATTGCCCTGGCGGCCCTCGCAGCTTCCCAGAATCCCCGCTTGCCCAGGGACTTTTCCAAATACACCAGCCCCAGCATGATGGGGACTTCCCAGAACAGTCCCATCGTAGTGCCCAGCACTGCCATCGCACCAACGCCGTATAACGCAACCGCCGTAGCAATGGCGATCTCGAAGTGACGGTAAGAGCCGATAATCACGGTAGTGATGGCCTCGCGGTAACTCAGGTTGAAAGCGCGGGTGATGAGCACATTATACCCCACCACGATGACGAAACCCAGCAGCAGAGGGATAGAAACGCGCAACAGTGTATCGAAATTGCCTAACAAAACATCGCCATTCAGCGAGAAAAATCGGCAACGTGTTGATGCTGGTATTGATGACATTCTGCTCCTGGTTGCCGTTGGCTAGCTTGCCCCACACCAACAGCATCGCCGTACAAGGGCTAGAGCCTAGCAAAACAGCAGCGACCATCAGTTGCTCGTGGCCCTTCAAGCACAGGTTGACCAGCAACCGTGTGACCAACGGAGCCACGACCTGGTTCGAGAACAGGCTCAGCAGAATGGGTTTGGGTTTGTCTTTGTGACGCTTCAGTTCTGAGACTTACCGGTTGAGCAGGGCCAGGTACATCATCAAGAACCGGCAAATACTAATTGGGATAGAGATACTGCATTTGGAATTTGAGTGTTTCATTGAAAAAGCGGTTGAGGATAAACTGGGTGGGCAGATCTCCTTGATGCTAAACATTTTAGGGCGGGCAGACTGTGCAGCCGTCTGGTCCACAGGCGGGAATACGCGGCTGGATACGCTGCGCATCCAGCAAATGCTGCATCGCGGCGGCAAGCTCGGATAGCGTGGTTGAGTTGACCGTATAGTAAATCCAGCGGGCATCTTGTGCGTCGCGTTCCGCAGTGACCAGGCCCACTTCCCGCAACACCCGCAGGTGATGCGAAATCAAGCTCAGGGATACATCCAACTGCGCGGCCAGCTCACAGTTGCAGTGAACCCCTTCCATCAGCAGATTGAAGATCCGCAAGCGCAAGGGATCGGCCAACGCTTTGAGCAGCGCAGCTAGAGGCGTCGTATTCTGGAATAAGTCTGCTGTGGACATCAGACTTCGACGCTCTGCGGCTGGACGAACAAGTGCTTGGTGCGCTTGCAGATTTCTACCAGAAACAGCATGGTGGGCACTTCGACCAAGACGCCCACAACCGCCGCCAGGGCCGCCCCCGATGACAGGCCGAAGAGCATGACGGACGTGGCAAAGGCTACCTCGAAATGATTGGATGTACCAATCAGTCCCAGCGGCGCGGCCTGCTCGTAAGGCAACTTAAACCAGCGCCCAAAGCCAAAATAAGCCAGCGCAAAGATGCCTAGCGTTTGGATGCTCAGGACGATGCTGATCCACAGAATGTGGAGTGGATTTTCCAGAATGACCTCGCCCTTGAAAGAGAAGAGCAAAATCAGCGTGGCTAATAGCGCGACGATACTCACCGGCGTGAGCGCCGGGACAAAGCGCTTATCGAACCAGGCCTGGCCTTTGTTTTCGATGATCCACTTGCGGGTAAAATATCCGCTGACCAGGGGCAGCGCAACATAGATCACCATAGACAGCAGCATGGTCTCCCAGGGGATCACGATGCCCACGCCGCCTAACATCAACGTTGCCACCGGCGCGAAGAGCACGAGGATCAATAGTGACATGAGCGCCACAATCACCAGCGTCAGCTCCATGCTGGCCTCAGCCAGATGGTTCCAGACCAGCACCATCGCGGTGCAAGGCGCCACGCTCAGGAGCAGTAGCCCGGAAGTGTAGCTCCGCCATAGCTCGACCTCCTGGCCCGAGCTCAGAATCTCAGTGCCCACGATCAATCCCCTGAAAACGTAACCCAGAAAGAAAATCGCCAGCACATACTTGGTAAAGGGTTTGATCAACCAATCAATGACGACGCTCAAGACAATGGGCTTGGGGTTTTTCGTGACCTTGAGCACTTGGGAGAAGTCAATTTTGACCATAATGGGATAGAGCATGAAGAACATGCAGATAGCAATGGGGATGGAGACATGATAGAGCGCCATCGAATCCAGCCGTACAGCAAGCTCCGGGGCAACACGTCCTAGCAGAATCCCCGCGCCGATACATAAGAACACCCAAATCGTCAGATAACGTTCGAACAGGTTAAGTCGTTTCTCTTGCGCCATATAAAAGCTCCTCACAGTAAGTTACACAACGGGCATGACTAAAATACTTAAACAACCATTAAAGTATATCATAGTCGACAACCACGTCAAGCGCCGAAGGATTTGAACGCCAAGCAAAAATTATCCCCGCGCCAGATTGATCTGACGCGGGGACGGCGGGGCGTATCCGCTACAATCTATGAGGAAACTACTCCAGCCCCGCTTCGCGCAACGCGCCGATGAGGCTCTCTTTGCTGGGGGCCAACCCCACAAACTTCACCAGATCGCCAATGACCAGCGCGGGCGCATTGCCGATGGCCTGTTCTTCCCAGGCGGGGTCGCCCGGCCCGGTGTGGAAGATGATTTCCACCTGCTCGCCGTATTCCGCTTCGATTTGCTTGAGCAGCCGCTTGACCGCGATCCCGCCAGAGCACGGCGGAATGGAAACAAACGCCTCGATGGTTATTTTAGACATAGCCCACCCTCCCGGAGCGCGTTGTTGAGCGTGGCTTCGCTGGGACACATCCCCTCGATGCGGATGCTGCCGTTGACCACCGCAGCCGGCACGCAGAAAAGCCGGTACTCCTCGAATTTCTGCATCCCTTCGGCGCCTTTGTAGATGACCAGTTCCAGTTCGCCCGCGTATTTGGGCGCAATCCGTTCCGCCAGTTCCACCAGCGCCACACAGCCCGGACACGGCGGATCGCCGCTGAACACTTCCAGTTTGACCATGAATGCCTCCTTCTTCAAAAATAGCAAATGGCAAATTGCGAATAGCAAAACCCGTCAGCGGGCCAGTGTACCGCGAACTTTAGTTCGCTCTCCCGCTGCGATTGACGCTCCATGAACCGTTTTAGGCTTGCAGGTGCTTCTCGATGGCCGGAATCAGTTGCGCCGCCGGGACGACTCTGCCGCGTCCCACCACCTCATCGTCAACCACGATCAGCGGTGTGGACAGAATGCCATACGCTTCCGCTTCCGGGCCGAGCGCGTCGAGTTTGACGACTTCGACCTGTCCGGCAAATCCCTCAGCGGCTTTGAGCGCTTCCCGTTCGGCGCGTTTGCAGTTGGAACAGGGCGGCGTCGTTCCGAATACCTTGATTTGTACCATGTTTGAGCCTCACTTTTTCGCCGTATTGCTTTTCCGTCGTTTCGCTCACGCGCCCTGAAGCCAGGCGACAATCTCGCTCTTTTGCGGGATCCGCCCCGAACATTTCAGTTCTTCATCCACTACCAACGCGGGCGTAACTGCCACGCCGTAAGCCATGATCTCATCCATCTCTTTGACTTTGGTGAACGCGGCCTCCACGCCGGCTTCTGCCGCCGCCTCGCGGGCCAATTCTTCTAGCCGTTTACATTTGGGACATCCTTTGCCCAGAATCTTGATTTCCATGTTTCCTCCTGATTTGTGATGATGGTAATGGGTGATGGGGGATGCGAAAGCCTCATTACCCATTACCCATTGCCCATTACCCGTTACAGTCCTACCCACTAATCCAACCAAAAATCAACCCAGCCAGCGTGCTGAACACGGCGACAAACCCCACATAGACCCAGGTTTTCTTTTGCCCGATGATTTTCTGCGTAATAAGGATGGATTGCAGGCTGAGTTCCGGGTCGGAAAGTAAGTAAGCCAGCAGCGGCCCGCGCTGCATCCCCAGCGAGAGGAAAGTCTGCGCGATAGGCACTTCCACCAGTGTGGGGAAATACATGAAGACGCCGAAGAACACGCCCGCCAGGTTCGCCCACACGGTATTACTGCCCGCCAGGGTGGTGATCCAGGTGGCCGGAATCAACACGCGCGCCGCGCCCGCGACAAACACGCCCACCAGCAGTAGCGGGATGATTTGCTTGACGAAGCGCCACATCTCCCAGAGCCATTCCTGGATCTCGTACTCCTCGAATTTCTTCAGCGCCATCCACCACACGCCGCCAAGTAGTGCGATTTCCGCGAGCAGCTTACCGGTCACGCCGATGGTCAGGCTCGTCTGCGACACGCTTACGCGGAACGAAGCAACCACCAGCGTCAAGGTGACCAGGCCCAGGGCCACCGGCGTCCAACCATTGAAGCCCTCATCCACATGCTCCAGGCCCTTCCACGCGGTTGCGCCGATGGCTGCCAGTAAGCCAATGAGGAGAACGCCGTGGATGCTCACCCCTTCGATGCCCAGCGCCGGATTCGGCGGAACCAGGCTATCGAGCCAGTTCTGGAAAGTGTAGGCCCAGTGTGTCGGTGCGGTCGTGCTGTCCGCCGCCAGCGCTGACCCCCCGCCGATTTCGAAAGTCAGGTAGCTGTTGGTGAGCAATCCGACCTGCAACGTCCCGGCGATGAGGATCCCCAGCAGCAGCGCGAAGAAGCCCCACGTCCGCGCGGGGACGGTTGCGCCCTGCGCGAACGCATCCTGCTGATTGGTTGCCTCATCGTGCGCCGCATCCGACTTGCGGAAGAGCCATGCCATCAGCAGGCCGATCCCCACGCCGAAGATGATGGAGAGCACCACGCGCGCCAACGCAATATCCATCCCAATCGCCACGCCGGTGAGCGAGATCGCCAGGATATTGACCGCGGGGCCAACAAAGAGAAAGGTAATGGCCGGGCCGAGACCCGCGCCTTTTTTGTAGATGCTGGCGAACAGCGGCATGATCGTGCAGGAGCAGACCGCCAGCACAAAGCCGCCGAGGGCCGCCGCCGGATAGGAAATCCACTTGGGTGTGGTGCGACCCAGATATTTGGTGATCGCTTCTTTGGGAACCAGCGCCGATAGCGCTCCCGCGATGAGGAACGCGGGCAACAAGCACAGCAGCACATGGGCTGCCAGATATGCGGCCAGGCTGCCCAGCCCGGTCTGAAACAGATTGCCCAGATATTGCATGATAGTCAAGGGATGCCTCCTGAAGCGATATTCAGTTCTGTGAATATGAATGAGCAGAAAAAAGACGCAGTGAATGCGTCGCTTTATCATATTCAACAAACTGAATGTATATTACTCCCGTTCAGGTGATTTGTCAATAGGGCAGCCGCAATTCGGTTGTTGCGGGGCGGCGGCATCTTCAGGATTGATGAGCGCACATTCTCCCAACGTGGCGTGAATGGTCTCCGCCATCTCTAGCAGCGTATGCACCTCCGAGCGTGCGATGCGATACCAGACATTCCAGCCATCCTTGCGGAAACAGACCAGTCCCGCCTCGCGCAGCAGCGTCAATTGTTGGGAGACATACGCCTGGCGCAAATCGAGCGCGGCTTCGATCTCGCACACACACAACTCTTGACCTTCCAGCAGACGGAGAATGGCTAACCGCTGCGGATGACTCAACGCTTTGAACAGGCTTGCCAGTTCTTCGTTTGTGATCTTAGATTGCTTTTGGAATTCATGCTGCATTGGAAAACACCCCTCATAACCGCTGTGCGCTACTTCGGTTTGTACGCATTCAGCATCGAGCGTGGCGGGAAGGTGATGGCTTTGGGCTTGCATATCCCCGCACAAGAGCTACACCCCACCACGCACGCGAAGGGGTCAACCACCCACACCTTGCCTTCTTCGGTGGGTGCAAGGCAGTGCGTGCTACACAGTTTGAGGCACACGCCGCAGCCATCGCAGAGCTCATCATTGACCGTAGGGAACCAGGAGACGCTCTCGCGTGGATGGCCGCGCCATGTGCCATAGCCACCTTTGCGGATAGGGATGCCGCTTTCGCCGCGCGCCAGATACGCGGCATACTCGCGCTCCAATGCGGCGGCGAAATTCGCCTGCGCGCTGCGCGGAATGTAATTGTCGCGGCTCAAGCGCTGCACCAGCTCCATGCCCAGCTCGGCTTCGCCCGGCTGCCGGCCTTCGACACGCAGGGCCTCCAGTGTTTCGTCCAGCCCTTGCAGTCCTACCGGTGAACCATCTACCAGAATTTGGCGATAAGACATCGCAAACCTGCTCACTGCTCTCTATGAGCTATTCTCATCAACGGGCCGCGCCTAAAGCGAAAACTGCATGGGATGGGCCTGCGTCAACGCTTCCGGCAGCGTCTCGATGTAAGCGCGGATTTCATCGCGCACGCGGCGATAGTGTACGAGCGCTTCCTCTTCCGTTTTGGCATCGGCGGCCAGCTTGGGCGGATCATCGAAGCCGTGATGGATGACGGTAGCCCGCCCCGGGAAGACCGGGCAATGCTCTTGCGCGTGCCCGCAGACGGTGATGACGTAATCGAAGGGGATATGCAGCACCTCGCTAACGCGCTTGCTGTGGTGGCCGGAGATGTCCACACCAGCCTCCGCCATCACTTTGACCGCATTGAGATTCATCCCATGCGTCTCGATGCCCGCCGAGTATGCCACGATCTGCTCGCCCTTGAGCGCGCGCGCCCAACCTTCAGCCATCTGGCTGCGGCACGAGTTGCCAGTGCAGAGAAACAAAACTTTGAGTTTGGACATAGCTGCTCCCGCTTTCGTATTCATAAAGTTGAATATATGATACTCTAAAAAGGCGCGTGCGCAAGCTATTCATGGTGCAGGGCTATCGCACTCGACGCTTTGGGGCAGTAATACGGCCTAAAGGCCAGGGAAAAAGCTGAATGCCATGCTAAGCTAGCGCTAGTCTCGTGAGCGTATTACGCTCACGAGACTAGCTTTTCTAGCCATTGTAGCTGCTCGCTCTAGCGCTAACCGCGTCACGGCGAGAGTTGTTGCCTCAGCGTAAGCGGTAAATATACCTTATAGCCGTTGACGTAGGCCGCGCGGATGTACACGGCGCCGAGACCATCAGCGATGCGCGCCCGGTTGACGGCGACCGGCGCGGCGCCGGTGGTGGAGGTGAGGGCGGCGCTGTAGGTGAGCGTGACCACGGCTCCGGCAGCCACCGTCCCGTTCCAGGTGAGCGTCTGCCCGGCGACGACGGGCGCGGCGCCCGCGCTGGCTTGCGGCGCTCCGTGGAAAAGCAGCGCAGCAGGCAGCGTATCGGTGACGCGCGCGCTGGCCGCCAGGACGCCGCTGTTGACCAGCCGCACCGTGAACGTGACCACCTCACCCACCACGGCCCGCTCCGGCGCAACAGTCTTGGTCGAAGGCTCAAGATTGGGGCGCGGCGGGACGGCAGCGCAGACCACGAAGCCATCGCTGTTGCCGTTGAACGTCGTGTCATAAGCGCCGGCTGTAATGAGCGCATCGCCATAGATCGTATTGCCGGCCACGCACGCGGTCTGCGCATCGGCGGCGGCAATGCCGCGCCCGTTATGTCCGCTCAGATAGGTGCTGTAGATCAAATCCGCCGCGCCCTGCCCTTGCAGGCGCAGGCGGGTCAGAAACGCATCCCGCTCGCCGTTGCGGAAGCCCTGCTGCGCGTCCGCCGTCTTGGGGAAGTCGGAAGAGGCTGTCGCGCCGGTCACAAGCACATCGCCATTGGGCAGCAGCGCAATCCCGCCGAAGTCATCGGTCATATCGTAATGGTCGCCCTCGGCCATAGCCCCGCCCAGGAACGTCCCGTAGCGCAGGTCGGCGTTTCCCTGCCCGCCAGGGTGCAATTGGATGACAAACGCATCGAACCGCGCGCTGTTGCAATTGCCATCGCTGCCGCAGGTGGTGTCGAATGCGCCCGTCGTGGTGGGGAAATTGGGGCTGCGCGTCGCGCCAGTGACGTAGATCAGACCGGCAGCGTCCACCGCAATCCTATAGCCCACGTCGTAGTTGCTCCCATCCAGATAGGTGCTGTACCGGAGATCGCTTGCGCCGCCGCCCGTCGGGTTGATTTTGGCGACAAAAGCCGAGCGATCGTCGCTGCGCGTGGCGGCATAAGCGCCCGCCGTGATGGGGAAATCGCCGTAGCTGTTGTAGATGTGCCCGGTAAGGTAAGCATTGCCGACGCTATCCACCGCGAGAGCATACGCACTCACGCTGTTGCTGTTGCCAAAGTAGGTGCTGTAGACCAAATCGCTCGCGCCGCCGCCCGCCGGATTCAGCACGGTCAGGAACGCATCCTGAAGACTGCCCTGCGATCCGGCATAAGTTCGATCATAAGCGCCGGCGGTCGTGGGAAAATCTGTGGAGCTGGTGCTACCGGCGATGTAGATACGCCCGTTGTGTACCGCAATGCCCCAGCCTTCATCATCGAAGCGATTGGCGCCGTTGAAGTACCGTCCCGATCCGCCCAGATAGCTGCTGTAGGCCAGCGCGCCGGTGGGCGTGAGCCTGGTGACGAAGGCATCGCCATATTGCCGCGAGGTAGTTGGCCCGTTATACGTGCGGTCATAAGCGCCGGCGGTCGTGGGAAAGTCGCCGGAACAGGTAATGCCGGTGACATAAGCAAAGCCGCCGGCGTCCACGGCAATGGCGTTGCCGCGTTCGGCATCATAGTTGCTGGTGTAGCTGCCGCCCAAATAGGTGCTGTAGATCAGCGTCCTGCCATCGGCGGCGAGGCGAGTCACAAAGGCATCTTCGCTGCCGCTGACCGTCACCGCACCGGTGGTGCGCGGGAAAGCGGCGCTGCGGGTCATGCCGGTGACGTAAACGCTACCGTCATTGCCAACGGCAACCGCGCGCGCTTCGTCATCGCCGCTGCCGCCGAGGTAGGTCCCGAAGAGACCGGTCCCGGCCAAAAGCGCCGCCGCGCTGGCAGGGCTTTCCGGGGCGCGGGCGTCCAACTGCGCCACATCGCCCTGGATCGCCGTCGCGGCCAATGGCAACTGGAGCGCGCCCAACGCCGTGTGAATCTGCAACCCGGCGCGGTCGGCCTGCAACGCCTCCGCGCCCTCGACGCGCACCGCGAGCGTCTCCACGGCCGTCACCCGCCAGGCCAGGCCCGCGCCGCGCCCATCGAGCTCCAGCGCCGCGCCGGGAGCTACCCCCTCGATGCGCACCGCTTGCCAGAGCGGGACGTCTGCCCGCCAGATCGCCGGATCGCCGCGGTAATAGTTCAGCCGACCGGGAGCGCGCTGCAAGGGGGTGAAGCGCAAAGCGGCGCCTTCCGGGAAGGTCAGGCGCACGACTGCCGCGCGCGCGCTCCCTGGCTCAACCTGCATCAGCCACAGCGCGTCAGCGGCGAGCCACAACATCCCCCCCTCGAACTGCGCCTGGAAACGCACCTCGGCGGGAAATTGCCCCCGATTCTCCACAAAGACAGTCGCTCCTGCTGCGATCTCGGCCCCAGACGCCGCCTCCGCGACAGCGGGCAGCGGGAGCGGACTCAGCGCACTTGCCAGCAGCGCCGCCAACGCCAACACTGTGATTCCAACCTGCCATGCTTTCATTTTCGACCTCCTGATTCTAGTCTGCTGAGATGCTATCCGACCCATCACCCGGCGCCAGCGTCACGTTGACCAGCGCCCCGCTCAGATAAGTCGCCAACGCGGTCGCGCTCTCGAAGAGCCAGCACCGCCGCGCGCCGAAAACCTCTTCCAGCATAAAGCGCGGCGCGCCTTCCTCCTGCCAACAGCGGAGCAGGTACGCCTGATACGAAGCGCGGGCGACGGTCAACACGGATTCCATGGTTTCATGATACCGGTGCAGCGTTCGCTAATCGTTCGGAAAACGGTTAGATGCCGGCAGAAATCATGCTACAATAATGCCAATTCCCTGTGCAGCCGATTTGACCATGCCCGAATTTATCATTCGCCTCACCGGTCCACCGCAGGTGGAACACAACGGCCAGCCGTTGCGCGGCTTCGAGTCGGATAAGGCGCTGGCGGTGCTGGCCTATCTGATTTTGCAGGGCCGCGCCCTGTCCCGCGAAACGCTGACCGGGCTGTTCTGGGGGGAGCTGTCCCAGGAACGCGCGCAGGGCAATCTCCGCCGCGTGCTGCACAACCTCACCCATCTGCTCCCCGGCTGCCTGGAGGTGGAGCGGCGCAGCGTCTGCTTTTGCGCCGTTGATGGCGCCGCCGGCCCATATCTGGTGGATGTGCTGCACTTTGCCGCCCTCGCTGCCCACGACGATCTCCCCTCCCTGGAAGAGGCCGCGCTGTGGTTGGGCGGGCCGCTCCTGGAGGGATTGACGCTCCGCGACTGCCCGGATTTCGAGCTGTGGCTGGCCGGTGAGCGGGAGCGCTGGCTCCATGAGGCGCTGCGGGTGTTGGAGATGCTCGCCGAAGCTCACGCCCGGCGCGGCAACCCGGCCCGCGCGCTGACCTATGTGGCGCGGATGTTGGCCCTGGCTCCCTGGCGGGAGAAATCGCACCGGCGCAAGATGCTGCTGCTGGCCCGGTTGGGGCAGCGCAGCGCCGCGCTCAAGCAGTACGCGCAATGTCGCGCCATCCTGGAAGCCGAACTCGGCGTGACGCCGGCGGCAGAGACCGAACGCCTGGTGGAACGCCTTCGCCAGCAGGCCGCGCCGCTCGCTGCGGCGCAGATCCCCGCGCTTCCGCCGTTGGTGGGCCGACAGGCGGAACTGGCGGAGATCATCTTCCAGTTGACCGATCCCGCCTGCCGCCTGCTCACCCTCGTCGGGCCGGGCGGTGTGGGCAAGACGCGCCTGGCGTGGGAAATCGTCGCGCGGTTGGCGCACACTTTCATGGATGGGGCGACGCTGGTCGCATTGGACGAAGTGTACCAGGCGGAGGCGCTCCCCGGCGCGGTGTTGTTGGCGTTGGGGACGCCCCTCGCGGGGGAGATGCCGCCCGCTGCTGTGCTGCGCCAGCTGTTGCGCCACCGCGAGGTGCTGTTGGTGCTGGACAACTTCGAGCAGTTGGTGGAACACGCCGCAGAGCTCTCGCAGTGGTTGCGCGAAGCGCCCGCGCTCAAATTGCTGGTCACGTCGCGCGAGCGGCTGCGCCTGCGCGATGAGTGGGTCTTCCAGGTGGGTGGGTTGAGCCTGACCCGCACCGGCGATGCGGTTGCGCTCTTCCGGCAGCGCGCCTGGCAGGCCGGGGGCCTGAGCGCGGCAACGCCGGAGATGCTGGAAGCCATTGCACAGCTGTGTTCCCTGCTGGCGGGGCTGCCCCTGGGCATCGAGCTGGCTGCCGCGCTGAGCGCGGAGCTGCCGCCGGAGACGCTGCTGGAGCGTCTTCGACACACCTTCGATGCGCTGGAATCCCCATTGCGCGATCTGCCCGCGCGCCATCGCAGCCTGCGGGCCGTTTTCGAGACGTCGTGGGCATGGCTCACGCCGGGTGAACAGGCGACTTTCCGCCGGCTGGCGGTCTTCCAGGGCGACTTTACGCCAGCAGCCGCGCAGCAGATCACCGGGGCGCCGCGCGGGAAGCTGGATGCGTTGGTCGCCAAATCGTTGGTGCAGCGTGTGGGCGACCGCATGACTCTCCACGCGCTCACCCGGCAATACGCAGCGGAACGTTTGCAGCAGGCCGAAGACACACCCGAAACCATTCAGGCCGCCCACGCCGATTATTACCTGTCTCGGCTCCGGCAGGGCGCAGCGGCGTTACGCACCGACACGAACAACATCTACGCGGCGTGGACCTGGGCCGTGGCCCGCCGCGAACTAGCACGATTGGATCAGGCGCTCGAGGGCCTGGCTGCGGCCAGCATCACCCTGGGGCTGTATGCCGAGGGTGCAGCGCACTTTGCCGCCGCCATCGCCGCGCTGGGAACGCCGGATTCGGCGGCGGAGACGCGGCTGCTGGGCCGGCTCCTGGCGCGCGGCGCGGAACTCCTCTACCGGCAGAGCCGCCTCGCGGAGGCGCAAGAGCACCTGCTGCGCGCGCTATCTCTGGTACAGGCGGAGGATCCCGCCGAGGCCGCTTATTGCCTGCACAACCTCAGCTACGTGGCCTATCTCCAGGCGCGCTTCGAGGAAGCAGTGGCGTATGCCCGTCGCAGTCTCGCGCTGAGCGCAGCGCTGGAACGGCCCATTCACAGCGCGGTGGCCTATAACCATCTG
Organism: uncultured Anaerolineales bacterium; assembly: GCA_964508025.1. Taxonomy (GTDB): domain Bacteria; phylum Chloroflexota; class Anaerolineae; order B4-G1; family SLSP01; genus JAAZNO01. The sequence goes on from CAZDSF010000005.1 coordinate 36,631, forward strand.
GGGATGGCCTATCACCGGCTGGGACAGACGGCGCAGGCCCGCGAGAGCTATGAGCGTGCGCTATCCCTGTTCCGCCAGCACGAACCGGGACGCGGGCTGGCGCTCACCCTCAACAACCTGGCGAATCTGCTGCTGGAATCCGCAGAATGGCCGGCGGCGGAGGGGCTGTACCGCGAGAGCCTGGCGCTTTCCGAGCAGTTGCAGTACACGCATGGGCGCGCGCTTGCGCTCAACAATCTCAGCTATGTGCTGCACCGGCAGGGCCAAAACGCCGCAGCCGAGGCGTTGGCGCAGGAGGAACTGGCTCTGGTGCAACAGATGGGCGACGCGCTCAGCGAGGCCGGTTCGTTGGACACGCTGGGGATGCTGGCGTTAGCGCAAGGCGACGCGGCGCGCGCGGAGGGCTATCACACGGCCAGCCTCAGGTTGTGCCGGGAATTGGAGAATCCCTGGGGCAGCGCCACGGAGCTCAACGCTCTGGGGCAGCTGGCGCTGTTGCGCGAAGCGTTCCCTGCTGCCCGCGCCCACTTTACGGAAGCCGCACGGCTGGCCCTCAGCATCGAGGCGACGCCGGTAGCCCTGGCCGCGTTGGCGGGGGCAGCTGCCGCTTTGCAGGGCGAGGGCGACGCGCGCCTGGCTCTGGCGCTGTTCACCTGCGTCGCGCACCATCCAGCAGCCACGGCGGACTTGCGCGCTGAGTCTACCGAACGCTGTGCGGCGTTGCGCGCGCGGGTCGGGGAGGATGGCGTCGTGTGGACGTTGCCGGAGGCGGTCAGGATACTGGCGTCTTGAGCGCGGGAATCAAGTTTCCATACTGCGCTAACCAAAACGGCTGGCCCACGCCAGGCGAGCCAGCCGTTATTCCAGGGCAAACGCTGGTCGCTTCAGCCGCGCGGCTGTTGTTGCGTGATGCAGTGAATGTTGCCGCCGCCGAGTAGGATTTCGCGCGCCGGCGCGCCGACCACCTGGCGTTGGGGGAAGAGCGCCTGTAATTGCGCCAGCGCCGCCGCATCGTGCGGATCGTCGAAGGTGGGGACAATCACGCCGCCGTTGCTGATGAGGAAGTTGATGTACGATGCCGCCATGCGGTCGCCTTCCTTGCGGGGCAACGTGCCATCCACCGAATCCACGCCGGCGGCCTCTTCCGCCGTGATGATGATCGGATTGGGCTGGTGAATCTTGTGGATTTCCAGCGCGCGCCCGCGGGCATCGGTGGCTTGTTTGAGAATCTCGTAGTTCTCCAGCGAAATGGCGTACTGCGGATCATCCCGATCTTCCGTCCAGGTGAGGGCTACCACGCCGGGGCGGATGTAGCAGCAGAGATTATCAACATGTCCGCTGGTCTCGTCGTTGTAAACGCCGCGCTCCAGCCAGATGATGGTCTCCACGTTGAGATAGTCTTTGAGAAGGGTTTCGATTTCGTTCTGGCTCAGAGCCGGGTTGCGGTTAGGATTGAGCAGGCATTCCCGCGTTGTGATCAGCGTCCCCTCGCCATCAACATGGATAGAGCCGCCTTCGAGCACGAGCGGCGCTTTGTAACGCGGGACGCGCTCGAGCTCGGCGATTTTCTGCGCGACCAACGCATCCTGATCCCAGGGGAAATAGAGACCGCCATTGAGACCGCCCCAGGCATTGAAATCCCAATCCACCAGGCGCACCTGCCCTGCCGCATTGACCACGAACGTTGGCCCGCAATCGCGGACCCACGCATCATTGCAGGCTAGTTCGACAACGCGGACTTCCGGCGGCAGCAGGTGCCGCGCGTTGAGGAATTGTCCACAGGAGACGCCCATCGTCACCGGGGTAAAGCGCGCGATGGCTGTGGCCACGTTCACGAACACGCGCTGGGCGGGCTTGGCGCCCAGCCTCCAGTTATCTGGACGCTCGGGCCAGAGCATCCATACCTGGGCCTGCGGCTCGAACTCACCGGGCATTCGAAAGTCATCCGCTTTGGGGGTACTGGTTAATGTCTGTGTCATGTTAACTCCTATGCGCGCGCCTTCTCACGTTCGGCGACTTTGAGTAACACTTCGCCCACTACGATGGTGAGCAGCACGCCGATGAGCACGGGCGCAGCAAAGGCCCAATCTATCGGCTCGCCGGGAATCCAGATGAAAAAGATCACAGCCTGCACAATGAAAAGTTCACAGAGCACGGCCATCAGCCACGCCAGCGTTGGGCCGCCGGGCACGCGATAGGGCCGCGCGGCGCCCGGATCGCTCCAGCGCAGCTTGAGGAAGGCCGGGAACATGGCGAGGTACGGCAGCAGGAAGACCATCGAACTGAATGCGAAGAGCGTCCAGAAGAGATCCTCGGCGGCGCCGGCCATGAAGCCGTAGATGAGCAGCACAATGGTTGAGACGCTGCCGGTGATGATGAAAGCGCTGACCGGCGTTTTGAATCTGGGATGCTCCCGCCCGAAGATGGCGGGCAACTCGTTCGCCTTGGCGGCCTCAGCGGCGGTGCTGTTCGCGCCGATGGTCCAGGTAATCATGTTCGCCAGGAAGGTGTAGAGGGCGCCAAGGCCCAGCAGGGTCACGATCAAGCCGCCGACGCCGGAATCGCCGAAGATGATCTTGAGGGTATCAATAATGCCCTCGACCAGACCCAGATCATCCAGCGGCACAGCCATCAACATACCGAGGGTGCCCAGCAGGTAGAATACGGCAATGAGCACACCGGAAACTATGATGGCGCGGGGGATGGACTTGCCGGGATTTTCCAGGGCATCGCCGACGCCGGACATGAGTTCGAAACCCATGAAGTTGTAGACGATGACGGGTAGAAACCAGAGGCCCGCGTCGAGGGTGGGGAGCATCGCACCGAAAGAGAGATCGTTTGCCACGCCGTTCTTCCCGGCGTAGACAAAAGCGCCGATGCCGATAACCACCATGATCAGCGCCTTGAGGAAGGCCCCGATGTTGGGCACCCACTTGGAGACGTTGAGCGCCCGCGTACCGATCCAGACCGTGATCCAGCTCATCACTACGCCGAGGATGATCTGTGGCCACAACCCCATATCGGGGACGAAGAGCTGGGCGAACATGCCGGCAAAGAGTACGTAGACCGAGGGCATCCACAGCGCCACGTTGATCCAGTAGAGCCAGGTGGCGCGGGCGGCCCACTTCTCGCCGAAGGCATTGCGCACCCAGATGTAAAGCCCGCCCTCTTCCGGGTAGGTTGTGCCCAGTTCCGCCGTGATCAACCCGTAGGGGATGAAAAACAGCACCAGTGTGATGATCCACCATGCGATGGAAGGCGCGCCGATGGCGGCTGAGGGCGCTAACGTGTCAATGACGAGGATGGCGCAGACGGTAAACAGTGTCATATCGAGGGCGCGCATGGCCTTTTTGAGGCCGCCGCCCTTGGCTTGCGCTTGATTCTTCATGGTCATGGTTCCTTTTAGGTTCGCAGAGCGCTAGCGGAGCGCCATTTGATTCAGGAACGATTCGATCTGGCCCTGATAATAGGCTTTCAAGGCTGCCGAAGGACGGGGCAGCCGGGGATAGAGCAACCAGGCCAGGATGCCTTTCTCGGCGTGCAGGCGGTTCTCCGCCTGATCGAAGATGATGGATTGCGGGGAGTCCAGCACTTCATCGGTGGCTTCGACGCCCCGAGAGGCCGGCAGACAGTGCATCACTTTGCAGGTAGGGGGCGCTTTTTTGAGCAGCTCCATGTTGACCTGGTAAGTGGGCATGAACGCAGCGCGCCGCTCGGGAATCTCGTCTTCCTGGCCCACCCACCACCAGAGATCAGTATAGATGAAGTCTGCATGTGCCACCGCTGCCGCCACATCCTCCGTAATGGTCAACGTCCCGCCGGACTCGGCGCAGTTGGCCTCCGCGAGCGCGCGCCAGGCTGCCGGAGGTTGGTAGGCTTTGGGGGCGGCATGGGTAAAATTCATTCCCAATCTGGTACAGATGAACATCAGCGAGCTGAGCACATTGGTGGCGTCGCCCACGAAGGTCACGTTGAGATCTTCCACGGCCAGGCCTTCCGGCAGGTGCTCGATCATCGTGGTGACATCGCAGATCACCTGGGTGGGGTGGTTGTAGTCGGTCAGCCCGTTGATGACGGGCACGGTAGCATATTGGGCTAATCCCAGCATCGTCTCATGCTTGAGCGCGCGGAGGAAGATGCCATCGCACATGCGGGAGAGCACCTGCGCTGTATCGCCCAGCGTCTCACGCACGCCCAGATGAATCTCGCCGGGTTTGAGATAGAGCGCATGGCCGCCCAGTTCCGTCATCGCCACCTCGAAGGAGACGCGCGTGCGGGTGGAAGGTTCCTCGAAGATCATGGCGAGAGAAGCGCCTTCCAACAGCCGGGGCGTGCAGCCTTGTTTGTCGGCCTCTTTGATCAAGAGTATTAGATTGATAAGATCCAACAACTCTGCCTTGGTAAAATCCTGAACCGTGATAAAATGCTTTACTGTCATCCTGACCTCCTGTGTTTATGTCTTACGGCAAATTGGTCTGCCAATTTCGTTGACTTGCCCAGCGCAAGGAAACGCCCGCGCAGGGACGTGTTTCTGACAAATCCGGGTTGGGTTGACGATCAGCAGGGCATAAGTGGCCGCTTATGCCCTGCGCTTGTTACTCCGCATCCTCGACGCCGAAATCCTCCTTTCGCGGCATCCACTCATCAATGTTGCGCATGATCTTCGGCACCAATGCGTAGCCCGTGATCTTGAGTCCGGGAATCTCCGGCAGGGTATGGCGCAGAAAGTCATGGAATTCGGCATTGTCCTTGAAACGCACCTCGATGGACATATCGCGGGTGCCTTGCCCGTAGGCCAGATAGGATACTTCCGGTAGCTGCATCAGATACTTCACGACCTCCATTTCATGGGCGGGATCAACTTCCACGAAGATGTCGGCGGCGGTCATGTAGCCGAAGACCTGCGGCGTCACCACGGCGGTGAGGCGTACTGCGCCCGTGTGTACCAGCCGGTCAATGCGGTTGCGGATCGTGCGAGCATTGGCGCCCACGAGGCGGGCGATTTCGCTGGCGGACATGCGCGCATCTTTGCGGAGCTCGCAGATGATCCTGTAATCCAGTGTATCGAAGGGGCGATTTGAGAATTCTTCGCTCATGTATTTTCCGTTTCGGAAACGATGTTTTCCCTTTGTCACATACATTATATCCGATTACTACATAGAAGTCAATAGCTTGCGTCGCCGATTTCGGAAATTCGTGGGTGTAGGACGCGCCGCGCTCTACGAACTGTTTTCAATCACTGGCATTAAGTTAAGGTACGCGCTGTCCGCGAGTGCGTTCATGAATACACGAGCGCTGGCGGCGTGGCTGGCAGTGCGTCCGGCGAGCGACTGCGATGCGCTGTCCCTCTCGCATAAGGGTGGGGCGCGCAGCGCGCGGGGGATGGTGTTCCGCGTGACGGCGTTAGCCGAGCGCGCCGGGCTGAAAGTGGTGAGTCCGCACACGCTGCGGCATTCCTTGCCCTCAGAGGCGGATCTCCAGGCCGCGACGGAGCGGGTGAGCTGGGGGGAGTAGGGGGCTGGCTCATCGTCAGCTGCCATCAGAGTTCGGAGCATCAGATTGCGGCAACTAGCGCCCGAATGGCTTCAGCCAGCCTGGGGTTGATCTCGAAATGCGCTTCCAAAAAAGAGAGGAGCGCCGCCGCTGCGGGGGTGTGCGCGTAGCCTGGCATGAACGCGGGCAGCAACGGCGCTTTTTCAGGGAAGCGCTGTTCGAAGCGCCGCTCCGGTGTGAAGGGGTCGCGCCCGGCAGGTTGCTCCGGAGTATTCTGAAACGCAAAGGCGACAGGCGCGACGGCGCTCAGCCAACCGAAATCGGTCAGAAAGCGCGCCTTCTCGCCCGGACGCACCACGGCGAAGAAGTCCAGACTCAGTAGATCGAAATTCTGGTCATGACTGCTGTGCAAACTGAATAGGAGCAAAAGCGAGCTTGTGGTATCCTACAGGTATCTCTTACCAAAACTATCAGGAGGTCAGTTTGCATGGCTACTCATCCTTTAACCTTGACAAATACGGAAGTGCTGGAAACTGCCCAGGCCGGATTGGCCGCGCACTTGAACTTGAAAGCGTAGGGGTATTAGTGCGGCAGTGACGATTTGTATCGGGTGTTGCTGGGGGCCTCGATCCAACAGACAACCATCGAAGCGGTGTGTGAAGACTGGGTCGCCGCCCCGGTGGGGAATACGGTGCGCAAGTATTTGAAAGAGCAAATATGCGCAGAAGACTTGCCGGATTTGGAAGCGCGGTTGAACCGCGCGCTGGTCGCGGATTTGCCGCCGCGGCGCTGGCGTAAGCCCCGAATGCTGGCCGTAGATATGCATGACCGGCCGTACTACGGGAAGACCAGTCAGGCCCAGGGGTTGTGGGTGCGTAGTCGTGCTCAGAAGGGGGCGACGCGCTTTTATCGCATCGCCACCGTGTACCTGGTCCTCAACGGGCTGCGCTTCACGCTGGGCTTGCATTTTGTCTCGCCTGAGGACACCACGGTTACGGTAGTCGCGCATTTGTTGAGTTATGTTGCGACGTTGGATTTGCGGTATAGGTATATCTTGTTGGATCGCGGGTTTGCAGGGATCGAGGTGCAGCAGTATCTTGACGCGCAAGGGATACCGGCCATCATTGCCTGTCCTATTCGCGGCAAACAAGGGGGCGCACGGGCGTTGTGTCAAGGGCCGCGCAGCTATCGGACGCAACATACCTTTCGCAGTGAGGGTGGCAAGAAGCAGCGCACGGCCGAGGTGGTCATCTGTCGCACCTACACCACCGCCCGGCGTACTCAGCGGCTCAAACGGCGCGCAATGTGGCAGGTGTTCATTCACATTCATCTCGACCTGCGTCCAGACCAAGTGTGGCAGCGTTACCACTATCGCTTTGGCATTGAAACCAGTTACCGCTGCGCCAATCAGGTGCGGGGTTGGACCACGTCGCCCAATCCAGCTTTGCGCTTCTTGTTGATGGCGCTGGCGGTGTACTTGCTCAACGTCTGGGTCAAGTTGCGCTGGCAGTATACGCAGATCCCGCGCCGGGGATGCCGCAAACTGAATGATAAGGCGTTGCGCTTGGCACGCTTCGCCCGTTTTATGGTACAAGCTCTGGAACATCATTATGGGGTTGTCTCTCAGATCACCGCTGTTGCTCCGCCGTTGTCATGAAATTTCGATTTACTGAGTCTAGCATGAGTTGCGGAATCGGGCAACTCAGGATCAGGCGGGCATTTGGAGCAATTTAGTGGACTGCTGCATTCACTGGTAGCCGCACTATGCGGTGTGGCTGCTACAGCAATTCTGGGCGAATGCCGACAGGCTGCGAATGCTAACGCTACGGAGAGACTATGTCAGATGAAGGGTGATCCCGGTCAGCGATTTGCTGCAAAATCGCTGCCATCGTACGGTCATAAAACGGGAAGAAAATCCCGTCCAGTGCGTGAAATCTTTCATCACTTATCGGTGTGCGTTGGGAAAAGCGCAGGAGTCCCGCACAACCAGAAATGTTGGTACGATGATGTCTTTAGCCGGTGCTGCGTTGGTGTTTAGTGCCGCAATCACATCTACGGCGGTCGGCCCCAGTAGGGGATAGTTCTGGTTGATCGTGGTCAGTGCCGGCTGACAGATACCGGCCCAGTAAATATCATCAATTCCAACGAGCGAAAGGGTCTCTGGAATCCTCAAACCGCGCGCTTGCGCCTTGAGCAACACGCCGATGGCGATTAGATCATTGATGGCAATCAGGGCCGTGGGTAAGGATTCCCGCTGCAGGAGCGTTTCCAGGCAGGCCATTCCGTCTTCTACTGACCAGCGTCCCGGAATGGTACGAGCGTGCTCAGCTGGCAGGCCATGCGCCAGTAATGCCCGGCGAAAGGCTGCGATCTTCAGATCAGTGGTGAGGTTGCCGGGCACGCCGCCGATCATCTCGATGTGTTGATGCCCCAAGCTCACGAGATACGCTACCGCCTTGTGGATTCCCTGGGCCTCATCTGATTGAACGTGATAGCAGTCTATGCCCGGCATTTTGCCGTTGATCATGACCAGCGGGGTCTGCGCCAACACCTCCTCCATCTCGGCGATATGTTCAGGCCGCGGTGGATTCTCGTTCACGCGCCCGCCCATGAAAATAATGCCATCCACTTGTTTTTCCAGGAAGCTTTGGAGATTCTGTGACTCCACTTGCTCATTGTTAAGGCTATTGCCAAGCATGACGGTATAGCCAAGTTCCAGAGCGCGCTTCTCGGCTTCCAGAAAAACGGCCGCAAAGAAGGGGTTGGTAATGTCCGGCAGGATGAAGCCGATGGTTTTGGAGGCCTTAGTAGACAGACTCTGCGCGACCGCGTTGGGCCGGAAGCCGGTCTGCGCAATGATCGCCTCTACTGTAGCGCGGGTGTGCGGGCTGACCTGGCCCGTATGGTTTACCACGCGCGAGACTGTGGCCACGGAGACCTGCGCCATGCGGGCGATATCGTAGATGGTGATAGTTTTTTTATTCATGTGCGTTGTATTGGTGTTATGGACTAGAGGGGCTTACTTGACTGCCGAGCTGCCCCCGGAGATGATACCAACTTCGTACATATACTTCTGACCGAAGAAATAGAGCACGAGCATTGGTAAGATCAATACCAGTGAACCGACCATCATGATATTATACCGTGGAAGTTGTCCGCCAGGCACGGCGCTCAGGATCTGCACACCCAATGCCAGGGGCATTCGGGCGCGCTCATTGATGTAGATGAGCGGCCCCATGAACCAGCCCCAGTTCCAGGAAAAGGTCATAATCGCCACGGTGACCAGTACCGGTTTGATGAGAGGTAGAATGATCCGCGCATAGATACCGGGATAACTCAGCCCGTCAATCTGCGCAGCTTCATCAAGTTCGGTAGGCAGGCGCGAGATGAACTGGCGCATCAAGAAGATATTGTATGCGCCACCAAAGAAGTTGGGGATGATTAGCGGCCACAAAGTATTGATCCATCCCAGGCGACGGAAGATATCGAATTGGGGAATCATGGTGACTTCGCTGGGAATCATCATCGTGCTAAGCAAGATGATGAACAGCACATCCCGCCCGCGCGCGCGGAGTCGGGCAAAGGCGTAGGCTACCAGGCTGCTCACCAACACCTGGCCGATCACGGCCGCCCCGCACAGGAGCAGACTATTGCCAATATAGGTGTGCAGTCGGTGTTCTGGCCCAAAGACGCGCGCGAAGTTGGCAATCTCAAATTCTCTGGGGAAGAGTGTGAAAGCCATTTTGACGGTGGTCGCGTCACTGGCGAGCGCCACAGAAATCATGAACACAAAGGGCGCCAACAATAAAGCCCCCAGCCCTAGAAGGAGAGTATAAGAGGTGAGGGTATCAACGGTCGTTATATTTCGCCACATCAGCGCTTCACCTCACTTTCGTAATAAACCCAGACCGAAGATGACCGCAAGATCAACAGGGTGAAGATCATAATGAGTATGAACAGGACCCAGGCAATGGTCGAAGCATAGCCCATCCGGTAGAAGCGGAAGGCGTTATCGAAGAGGTAGGGCACGATCATGGTGCTGGCGTTGTTAGGCCCGCCGCCAGTCATGATGTAAACTTGCGTGAATGTTTGTAACGCGCCAATCACTCCTGTAATCAGGTTGAAAAAGAGCACGGGGCTGAGCATGGGCAAGGTGATTTTGAAGAACATCTGTCCGGTGTTGGCGCCGTCAATTGCGGCAGCTTCATAAAACTCGGCTGGAATTCCCTGCATCCCCGCGAGCAATAGCACCGTCCCGCCGCCCACACCCCATAGCGACATCAGCACCAGGGCGGGCTTGACCCAGGCGGGATCCAGCAGCCACGCTGGCCCGCGAATACCGATCAGTGCCAGCAGTTGGTTAACGCCAATTCCCGGCGCGAGCAATCGTTGAAAGATCAGCGAGGTTGCCACAGCCGGCACTAACGCCGGAATATAGTACAGCGTGCGGAAAATGCGCATTCCCCGCAAGGGTTTGTTGAGCAGATAGGCTACTCCCAACGCAGCGCTCATTCCGAGCGGAACGGCCAGTCCGGCGTAGTAGAATGTGTTGCCCAACGCCTTCCAGAAAATGCGATCCTGGGTGAACAACCGCACGTAGTTCGCCAGTCCGACCCACTGTGGTGGTGTGAACAGATCCCAATCGTTGAATCCCAGATAGAAAGAATAGGCCATCGGACCTAGCGTTAGCCCGAGGAACCCGATCAACCAGGGCGAGATCAAGACATAGAACCATAGGGCTTCTTTGGTGCGAAGTTTCATCTGCAATATTCCTTAGTATTACCGCCGCAGGATCAGGGTGGTCACGCTTTGCCCGGTTAGGGTGAACGTGTGAGGCGTCTTCCCGGCATAAACCTGTTCCAAATCGCGCCCGGCAGAGGTTTCGTAAGCCTGTGCTTGGGAGAAGTGCTCCGCGAGCGCTAACCGCACTTCTAACGCCGCCGCGCCATTGTTAACCGCCACCACGACCACTTCATCGCCAGCGGGCGCGCGGAAGGCTGAGACATGGAGCGCCCGCTCTGGAGTGGCAGCCGCAATGCGGGTGTAACCTGGCCGCACGAAGCGACTGAAATTCCCCAATGCCCATAGCCGTTTGGCGACCACTACTTTGTGATCGTACTCCTCCACGTAAATCAGGCCATCACGGAAGTGATACTTGGAGACAGCAATCCAGTATTGCCACGAGGTCACGCCGCCAACGATGAGATCCTCTTGAACGGTGTTTGCCAGCACCAACGCCGAATCCATGCCGGTGTCGCGTCCTTCGCGCATCTCCGTCCACTCTGACATCCACAGCGCCGTGCCGGGATAGTGCTGGTCAAGATAGCGCACCAGGCGCTCCTTGTCAGCGCGTTCCGACCAATAGGAGTGTACCGCAAAATGTGGCAGACGGGAAGCGCTGTGCGGATCGCTCAGCAGCGCATCAGCATAGACGGTGGAGTGCTTCCATTCACCCGATTCTGGGGCCGAGACTTGCAGCATCAGTCCCTCTGTGTCAATGGCATCGAGGAGTGCCCGTGTTACAGTTGCGGCTTCAGCGGGGCTGTAGTGGCAACCTTCCTGCCCATTCTTGTAGCTCCAGTTCCATTGCGGTTCGTTCACCGGGCTGATGTGGGTGATGGGCAAGCCTTCTTGCTCTTGCAGATAGCGTACCACATCGAGTAGATAGCGCACAAAAGCTCCCACCATTTCTGGACGCAGGTTGGAGCCGCCATCCTTCTCGCCTGTGGTCAATCCCGAAACCGTCATTCGGGCCGGCGGGCTATTCACGAACGCGACGATTTGCTGCACCCCACGGGCGTGCGCCGCATGGAGCAGCCACCGCGCATTGGCGTCACGGCTCCAATCGTATACACCCGGCGCAACCTCATAGGTCTCAGCGCGGCGCCAGGGATCTTGGATGTTCCAGCCCTCCCCGCCGCCGAGATTGTAACGCAGAATAGTGAGACCAATACCTTGCTCACGATCAAACAACAGGTCTGCAATGGACTCTCGTGTATCCTCCCAGCCGCCTACCGCTTGCGCCCACCATGCCGCCGAGGCCCCAAAACCTTCAAGTGTCTGATGTGAAATCCCCAGATCTACATTGATGTCTACCACGTTGTTCCTCTCCGGGGCGCATCTTTGCCACCACAATACGCCCCCTATAGCTCCTAGCGCCAACATTCCCAACATCACCCAGCGCCTTCCATCCATTGCACACTCCTTGGGTAAGGCCAGAAGATCGTTCGGATTTGGCAATCCGCGTCCACTTCAAAAACATCCCGGAAGCTGCACACGCTTCCGGGATGTCTTGGAGTGGCAGTATTATTTCCCCAGAAGTGCTTCGAGTTGCGTCTGAATGGCGGCAACGGCCGGAGCAACTTCGGCTTTCCCCAGAAAGACCTCGGCCAGATTGTCGCCGAAGATCTTCTGCATCTCATTCCACTCCGGCGCTAACGGTAGGGGGAAGGCGGCTTCAGCGGATTCCAGCATCGTCGCCATGCGGATGGGGGTGGCGCTCCAGGCCGTATTCTGGAAAGCTGCACTGCCCAGTACGCTGAGGTTCACGGGCATATCTTGCTTCATCTCTACGATGGGCAGCTGGCCGGCTTCGCTAGTCAGGAATTCGATAACCTTGAAGGCGGCTTCAGGCTGCTGGCAGTCCTTGGAGATTGCCAAACCGCTGCCAAACATCACTGTGGCCCGCTGCTGGTTGCCGAAAATCGGCGCGATGTCCCAATTTACATCCTTGACTTCCTGCATGCCGCCGACGTGCCAGAAACCGGTGGTGATCATCGCTACTTTGCCCTGAGCGAAGAGTGGGTCAGGACTGTTGGTGCCGAGATTGGCATACTCCTCTGGGCTGGGAGCGACACGATATTTGTACACCAGATCCACGTAGAATTGCAACGCCTCGACTGTCTCTGGGGTGTTGAAGACGGGTTTGCCATTGGTGTCCAGAACGCGCCCGCCATTTTGGTAGATGAAGCTCATCCACCAGGGCCACCAATCGCCCGCAGCAAAGCCGTATTGCTTGACCGTGTTGCCCTCGCGCAGCGTCAGCTTTTGTGCTGCATTGAGAAATTCAGTCCAGGTCCAATCTTTGGTGGGATAAGCGACGCCCGCGGCGTCGAACATATCCTTGTTGTAGTACAGAATCAGCGCGCCACCGCGATCCGGCATGGCATAGAGTTTCCCTGCACGGGAGTAGGCCCCAACCAGGCCGCCTTCGCCAAAGCGCGCAGCCAGATTGACATTGTATTTAGCAATGTAGTCATCCAGGGGGATGATCTGTCCTTTGCTGGAATAGCCATGGACATCCTCAGCCAGTTGGATGATATCGGGGGAAGTGCCGCCAGCGATCATGGTCTGCACCTTTTGCGCGTAATCGCTGGGGATGTAGACCAGTTCCACTTTGATATTGGGGTTCTGGGCCTGAAACAAATCCAGCCGTTTCTGGTACACTTCGGGGTCGCTGCTGCTGCCCCAAATGGTCATTTTGAGGTTGATCGTGCCATCGGCTGCGGGAGCGGTAGGGGCCCCACACGCCGTCAACAGCAATCCAATCAGAGTGACCAGCAGCACAAGCATTGCCAACATCCGTTGCTTCATGTAATTCCTCCTTGGGTAATAACTTGGGGACTGTAACCGGTTTCTGTAACCGGTTACAGTGTAGCATGGAACAGCGGAAATGTCAATACCCAGTTTCGGGATTCGGGGTGGAGCTGCCTCGACTGCGAAACAGAACGGGGGTGCAATTTCTCCTGCGCCTGGGAGCGCCCCGTTTGTGCGCATCGAGGGGCAGGTGCAATCCGTGAGGGTGCTGGGCAGTTGGGTGCTGCCGGTGGGGGGCATTCGTAGCACTGCAGCGGGTTTCTGCGTTCCCTGTAAGGCTCGCTGGACGAATGTCTTGCCCGCGCTTCAGAGGCGTCGTGCGAGGCTTAGCACGATTTCGGTCATCTCCGTGTGGAATGTATTGATCAGGCATGTTGATACCGGCGAGGATTCCCGCTCTCCTCGCGCGCCCGCTGATGGTATTCATGGTCTCTGCGAATCAATTCGACCACCTGCGCCGGCGTCATACCTGCCAAGTCGCTTTTCATGGCGGCGATGATGGCTGTGTGATTCAACAATCGGGCAGCGGTTAGAGCGATTCTCGGCCTCAAACTACGTCAGTCGGCGCTGTAGGAGCTGCTGCACCTGACAATCATCCAAGAGTCGCTGGCGCACGAGCAACTGCTGGTTCAGCTTGAGCCGCTTCTTGGCCAGCCGCGACAAGCGGCGTTCCAACACTCCTAACTGATGACGCACCTTCGCCAAGACGCTGTATGGCCGCTCCGGGCGCTGTTGCTCGCGATACTCGGCTTCAAGTTGAGCCACCAGGGCCGGCTGTGAGTCGCTCTGCTGTCGGGTGCTGGTTTCCTGGGCTTGCGCGGCGGTCAGCCTGGGGGAGACGGGGGCGGCGTTGTTGCGCGCTCACGGTCAAGCTGAGGCGCATCCTTGCAATCTCGATGAGGCGGTGGACATTGCGCATGCGCTGGCGGTGCTGGTGGTGCGCCTGCTGGCGCAGTGCGCGGGCCTGCCAGTGCAGGCCTGCCGGTGCAGACCGAAAACGCTAACCTTTGACTATGGGGATTGCTGGGAATGCAAGGTCACGTTGGAGGAAATCTGTCCGGAAATAGCCGGGTTGGTAGGGCCTGGGGTTCTTGACGTGCAGGGTCAGGCGCCGAGGCAATATGGTTGGTGAGCTGCCCGCACTGGAGGCGATATGTTTGCGTAGCAATATTCCCGTGTCACTTTCTCAGATTATCCCACGCCCGGCACGGATGCCGGCAGGTCCCACTTTTTGCGCAACCCTGCAATCGAAGTGATGGAGGTATATAAATAAACCTGCTGTAACCATGTACAGGACGGGAAACATCAGGGTTTTGGGCTTGATTGCAACGCTTGCAATATTTTGGCTTCAGGATGGGCTTTGTAGAATGGGTCGAGCGGGTAGCAGCCGGAAATCAGACCGTTGCGGGGGGCGGTGGTACAGTCGCTGAAGGTGCGGCAGATGCGTTTGCGGTCGAGCGGCCTGCCGGCCAGCACGTCGGCGGGGAATTGGGGATAGGCCAGCATCATGCGCCCCAGGCCGATGAAGTCGGCGCGGCGCTCACGGATGACGGCTTGCGCCACGTTGGGCAACCAATCTTGCAGGTAGGTGTATGCCGAGCCGACAATCGCCAATTCGGGGAATTTTTCTTTGAGCTGTGCCGCCACACCTATTTGACGGGCAACGCCCACCAGCGGGTCTTCGGGCGGGGCGTAGCCGTCCGAAGGCGGAAACAGGGCCGGGCGCTGGATGTGCGGGTTGTAGTAGGGGCTGCCCGCCGTCAGGCAAATCAGTTCGATGCCAAGACTCTCCGCCAGTTCCAAAAATCGAAAGGTCTCGTCCAGTTGAATTTCGAGCGGATGTTTGGGGTCGGCGCCAAAGCCGTAGATGGACTCATCTTCAGAGAACAGAGGCTTGCCCGCTTGACCAGCGGGAGCACGGAAAGGCGGGAAGTCGAACGCCGAGAGACGCACGCCGATTCCCAGACCGGGGCAGTCGCGCTGAATGCCCGCCACAATCTCGCGCAGGAAGCGGGTGCGATTCTCAAAATTGCCGCCGTAACGGCCTGGACGCATGCGGGCGCTGAGCAGTTCATGACCGAGGTAGCCGTGACAATGTTTGACATCCACAAAGTCGAAGCCGATGGCTTGGGCGCGTTGGGCGGCGCGGACGTAGTCGCCAATCAGGTCGTCCAGTTCGGCGTCGGTCAGCGGCGGCAGGTCGGGGGGGATGTTGTACAGACGGTCGAGTACGGGGTGATGATAGGCAATTTTTGGCTCCAGGCGAGATTTGTCGTTGGGGCGGCTGAAACGCCCGGAGTGGGTCAGTTGCAGCCCAACCAGCAGGTCAGTAGCGCGGGAGAATTTCTGCAAGTGGGCTTCTTTCAGAGCCGCCAGCAGCCGCTCCAGGTCGGACTGGTTGGCGTCGTTGAGCAGAAGTTGATGGGGGTTGGCGCGTCCATCGTGGCGGACGGCAACCGCCTCGCCGCCCCAGATCAGTTTCGCGCCGCTGCCCCCGAAGTTCTGCCAGCGCCGATAGACCAGTTCGGTCGGCTTGCCATCGAGCGCGCCGTCCCAACCTTCCATTGGGAGGGCGCAGAAACGATTGCCCACCGTTTTGCCGTTTTTCAGAGTGTAGGATTGGGCAAGCGGGCCATTGGGCTGGACGCTTTCATCGAAGGGCAGGTCAATGCCTAGCGAGTGGAGGTACTCGCCAAATTGGGCGGGCGTGCGGAGTTGGGCGATTTTGGCGTAACTCATTTTTTCCTCGCTTTTTCAATCCAGCCTAAAGTGTTTTTGACCAATTCCTTCATTGCGGTGAAGTTGCCATCGGCAATCCAATCCTGGCGGATGAGTTTGCTCCCAATGCCGACGGCGCAGACGCCCGCCTGGAACCATTCGGCAAGGCTGGCTTCGGTGGGTTCGACGCCGCCGGTGGGCATGAGATTCGACCAGGGCATGGGGGCGCGTACCGACTTGATGAAGTCCACGCCGCCGACCGCGCCGCCGGGGAAGATCTTGCAAATCTCTACGCCCCATTCTTCGGCCTGCGAGATTTCGCTGACGCTGCCGCAGCCCGGCAGACAGGCGACTTTGCGGCGGTTGCAGATGCGAATGACTTCCGGGTTGAGCAAGGGGCTGACGATGAAATGGGCGCCCAGTTGCATGTAGAGCGCGGCGGTAGCGGGTTCGACAATCGAACCGGCGCCGAGCATCAGCCGCTCATCGTTCTCGAATCGGCATCCGATTTGCTCGAAGACCAGATGGGCGCGCGGGCCGCGATTGGTAAATTCTATCGTCCGCGCCCCGCCTTCGAGACAGGCTTCGACAATGCGGCAGGCTGTATCTGGGTCGGGGTGGAAGAAGAGCGGCACCAGCCCCGTTTTGAGCAGGGTGGTCAGAACGGTCAGGCGGGTAGGTTGGGACATGAAAACTCCTGTAAGACTTCCAAAGTCTGATAATTTCAGCGACTGACGCGCCCAGAAGCGTCACCTGCCGCCAGCTTTTCGACTTCGGCGCGCGTGACCAGGTTGAAGTCGCCGAAAATGGAATGTTTGAGCGCCGAGGCGGCTACCGCAAAGTTCAGGGCGCGCCGCGGGTCGTTGAATTGGGTCAATCCGTAAATCAGCCCGGCGGCAAAACTATCGCCGCCGCCCACGCGGTCAACCATCGGCAGAATGTCGTAAGTGGGGGCGGAGAACATTTGCTCGTCCTGCCAGAGCAGGGCGCTCCAGGCGTTGTGACTGGCGGAGCGCGAACCGCGCAGGGTGATGGCGATGGTTTTCAAGGAGGGGAAGCGGGCGTTGAGCGCTTCGCAGACGGCTTGATATTGCTCGGCGGAGACCTTGCCGCCCGTCACGTCCGCCCCCGCTGCGTGAATGCCGAAAACCTTTTCGGCGTCTTCTTCGTTGCCGATGGCAAGGTCGCACAGCCCGACCAGTTCGGACATCACTTCGCCCGCTGTTTTGCCCCAGCCCCATAATTTGGCGCGGTAGTTCAGGTCGCAGGAGATGACCAGGTTCTTGCGCCGCGCCGCCCGCAGGGCTTCGAGGCAGGCCTCGGCTGCCCCTTGCGAGACGGCGGGAGTGATGCCCGTCCAGTGCAGCCAGTCCGCGCCTGCCAGGGCTGCGTCCCAGTCCACCATGCCGGGCTGGATTTCGGCGAAAGCGGAATGGGCGCGGTCATAGACCACGTTGCTGCCGCGCTGCGCCGCGCCGTGTTCGAGGAAGTAAATCCCCAAGCGGCTGCCGCCCCGCAGGATGAAGCGGGTATCTACGCCATATTGCCGCAGGGACTGAATGCAGGCGTCGCCTAGCGGGTTGGCGGGCAGGCGCGAGACGAAAGCCGCTTCTAACCCGAAAATTGCCAGCGAGACGGCGACGTTCGACTCGCCGCCGCCATAGACGACATCGAAGGAACGAGCTTGTGCGAAGCGCAACTGCCCAGGCGGGGATAGGCGCAGCATGATTTCGCCAAAGGTGATAACGCGGGTCATGGGGTCTCCTTTCTGGCAGTCCAACGTCGGGAGACTGTGGACTCCGAATTACAAACGCGGGATGTGAAATCCGCCATCCACATAAAACACCTGCCCGGTGGAGTAAGGGAACAGCCCTTCGGCAATGGCAGCCACCGCTTTGCCCACATCGGCGGGACTGCCCCAGCGAGGGATGGGAAAGACGCCGGCAGCAATCATCTGGTCGTATTTCTCGTGGACGGCGGCGGTCATGTCGGTTTCGATGATGCCGGGGCGGATTTCGTAAACGCCGATGCCGAACTCCGCCAGCCGCGCCGCCCACAGGGTGGTCATCATCGCCAGGCCGGCCTTGCTGATACAGTATTCGGCGCGGTTGGGGCTGGCCGTCACGGCGCTAATCGAGGTGATGTTGACGATTTTGGGCGATTCGGGTTTGAGGTCAATCATCGCCCGCGCCACGCGCTGGGTGAGGAAGAACGGCCCCCGCAGGTTGACGCGCAGCACTTCATCGTAACTTTCCGGCGAAGCCAAAAGCATATCGGCGCGAAGGCGCGGCGCCATGCCGGCGTTGTTGACCAGCAGGTTGAGCGTCCCGGCGGTTTGCAGGACGCGCTGCAGCAAGGCTTCGTGCTGGTCGAGGTCGCCCACATCGGCGCGGACAAGGAAACCATCCCCGCCGGCATTTTTCACCGCCTGGAGTGCGGCTTCAGCGGCGGCCTGGTCGGAGCGGTAGTTGAGGGCAATCGTCCAGCCGCGGCTTGCCAGGGCTTCGGCGATGCCGCGCCCGATGCCGCGTCCCGCGCCTGTGACCAGCGCCACGCCGTTCATGCGCCCTCCAGCAGCGTGAGCGCCTGGTCGAGCGCCTGGACGAAGAAGTATTCGCCCCACATCACGCTTTCGTCCACGCCGAGATTTTTGGGGCGGTGGTACACGCCATGTTTGAGAATGCCTTCCCAGCCCGGGGTATCGTTGGCGAGGTATTCCGGCGTGGTCAGCGTTGCCAGGGCGTTCAGGGCAAAGTCGCGGTAGGCGGTGTTTTGGGTCAGGTCGAACAGGTTGAGCAGCCCGCAGGCGGCAATGGCGGCGGCGGAACTATCCACCAGAACCGGACGGCGGGGGTCATCGTAATCGTTGGGTGGGATGCCATCGGCGGGGGTGCGCTTGAGGTAGAAACGGGCGCAGGCTTCGGCGGTTTCCAGATAGTCCGTTTCGCCGGTCATCTGATAGGCCGTCCCGAAGCCGTACAACGCCCAGGCCAGCCCCCGCGCCCAGGCCGAGTCGCCGCGCCAGCCCTGATGGGTGGTCTGCCGCAGAAACTCGCCCGTTTGCAGGTCGAAAATGCCTTCGTGGGCGGTGGAGCCGTCGCCGCGCACCAAATAGCGGCGGGTGGTCTGACAGTGGGCGTGCGCTTTGCGGAGCAGGTCGTCATCTCCTGTTTGCTGGGCGGCATAGAAGACAATCCCGACGTTCATCATGATGTCAATGAACAGGGAGTCATCGGCCACGAAAGAGCGCAGGTATTGCCCTTTTTCTTTGAAGCGCAGGCCCATCGTCTGCCCGGCGGTGATGACCACCTGGTTGAGGGACTCGTCGCCGGTCAAGTCGTACCAGCGTTTGTAGGTGGACCAGAAGAGGAAGCCCAGGTCATGCACAGCGCGGTCGGTTTTGCGATGCTCGAGCAGAAGCGAGTAGCGTTCGGCTTTGGCGCGCCATGCGGCGCTGCCCGTGCGGGCGTGGAAAATCCACATCATGCCGCCTAGAAAGCCTTCGCACCAGTTCGTCCAGGTCTCGCCGCCGTGTTGCCAGCGTCCGTTGACGGTGTACATCGGGAAATAGTCGGGATAGTTCTCGCTCAGCGCGGCAACCTGTTTTTGGGCAAGGTCGAAGGCGTGGCGTAGGGCTGGAAGGATGTCCATGTTTACTTGTTCTCCAAAAAGGCTCGAATCCCATCCAGCAGAATCTGTTCGCTTTCAGGGGCGAAGGGGGCGGGGTGATTGCACCAAACGTTGCCGAGTTCGACTTCGTAGCCGCCTTCGAGAATCTGCTGGCGGGTGGAGAGATAGGCGACGACGCCATTGGCGTAGCAGACCGGCGCGATGGTCTGGTCAGGGAACATGCGCCGCAGGTTTAAGCCGTACTCAACGCTGGCTTCGGCGCCGATACCGAGCAGGGCGACGTTTTTGGCGAAGCGCCAGGCGCTGAGCCGCACAGGGACATCGGGGCGCAGGCGGTTTTCGGGGTCTGCCAGCAGATAGCGGGCAAAGGCGGCCCAATCCGGCTCCCAGGGTGGGCGGTGGGCATAGTCGGTAGCGGCCATCTTTTGGAAATGCTCCAGCGGAGGGATAGGGGCGAGGGGTAGGAAGACTTCGGTCGAGCGGCAATCCAGTTGCGGGTCGAGGGCAGCGGGCGGGGCGGCGTTCAGGGCGGCGGTCACACTTTCGCCCAGTTCCCGCCCCAGGCGCAGCACGTCCTGATATGTACCGAAAAATTCGCCGCGTTCATCGGTGACGTTGGGGTTGATTTCGGCTTCGCAGCCAGGCAGGTAGATGGCGGTGCAGTCGGGCAGGGCCGCTTCGATGTACCGCCGCGCCGCGCCGGGGAACTCGGCGGTGATGATGTTGCTGGTGCTGCCCAGCGTGTCGGCGTGGCAGGCATAGTTGAACAAGACCAGGCGGCGCGGGCTAACCGTGTCGGCAAATTGCAGGATGATGGCCTGTTCATCGCGGGGGCCGGCAGGGTTGGGCAGCATTTCGATTTCGCCGTTGGCGTTGGGCCGGCGGCGATTGATGCCAAAGGTGACGTGGGCGGTCGCGTGGGTCAGGCGATAGTCCCCATCGAGACGGCTGAGGGCCAGGGCGGCGTCGGTCAGGATGGTCTGTTCGAGGCGGTCGAGATATTGCTGGTCGGCTTCGCCGTAGTCCATGAAACTATAGGGGATGACGGGGCCGCTGTGATTGTGGGAGGCGACGAGCAGGACGTTCTGCGGCGGGACGCCGAAACGCTCCTGGAACTGGCGCGTGATGCCGTCATAGAAGTATTCTGCCAGCCCAATCAGGTCGGCGGCAACCAGCAGCGCGCGAGTTTCGCCGCGCTGGAAGGCGACGGTTTGCAGGATGAGCGGGTCGGCGACGGCGGTGCTGCCCCCCACGCGCTCGGCGTAGCCCATCAGGCGGGCGCCCACCGCGGGCGTAATGTCGGAGACGGCAAGGCCGATCTGTAACGACGAGGGGTTGTCGGCGGAACGTGCGCGTTCGTTCATCATTCATCCTTTCGCATTCATCGTTTCAATGACTTCATCCGTGGTCAATACGCGCCCTAACTTGCGGCGGACGATGTCGAGGACGGCGTCCTGGATGTGCGGCCAGAGGGTGGCGCATCCATCGGAGACGAGGGTGACGTGGTACTCGCGCGTGGAGGCGCTGAAGGTCGTGCCAAGCACGCACAGGTCGGTCATCACCCCCGTAATGACGAGATGCCGAATATCTCGGGCGCGCAGGAGCTGGTCGAGGGGCGTGCCGTAGAATTTGTCCAGCGAGTAGCCCTGGATAACGGCTTCATTCGGCAGGGGCGCAAGCGGCGGGTAGATTTCGGGGCTTTCGGGGCCGACGGCGTCCAACTGACAGTTGCCCGAAGGATGCCCGTACCCTGTTGGCTGTCCGGGGAGGGGCGGCAGGTGTTCGATGCCGAAAGGGTCAACCCGCTGGGTGGGGATGGTGGGACTGGCGACAAAGGCGGTGTAGATGACGGGCAAGCCGTGCGCGCGGAACGCATCCCGCAGCCGCTGGATGTTGGGGATGATTGCCAGCCCCGGCGGGACGGTGAGTGAGGCTTCGGGGTGCAGGAAGCCGGTTTGCATGTCTATGATCAAGAGGGCGGTGCGATTCATGGGCTATTCTCGTTATGTGTTACGCAGAGAGGGACGCGCAGCGTGTTTTACGTCATGTGGTCGTACTGCCACAAATCCACCACGCCTTTGAGCGGGCGGCCTTCCAGGTAGGCGGCGGCGTTGTCGAGGGCGTAGAGGCCGCAGTCTACGCGGCGGTCGGCGGTGGGGCCGGCGATGTGCGGAGTGAGGAAGACGTTGGGCAGACCGCGCAGGGGCGAATCAGCGGGCAGGGGTTCTTCCGCATAAACATCCAGCGCCAGGGTCACGCTGCGCTCGCGCGCCAGCCGTATCAGGGCGGCTTCGTCCACCACTCTGCCGCGTCCACTGTTGACGAAAATTCCGCCGTCGGGCAGGCGGCTGAGCAGTTCCCACGTCACCACGCCGCGCGTTTCGGGGATGAGGGGGGCGAGTTCCACCACGATTTCGTTATCGCCGAAGAGGGCTTCCAGGCTCTCAGCGCGGGTCACGCCGGCGGCGGCGAATTTTTCGGGCGGGTCGTGGGGGGCATGGGCGGAAATCTGACAGTCGAAGGGGCGCAGCAGTTGGACGAGGGCCTGGGCGATGTGGCCGAAGCCGTGGATGCCCACTTTGCGCCCGAACAGGCTGCGCGGCCCCGTAAAGGTCTGCGGATTCCAGGGGCGATCATCCCACTCCTTGTGGATGTGCATGGAAATCTGGTGATAGGCGGCCTGACGCAGCGCAGCCAGGATTTGCAACAGGCAATGCTCGGCTACCAGCCGCCCGATGGAATCGCCCCAGTTGGTGACGAGGATGCCTTGTTCCAGAATGCGGCGCGAAATCATCCAGCGCACCGAACCGCCGCTGGAGGCGATGTAGCGCAGCGAGGAGGCGCGGGCGGGCAGGTCATCGGGCAGTTCGAAGACGTTCCAGCCGGTGAGCAGGATGGGGGAGTGCGTTTCGTTTAGGGCCGCGATGGCGGCATCCACGCCGAGCGCAGCGTTCACGAAGCGGGTCTCGAAGGGCAGGTCGGGGCGCAGCGCCAGCGCCGGGGCGATAAACTCGGCGTAGTTGGAGGGTTCCATGAAGACGGGAATAGTAAGCATAGCAGTTCTCAGTCCTTAGTTCGTTTTCAGTGACCAGTTGCGGAAAAGTTTCACGTCGCGGGAGACCTGTTCGAGGGCGGCTTCGGCGCTGAGGAGGGCGAAACAGTTCTCGTCGCGGTATTCGCCGAAGAAGATGACGGGTATCTCGGCGAGATGGGGGAGCAGGGGCAGAATCTCGCGCCAGGGGGTATTGCCCGCGCCGAGCGGACCAAACTCCGCCGATTGATTGCGTTGTCCCCCACAGTGACGGTGATTGCCGTCCACCCAGCGGAAATCCTTCACGCCGAGCGCGGCGATGTGGTCGGAAATCAGGTCGAGGCTCATTAGCCAGCCCAGCCCGCCGCCTTCGATGGTCGCGTGCGCAGGGTCGTAGTATAGGCCAAGATGGGCCGGGTCTATGCCTTCCAGGACGTAGTCCAGGTCGCAGAGGTTGGCGCCGAACTGCTCGCAGGAGTGGTTTTGGATGAGTCCCGTGATGCCCAAATCAGCATTGAGAGCAGCGAGGTCGCGCAGGCAGGCGCGGACTTCCGTCCGCAGGGCGCGCAGGCTGCCAAACTCGCGGTAGAGCCAGTTGTTGACCTGGTAATGCGTCACGCCGAGGGCGCGGGCGGTTTGCAAGACGCGGCGCGTCAGCGGGTCATCGGCGCGCTGGATAGCGGTGGTGATTTTGCCAATCCGCAGCCCCTGGGCAGCGAGAATCTCAGCGGCGCGGGGCAGCTCGGTCTCCGCCGCTTCGGGGCGAAGATTGCCGTTGGGACGGACGCTCAAATCCAGCCCGTCCAGCCCCATTGCGCCAGCGCGGGCGGCGAGTTCGGGCAGGGGCACATCCTGGAAGAATTCGGCGAAGAGCAGCAACATGCACTTCCCTCGCTCAGACCGGTTCCACAGATTGAAGCGCAGTCTCGATGACCTCCGCCGCGAGTTCGATCTCGGCGGGGGAGTAGAGCGGATTCACGTCAATATGCACGGCGCGGCTGAGCAGGTCGAGCGTGCGCGGGCAGGCTTCGGGCGAGTAGTCCACCGGGCGGGGGGCGGAGGCCCAGGGCTGGTTGGCGGCGTTCCAGGCGCGTTTATTGACGATGGGTGTCCAGTGGGTGTATACGTGATAGTCCACTTCGGCGGGATCGTAGAGGGTGTAGGCTTCCACGTTCCCCTCGCTGATGACGCCGGCGAGGGCTTTGGCGTGCTGCGCGCTGCGGGCAAAGAAAATGAAGGCGATACTCGCGTCGCCCTGCGGGTCGGGAATTTGTTGCAGGGTCACGCCTTGCGCTTCGGCGACGGGGCGCACGGCGGCTTGCAGGACGGCCTTGTAGGCGCGCATGGTTGTCAGCAGCGGGTCGAGTTTATCCAGTTGCGCCAGGGCGACGGCGGCGAGCAGTTCGGGCATACGGAAGTTGACGCCCCACAGGATACTCTCGGCGGGCAGGTTGTTGCGCAGACCGCCGATGACATCGTGGTACATCAGGGCGCGCTGGTAGATGTCTTCGTCATCGGTCAGAACCATGCCGCCTTCGCCCGAAGTAATGATTTTGTTGAATTGCAGGCTGAAACAGCCTGCGTCTCCAAACGCGCCGAGTCGCTGCCCGTGATACGAAGCGCCGTCAGCCTGCGCGGTGTCTTCGATGACTTTGAGATTGTGGGCGCGGGCGAAAGCCATCAGTTCAGCCATGCGGCAGGGGACGCCGCGCATGTGGACGGGGATGATGGCGCGGGTGTAAGGGCTGAGGCGGTTGGGCAGGTCGGCAGGGTCGAGGGTCAGGCTTTCGTCCACTTCGGCGACAACGGGAATGGCGCCCACAGCCAGCACGGCGGAGGCGGTGGCAATCCAGGTGTAGGCGGGGATGATGACTTCATCGCCGGGGCCGAGTCCCAGGGCTTGCAGAGCGGTGACGAGCGCCGCGGTGCCGCTGGTGACCGCCAGGGCGTACTTTGCGCCCATCTTTTCGGCGAAACGTTTCTCCAATGCTTCCACTTTGGAGGGCGCGTCGGTGGGGCCGTAATAGCGAAACAGGCGTTTCTGGCGGATGGAATCCACAGCTTGCGCGATTTCGGCGTCATCCAGGATATTGCCGCCGGGGTACATCGGCGGGCAGGGATGGGGGAGGGAGGTCATAAGAAAGTGTGCTCCTTTCAGGTTGCAGGTGATGTGTTACAGGGCGGCCTGACTTGACATTTCTGATGGAAGGGTGGTCGTCAGCGCTATCGCCGCGCCGCTTTGCGCTGATTGCTCGATAGCGCTCATGGCCTCGAGGACGTGCAGGGCCAGGACGGCGGAGGTCTGTGGTGCGGCTCCGGTTTGCAGACAGGCGGCCAGGTCGAGCAGGCCGGCGCCGCGTCCGGCGGCGGCGTTGGCGATCAATGGGAGTTCAGTGCTTTCGCCTTGCGCATTCGTGACATGGACGGGGCCGTCGAAGGTGTTGGGGTCGGGGCAGGCGAGCGTGCCAGCGCTGCCGTAGATTTCGAGGTAGGGCAGGCTGGTCTGCCAGATGTCGAAACTCATGATCAAGGTTGCCAGCGCGCCGCTGGCAAATTCCAGGCTGGCGGTGTAATGCGTGTTGACCTGCACTTCCAGCGTGCGCATCTGCCCCGGCACGCTCGTGACCGTCCGCGTGGGGAAGGAGGCGCGGGCGAAGGCGGACACGCGGCGGATGGGGCCGAGCAGGTGGACGAGCGCGGTCAGGTAGTAGGGGCCCATGTCGAAGAGCGGGCCGCCGCCGGGCTGATAGTAGAAGTCGGGGGCGGGGTGCCAGTCTTCGTGACCGTGGCAGGTCATGAAGGCGCAGGCGGCGACCGGGTCGCCGATTTTTCCATCGGCGATTGCCTGTCGGCAGGTCTGGATGCCACTCCCCAGGAAGGTGTCGGGCGCGCAGGCGAGCAACACGCCCTTTTGGCGGGCGGTTTCGAGCAGCGTTTTGCCCTGTTCGAAGGTGAGCGCCAGCGGCTTTTCGGAGTACACGTGCTTGCCCGCTTGCAGCGCGGCGAGCGTCACGTCGAAATGCGCCAGCGGCGGGGTGAGATTGAGGACCAGGTCAATTTCTGGGTGGGCGAGCAGGTCCTGAGTCGAGAAGGCGGAAATGCCGTAACGGCGGGCAAAATCCTGGGCCCGGGACGTTTCCTTATCCGCGCACGCGGTCACGCGCGCCAGGGACGCGCCCGAGAGGGTTTGCATGTATTCGCCGCTGATGTTGCCGCAACCGATAAGTCCAACGCGCAGGTAAGCCATCATTCTCCTTTTCCTCGCCCCCCGGCGGTTTCTCTCGAAAGGGAGAGGCGCCGCGTCCCTCTCCCTTTCGGATGCCAGCAGGGTAACAGTGAGCGATTATTTGTTGTAAGTCGCGTTGAGTTCCTTTAACTTCTCGATGAGTTGGGTCTCGAAGGCCGGCAGGCTGTTGGCGGCGGTGTCGGTGCCGCTCTCGATGGCGTCGAAGGCCGTGGTCAACACGTTATTGATCTCACCCCATCCGACCACGCTGGGAGCGGGGGCGATTCTGCCGTATTCGAGCGCGCCTGTCATCACCTGCACGATTTCTTCGCGCGTCATGTAGGGAATCATGTCATAGAATTCTTCCATCAGGCTCATGCGGGCTGGCGGGTTGGAGCCGCGCTTGAGATAGTCGCGCTGCATCTCCAGCGAGGTGAGGAAGGAGAGCAATTTCCAGGCCTCTTCGGGGTGCTTGCTCTGGCTGGACATCATCCAGGGGTTGGCGTAGGTGTGAACGGTGCGCCGGACCTTTGGATCGCCATACGGCACCGCGCCGATGCCCCACTTGAAATCGGTGACGCTGAAGGTGTTGCCGAAGCCCCACACGCCCCACATCTGCATGGCGGTCTTGCCCATCACAAACGGATCGCCGCCGGTGGCTTCCCACTCCGGGCCGGTCTGGTCGAAATGGTATTTGTAGGTCACGTCCTGATATTTCTGGAAGATTTCCAGCAGGGCCGGGTCGCTCAGGTTGGCCTGGGTGGCAAAGCCTGTTTTGTAGATGCTCTCGGGGAAGATGTCCTTGCCCCATAGCCAGGCGAAGGTGTTGACGGGATACAGGCCGCGGCTGATGCACCAGGTGGAATTGGCCGGGTTCGCTTCATCGCGGTAGGCAATCTTGGAGCAGGCTTCCAGCAGGCGGTCCCAGGTCCAGGAGGTGTCGCTCCAGTCGGTGGGCGGGTATGGCACGCCCGCTGCGTCGAACATATCCTTGTTATAGAAAATGTAGGCGGAACCCAGGGTATGCGGAAGGCCGTAGATTTTGCCGTTGATGGTGAAGAACTCCACCACAGCCGGGTAGAAGTCGCTCAAGTCATACTTGTCGCGTTCGATGTACGGGGTCAGGTCGGCGATCAGGCCGCGCGCGTAGTAGTCCTTGAAGCCGCTTGGCCCCCAGGTCGTCCAGATGTCGGGGGGCGTGCCGGCGGTATTCATGGCAATCATCTTGGTATCGAACTCGTCCCAGGCGACAGTCATGACGGTGACTTTGATGTTGGAGTTTTGCTTCATGAACTCTTCGGCGACGAAGTTCAGCCAGGCTGCACCGCCCGTGGTGTAGATTGTCAGTTCCACAGGGCCGGTGGAGGTGGGCGCGGAGGCGCCCGTATCCGCGCCTGGTGAAGCGCAGGCAGAGAGCAGCATCATCACGGTCATCAGCACAGCTAAGACAGGGAATACACGGCTGCGTTTCATCATTCTACTCCTTTCAGAATACTTGAAAAGCTGGAAGGGTTCAAGCAATAGCTTGAAGATTCTGTTGACTCGTTTACCTTAAAGTGTTTGAGCATCGTTCACACATTGCCAGGACAAACGCTGTACGGGTGAGTTTTCTTAAAAGCACAATCCTTTCAAATGCTGCTCCTTTCGATAATGATATGTTGAAAAAGCTGACGGGTTTGCAGCTACCGAGAACTAGGTTTCGATTCCTCCTGAAAGCCAAAAGTGTTTTGCTCATCCTTTGACGCCGCTTACCACCACCCCTTGAATGAAGTAGCGGTTGAGCGCGAAGAAGATGATGACCAGCGGGATAATCGAGATGATGGAACCTGCCATGATGAGATGGAAAGGCGGCGGGCCGCTGACGGCGAAAATGCTGGGGAAGAGCGCCAACCCCACCGAGAGCGGAAGTTTGTTGGGCGAGTTGAGGTAGATGAGCGGGTAGAAGTATTCGTTCCAGTAGAACATGATGTCAATCATGGCAATGGCAAGCAGGACAGGGCGCGACATGGGTAAAATAACCTGCCGCCAGATTTGCAGGTAGCTCGCGCCGTCAATCCGCGCTGCGTCGTCGTAGTCGCGCGGAATGGTGGAAAAGAACTGGCGCATCAGGAAAATTTCATAAGCTGAGCCGAAAAAGGACGGCAGAATCAGGGGCCAGTAGGTATCAATGAATCTGGCTCTGATTCCGAACAGGTTTTGCAGCAGTTCGGGGAATTGACGCCCCCATAGCACGTATTGCGGAATAATGGTGGCGTAGACGGGAATCATCATGGTCGAAAGCACGATCAGGAACAGTTTGTTTTTGCCCGGAGCGCGCAGACGCGCAAAGCCGAACGCTACGAACGAATTGACCAGCACCGATCCCACGGTGTTGAACAGGGTATAGAAAATCGTGTTGGTAAAATAGCGTGAGAAGGGGGCGAATTCAAACGTCCAGATGTTGATGTAGTTTTCCCAGCGCAATCTCACCACACGATGCTTCCTAGCGTTGGCGGCTGGCGCGAAGATTCTGGTTTCCGGATCGGCAGGGTCAAAGAATTCACTGTCGGTGGGGTGCAAACGCACCATCGCCAGCGTGCGGGTCTTGCCGTCAATCGTCACATCGTAAAGCACGAAGCGTTTGCCATCGAGTTCGATCAATGCGGGTTCGCGCGGAATGAATTCGGGCGGGATGGAAAAGACATTGCCAGCTGTTTTGAGTGAGGTGGAGAGCATCCATGCCAGCGGAATCAGAATCACTATCGAGCCGACGGCGACCACCAAGAGGCTGAACAGGCGTATCCAGGGATTCTGACGACGATCATTTCTTTGAGCGATAGATTCCATGGGTTAGCCTTCTCCCTCGTAGTAGACAACTTTCTGCGAGAGTTTAAAAAATACGAATGTTAGCGACATGATGATGATGAACAACACCCAGGCCAGCGCCGAGCCGTATCCCAATCTGTTGGCGCGGATGCCGTTGGAGACCAGATACAGCACGTACATCAACGTCGCATTATTGGGGCCGCCCAGGCTGAGTCCGCCTCCTGCGCCTTGTCCCGAAATGACAAAGACCTGCGTAAAGATCTGGAAAGAGGTGATGAAGTTGGTGATGAAGGTAAACAGCAGCACCGGGGAAATCATCGGCAGGGTGATCCTGGTCAGCCGTTGCCAGGCGTTAGCTCCATCCAGTTCGGCGGCCTCATACAGTGCTGTAGGGACGCCTTGCAACCCTGCCAGGTAAATGACCATCGAACCGCCTACACTCCACAGGCTCATCAACCAGTAGGAGGGCAGCGCCCATGCTTCGTCCCAAAACCAGCGCGGTCCGGTGATGCCGATCATGCCCAGCGCGGTGTTGAGCAGTCCCAGATCCGGGTTGAGAATCCAGCGCCAAAGCATGGCCGAAGCTACGCCAGAAATGATGGACGGTAAAAAGTAGAGCGTGCGCCAAAACGAGAGCAGTGGAATTTGCTGGTTCATCAATAACGCCAGGGCCAGTGCGGCGATCATATTCAGCGGGACGACCACGGCGGTATATCGGATCGTGACTTGCAGGGATTGGTAAAAGAGCGGTTGGGTGAACATCCTGCGGTAGTTCTCCAACCCGATGAAGTTCATCTCGACGCCGTTGAAGTCGGTGAGGCTGTAGTAGAACGAGGCTAAGATCGGGTAAAGCGTAAAGATCAACATGCCCAACAGCCAGGGAGCGACAAAGCCGTAAAAGGCGGCGGCTTCACGCCAGGCGAGCGAGCGGTTGCGAAAGAGAATTTTCATCGGTTCTCCGAGATGTTTTGAAGTGTAGATGTCAATACATCTACTCAACATTATACCCGTTGCAGCGGTTTTGTCAAGAGGGTCTGGGCAAGGAAAAGGCAGATTTTCCCAGAGGCGATGGGCGTCTGAAAGACGCCCATCGCCTGTCGGCGCCTGCCCGCAACGTTACGGCGCGCTCTTGAACACCAGCGGCAAGAAGATGTGGGAAATGTACTCGAACGCTCCCAGGTCAGGTTGGTTGTCCCGTAGGATGAAGTCGAAATCGTATATCAGCGGCGGGGTGAGCGCGATGGCCTTGTCGCGCGCTGCGCTATCGGCTTTCAAACGCAGGTTTGCGGGGGCGTTCACAAAGCCGGGATCGCCGGTCCAGTGGGTCGCGTCGGTGTAGTGCTCGGGGGTGCGCGAGAAGAAGTTGTGGCTCAGGTGGAAAGTGCCGGTCAGCACCCAATCCTCATCGGTAATAAGCGGGAAGCCAGCGGGGATGTCGAAGATGTTGTTCTTGAAATGCACGTCGTTGTCGCTGCCATCGCCCTCATCGTAGTGGAGGTACAGACCGCCGTTGATGTTGTGGATGGTATTGTGGTAGATGTGGACGTTCTCGGTGTGGTCGCCGCGTGCGCCGATCGCATAGATGGTGCGCGTGATCTCGACCGTGTTGTAGATCAGGTTGTTGAAGATGTACACGTTCCGCGTGGGGGCATTGGCTCCAATCTCGTCTGCGTCGCCCCAGGCGTCAACGCCGATGATGAAAAGGGGATCTTCTGCGTAATTGGGGGTGATGTCGCGCATCACGTTGCCATATATCAGGGTATCGTTAGCGCCGGGCTGGAGGTGGATGGCGCCGTTCCAGAACATATCTAGTGTGAAGTTGTGGATGGTGTTGCCGAAGATGACGCTGCCGCGATTGTGATGTTCCTTGACCTCGATGGCATTTTCCAGCCAGGCGTTTGCGCTGTGGGAAATGTCGTTGCCCAGCACGTGGGTGAACTGGGTGTGATTGCAGGCCTCGCCCTGCCAGCCCGCGCCGATGTAGATGCCTTCATCGCTGGTATCGTAGATTTCGTTGTTGATGAGGAAGTTGTAGCGCGCGGGGTGGGTTTGGGTGCCGTTCACATAGATGCCGGGGGCATCGGTAATGTGGCTGGCGCCGCCATTGGCGAAGACCACGTAGCTGGCGTCCTGGATGTGCACGCCGCCCGGCCTGTTGGTCACGTACACCCCGTCCACGGTGATGAACGAGACCGGATTGTTGGCGCCGCAGGGATCATTCCAGCCATCCCCGATGTAGAGCATGGTATAGCCGGAGAGGCTTGTGCCATCCAGGGTGACGTAGCCGTTTTGAGGGTCGGCGTTGCGCAATTGGACAGGGCGACCCACTGCGGCGGAGAGGCGGGTGTCGTCGTTCGGCGTTCCCGTCTCTGGCCGGAAATTGGCCCCTGATACGGTGGCGGTGCGGCTGACTGGGTTCACTCCGACGATCTGGTATACGCCGCTGTTGCCCACCCAACTGCGCGCCAGGTACAGGTAATACTCGCCGGGGTGGGCGATCAGGTCAATCCCCGAAAGGTCGGCGCCGGCGGGGAAGACGACCTGATCCTGTCCCTGGATCTGCACGCCGGTGGTCATCGTCACGACCTGCGCGCCGGATTGTTTGAGAACGACCCTTTCGTTGTAGGTTCCAGGCCGCACCCAGAGGATGCTGCCGGGTTCTAGCGGTTTGGCGGTCGCCTCGTTGATGGTTTTGAAGGCTTCTTCCCAGCTGGAGCCGTCTCCAGACGCATCCACAGCGGCATCCACGTAGTAGATGGGGGGAGCAGCTTCGAGGCTGGCGCCTGCGCTGAACTTGATGTTCGTTGCCAGAAGGACGATAGCGCCCAGGACCAGAACGAAAGTCCCTACTTGTAACACGCGATTCCATCTTGACATTTGCAAATCCCTCCTCTATGTGAAATGATTTTGAGATATACGCGACGCGGGTTTTACTTCTGAAACCTGGTTGTGGATGGTAAATGGGATGATGCCACCTCCTTTCTGGGGCAGCTGGGATCTGCCGTCCACATTTTCGAGCGCCTTCTACCGTCTTTTACGAGATGTTATGAGGTGTAGATGTCAAGACATCTAGTGTCCATTATACTTGTGATGCAGGGTTTGTCAAGTAGCAGCGCGCCGGGTATTTCTGAAATTGCCGCGACTTTCAGGTCTCCGTCTTGACTTTTCCATGACTCCAATTAAAATAGATGTGCTGACAT
Source organism: uncultured Anaerolineales bacterium (assembly GCA_964508025.1). Lineage (GTDB taxonomy): Bacteria > Chloroflexota > Anaerolineae > B4-G1 > SLSP01 > JAAZNO01. The sequence goes on from CAZDSF010000005.1 coordinate 68,330, forward strand.
CTATACTTTTACCGAAAGAGGCTGCTTATGCTAACTCCTGTCAAGCTTGTGGGCAACTACTTTGTCAACGCCAATGGCCCTTTCATCCCCATCGGCGTTAACTGGGTTCCCGCCCGCGCCGCCATGCAGTGGCCCTTCGAGTGGGACGAAGCCGCCATCGAAGCCGACTTTGCCCGCATGAAGCAGATGCGCATCAACTTGGTACGTTTCGATTTGGTCTGGCAATGGGTGGAGCCGCGTCCGGGCCAATACAACCCCAAAGCCTTCGAGCAATTCGATTTTCTGATTGCGCTGGCGCATCAATACGGAATTTATCTCAATCCGGCCCTGTTCGCAGGCGGCGAAGTGGGCGACGCCTGGTGGGAAGTCCCCTGGCGGCAGGGACGCCATCCGCACGCTGATGCGGATATGCTCTTCTGGCAGGCGCGGCATGTGGAACAGTTCGCCCGGCGCTACCGCGGCGAGAGCGCCATCCTGGCCTGGGACCTGACCGATGAGCCGCCCTATTGGGTGGTGATGAAGCCCGGTCAAACCACCGACGCCATGGCAGCAGTCTGGACGCAATTGCTGACCGATTCCATCCGCAAATTCGACCCCGAACACCTGGTGATGGTTGGCGCCTCGAACATGGAGCTGGGTCGCGGCCCCTTCCGCGCCGATGTCATCCGCCCCTGGGTGGATTTTTTCAGCGTTCATCCCTACCCGCTCTACAACCAGAGTTATTACCCCGAACCGATTCTCTCCACCCGCAGTTCCTACGCCGCCGCCTTCGAGACGGCGCTGGTCAGAAGCGCGGGCAAGCCGGTGCTGATGCAGGAGTTCGGCAGCACCTCGGCCCAATGCAGCCTGGAAGTACAGGCGCGCTACTATGAGGTGTTCATGCACAGCGCCCTGGCCGCCGGCAACATGGGGTTGGTGGCCTGGACGTTTACGGACGCCGACCCGGCCGTCCAGTACCGGCGCGCGCCTTACAAACGCAATCCGCACGAGACGCAGTTCGGCGTGACCTCGGCCGATGGCGCGCCGCGACCGCAGGGGGAGACGCTGGCCCGGATGGGCGCCATTCTGGCTGACCTGGATTTGACCGGCCTGGCGCCAGAGCCGCCGCAAGCGGGCATTCTCGTTCCGCATGAGTGGGCGGTCGGCGTGGATTACCGCGAATACGGCTTTCCACCCGATACGCTCTATCAGTACGTGCCGCGCGACGACATTTTCCATCACCAAACCGACCCCGCCGCGCAGGAGCAGTTGACCCAGGCCTGGCTCTCGGCCTTCATCCTCAGCCGGCAGGCCGGAATTCCCGTTTCTTTCCCGCGCGAAAACGACGCCTGGCAAACGCTCCCGCTGATTCTCGCGCCCTACCCGCTGACAGGTTCGAGCGGCGTCTATTTCTCCTATCATCTTTACACGACCTTTTGGGAACAGGCGCGAGAGTACCTGAACGCGGGCGGAACGCTTTATGTTTCGCTCAACGCCAATACCGCCATCCCGTGCGAACTGTGCCGCGAGATTTGCGGCTTCACGCTCTCCGACCGCGCTCGCTGGCGGGAGCAGATCGAAATCACCTTCACCGCCGACTTTGGGGCTTGCCCCGCCGGAACAAAAATGACCTTGCCTGCCTTCCCCGGTGTGGACGGGACGGGCGTGCTTATCGAAAACGAATCTGCCCAAATTCTCGCCGTTGACCAAAACGGGCAACCTGCTATTTTGCGGCGCGACCACGGGCGCGGCAAGATCATCATCTCTACCTATCCGCTGGAACTACTGCTCGGTAGACACTACGCCGCCTTCGAGACTTCGCGCCCCGAAGCCGCCTTCTACCGCGCCCTGAAACAAGCGGCGGGAATTGCGCCGCTCTGCGAAACCAGCCGCCCCGAAGTGGAATGCGGCATCTTGCAGGGCCAGGGACGGGCGCTGGCGATTCTGGTCAATCACGCGGCGGAGACGCAAACCGGGCAGGCGCTTTTTCATGCGGAAATCAAAAACCTTGTCTTGCTGACGGCGGAGGGCAAAACCCCCGCCTTGCACGCCGTCCAAACCTGGGACTTCACCCTCCCGCCTTTCTCTGGCGCAATCTATGCAATCACGCACTGAAACCCATGTCGGCGCGCTCGACATCGGCGGGACGAAAATCGCCTGCGGCATCGTCCGCGCCGATGGGACGGTTCTGGCGGAAGCGTCTTTCGCCGCCCAACCCGAACTCGGCGCGGAGCGGCAAATGTCGCGGGCGGCGCAAACGTTGCGGCAGCAGCAGGCCAGCCTCGGCGTGGATCTGGCGGGACTCGGCATCGGCTGCACCGGCCCGGTTCATCCACAAACGGGCGTTGTAGGGGACGTTCCCTTCCTGGCGGGTTGGAGCGGCTTCAATCTGGTAGAGTTCTTCCGGCAGCAATTTTCCATTCCGGTTTTTCTTGAAAATGACGCCGACGCTGCGCTGTTGGGCGAAGCGCGTTTTGGGGCAGGGCGCGGCTGTGAAAGTTTCATCCTGGTCACGCTCGGCACGGGCATTGGCGGCGGCATCTGGCGCAACGGCCTGTGGCGCGGCGCGGGCGGAACGCATCCCGAAATCGGCCACATGATCATTCACGAAGGCGGGCGGGCCTGCTCTTGCGGGGGGCGGGGCTGCTGGGAAGCGACCTGCGGCGGGGCGGCGCTGATGGAGCAGGCGCGCGAACGCTTTCCGCAAGCATCTCTGGCGCACGCAGGCGAGATTTTCGAGCGTCCGATCTTTCGGCCCCTGGCAAAGGAGTGGCTGGCCGATATGGGCGCGGGCCTGGCGAATCTGATAACGCTCTATACGCCGCTGCGGGTGGTTCTGGTGGGCGGGTTGATGCGCAGCGCGCCGTTGTTTTGGGATGATTTGTTGCGAGAAACGCGCGCTCGTTGTTGGTTGGTGCCTTTCGAGACAAGCGAACTGTGGCGCGGTGGAGCGGCGTCGGGCCTCGTGGGCGCTGCGGCGGTTTTCTGGAATGCAATATAGCGCTAGATAGGTCTGGCAGCCAATAGCAGCATTCATGTTTTGAGTATAGAAGGGAAGTCGCGGCATGAAAATCACTCCTTACATCTCAGATATTCTCGATCAACCGATGGCGTTGGAACATGCGTTAGTGGAAATTTTTCGCCGTCCCGCTTTGACCCGTTTTGCAGATGGATTGTGGACAGGGCGCTATCGCCGCGTTATCCTGACGGGCATGGGGTCCTCCTTTTTCGCTGCGATTCCGCTGCACTACCGCCTGTTGCGGGCAGGCGTGAACGTGCAGCTGCTGGAAACTTCCGAACTGATTCACTGCCTGCCGCAGTTGATGGATCCTGCCAGCTTGTTTGTAGTCATTTCGCAGTCAGGCCAGAGTGCGGAAGTGGTTCACTTGCTGGAGCGGGCCAGGAACCGCGCCGACATTCTTGCGGTGACGAACGAGGCCGAAAGCCCGCTGGCGCTTGGCGCTCGCGCTGCCATCTTGATTCACGCGGGCAGCGAGAACACGGTCTCGTGCAAGACCTATCTCAACACGCTGGCGGCGCTCACCGCCCTGGGCGATGATCTGATCTCTGACGAAACCTTGCTGTTGCAGCTGGCCGCCGCCCCTCAGGCGGTGCAAATGTATCTGCAAAACTGGGAGGCGCACGTGGCTTTTCTCGTCAAGGAAATGCAAGGCATCGAACATCTCTTCTTGTTGGGACGCGGCGACTCGCTGGCGGCAGCTGGCGCGGGCGGCTTGATTATCAAAGAAGCGGCGCACTTTCCGGCCCAATCCATGAGCGCCGCCGCTTTTCGACACGGCCCGATTGATATGACCGCCCCAGACGTGTTTGCCCTGGTCTTTGCGGGCTGTCCTGTAGCTTACGAGATGAACCTCAGGCTGGTGCAAGATGTCCGTCAGTTTGGCGGAGCGGCGCACCTGGCGGCAACCAGACTCGTCCAGGAATCCGCTTTTGATCTGCCGCCCGTTCCGGCTGCGGCTTTGCCCCTTGTGGAAATACTGCCTGCGCAAATGCTTTCGCTGGCTTTGGCGGAAAAGCGGCGTCATGCGGCGGGCGTTTTCCAGTTTGGCGCCAAAGTAACCGTGGTATTATAGTGTTAAAGTTGTCAACGATCTGTCATGGAGGGAGCAGATGAAAAAGGAATGGTTCAGCATAGACCCGCATTCCAACGCCCCGCTGTATAGCCTGATTGCTCAGAACTTCCGCGAGCTGATCACGCAGGGTAAACTCCAGCCGGGCGACGCTCTGCCTTCGGAATGGGAGCTGAGCGAATATTATGGCGCGAGCCGTCTGACCGTGCGCCGCGCTTTGGATGACCTGAGCCGCGAGGGTTGGGTGCGCCGCCGTCACGGGGTGGGGACTTTTGTTGCCAATCCCAAGAGCGCCCAAATTGCGCCCAGCAAACTCAGCTTCACCCAGCAAATGCTGGCGATTGGGCGCGTTCCCAGCAGTCAAGTGCTCGGCGTTATCATCGTGCCCGCCAGCCCGGAGATCGCCGCGCGCTTGAATCTCAAAGCTGAAACGCCCGTCATCGAAATCACCCGGTTGCGTCTGGCCGACGGCGAACCCATCCTGCTCGAAACCGCCTATTTGCAGGCTGAACGCTTTCCAGGGCTGGAAAATATCGAAACGTGGGTCAATGGCTCGCTGTATGAAACGCTCGAGAGCCGCTTCAACACCAAAGTCACGGTCATGGATCAAACCCTGGAGCCGATCATTCTGGATGAAAAAGACGCCGTCTTTCTGCGTTCTCAGCCTGGCACGCCAGCCATCTATAGCGAAGTCGTCTCCTACGCCGAAGACGGTTCGCCGATCGAGTATTCCTGGTCGGTCACCCCAGGCGAACGCTCCAAGTTCTTCTTCAGTTTCCGCAGGGCGGAGATCGGATAGGAAAGAATATCCGTAGATGATGCGGATTTCACATATTCTTGAATCTTGCTCTGCGTCATTTGCGAAATCTGTGGATGAATTCCATGTCCAACATTTTCTTCAATGCCGCACACAGTCCTATTGGCGCTGGCGCTTCTTTCACGCTGGGCTATCCTGGCGCGGCGGGCGGGTTCGGCATCGAGCTGGGCCAGCCTGCCAGGCAAAACCTCTATATCGGCCTGGAAAACGCGCACAACGCTCGCTCCCAGGCGTTTCCCTTTTTCCAGCGCGGCGCCGACGACCTGTGGTCCTTCGAGGCCAGCGCTGAGCCGCGTCCGGCTGGCCCGCTCATCCTCAAGAAATTCAGGCGCGCGGCCATCCGTCGCGTGTTTTCCGCCGCCGCCGATGTTTGGTCGGCGGGCGATTTGACCCTAAAAATCATCTCGCCTATCTTGCCGATTCCCGATCCTGCTGTCGCTGCGCCGGAGGAACTTAAACCTGTCTTGCTTCCTGTCGTTTATCTGCAACTCACTGTGGATAACCGTCGCTGTCGCAAAGCTCGCACGGCCTTCATCGGCTGGCAAGGGGACAAAGCCGGTCATGGAATGCGTCGCTTTGCGCTCGATGCTGATTTGCAAGGCGCGGCGCAAGGTCATGAAATCGCGCTCATCGCCTGCCAGCCCGGCGCACAGGCCGCCATCGGCTTTGCCATGCCGCACATCCTCGCCGCCTCTTCCGCCGCCCGCCAGCAGTTTGGCCTGGGCCAAACTGCCGCCTTGCTGGTCAGCGTTCCGGCTGGGGCGCAGCAGACCTTCACGTTTGCCGGCTGCTTCTATCGGGCGGGCTGCGTCACCGCGGGCGTCGAAGCCGCCTACTTTTACACCCGTCTGTGGGATTCCCTCGAAGCCGTCGCCCGCTACGCTGCAGAAAACGCCTCCACGTTGATTCCGCTCTGGGAAACCAGCGATGATTTTCTTGACTCGCTGCCGCCCGAGCGCAAGTTCATGCTTGCTCACGCCCTGCGCAACTATTACGCCAGCACGCAGCTGCTCGAAAGCGATGGAAAGCCGCTTTGGGTGGTGCAGGAAGGCGAATACCGCATGATCAACACGCTCGATTTGACCGTAGACCATCTCTTCCACGAATTGCGGATGAATCCCTGGACTGTTCAGAACGTCCTCGACCTGTTCATCGAGCGTTATGCGTACAACGACGGTTTCGGCTTGAGCTTCACGCACGACATGGGCGCGACCAACATCTTCGCGCCAGCGGGAAAGTCCGCCTACGAACTGCCCGACCGGACGGGCGTCTTCTCTTACATGACGCACGAGCAGCTCGTCAACTGGATTTGCGCTGCCGCGTTTTACGCCTTGACCTGCCGCGCTCATGCGTGGCTTTCGTCCCGCCGCGAAATTTTCACCCGCGGTCTCGAAAGCCTGCTGCAACGCGATCACCCCGATCCCGTGCGGCGCGATGGCGTGATGGATTTCGACACCGACCTTGTGGGCAGCGGCAGCGAAATCACCACCTACGACAGCCTGGACGCCTCGTTGGGGCAGGCGCGGCGCAGCTCCTATCTGGCGGTCAAAACCTGGGCGGCGTACCTGCTGCTGGAACAGGTTTTCATCGTCCTGGATGACGCCGCCCGCGCGAAAATCTCCCACGCGCAGGCGGCGGCCGCCGCCCACACGCTGCGCGCTGCTGTGTTGCCCGATGGCAGCCTGCCTGCTATTCTGGAGGGAAGCTTCGCCGCGAAAAGCATTCCCACCATCGAGGGACTGATTTTTCCCGCCCTGCTGAATTTGCCCGTGTTGCAAGACGCCGCTGATCCCGCGAATCTTGTTCCCACCCTGAAGCGCCATCTGGAAGCGATTCTCCAGCCCGGCGTTTGCCTCTTTTCCGACGGAGGCTGGAAACTTTCCAGCACCAGCGACAATTCCTGGCTGAGCAAGATCTATCTCTGCCAGTACCTGGCCGAAACCTGGCTCGGTCTCCCCGCCGATCCCCGCGCCGACGCGGTTCACGCGAGCTGGCTCACCCATCCACACAATGCCTTCTGGGGGTGGAGCGATCAAATGGCAGCCGGCAAAGCCCTGGGCAGCCGCTTCTATCCCCGTGGGGTGACGGGAATACTTTGGAGCATTCCCGCTAAAGGTTTGCCTACACTTACCAGATAGGACAGGCCGTCTTGTTCGCCAAAGCCAAGGCTTTAGCGAAAGAGAGAGTTGCGCGTCAAGCAATGAGTTCGAAAGTCATTTTAACAAACGCGCCATCGGCCTGGTGCGGGCCTGGGGAGCTGCCGCTGATTCGCAGGCGGAACTGGCCCGCTTCGAGACGGGCTTTGCCATCCGCGCCGATAAGGGCCAGGGATTCGGGAGGCAGGCTGAATTGGGAAATCTTTTCATCCAAAGATAAACGCGCCACAAGGTCATCCAGGCGCGTTTCAAGCGGTAAATCGGAATTTTGAAAGGGGAAGGGGGGAGTATTCGTCATCATGGGTATTATGCGCTTGTCCAGCGGCGGGCCTCGTCGAGCAGGATGGCGAAATTCTCGAGCGGCACGAAATTGGCGATGGTGTTGCCGGAGCCAAAAGCAAAGCGCCCGTTTTCCATGCAGGTATCCAGGATGCCGCGCAAATAGGCGCGCAGTTCGGCTTCGGGCAGGGTGGCGAGCTTGTCCATATCCGCGCCGCCCAGCAGCGCGATCCGCCCGCCGTAGCGAGCTTTGGCTTCGGTGATGGGCAGGATGACATCCTGAAAGGAATGAAAGCCGTCTATCTTGACCGCGTCAATCAGATTGTCCATCACCGAGGGGGATTTCTTGTACAGGTTGCCGCAACTGTGGAGAAAGAACACTTTGCCGTGCGCATGGGCCAGCGCGGCGTATCGGGTCAGCCAGGGGAAGAGCAGGCGGCGCAAATCGGCGGGCGAGATCAGCGTGCTGCTTCTGAATCCCATGTCGTCGGCGTGGAAGATGCCGCCGACGCCTTCCAGCCCAATCACGGATTCGTAATACGCAAACACGATCCGCCCCCAGCGGTCGAAGACATCCTCTACCAGTTGCGGGTCATCGTAAATCAGCTGGAACAGGCCGTTGTAGCCCAACAGGTATTCGAAGATGTTCTCGAACAGGGTGGCCGAGACGGTCATTTTCATGCCATCGGGCAGCAGGCGCGCGACCATCTCGAAGGTTTCGGAGGCGGGGTAGATTTTGTCCCAGGGGAAGGCCTCGTAATCGGCGCGAGATTTTATCAGCGCGCCCGATTCGTCCACCCAGTCGCGTTTTCCGCGCGATTGGCCGGCGGTGTCTTCGGCGCGGCGGATTTTGCCAGCCGGGTTGTTCACCCATATCGGCCAGATGGGGACGAAGTCATAGCCCAGCCGGTAGTACAGATTGACCAGTTGGCGGTAATAGCGCGCATCAGGCCGCGCCGGCCCGTACACGCCCGGCGGCAAAGCCCAGGGTTCATCCAGGCAGGTTTCCTGGATGGTTTGCAGCACTTCCGGGTCAATGCCCAGTTCCACGAGCTGCACGCGGCGTGGGGGCTGTTTGCCCTTGAGCACGCGCACCAGTTCCGCAAAGTCGGGGGCGGGACGTTCGAGCAGCAGGCCGCGCATGGGGTTAGATCACCTCCAGGTCGTTGAGGCCGGGCAGCGCGGGGAAGGGGGCGTGCGGCTCGGCCTGGTACCAGAAGGCGGTCGAGGCGATGTCATCCTGGCGGGGGAAGAAGCGGCCCTTGCCCTCCAGCGGGGAGCGCCAGCCCAGGTCCTGGATGGTGACGCGCAAATCTTGTTGGAAGCGAATCGGATCCAGGATGTGCCAGCGGTACATGCCAAAGCGCTGCTGCGATTGGTACAGCCCATCTGGTCGGATGACCTGCGGCAGGCCGAGGAAGGGGGTGGCGTACAGCCCGTACTGCCCCTGCGGGTGCTCGAAGTTCCACGCGCCGCCGAAGTAATCCTCCGTGCCGGTGCCGCAGATGGTGGGCCATTCGGCGTCGCCATCCAGATAGAATTTGATTTCGCCTTCGCCCCACCAACCGTTGTTATTGACGCCCCAGGCCAGGTACGTGCCCACGTAGTGCCCCTGTCCGCGCACCCCATCGAGCAGGGTATGCACCTCTAGCGGCCTGACGGGGTTGCTGCGCCGCCATTGCGCATGGAAATATCCCTGATCGGGCGGGACTTTCGTCAGCGTGTAATCAATCTGGTAGTAAAAATCGGGGGCCGGGTCGGGCGCCAGGTTTTCGACCGTGATGTGCGCGCTCCGCCGAAACGGCATCGGCCAGTAGGCGTTGAAGCCTCCCGCCGGATTGACTGCGACCGGCAGGGAGGCCACGTTGCAGCGAACCCCCCAGCCGTTGCAGAAAAAATCCCCCAGGGGCGTTTCCACCGAGGGTGTAGATTCGTCATCCCAATAAAAACGCAGCACCAGCCGCCGCCACAGGGAGGGATGTGTGGTGATCCAGATGTGCTGGATGGCGCCGGGGCCGTCAATCTTCGCCAGGGTGACAGTTTCGCGCGCCCCGATGTGGATGCTCGGCGAGATTTTCCAGCCCTGGCCCAGCTCGCGGGCGACGACTTCGCCGGTACCTTTGGTCGCCATGCCGCCCCGCCCCTTTTCGCCGGTGGGGTTTTCAGCGCTGATGGAGCGCGTGATGGCGTTCGAAAGGCGGGCGAGGTTGCCCAGGCCCATTCCCAAGCCATTGAAGGGTTCGTTCATTCGGATACCTCGCTGATGGAAAATTCGAGATGATAGTCGAGCGCCTGCCCCGGCTGGAGCAGGACCAGCGTTCCGCGCTCGCGTTCGGCGGCGCGGCCTGCCACCCGGCAATTGGCGGGTTCTATTCCCAGGACGTGCGTCCCCGCGCCGGGCATGCGCCATTGCGCCAGTTCGGGCAAGTTGTGGGCGTCCCACGTCAGGCGGGCGCACAGGCCCAGGCGCGGATTTTCGATGGAGACCGAAGCCCGGCCCGCCTCGAGCGCCAGCTCCTCGTGGTAGTACACCCGTTCGCGGAAATCCGCCTGCGGGGCTTGCCAGGCGCCGATGTCATCCAGCGGCAGCCCCGGTTCGCGCGGCGTCACCCGGCGGGAGGGGAAGGCGACGCGGGTGTTTTCTTCGAGCAGGGGAAAGCCGAAATTGAAGTGATACAGCAGCATGTGCGGCGCCGCTGCGAAGCCCGTGTTCTCGACCGTGTCGTGGATTTCGAGCCGGTTCTGGCCCAGCCAGCTGACGATCACCCGGCGCAGGGTCAGCCGCGCGCCAAAGATGCGGCTTTCTTCCAGCTGCCCGCGCACGATCAGGCGGTACTCGTCGCCTTCCCATTGGCCTTCGGCGCAGACCTGACGCGCTGGCGTGTGATGGGCGCGCCCGTGCAGCCCCAGCGCTTCGCCTTCATCCACGTTGGGCGCGCCAACCTGGCTCAGCCCGCAGGTCATCAGCAGGCCGCCGACCGCCGTGCGCAGCCAGCCCAGGTCGCGGTCATCGTAAAAGGCCGGGTGAACCTCGCCGTTCGGAGCAAGCCAGCAGAGCGGAAGGCCCTTGAATTCTGCCAGGCCAATATCCAATCCGCGCGAGGGCAGAACGGTGTACGTCAGTCCGGCGCCGGTGCGCACCTGGATCTGCTCGACGCCCGCTTCCGGCCCTTCGCTGAAGGTGGAGCGGCGGACGCCTCCGATCTGTTCGATGCGCCCAAAGCGGGCTTCCAGCTCCCGGCGCGTCCAGTTGCGCCCGTAAAGCCTCATTCTGCGACCCCTTCTGGCAGGCGGCGGATGCGCGGATCGGTGAACTCGTCGCTTTCGTCGCGGCTGGTGCTGGAAAATTCCGAGACGATCGCGCCTTCGTCCCCCGCCTGGAACCAGTGCAGGGTATTGGAGGGGATGGTGTACTGCTCGCCGGGGGTGAGGGGAATTTCATGGAAGACGGTGTAGTAGGCCTCGCTGCCAGCGGGGGGTTGCCCCTGACGCTCTGGGGTGGGTTCGCCTTCCACATACAGCCAGACCCTGCCCCAGCGGCAGCGGAAGGTTTCCATTTTGCCCGTCTCGCCCGCCACATCGGGGTGCCGGTGTTCGGGGCAGGTCTGGCGCGGGAAGAGCACCAGTTCCTTGGCGCAGTAGCGGTCGGTGTTGATGTAGGTGACCAGTTCCAGCCCGGTTTTTTCGAGTTCGCCCAGGCCAAAATCGGCGACTTCGATATTTTCGCGCTCGGCGGGGGTCAGTACAATTCCGGCTTGAGCCAGCATGTGGGCGGCGCGCTCCCGCGCCTGTTGGACTTGTTGTCGGGTCATCATGCTTGCCACCTCCGAAATAGTCGTTCGGTCTTCAGTCGTCTGGTCGTTTAGTCGTCTGGGCGTCCAGTCATTTGTGTTCTGCGCTCTGCTCACTGCGCTCTGCGCTTTGCCATCGAGCGGTTCAGCGCGGGCGTTCCCACACGCCCCATTCCGGGACGAACTTCCAGCCGGGAGCGTCGAGGCGCAAGGGATGGCGCGGCCAGCCGCGCGCGATGCGGGCGCGGGTTTCTTCCCAGGAGAGAATGCCGCTCAAGGCGTCGGCGGCTTCCACGTTGCAGGCGCCAACGGCGACGGCGGTGATGAGCGCTTCGTGGGGCGGCAATCCGCGCAGAAAAGCCGCCAGGAAACCGGCGATCGTCGCGTCTCCGGAGCCGGTGGCGCCCACCACTTCGACCTGGAAGCACGGCGACCAGAGTTCGCGCCCCTGCCAGAGCGTCAGATCGGCGGGGGCCGCGCGACCCATGTCCGCCAGCGAGCGGGCCGTGCGCAGATACAGCCCGCGCTCCCCAAGTTTGATCGCTGCGATTTTTGCGCCCAAAGCCAGCAGTTCGTCGGACAGGCTGGAGAGCAGCTCGGGCGTGGCCTGGGCCAGAATGCCGCCTTCGCGCAATTGGAAGTAGGTCTCGCGCCGCAGCATGTAGAGGAGTTCCTCCAGACTCGGCAGGAAAATATCCACCCAGGGCAGCGCGCGCGCCAGAATGCGCCGCCAATCCGCCTGCCCGGCTTCGGACGCCGGGTCGGGGTAGGCCATGTCGAGGGACGTCGTCACGCCGGTCTGTTTGGCGCAGCGCAGCATGGCGGCCAGTTCCTCGCCGTCATCCTGATACATGCGACGCATGAGGGGCGGGTAGCCAAAATGAAACAGCCGCGCCCCTTCCAGTTGGGCGTAGGGCGTATCTTGCGCGCCAAAAGCGTCGTTGGCGCCGGGGCAGTGCAGGAAAATGCGGTCCACGCCGGGATAGTTGATCAAGACCGTGTAGGAGGTGTTGGCCGCGGCGTCTATCTGCATTCCATCAGCCAGATGGCTGCCGTGTTGCCGGAGAATTTGCAGGATCGCCTGCCCAAAAAGGTCCGCGCCCACTTTGCCCGCGAGTTGCGCGGCGATTCCCAGCCGATGCAGCGCCAGCCCGGTGTTGGAGACGGCGCCGCCGGTGGAGAAATGCGCCTGGCCGGTGTAGATCAGACGGCCTGGCCGAAAGGTCTGATCGAAAGGTTCGCGCTCCACGCCTCCCAGGTCGGGGTGAAAATCGAGGCAGATATGCCCGGCGACCACCACATCAGGATGTGCCTTCATCTCCTTCATCTTTCTAGGCTCAGCGTGATGATTTTTCCGGCGGGAATCTCCAAACGGAGCGCGCCATCCGCCGCTGCCTGGATGGGGCTATCCGGCAGCGGTTGTTCAGAAAGGTTGACCCGCTGCACGCGCGTGGGCGCGAAAGGCGGCCGAATTTCGGCAAGGGTGGGGCGCGAGGAGGGGTTGTACAGGCGCAGGATGAGCGCCTCCCTCTCTTCCGCCTTCTTGAGCGCGCTCAGGATGACGTTCCTGCCGGTTACGGAAAGGAAGGAGTCCCGCGCCGCGCGGGATCCGGGCGCTGTGGGGCAGCCTTTGATCATGCCAAAGGTCGTGCAGCGCGGCGGCAGGTTGTGTTCGCGCGCTTGCCGCCAGACTTCGGCTTCGTCCCAGCGGCCGCTGTGAGGAAAAATGGAAAGATGATAGGTCAGCTGGCGCTGCACTTGCCCGCCAGGCGTGGGGATATTCGGCCCGGCGCCGATGACGGCGGAGCGCATTTCGGCGCCCGCGCCCAAATAGGCCACGGCGCGCAGCAGGGTGATGGCGATCTCGCGGCGGGGCGTATCCAGCACTTCGTATTCGGGCAAGCCCTGGTTGATGAGGCACAGTCCGCGCGCGCCATCTGAAATATCCACCCAGTCTTGCTGCGGAAAGGTGCGCGGCGCGTCTTCCACCCAGCCGCCTTCGGGCACGGGAAGGATCTGAATCGGGCGTTCGACCACATCGAACTGCGCGTCGGCGCACGCGGTTTGCGCTTGAATGTCGCTGGGAAACACCACGCGCAGGCGGTGATCGCGGGCGCGGTTGTCGAAATCAATTTGCAGGTCGAGGCGCGGGCTGCCTTCTGCCAGTGAGACGGTCACGGAGAGCGGGCAATGCACGCGGGCGTCGCGGCGTTTGCGGCGCAGATCGTCCAACCCTTCGGGCAGCTGCCAGTCATATTCGATGCGGTAACGCTGCACCGCTGGCCCTTCCGTCAGGCGCGCAATGCGGGGAGCAAGCCCCAGGGTCGTCTCCAGCCGATCCTCGAGCGGGTACGAGTAGTTGTAGCCGTCGCCGCAGTCCCCGCCATCTTCGAAGTAGGCCAGGTCGCGGTAGGTCTGGTCGCTGGCCTTGTCGGTCACGGTCAGCGCGCCGTTGGGCTGAATCTGCACGCGCAGGTGCGCATTTTCCAGGACATTGTGGGGCAGGCTGAGTGTGATCGGGTGATTGGGGTTGGCTTCGGGGCGGATGGCGTACACCTGGTAGCCCAGGGCCGGCACGGAAGCCCGGAACGAGGCGCGCACCCGTTTGACATCGCGGAAACTGGGCGGGCCGCTGACGCCGGGACGCAGGATGGAAGCCCGCTCGATGGATTCGATCTGGATGGGGAGCGGGTCGGCGGCGCCCAGGGGGCGCAGGCGCAGCCCGCGAAAATCGGGCGAGGGCATGATGGGCGGATTGCCAGCCCACTGATAATGGGTGCGCCAGCGGAAGATTTCCGGCGCCTCCATGTCAGCATGGATGGCTGATTCGGGCAGGGCGGTTTCCCAGCGCAGCATGGCGATGTGGTTGAGGAAGAAATCCCACAGGTCAATCTCGGCGTTCACCACGCCCTCGAAGTCCCAGGGCAGGGCGTTGAACAGGATGAGCGCGGCCTCATCGGGCTGCAAATCGCTCAGGTCCACTTCTTCGGCCAGGCGCTGGAAATTTTCGGCGGTGATTTCGTGGCCGATTTCAGCGGTCCAGGCAAAGCGGGTCTCCATTTGCGCGTGAACGGCATCCACGCTGCACCCACCGATCGAGTCGTGCGCGTGATTTTGCAGCAACCACTCCCACGCTTTCCACAAAAAAGCGGCGGGGTAGGGGCGTCCCTGCGTCCACAGGATGGCTGACCAGGGTTCGGCCCAGCGCTCCAGCAGGGATTGGGCGCGTTCGTTTTGCTGTTTGTTGTAGATGCGCGAGGAGAGAATGTGCGGCAAGACGCGCATACCGCGCCCTGGCGTGCGGTTGGTGTCGCGCAATTCACCGTACACGGTTTGCAGATGTTCGGCGTCAATGGCGGCGGAGAGGGCGGCGAAATACTCCCCCAGCGAGGCCTGCCTGAACTGGCAGCTTTCGGGGTGGAGGGCGTTGGCCTGGCGCAGGATTTCAGGCAAATCTTCGCGGGCGGCGGCGTGGTCTACCCCGTTCATGGCGAGCAGCACGGAGGTGGAGGCGCGTCGCCGCTCGTAGCGGGCGATGGCGTGCAGGTCGGCGGCGGCGGCGGAAATTTCGACGGCCAGCGCAGAGGCGTTGACGTAGCCCAGGTCGGTGGGCAGGTGGCGCAGCAGCACGCGGCTGCCATCGGGCGATTGCCACCACAGCTCCGATTTCAGGTTGCCTTCCTCCAGGCCGCGAAAGTGCATCGCGTAGGGAATATCGAACCCGCGCAGAATCTGGGGCAGTTGAGAGATGTGTCCGAAGGTATCGGGGATGTAGCCCACTTTTTGAACGCGCCCGAATTCGGCGGCGATGCGATGCCCCAACAGCAGGTTGCGCGTGAGGGCCTCGCCGCTGACCAGGAATTCATCGGGCAGGACGTACCAGGGGCCGACGCCAATCCGCCCCGCTTGCACCAGTTTTTGCAGAAGCGGGCGTTTTTCGGGGCGGATTTCGAGATAATCGTGCAGAACGACCGTCTGCCCATCCAGGTTGAAGTGGGTGTAGGTCGCGTCGCGTTCCAGCAAGTCGAGCAGGTCATCCATCAGGCGCACGAGGCGGATGCGAAACAGCTGGAACGGAGCGTACCATTCACGGTCCCAGTGGGTGTGCGGGATGACGAAAACGGTTGATTTCTCTGCGTCTGGGCGATCGCTGTGCATTGTGAACTCCTGGATGGGAAATGATCGAGAAAACTCTCAGCCCGCCGATCCCCTTTCATCCTTTAAGGCCGGTTAGAATAATACCACGAATGATCTGTTTTTGGAAGATGAGAAAAAGGATGATGGGCGGGGTGCTGGCAATGGCCAGGCCAGCCATGACGATGTTGAGCGGCTGCGGATAGGTTTGCACATTCGTCAGCCGGAACAGCGCTACCATGATGGGCGTCAGATCCTCGCGGCCCATCAGCACCAGGTAGGGCCAGAAGAAATCTTTCCACGTGCCGATGACGGTGAAGATGGTGATGACGGCCAGCACGGGACCGGAGAGCGGAAGGATGATGCTGGTTAGCACCTGCAAAGGGTTCGCGCCGTCAATGCGGGCGGCGTCAATCAGGTCTTGTGGGATTTCATCGAAAAAACTCTTCATCACGAAGATGTTGAAGGCCGAAGCCGCCTGTGGCAGCCAGACTCCCCACCATGAGTCGAGCAGGGTCACGCTGCCATCCGGCAGGACATGGAATGCCAGCCCACCGGGCAGCCAACGGTACATCCATGCGGGAACTCTCGCTAGGTTGATGAGCGGCACCTTGACGATGGTGAGGTACTGCGGGATGAAGTACGCCATGGCCGGAACCATGAGCGTGGCGAGGAACAGGAACAGGACGACATTGCCCAAGACGGGCTGGAGTTTGGACAGGGAATACGCGGCGGTGATAGAGATGAGCATTTGCAGCACCCACGCGCCGAAAGCCAGGGCCAGCGTGTTGCGGAAGTAGAGCGGGAAGTTGAGGTCGTTCCAGGAACGCAGGTAATTGCTCCATAACGGGTTGGAGGGAAACCATTCGGGCGGGAATTGCAGCAGGCCCGTGGGGGTCTTCAGGGCGCCCGTGTACATCCAGTAGACGGGGAAAACACAGGTGAAAGTAGACGCCAGCAGCATGGCAAAGACGAGCCAGTATACCAGGCGGGCGCCTTTTGTGCGCATTTCCATCGGCGAAATCAGGCCACGCGTCGAAGCATCGAAGTCCTGAGCGCGCTTGCGGGCGGTTATGGGGAAAAGCGGTTTTTTCATGGCGGATCAATCCTGGTCTATTTTGCAAATTTGCGCGTTAGCCATAAGTAGAAGCCGGAGAAGATGACCAACACGATGAAGAGCATGAAACCCAGCGCGCTGGCCACGCCAAAGTTTCCATAACTAAAGGCCTGCCGATAAATGAGCATGATGATGGTGAGGGTGGCGTTGGCCGGCCCGCCGCCAGTCATCACGAACGGCTCGGTGAAGACCTGCATCGTGCCGATGATTTGCAGCACCAGCATGATCAGCATGACGCTGCGAATTTCGGGCAGGGTGACGTGCAAGAAGCGCTGCCAGATGTTCGCGCCGTCAATTTCGGCTGCATCATAGAGATGGGCGGGAACGCTCTGCAACGCGGCCAGGTAGATCAGCAGGGTGCCGCCCGCGTTGGCCCAGGTGGAGAAAATGACCAGCGAGGGCATGGCCCATTGCCTCGAATCCAGCCACAGGATGCGCCCCAGGCCGAGCGACTTGAGCGTCATGTTGAGCAGGCCCCAGTCTGAGTTATACAATCCGACCTTCCACAGGATGAGGCTAGCCATCGGCGGCAAAATTACTGGCAGGTAAAACGCCAGCCGGAAGTAGCTTTTCCCATGCTGCATGTCATTAACTAAAACTGCCAGAATAATTGGAACGAGATAGCCGATGAGTAATCCAAGCAGAGTGTAATATAAAGCGTTTTCCCAGGCGACGGCCAGGCTGGGGTCAATGAACAGCACGCGGAAGTTTTGCAGGCCCACCCAAACAGGCGGGGCGAGCAGATTGACTTTTTGAAAACTGAGAATCAACCCGCGCGCAATTGGATACCAGGAAAAAAAGGCAAAAACGATCAGGGCTGGCAAAAGGAAAAGGTAGGCAATCAGGTTACGCTGGATGGCGTAAAGCCATTGCCAGTATATTTTTTTTCTGAATTTCTTGGGCGGATTTGCTCTTGGCATTGCATTTATTTCCATTGAGCAGAAAATTTGGGGCAGAGACTGGCGACCCATTCCCTGCCCCCAAGGAAACGATTGGGAATTATTCTACATCCAGCACGGTGGCCTGGAAGGTGGTCACGGCGGCGTCCAGAATCGCCTTGACATCCGCGCCAGGGGTGGTCAGGATGGTTTGTACGGCCAGGCCCAGCGCGTCTTTCATCTCGTTGGCTTTGATCGCCGGTTCGCTCATCACCACCACGGCGCTCTGGTTGTAGTTGGCGTAATTGGCCGTAGGGGCGTTAGCGTACTTTGCCAGGATGGCGGCGCGTTGGGCGCCGTATTCGCCGCCAAAAATCTGTACTTCGGGGTAACCAATCACTGCCCCGGCCTCGGAGCGGATTTGGAGGTCCTGTTCATAAGCCTCCAGGTCGAAATCGCGCCACAAGTTCCAGGCCACTGCAGCGTTGATCACCTCGGGCGCGGAGTTGGCGTTATACAGCCACATATTGCCGCCGCCCAGCGAGCCGTTGCCGCCGCCGTTAGGCAGCCGTCCGAAGCCCACATCGTTCAGGCTGAATTTCTCGACGCCGGGGAAGGCCCCCATGTTGTCATTCATCCACGACAGGGTGCCGCCGTCCGCAATCGTCATCACCACCCTGCCGACGGAGAAGTCCTGCACTTGTGGGACATGTCCCCAGGCCAGGCTGGTGGGCATATAGCCAGCGTCGTACAGCTCTTTCCAGAGCGTGAGCGCCTTGACCATGCTGGGGTTGTTGAAAGCGGCGACGTTTTTGCCGTCCGCTGTGATCAGGTTGGGGTCCTGCCCAAAGGAAGCCTGCATCGCAAAAGCCATCCACCCGGCAAGCCCGCCCTCGTTGCGCACGCCAAAGCAGGCCGTATCGGGCAGTTTTTCTTTGATGACGGCGCAGGCGGCTTTCAACTCCTCCCAGGTCTGGGGCGGCTTATCCGGGTCCAAACCGGCTTCCACGAACAAATCGCGGCGATACATCAAGCCCAGTACATTGGCGTACACGGGTACGCCGTAGATTTTCCCGGCGCTGTCTTGAACCAGGCTGAGGTATTCGGGTTTGATGTCTTTGAGCGGCGCCCAATCCTTCACATAAGGCGTAATATCGGCGACGTAGCCCTTTTCGATCAACATCTTGGGCTCGGTCCAGGCTACCAGGAAGGTGTCTTCCATGGCGCCCGCCGCCATGCGCGCGGCAAAGGTTTGAGCATCATATTGGTAAGGGCTGGGCATTATGAGGATATCGGGACGCAAGGTACGGAATGTCTCTATCAGGTAAGTTTGTCTGGTAAGCTGTACCTTGTCATTAACCAGGGCTGCATTGGTGGTGCGGACAATCACTTCTTTGACGGGTTCAGCTGTGACAAACACGGTTTCAACGATGGGCTCTTGGGTCACGACTACCGTTTGTATAATAGTCTGCGGCTCAGGGGGTGTAACCGTTGCTGGTCCGCAAGCAGAAAGGATGGTCGTGAGAGCAGCCAAAACTGCGAAGGCGGCAAGCAGATTCTTCTTCATTCTTTACCTCCTTGTGGATATTTGAAAAGATGTGTAAAAAACAATTAACTTTAACTTAATACATTCCATCCATACGCGCCTCCTGGAGGATATTGATTTTTGAGTAAAAAAATTACTCCCTCTCTAACCGCATCCGCGCGCCACACGATTCGCGGATGACAAGTGAAGTCGGGAGAATCAACTGGCTCAAGCTCGTTTTCACGCCTTTGAGCCGGTCAATCAGCAAATGGGCTGCCCTGACGCCGATCTCATAACGCGGCTGCGCGACCGTGGTAAGCGGCGTTTCGATTTGGGAAGCCTGCTCGATGTCATCGAAGCCGACGATGGCGGCGTCTTCGGGAATGCGTAGGCCCAGGCTGCGGGCGACTTTGACGACTTTGATGGCGGTATAGTCGTTGACGGCCACGATGGCGCGTGGGGTATCTGGCCGGCTGAGATATGTCCCGATCTCATTGAGCGCGATGCTTTCATTGGCGGCTGCTCCCACATACGAACAGTGCCAGCTTTCCTGGAAACTCAGCCCGTGATCGGCCAGCGCGCGTTTATAGCCCTGAAAACGGTCCTTCACCGAGGTCGTTTGGGTGTCAGAAGCGCCGATGAACGCGATGGACTGATGTCCCAGATGGATGAGGTGTTGCGTGACCCGATACGCGCCGCCGAGGTTATCCACCCCCACGTAATCGCTGGGCAGGTTGGGAAAGTAGCGGTCTACCAGGACGAAGGGGAAGCCCTCTTTGCGGAGTTGCCAGATCGCTTCGTCGTAAGTGACGTTGGTGCAGGGGAAGATGATGAGGCCTTTGGCGTTTTCGGCGCGCATGCGCTGAATGTCAACGGCCTCTTGCTGAAGGTTCTCATCAGTATAGCTGAACAGGAGGGAATAGCCTCTGGACTTGGCTGCGCTTTCGGCCCCTAGCAAAATATCAATCGCCAGCGCGTCGTGGGCGTAGGGCAGGGTAATTCCAATCACCCCACCATTACCGTTCCCCTTTTTCAATTGACGCACAAAGGTCCCTTTTCCTTGGATGCGTTCTACTAACCCTTCGGTCACCAATAATAAAATCGCCTGCCGAACTGTGCCACGACTGAGTTGATATTTTTCGGTTAGTTCCAACTCTGGGGGTAGTTTTGCGCCCGGCTCCAAAGTTCCGTTCAGAATTTGATCGCGCAGCACTCCTGCCAGTTGGTGATATACGGAGGTGGCGCTTTCCTTATTGAAATTGGTCATCTAGCACCTATTGTCTATTAATGTCTATACAATGCCGTATAACTACTATACAATGAAAATGTATGGAGTCAAGCATGACAAATGTCATATAGGGCTTATCAATGCTCTGACTGAAAGAGCGCAAAGTGGTGTAGAATGGTAAGA
>CAZDSF010000006.1:0-50877 GCA_964508025.1 uncultured Anaerolineales bacterium
TGATTTTGGAGGACGGGTCGTGGGGACGTGCAGGAGTGCCCTCCGGCGCTTCGACCGGCTCACGTGAGGCGTTGGAGCTGCGCGACGACGACAAGAGCCGCTATGGCGGCAAGGGTGTGCTGAAGGCTGTGGATAACGTGAATGAGGTTATCGCGCCGGAACTTATCGGTTGGGACGCCACCGATCAGAAAGGCATTGACAATTTCATGATCGCGCTCGATGGCACGCCCACCAAGTCGAAGCTGGGCGCCAACGCGATTCTCGGCGTCTCGCTCGCGGTCGCCAAGGCTGCCGCCAGCTACCTGGAGATGCCGCTTTACCGCTACATCGGCGGGACCTACGCGCACGTGCTGCCCGTGCCCATGATGAATATCCTCAACGGCGGCAAGCATGCGACGGACGGCCCCGATCTTCAGGAGTTCATGGCGATGCCCGTGGGCGCGCCCACCTTTGCGGAGGCGCTGCGCTGGGGCGCGGAGACGTATCACAGCCTCAAGTCGGTACTCAAGAAGCGCGGGTACAACGTGGGCATCGGCGATGAGGGCGGTTTTGCTCCCAGCCTCAAGAGCAACGAAGAGGCGATTGAAGTCATTTTGGAAGCCATCCAGAAGGCCGGGTACGAGCCGGGCAAGGATATCTGGATTGCGCTCGATCCGGCAGCTTCCGAGATCTACGAGGAAGGCAAGTACGATCTCAAGAAAGAAGGGCGCGTCCTTTCCAGCGAGGAGATGGTGGAGTTCTACGCCAACTGGGTAGCGAAATACCCCATCATCAGCATCGAAGATGGCCTGGCGGAGGATGACTGGGACGGCTTCAAGCTGATGATGGCCCGCCTGGGCGGCCAGATCCAGATCATGGGTGATGACCTGCTGGTGACGAACACCGAGTACATTGCGCGCGCCATCAAGGAGAAGGCGGCGAACTCGGTGCTGATCAAGCTCAATCAGATCGGCTCGCTCACGGAGACCATCGCGGCGGTTCAGATGGCGCAGCGGCACGGCTGGACGGCGGTGGTTTCGCACCGCTCTGGCGAGACCGACGATAGCACCATCGCCGATCTGGCGGTAGCGCTCAACACGGGCCAGATCAAGACCGGCGCCCCCTGCCGGATGGATCGTGTAGCCAAGTATAACCAGCTGCTCCGCATCGAGGAAGAGCTGGGTGAAGAGGCCGTGTACGCGGGGATGGCGGCGTTCACCAATCTGGGCAAGTAAGCGCAAAAGCGAGCAAGCGAAAAAGCGAGTCAGCGAGCCGGCATGCCGGCTCGCTGATTTGTTTTGCGGGTATAGGATCCTGAACGCAGATTGCGCAGATGATACGGATTGACGCGGATCAAGCCGACGTTGTACCGAGATACGCATCCAGCGCCTTCGCTACGGGCCAGGCGGCGCTATCGGTGTTGCCGATGACGGTGAGCAGTGCATCCTGGGCGGGGTAGACGCGGGAGAGCAGGCTCACGCCGGGATCTTCGCCCATCACGCAATAAGAGGTCACTTTGCCGGCGGTGTGACGCAGCCAGACGCCGTAGCCGTAGCCGGAGGCGTCGTCTTCGGCGACCTGGAGCGCGAGCATCCGCGCGGTCATCTCCGGCGAGAGGAGGCGGTGCTCGCGCAGGGCGTCCCAGAAGCGCGCCATATCGGGCGCGGTGGTGAAGGCACCGCCATCGGGCTGCCCGTAGGCGGGCACGGCGAAGATGTTGGTGCGCCAGGCGCCATCTTCTTCCTCGATGTAGCCGTAGGCGGTGCGCTCCGGCAGCGCGTGCATGGGGAAGTAACCGGTGTCCAGCATCCCCGCGCGCTTGAGGATGTGCTCCGTGACGGTATCCACGTAGCGCTGCCCGGTGACGGCTTCGATGATCAGCCCCAGCAGCACATAACCGCCGTTGTTGTAGGAGAAGCGCTCCCCTGGCGCGAATTTCATCGGCTGATGTTGAAACAAGGGTAGCAGGTCGCGCGGGCCGTGGAGCGTGTAGACGGGCGTTCGCTCCCACAACGCCGCGAAATCATCCATGAACTCTTCATCGAAGTAATCCGGCGCGCCGGAGGTGTGCGTGAGCAGGTGATGGACGGTGATGCCGGAGTCGAAGTGGGGGAAATCGGCTTCGACCAGCTCCAGCAGCCGCGAATCGAAGCGCAGCCGGCCTTGCTCCACCAGTTGGCAAATCGCTGTGGCGGTGAAGACTTTGCTGCCCGAAGCCATCCCAAAGCGGGTCTCTGGCGTGTTGAGCAGGCGCTCGGCGCGGTTGGCGTAGCCGTAGCCTTGCGCGAAGATGACGTCGTGGCCCTCGCGCACCCAGACGACGCCGGTGAAAGCGGGCGCGCTGGCTTCGACGAGATGGGCGAGCGTGGCGGGATTTAGCGGCATAAGTAGCTCCTTGTGGATTATATTGACGGACGACCGGAGACCGACGACCGGTCGTCCGTCATCCGTCCTCGGTCTTCTTATTGTGGGCGCCCGAAATTGGCGATGAAGTAGTAGCTGCCCAGGTGATTGGGCACGACGGCGATGCCGATCTCTGTGACCCAGGTGCTCAGGATGGTGCGGCGATGCCAGTCGTTGGGCGGGACTTCGTCCATCCACCAGAAGACGGCTTGTTGCGGGGTTCTGCTGTAGACGATACATTCGGCTGCGCCGACGGCGGGATAGCCCGCGCGGATGACGCGCATTTTGACCGTGGAGCCATCCGAGCCGGTGTGGTTGCAGGAACCGCGCTGCTGGCAATCCAGCCCGTGGAGGTAGGCTGCCTGCGCGAGGGTGTCGTTCCAACGGAAAGGCCCCAGCCCGGCGGCGGCGCGCTCGGCGTTGATGAGGGCGAAGACTTCTCCGGGCCAGCCGGCGATTTCGGCGGGCGCGGTGATGCCCAATGGCGGCGGTGCTGCGGGTGGTGCAGGCGGCGGCGCGGCTGCGATTGCTGCGGGGGTGGGGGTGTTCGCTGTGACGGCAGGCGCCGGTGCGGCGGTTGGTGGTGCGGCAGCCACGGCGGCGCGCGCGGCGATCTCGACGGGTACTTCCAGCGGCAGGATCAACGGCTGCCCGATGTGCAGCACGTCGGCGTTGCTCAGCTCGTTGACAGCGACTAATGCCACAAAATCCAGCCCGTATTTGTTGGCGATGCCGATGACGGTGTCGCCGCTCTGCACTTCATAGACGGTCCAGAAGGGCGAAGCGCCGCGCCAGGCTTCGGCGGCGGGCAGCTCGAGCGTCTGTCCGGCGTAGAGGGTAGTGGAGACGCCCATTCTGTTTGCCAGCTGGATCGCAGCCATGGGCAGGCCGTGGCGCATGGCGAGCGCCAGGAGTGTGTCGCCAGGTTGGACGGTGTAGGGTGTGCTGGCAGGTGCGGCTTCGATGGGGGCGCCTTCTGGCGGGGCAGCGATTTCGGCGGCGACTTCGACGCCGGCGACTTCGACGCCGGTGAGCGCTGCGTGGCCCGGCAGTGCTCCGGGTGTGGGGGTGACGGTGGGCAGGATGAGGTAGACGAGGGTGGGGGTGGGTTCGAGGCTCGCGGCGTTGGGCGTTTCCGACAGCGGCGGCGTTCCCGCCTGCGCGGCGCAAGCGCCCAGCACGCTCAGCGCGAGGAGTGCGGCGACTGTTGTCAAAAAATAGTTAATAGATTGTTGATGCCTGTTTTGACGCATTTTCATTGGCATGGTTTTGACCGAAGACCGGGGACGGATGACCGAAATGGAACGTAGAAGCCCGGTCGTCGGTCTGCGGTCTGGTTCACACTCATGGTTAGCGATTAGCGTTACTATACCCGAAGTGGTGTAAAATGCCAGAGGGTTGTACAATATAGGGGATTGCTCATTTTTACCGAAAGGAGCCAACGCGATGAAGGTGGTGATTATTGGCAGCGGCGTGGCAGGGATGACGGCGGCGCTAGACCTCGCGAAGGTCGAGGGTGTGGAGGTGGATCTCTATACGGATGAGGCGCATTCGTACTATTATCGTCCGCAGGTGACAAATTTTCTGGCGGGGGTGATGCCGCTGGAGCGGGTGTTCCTGCATCCGCAGGCGTGGTATGAGGAGCGCGGCGTGCGGCTGCACCTCAATGCGCCTGTGGCGCGGTTGAAGCCGGAGCAGAAGCAGATTGTGCTGGAAGATGGGACGGCGGTGGCTTACGATAAGCTGTTGCTGACTACTGGCAGCTGCCCATTCGTGCCGCCCATCGCGGGTGTGGAGAAGGCCGGGGTGTTTACGGTGCGCACGCTCGCGGATGCGTTGGCGATCAAGGCTTATGCGCGGCAGTGCCGCGAGGGGCTGGTGGTGGGCGGCGGGTTGTTGGGCCTGGAAGCGGCGCGCGCGCTCAAGGGGATGGGCCTGGAGGTGACGATTGTGGAGTTTGCGCCCCGGCTGATGCCGATGCAGCTCGATAATGACGGGGCGGCGATTTTGCAGGGTTTTGTCGAGAGCCAGGGGTACCGGGTATTTCTGGGCGTGAGCGCCAAGGCGGTGCTCGGCGACGGCAAGGTGGAAGGGGTGTTGCTCTCTAATGGCGAAACGCTCCCCGCGCAGATGATGATTGTGGCGGCAGGCGTGCGTCCCAACATCAAACTGGCGCAGGAGGCGGGGCTGGCGGTGGATCGCGGCGTGCTGGTGGATGCACAAATGCAGACAAGCGCGCCGGATGTGTACGCGGCGGGCGATGTGGCCCGTTTCGAGGGCATCTGCTGGGCGATTGTGCCCACGGCGCAGGCGCAGGCGCGGATTGCAGTTTCCAATATTCTGGGCCAGGAGGCGCGTTATGAGAATCTCGCCCCGGCGACGGCGCTCAAGGTGGTGGGCATCGAGGTCAATTCGATGGGGGTGATCCAGTGCCCGGACCCTGCATTTGAGGAATTTCGTTATGCGACGCCGGACGCCTCAGTGTATCGGAAGATTGTTCTGCACCAGGAAGCCGGCGGCAATAGCGTCATCGTGGGCGCCATTGCCATCAACGATAAGGCGCTAGCAAAGAAGCTCGGCGCGCTCATTGAGCAGCGGGCGTTGATGACCCCCGAAGAGGCGCGGACGTTGGTGGGCGGTTAAGAGTTGCGGGTTGCGGGTTGCTGATGGCTTGAGACCTGCGGCTTGCGACTTGTCGCTTTTTCGCTGATTCGTTGACTCGTTTTTTCTCTGGAGGATGACAATGAAACGTTTCGATATGCGCGTGGTTTTCGGAATTTTGTTGGTGGCGTTGGGGGGCTTGTTCCTGTTGCAAAACTTCGACATCATTCCCTCGGATCTGCCCTTGCTATGGATGGCGGTCTTTGCCATCAGCGGGCTGGTGTTCCTGTACTTGTTTTTCACGGATATGCAGCAGTGGTGGCCGCTGATTCCGGGATTCTCGCTGCTCGGTTTGGCGGCGTTGATCGGCTTGCCCTCGCTGCTCCCCTGGTTCCCCGGCGATGCCGGCGCGGCGCTGTTCTTGGGGATGATCGGCTTGTCGTTTGTTGTTATCTTCGTTATCACGGCGACCCGTGAGTGGTGGGCGTTGATTCCCGGCTTCGCGTTGTTAGGGCTGGCGGCCCTGATTGGGCTGCCGGCGTTGCTGCCGCAGTTGCCTTCGGAGCTGGGCGTGGGTGTGTTTCTGGGGATGATCGGCCTGGCATTCCTGGGAATTCTGCTGGTGAGCCGGGGCCGTGAGTGGTGGGCGCTGATTCCCGGCGGGGCGCTGGCTTCGGTGGCGGCGTTGATCGGGCTGACGCCTTTCCTGCGGGGAGAGGCCGCTGTGGGCGTGATGATGCTGGGACTGGCGCTGACGTTCGCGGTAGTGGCCCTGCTCGCGCCGCGCGAGGAGCCGCGCCGGTGGGCGTGGATTCCCAGCGGCATCCTGGCGCTGATGGGGCTGCTCTTTGTTGCAGCGGCGACGCGCCTGGCGGGTTACATCCTTCCGCTGGCGCTGATTCTTGGCGGGGGATACTTCATCTTCCGCTCGCTGCGGGCGCGCGAGTGATGAAAAATCCATTTTGGAATGCGGAGCAGCGCCGCCTGCGGACGCTGTGGCGGCTGGTGGGGCAAATTCTGTTGTTGATCGTGCTTTCCAGCTGCCTCGGTGCGGTTTTCCTGGTACCGGGGATGCTCGGCGGCGCGCTGGGAACGCAGATCGAGGAAGCGGCGCTCCGCCTGACGAATCTGATGATGCTGCCGGCGACGCTGCTGAGCGTCTGGCTTGCGGGGCGCTTTCTGGATCGGCGGCGCTTCGCCGATTTTGGCATGGGCATTGACCGTAACTGGTGGCTCGATCTGGGTGTGGGGTTGGCGCTGGGCGCGCTGCTGATGGCGGCGATCTTCCTGGTGGAATGGGCGGCGGGGTGGATCACCATTACCGGGACGCTACGCGCGGATTCCTTTGGCGGTAACTTCTCGCTGGCGCTGCTCTTCAGCCTGTTGTTGTATCTGGCGGTAGGTATCTACGAGGAATTGCTGTTTCGCGGCTACTTTCTGCGCAACCTGGCAGAGGGGCTGAAATTCCCAGGGATGACCCGCCACGGGGCGGTATGGCTGAGCTGGATTTTCACGTCCTTCGTTTTTGGGCTGGCGCACGCGCTCAATCCCAACGCCAGCGTAGTTAGCACGCTCAACATCGCGCTCGCGGGCATCTTCCTGGGCTTGGGCTACGTGCTCACGGGCAGCCTGGCGATTCCCATTGGATTGCACATCACCTGGAACTTCTTCCAGGGGACGGTCTTCGGCTTTCCCGTGAGCGGCGGCGCGGCGGCGACCTCGTTTGTGGTCATTGAGCAGGGCGGGCCGGAGCTGTGGACAGGCGGCGCGTTTGGGCCGGAGGCGGGGCTGCTCGGCATCCTCGCGATGATCGCCGGTTCGCTGGCGACGCTGGCGTGGGTGCGGTGGCGCTACAAGCGTGTGGCGCTCGATCAGACGCTCGCGGAGTACACGCCAATCCTTCCGCCGCAATCCGAACTCGAAGTTTGACATCCCCTTTACCGGGGTTATAATACTGCCATTGATGGAGGCGCCTTTGAGGCACGGAAGCCTGAGGCGTCAAGGGGAAGCCGGTCGAAGTCCGGCGCTGTCCCGCAACTGTAGCAACGGTCGTGTGGCCGTTGAAGCCAGGATACCCGCCTTCATCAGTACGCGCGCAAAACCTTCGCGGAAAGGGGGTGGCGTATGAAGGATCCTTGCTTCTGGCAAGCCCTTCCCCTACCGACGTAAGGGGAAGGGCTTTTTTGTTGGCCCTCTTCTGGCGGTCGGTAGAGGGCCTTGGTGTTTCGACGACCGTGTAGAATCTCATCAAGTCATTCAAGGAGATAGATACACATGAAATTCAAAGGGCTTTTGCTCAGCATCGTGCTGGGGTTGCTGCTCAGCGCGGGGCTGCTGTTGACGTTCAATGTACATGCTGAAAGTCCGTCGGTTGCGACGGTGAATACGGCCTACGTGGTGGTGCGCTTTGGGGATCACGATACGATCGTGCGCCCGATTACCTTTACGACGCCGATCTCAGCCTATCGCGCGTTGGAATTGAGTGGGCTGAATTTCTCGACGGCTGATTTTGGTTGGGGATTGTTTGTGTGCAGCATCGAAGAGGTGGGTGATGGCAGCGACGATTGTGCCAACGGCGACCGCTACTGGGCTACCTATTACTGGGATGCGGATGCCTGGGCCATGCGCATGGTAGGCATTGCCGGTGCGATGATCACCCAGACCGGGCACGTGGAAGGCTTCTCCTGGAGCAATCCCGGCTGGAGCGCCGTGGAACCGCCGCCTGCGCCCGCGCTTCTGGCGGCGCAGCGCGGCCTCGAATGGCTGCTGCCGCTGCGACAGGCTGATGGCGGCTATGGCTTGCCCGGCAATACCGCTGAGGTGATGATCGCGCTCGGCGCCAACCGGCAAACGCCTGCGCCGGCCACGCTCGCCAATATGTTGAGCACGGGACGCACGCTCGCGGCGACGCCCGCTGGCGCGGGTAAACTCGCGCTGGCGCTCACCCCGCATGATACGTGCTGGCCTTTCGCCGCCGTGCAGCCGATGGCGTACTACAGCGCGACCACCGGCGCTTTCGCTACTGATGCTGCGCCGCACGCGCTGGCGATGTTGGGCGTCGCCGCGCTTGGCGAGACTATTCCGCCTTCAGCGACGGCCTATCTCCTAGCGCAGCAGCAGCCCGATGGCGGTTGGGAGTGGGGTATCGGCTGGGATACCGATACCAACAGCACCGCGCTGGCGTTGCAGGCGTTGATTGCTGCGGGTGAGTCGGTCACGTCCACCGCGATCATCAGCGGATTGCAGTACCTTGAGGCGGCGCAGAACACCGATGGCGGCTTCCCTTACTCGCCCACATCGCAGTGGGGAACGGATAGCGATACCAATTCCACGGCTTATGTGCTCCAGGCATTGCTCGCTGCGGGCGAGGACCCGCTGAGCGGCACCTGGGTCATCAGCGAGACCAATCCCGTTGCCTTTCTGCTGGGAATGCAGCTGGCGGATGGCAGCTTTGAATGGCAACCTGGTCTGGGGGCGAATCAGGGCGCAACCCAGCAGGCGATTACGGCGTTGCTCTATCGGCCCTTTCCGGTGCGCGTCGCGGCGCTGATGCCCTGTCCAACAGTTTACCTGCCTCTGGTGCAGCGTGCTGATCCCGCGCCCTAACTGAAGGTCTTGCCGGTGCAACGCGCTTAAGGCGGCGCGTTGCACCAGCTTTTGAGAGTGATGATGAAAACAAGACTTGCTGTTGTAGCCTTTGTCTGCGCCTTGTTGCTCGTCATACTGGCGGGCCATGGCGCCACACGTGCGCAATCTCCCAACCGCGCAGCGCTGGTCGTGCAGGTTGGCGGTGTGACGCATACCCGCTGCGTGAGCTTTGATGAGCCGGAGATCAGCGGATATGATATGCTGGCACGCTCTGGGCTGGCGATTACTGCCGCTTTCGATCCTATGGGGGCAGCGATCTGCGCTATCGAAGGTACGGGCTGCCCGGTGGAGAGCTGTCTGGTGTGCGCGGCGCCGGATTACTGGTCGTATTGGCGCTTCAGCGGCGGTCAATGGGTGTACTCGCAGCTGGGATCGGGCTTGACCACTGTGCGCCATGGCGATATCGAAGGTTGGAGCTGGGGCCGGGGCAGTCCGCCGTCGGTCATTGGCTTCGATGAGATCTGCGCGCCGCCCCCGCCCACCGCGACATCGTTGCCGCCTACTTCGACGCCTGTGCCGCCTACACCCACCCCACCGCTGCCCGAAGCCTGGTTCCGCCTCGATCAGAATCCCATTCAGGCCGGCGCCTGCACGTTCGTCCGTTGGGATGTGACCCACGCGCACACGGCTTATCTCGATGAGGAGGCGGTCCCGCTCAACGGTAGCCGCGAGGTGTGCCCGCCGACAACGCAGAACTATACCCTGCGGGTGATCGGCGTGCACGGCGAGCGCAGTTACGACATGACGCTGGGGGTGCTCCCCAGCACTCCTACGCCAACTGTGACGCCGACTGTGACGCCGACGCCGCGCCGCACCGCACTGCCTGTGGCAACCCCCGTCGCAACCTCCACGTTCACACCCACGGCGACGCTGCCGCCCATTCCCACAGCAACTTCAACGTCCATACCTACCCCCACACTCACGCCAACTCCTTCGCCGACGCCGACCCGCACGCCTACCGCGACGCCTGCGGCCGCAACGGCCACGTATTCCCTGTCTGCGTCGCCTTCGGCGGATAGGGGGCCGACACCTGACGCTTCGGGCTACCTCGCTTTCGCGCTCATCGCCGGCGGCTTGCTTGCCGGGCTGGTATGGCGCGCCCGGCGGCGGAGCTGAGCCATGCGCCGCTTCTTCGCCGGGCTGATTTACGCGCTTAGCGGCGCGCTGGGCTTGCTGGCGTTCACGTATCCGTTCTTCGATCCCACCACGGGCGCGGCGATGGCGGGGACAGCGCAGGCGCAAATCGCGCCGCTGCTCACCGCCGCGCTGGTGGGGCTGACGCTGCTGGCGCTGGTGGTGGAATTGCAGGGGCAATCTCTCAGCGCGAAGACCATCGCCATGCTGGGGGTGCTGGTCGCCGTGACCAGCGTGCTGCGCTTCATCGAGGTGGCGATTCCGCTTCCCGGCGGTTTCTCCCCGATCTTCGCGCCCATTATCGTCGCCGGCTATGTCTTCGGCGCGCGTTTCGGCTTTTTGATGGGCGCCTTCACGCTGTTGACCTCGGCGCTGATTACTGGCGGCGTTGGCCCGTGGTTGCCCTTTCAGATGTTCACGGCGGGATGGGCCGGGCTGACTGCCGGATGGCTGCCGCATTGGGGCCGGCGCTGGGAACTGCCGCTGCTGTACGGCTTCGGCTTTGTGTGGGGGCTGTTGTACGGCGTGATCATTAACCTCTACTTCTGGCCCTTCATCGCGGGGCCGGCAGAGCAGTCCTGGCGCTACGGCCTCGGCCTGCCGGAGGTGTTGGCCCGCTATGCTGCTTTCTACGTGACGACCTCGCTGGCGTGGGATGTGATTCGCGCTGTGGGGAACGTGGCCCTGCTCCTGGTGCTCGCCGCGCCGATGATCAAGGCGTTGACGCGCTTCCGGCAGCGCTTCCACTTCGAGGTGGCGCATGGCTGACGCGCGCGCGCTGCTGCTCTGGGCGACGACGGTGCTCATTGCCGCCTCGACGAGCCGCAATCCGCTGTACAGCGCGCTGCTGCTGCTGGCGACGCTGTGGGTTTACGATGCGGTGGGCGCGGCGACCGAGGGCGGGCGTTCCGCGCCGCTGGCGCCGCTGCGCTTTCTGGCGGTAGCAGTACCGCTCGGAGCGCTCTTCAACGCGCTGACGTCGCACTTCGGCGCGACGGTGTTGTTCCGCCTGCCAGCGTGGTTGCCGCTGTTGGGCGGCGCGGTCACGCTGGAAGGGTTGGTTTTTGGTGCGATCAATGGCCTGAATTTGACGGTGATCTTCTGCGGTTTTGCTGCCTTCAACCGGGCGGTGGCGGTGCGCGAGCTGCTCAAGTTGACGCCGCGCGCCTTCCATGAAAGCGGCGTGGTGCTTTCTATTGCGCTGACCTTCATCCCGCAGACGATGCACAACCTGCACCGCATCCGCGAGGCGCAGGCGGTGCGGGGACACCGGCTGCGCGGCTTGCGAGACTGGCTGCCCATCTTCACGCCGCTGCTGGTGGGCGCACTCGAACGCGCGTTGGGGCTGGCGGAGGCGATGGTTGCGCGCGGCTACGCGGCGGTCACAGAGAGGGCGCAATCGTTGCGGACGCAAGGGCTGCTGGCGTTGGGATTGCTCGCGCTGCTGGGCGGCTGGTTGGGCTATCTCTTCGCGCGCGAGGCGCGCTCTGTGGCGCTGATCGTGCTGGCGCTCGGCGCGGTGTTGCTGGGATTGGCGCTGTGGCTGGCGGGGCGCGGCGTGCGGCGCACCGTCTACCGCCCTCATTGCTTGCGGGCGCAGGATACGGCGATTGTGCTCGGCTGTCTGCTCGCGCTGGCAATGCTGCTGGGCCGGGGCGCTATGTTCTATTACAGCCCCTATCCCCGACTTGCGCTGCCGACATTCGATCTCGTGACGGGGCTGGGATTGTTGGGGCTGCTCGCGCCGGGTGTGATGGTTTCGGGGAAGGCCACAGGTAATGGGTAACGAGTGATGGGGAGCGGGTGATATGGGGAAGGCAGGGAACCCCATTACCCATTTCCCATTTCCCTTTACCCATTTCCCATTTTGGAGAGAGGCTGATGATTGAGCTAGAAAATCTTACGTACACGTATCCCGGCGGGGAAAGTCCAGCGCTGCGCGGGGTGACGCTTGCCATTGCGGAAGGTCACTTTGCGCTCGTGGCGGGGCCTTCGGGCAGCGGCAAGTCCACGCTGCTGCGTTGCCTCAACGGGCTGGTTCCGCACTTCAGCGGCGGCGTGGTGCAGGGGCGGATCACCGTCGCCGGGCATGATCCGATTGCCGCCGGGCCGCAGACCTTGAGCTGCGTGGTGGGCTTCGTCTTCCAGGATCCTGAGGCGCAATTCATTCTGGATCGCGTGGAGGATGAGATCGCTTTCGCGCTGGAAAACGCCGCTCTGCCGCCCGCCGAGATGCGCCTGCGCGTGGAGGAGACACTGCAGCTATTAGATCTGACCGCGCTGCGCGACCGTCCGCTGGCGACGCTCTCCGGCGGCGAGAAACAGCGCGTCGCCATCGCTGCGGCGCTGGCGCTGCGCCCGCGCATCCTTGTTCTCGATGAGCCGACCTCGCAGCTGGATCCGCAATCTGCGGAAGAGGTCCTGCAGGCCCTGGTGCGGCTGAATCAGGATTTGGGATTGACCATCGTGCTTGCGGAGCAGCGGTTGGAGCGGGTGCTGCCTTACGTGGATCAGATTGTGTATCTCGATGGCGCGGCTGCCGTGCTGAGCGGCCCCCCGCGCGAGGTGCTCGCGCGAATGCCGCTTACGCCGCCGCTCATCACGCTGGGCAAGGCGCTGGGTTGGTCGCCTCTGCCGCTGACGGTGAAGGAAGGGCGGGCTTTTGCGCGCCAGACCGCGCTCGAAGCGCCTGCCCTTGCGCCGAGGCCCACGATGCCAGGCGCTTCATCGGCGCTGCTGGAAGTGACGGGGCTGAGCTTCGCGTACAACGGCAAGCCCACGCTGCGGGACATCCATCTCCAGGTGGGGGCGGGGGAGCTCGTGGCGCTGATGGGGCGAAACGGCTCCGGCAAGACGACGTTGCTCAAGTGTATTGTGGGCCTGCTGCGGGCGCAACAAGGCGCGGTGCGCCTCGCCGGGCGCGCGCTGGCGGGCCGCGAGACGGCGGAGATTTGTCGGGAGATCGGCTATCTGCCGCAGGCGCCCGATGATTTGCTTTTTGCCGATACAGTGGCCGAGGAGCTGGCAATCACGTTGCGGAATCACGGCTTGCTCGCGCAGCCGCCGCTGGCGCCGGCGACGTTGCTGGCGCGGCTAGGGTTGGCTGAGGTTGCTGGTCGCTATCCCCGCGATCTGAGCGTGGGGCAGCGGCAACGGGCGGCGTTGGGCGCCATCACTGTGACGCATCCGCGCGCGCTGTTGCTCGATGAGCCGACGCGCGGGCTGGACTATCAAGCCAAGCAGGCGTTGGCGGCGCTGTTGCGCGAGTGGCAGGCGGAGGGGATGGCGATTCTGCTGGTGACGCATGATGTGGAACTGGTCGCCCAGACTGCCGGGCGGGTGGTGCTCCTGAGCGAGGGCGAAATCATCGCCGATGCCGCGCCGCAGTTGCTCACCACGTCGCCGCTGTTCGCGCCGCAGATCGCGCGGCTCTTCCCGGAGCGGGGCTGGCTCACCGTAGAAGATGCGCTGGGAGCGGAGCGGCTGACGTTAGCGCTCCGAAATCCCGTGTGAAGCCAGCCAGTTGGCGAGCGATTCTGCCTGCGGCGGCGGCACGCCGAGATCGCCGATGCCATCGAGGCGGAAGAGCTCGCAGGTGCGCACGCGGAACAGGGTGGGCAATCCGTGGAGCAGCGCCATGATCAGTCCGATGCCCATCCCGATCAGAAACCAGAGCGCAAAGCCGGCGAATGCCGGCAGCGCATCCTCGCCGTTGCCGGGCCGTAGCAGCAGCCCTGCAATGCCCATCAATAGCCCCAGTCCCACCAGCAACAGCAGCGTATCGGCTGCCAGGCTCAGAAGTTGCTGCTTTGCGGTCAGCGTTTCGCGCGTGTAGCCTTTGACTCTGGCGAGCGGCACATTCCGCGTTCGCGGCTTGCGCAGCCCGCGAACGGAAAGGCGCAACGTCCCTGGGTCGGTCGCCGCGATCACGGCTCTTTTCAGAACGGCAAAGTGGAACTTCCAGGGGTTTTGCGGCGCTTCGGCGGATCTCAAGCCGCCTCGTCGCCCCCCTCTTTCCGCAGTCCAGGTCCAGCAATCGAAGTGCCCGGAATTGGGGAAGTGTTGCAGGGCGTCGAAGATCGGTCTTGCGCCGCCGGCGCCCGGTTGCTCCTTGAAGTAGACCGTTGCCGGTCCCGCCTCCCCGCCTGCCTCGATCTTCACCCAGACGCCGGGCGTCAGCCTGGCGGGGCGCGCTATCGAGACGAACTGCACGGGCGAGAGGGTTAGCCTCTCAGTCTGCCCCTCAAAGACCAGTTCATCTTCTCGAACGGTCAGCCTGCCCTGCTGCGTGGCGCCCTCGCGCCAGAGCGTAACGTCGGTCAGTGTGTGGTGGGTCATGCAACTCCTCTCGGAAATCATGAAGGATGAAGGCGGAAGGATGCAGAACCTTCGTATCGGTTCGGGCGTCGCCTTCATCGGAACATCGTTCGTTACGTCATTTCGTCCTCGAAGTCTTCGTCCTCGAAGTCTTCGTCCTCGAAATCCTCATCCTCACATCCGCATTCGAAGGCGGCTTCGAGGATTTGCTCGGCGCGCTCGGCATCGCTGGCGCGGACCATCACCCGCGCGCCGATGACGCTCAGGTACCCGTACAGCCCGCCCATGCCCTCATCCGCAACGATGGCTTCGATGCCCTCGACGGCGAGCAGGTTGCGGGCGATGTGCGCCTGGGTGACGTTGAGGTAGCGGGCTACGGTGACGACGTCCTCATGCTCCAGCTGCGCCATGACGCGGGCGGCGTTACGGCGGGCATCTTCGTAGTCCTCATCGAGATCGAGGGCGCAGCGGAAGGCTTCCAGGGCGGCGGCGTGTTCGCCGAGGCTCTCTAGCAGCAAGCCATGGACGTTGTGCGCGGCGGCCCATTCGGGTTGCAGGGCGATGGCGAAGCGACACGCGAGGTAGGCTTGTCCCGGCTCGCCGCTTTCCTGGAGGCATAAGGCGCGGTCGAGGTACTCGCCTGCCGTGAGGCGCAGCTGCGCGGCGACCCATTCCTCGCGCGCGTCGTGCAGGCTCGCATCCAGGGCGAGGGCGCGCTCAAAGGCGGCGATGGCTTCTGGCAGGCGGTCGAGGGCCGCAAGAAATGTCCCCCGCAGATAATGGGCGTCGGCCCAATCGGGCAGCAGCGCCAGCGCGGCGTCGCACTCGCGCAGCGCGGCTTCGAGCTGCCCTTCGGTTTCCAGAGCGGCGGCTTGCGTCAGATGGATTTCGGCTTGCATGTTGGTTTTATCGGTCGTCATGTCGGGCCTCCTGAAAATGGTTTGGGTGGCGTAGGGAGGTGGGGTGGTAGGGAAGTAGGGAGTAGGGGAGTAATGGGTAATGGGATAATGGGTGACTCACCCCATCTCCCCATCCCCCCATCTCCCCATCTCCCCATCTCCCCTATGTCTTTGCTCACACTCCCGCAAGCATGGCGTGGGCCTGCTTGAGCCAGTCCACGATTTCGATGGCTTGCGGACATTGTTCCTCGCACTGGCGGCATTCGACGCACAGGTCGGCGCGCTCCTTGGCGTTCATCCAGTTGAGGTAGGCTTCGCGGGCGCCTTTCGCATCGTCGTACATGATCGCCTCATTGTAAATGCCGAAGATGCGTGGGATGGCAACGCCTTGCGGGCAGGGCAGGCAGTATTCGCAGGCGGTGCAGGGGATGGGCATGAGCGTCTGGTAGGCCGCGCGCACCTGCTCCACGAGCGCGAGTTCCTCGGCGCTGAGGCTGTCGATGGCAGATTTCTCGGCGCTGGCGATGTTTTCTTCCACCTGCTGTAGCGTGCTCATGCCGCTGAGAATGAGCGAGACTTCGGGTTGATTCCAGAGCCATTGCAGCGCCCAATCGGCGGGGGTGCGCTGGATGGGCGCCTGCGCCCACAACGCGGCGACGGGTGGGGGCGGGGGATTCTTTGCCAGCCGCCCGCCGCGCAGCGGCTCCATGATGACCACGGCGAGGCCCCTCTCGGCGGCGTAGTGCAGCCCCTTGATGCCGGCTTGCTCGTCTACATCCATGAAATTGTACTGGATTTGGCAGAAGTCCCAGCCGTCATAGTCATCAATGATTTCTTGAAAGGCTTCGTATTTGTCATGGAAGGAAAAGCCGATATGACCGATTTTCCCGGCGGCGATTTGCTTCTCGGCCCAGGCGGTCACGTTCAGGTCGCGCAGCGCGCGCCAGCGCTCCGCGTGCAGCGCATGGAGCAGGTAGAAGTCAATGGTGTCGGTTTGCAGGCGTTCGAGCTGCTGGTCAAGGTAGGCGTCGCAATCGTCGAGGGATTTGATGAGCCAGGTGGGCATCTTCGTTGCTAGTTTGACTTTGGCGCGGTAGCCATCCGCCAGGGCCTTTGCCAGGAAGGGTTCGCTCATCCCCTTGTGGTAGGGCCAGGCAGTATCCACGTAGTTGACGCCGTGATCAATCGCGTGGCGAATCATTGCCGTCGCCAGCGGCTCGTTGATCTGTGCCGCGTCGTCGTTGAGAATGGGCAGGCGCATCGCGCCGAAGCCCAGAGCCGAGGGTTGCCAATCGAGTTTGCCAAAGTTGCGGTATTGCATGAGAAGGCCTCCTTGTCATCTGTGTCGCCGTTACGCTCAGTATAGCCCGAAACAGCCGAACGGACAAGCACGTGTTTGGGCATTTGACGTCCCTCGAAATTACGCTAAGCTTTACTCCTGCTGCGTTTGAACTTCTGTCATATCGCTGCGCTTCTGCATTACTTTTGAAGGGGGTTTCATTATTTTCATGACAACAGCAGTTATTCCGTGCTATCTCAATCCCGATCAGCCCATCGCTGAGCGGGTGCGGGACCTGATTTCTCACCTTACGCTTTCGGAAAAGGTGACGCAGATGAATCACTCTGCGCAGGCGATTCCCCGCCTGGGCATTCCGGCTTACAATTACTGGAGCGAGGCTTTGCACGGGGTGGCGCGCAACGGTCGCGCTACGGTGTTCCCCCAGGCTATCGGCATGGCAGCGACGTGGGACGTCACGCTGGTACAGCGCGTAGCTTCTGCCATTGGCGATGAGGCTCGCGCCAAGTATCACGAAGCCGTGCGCCGCAAGGGCTACTCGGATTGGTACCAGGGCCTCACCTTCTGGTCGCCCAATGTCAACATCTTCCGCGATCCGCGCTGGGGACGCGGGCAGGAAACCTGGGGCGAGGATCCCTTCCTCACGGGCGAGCTGGGCGCGGCGTTCGTGCGCGGCTTGCAGGGCGATGATCCACGCTATCTCAAGGCGGCTGCCTGCGCCAAACATTACGCCGTCCACAGCGGGCCGGAGAAGGTGCGGCACACGTTCAACGCTGTGGTCTCCCGCCGCGACCTCTACGACACGTATTTGCCTGCCTTCCGCAAGCTGGTCGTCGAGGCCAAAGTCGAGGCGGTGATGGGGGCGTATAATCGCACCAACGGCGAGGCTTGCTGCGCCAGCCAACTGTTGCTTGAGGACATTCTGCGCGGCGAGTGGGGCTTCGATGGGCATGTGGTTTCCGACTGCGGCGCGCTCACCGACATTCACGCGCACCATCATTTGACCGCCGATGCGGTGGAGAGCGCCGCGCTGGCGCTCAAACGCGGCTGTGATCTGGGCTGCGATTGCGTCTACGAGCACATTCCCGAAGCCATCGCGCGGGGCCTCATCACCGAGGAGGATGTGGATCGCGCGTTGACCCGCACGTTGACCACGCGCTTCCGCCTGGGAATGTTCGATCCACCGGAGCGCGTTCCCTATACGGATATATCTATGGATGTGGTGAACTGCCCGGCGCACCGTGAACTCGCCTACGAGGCGGCGGTCAAATCGGTGGTGCTGCTCAAGAACGCCGATAACATTCTGCCGTTAGGCCCATCGGTGCAGAAAATCCTCGTGGTTGGCCCAAACGCTGGCAGTCTGGATGTGTTGTTGGGCAACTATTGCGGCCTCAGCGCGACACTGACAACACTCCTGGAGGGGATTGTCGGCGCCGTACCTGAGGGCCTGCGCCTGGAATATCGCCCCGGCTGCGATCTCATTTACCCTAATGCAAATACCCTGGATTGGTCGGTGTTCGAAGCGGCGAGTTGTGATGTGACGATCGCCTGCATGGGCCTTTCGCCGCGTTTGGAGGGTGAGGAAGGCGACGCTATTTTCACTGAAGAGAACGGCGACCGCACCGATATCGGCCTGCCGGCAGTGCAGGTGAATTACCTCAAGCAACTGGCCACGCACGGTGCGAAAATCGTGCTGGTGCTCACCGGCGGCAGCCCCATCGCCCTGGGCGAGTTGGAAGAGCTGATGCAGGCGGTGATTTTTGTGTGGTATCCGGGGCAGGAAGGCGGGCGGGCGGTGGCGGATGTGATCTTCGGCAAGGCTGTGCCTTCGGGGAAATTGCCCATCACCTTCCCGAAATCGGCGGCGCAGTTGCCGCCCTTTGAGGATTACGCTATGACGGAGCGCACGTATCGCTACGCCACGTGGGAGCCGCTGTATCCCTTCGGCTTTGGGCTGAGCTATACCCACTTTGCCTACAGCAATTTGCGGATGGAAGGGGAACTCGCGCAGGGAAACCTCACGGCGCAGGTGACAGTGCGCAACACGGGCGCCCTCGCGGGCGAGGAGGTCGTGCAGGTCTACGTGAGCGATCTGGAGGCATCCGTCGTGGCGCCCTTCCAGCGGTTGGTCGCTTTCCGGCGGATTGCGCTGGCCCCCGGCGAGGCGTGTGAGCTGGCGTTCGTCATCACACCTGAGATGCTGGCGCTGGTGGATGAAGATGGCGTCTCGCGCCTGGAGCCTGGCGACTTCCGGCTGACCGTGGGCGGGTGCTCTCCGGGCGCGCGCGGCGAAGCCCTCGGCGCGCCGGAACCGGTAAGCGTGGTGTTTGCGGTTGGCGCATCCTTCTGATTTCAGCTGAAAGGAGATGCTGCGGATGGGCGTACACACACAAACCGCGCGGGTGGTCCTGGATCGCCAACGGGTGATCGGCGAAATTTCACCGCTGCTCTTCGGCGGCTTCGCCGAACACATGGGCCGCTGCATTTATGGGGGCATCTTTGAGCCGGGTTCGCCCCACGCCGATGCGGAGGGCTTTCGACAGGATGTGCTCGCGGCGCTGGCGGAGCTGGATTTCTCGATTATCCGCTATCCGGGAGGCAACTTCCTCAGCGGCTATCACTGGCGCGATGGCGTTGGCCCGCGCGAGCAGCGTCCGCGGCGGCGCGAGCTGGCGTGGCAATCCATTGAGACCAACCAGTTTGGCGTGAACGAATTTATGGAGTTCTGCCGACGGTTGGGAACGCTGCCGATGCTGGGCGTCAATCTGGGAACCGGGACCATCGAGGAAGCGGCGGCGCTGGTGGAATACTGTAACGCGCCGGAGGGTACCGCGCTGGCCGATATGCGCGCGGCGCACGGCTATCGCGCGCCGCACGACGTGCGCTATTGGTGCCTCGGCAACGAGATGGATGGCCCCTGGCAGATCGGCGGGCTGGGCGCGGAGGCGTATGCGCTCAAGGCGCGTGAGGCTGCCAAGATGATGAAGTGGCAGGATCCCACCATCAAATTGACGCTATGTGGCTCATCGGGCATGGATATGCCCACTTTCCCGGAGTGGGATCGCGTAGCGTTGGAGCTCTGCTGGGAGCATGTGGATTACCTGTCGCTACACGCTTACGTGGGCAACCGCGACGACGATACCGGCAGCTATCTCGCGCTGCCCCGGCGTTTCGAGGAACAGGTGGATACGCTGACAGCGACGCTGCGCTACGTCAAGGCGCGGCTGCGGTCGCGCCATGAGGTGGCGCTTTCGTGGGATGAATGGAACGTCTGGTATAAGGATATGACGATGCAGGGCGGATGGACCGAAGCCCCGCACCTCATCGAAGAGGTCTACAATCTGGAGGATGCGCTGGTGATCGCCCAGTGGCTCAACGTCTTCTTGCGCCGCTGCGACGTGCTGCAAATCGCCTGCCTGGCGCAGATTGTCAACGTCATCGCGCCCATTCTCACCACCCGCGAGGGTTTGCTCAAACAGAGCACCTTCTATCCGTTCCAGCTCTTCCGGCAGGCGGCGCGGGGCCTGGCGCTGGATGTGCATGTTGCGTCACCCCATTACACCACCCGGCAATTTGGCGATGCGCCCCTGCTCGACGTTTCGGCCAGTTACGATCCGGAAACCGGTGCGGGCGCCGTGTTCCTGGTCAACCGTAGCCAGCAGGAGATGCTGCCGGTAGAGCTGCTTTGGCAGCAGCAGTCGCCGCAGCGGATTGTGCAGAGCATCCGATTGGCGGGCGCAAATCCAAAAGCGGCAAATACGTTTGCCCACCCCACGGCTGTTGCACCTGTGGTCTGCGATCCGCCGCCGATTGTGGATCGCGCCGCCCAACTGCTTTTGCCGCCGCTTTCTTTCACGGTGCTCGTAACGGATGCT
This sequence comes from uncultured Anaerolineales bacterium, assembly GCA_964508025.1. Classification (GTDB taxonomy): domain Bacteria; phylum Chloroflexota; class Anaerolineae; order B4-G1; family SLSP01; genus JAAZNO01. The sequence goes on from CAZDSF010000006.1 coordinate 20,154, forward strand.
ATTTGACTTTTTGACTTCTGACTTATGTTCATATCACACGGAGGTACCATGGAACGCATATTACGAACTATTTTTGACAGTATTATCGAAGGCGACGCCGGCAGCATTGGCGACCAGGTTGCCGAGGCGTTGGATGCGGGCTTGCCGCCTGCGCAAATCCTCACGGAGGCGATGATCGCCGCGATGGCGGAGATTGGGCGAGGCTTTGAGGAGGGCGAGTACTTCGTACCGGAGATGCTCATCGCGGCCCGCGCCATGAAAGCGGGGCTGGCGGTGCTCAAGCCGCATCTCGTCGAAGCTGACGTACCTGCGGCGGGGAAGGTCGTCGCCGGCACCGTCCAGGGCGATCTGCATGACATTGGCAAGAATCTGGTGTGCATGATGTTCGAGGGCGCGGGCTTCGAGGTGGTGGATTTGGGAACTGACGTCGCGCCGGAACGCTTCGTCGAGGCGGCGCGGGGCGAGGGCGTGAATCTCGTCGCCATGTCGGCGTTGCTCACCACCACCATGGTCAACATGCGGGCGACGGTCGAGGCGCTGGAAGTCGCCGGGTTACGCGGCAAGGTGAAGGTGATGGTGGGCGGCGCGCCCATTACGGAAAACTTCGCCCGGCAGATCGGGGCGGATGGCTTTGCGCCGGATGCGAGCCGCGCCGTGGCGGTAGCCAAAGCTCTCGTCGCCTGACGTGGAGCGGACTGGAAAGTCCGCTGCGGCTGAGGGTCAGCCTGCCGGTGTGCTGGCTGGGGGGACTGGAGAGCCAAACGCTGCATCAACAAAAGCAAAGGCCAGGATTGACTAGATCCTGGCCCTTGTCTTTTCTTGTACAATCCTAGAGCCGGTTTAGCGCCTCATTCACCGCGCGCAGCACTTGCGGCGTGAGCATATCGCCGACGAATTGCGCGATTTGCAGCAGACTGAAGTCCATCGCCATCGCGGCCTGTGGCGCTTGGAGTAGTGCGCCGAGGTGTTGCTCCAGCACGGCCTTGCCATCCGCATCGGCGAGCAGTGCTCGCAGCGGCAACCCCACATGCAGGCGCGTATCCAGCCGCAGCGGCGGCGCCTCAACGGCGGGCGGAGCGACCAGCTCGAATGTTGCTGTGGCGCGGATGTCCCGTGAAGAAGCCCCCACGCGCACCTCAAAGGTTCCCGCTTCCGCTGTCCAGCCGGGGATGTCGGGATCGTAGTATGAGAGCGCGTCCTTCCCCAGCGTGAAGGTGACGGTGCGCGTTTCGCCCGGCGCGAGCGCCACCTTCGCAAAGCCCTTGAGCTCCTGTTCCGGGCGCATCAGCCGCGCGGCCACATCACGCACATAGAGCTGTACAATCTCCTTGCCGGGACGCGCGCCGGCGTTGGTGACATCCACCGCCACTTCGAGGCGGTCCTCCAAGCCGATTTCCGCCGCGCTCAGGCGCAGGTTGCTGTAGGCAAAGGTCGTGTAGCTCAGCCCGTGGCCGAAGGGGAACAGCGGCTCAATGCGTTTCTTGTCGTAGTAGCGATAGCCCACGAAAATGCCCTCGCCGTAATAGACCTTGCCGTTCTCGCCGGGGAAGTTCAGGTACGCGGGATTATCCTCCAATCGCTTGGGAAAGGTGGTGGGCAGCTTACCCGACGCGGGCACATCGCCAAAGAGCACATCGGCCACTGCGTTGCCAAGCTCCTGCCCCGGATACCAGGCTTGCACCACAGCCGCGACCTTATCGAGCCAGGGGAGCATGTTCAGTGGGCCGCCGCTCGTGAGCACGACGACCGTGCGCGGGTTCACCGCGACCACGCGCTCGATCAGCGCGACCTGGTCGCCGGGCAGCTCCATATCGGGGCGGTCGAAGCCCTCGCTATCCCACTCGTCGGAGAGGCCCATGAAGAGCAGGACCACATCGGCAGCCGCCGCCGCATCCACGGCGCGTTGCATGGGATTGCCAACGACGGGAGGCATACAGCCCACGCGCAGCCCCGCAACGATGGGCGCATTCTGGCGGCTATACTCCACGGTGATGGCGTAAGGTTGGCCTGCGACCAGGGGAATCTCAACCTGGATTTCTTCGGTGCCCATGCCGAAGAATCCTTGTCCGGGCGTCTGCTGGGTCCAGTTGTCCACAATCTCGCGGCCATCGAGGTAGATGCGGCTCAGTCCGGCGCTGGTGAGGCTGAACGTATAGGCGCCGTCATCCGGCACGGTGAGGGTGCCGTTCAGGCGGACGGAGTAGGTGTAGGGGTCAATTTCCGGCGCAATTTGCCCAAACCAGAAGAAGTTCAGCTCTGCGTATACCTTGGTCAGAACCGGTGCGCCGGAGAAGTCCAGGGAGTTGAAGAATTGCGCGGTCAGGCCGTGGCCTTCAAGGCCCTGAGCAGGGGTGAGCCACGTAGGATTGAGCAGGGGGGTATCTTTGTAGTTGGTGCAGCCGACCTCGTGAATCACGCGGATGGCGTCGCCGCAGCGGGCGCGGAGGCCTTCGAGCGGGGGGACGGCGTAATGGTAATTGACGCGCGCGCTGCCGCCGCCCATGATGCGCGCGGTCGCGGCGTTGGGGCCGATGACGGCGATGGATGTGAGCGTCTGGTCATTCAGGGGCAGGATGCCGTCATTCTGGAGCACCACCAGCGCCTCGGCTGCCGCCTCGCGGATCAGCTGGCGGTGTTCGGGGCGATCTACGGCGCGTTCGGGTTGCTCTTCGGGGGATTCGAAGACGCCGCATTTCTCCATCACGCCCAGAATTCGCCGCACTTTGTCATCAATCACGGTTTCGGCAATCTGGCCCGCATTGACGGCGGCGACGAGCGCCTCCACCTGGAAGAAGCGGGGCGGGCCGGGCATTTCCAGATCTAGCCCGGCGTTGGCGGCTTGGACCGTGCTCTTTACCGCCGTCCAATCGGAGACAACGAGGCCCTCGAAGCCCCATTCTTGCTTGAGGATGTCGGTCAGCAGATAGGGGTGCTCCGAGGCGTAAACGCCGTTGACTTTGTTGTAGGAAGCCATCACCGTCCAGGGTTCGGCTTCTTGCATGGCGACCATGAAGGGGTAGAGGTAGATCTCGCGCAGGGGCCGCTCGGCGATCTCCGTGCTGAGCGTCATGCGCTCGAATTCGGCGTCGTTGCAGGCGTAGTGCTTGAGCGAGGCGCCTATCCGCTGGCTCTGCAGTCCGCGAATGTAGGCGACTGCCAGCCGCGCTGTGAGGAAAGGGTCTTCCGAGTAGCACTCGAAGTTACGCCCGCCGAGAGGTGAACGGTGGATGTTGACCGTAGGGCCGAGCAGGATGTGGGCGCTCTTGGTCTTGGTTTCTTCTGCCAACGCCACGCCAACGCGCTCGACCAGTTCGGTGTTCCAGGTTGAAGCCAGCGCCGCGCCGCAGGGGAAGCACGCCGCCGTCACGCCGCCGAACATCTGCCCGCCTCGCGCGCCGTTGGGGCCATCACTCATCTTGAGGGCGGGAATGCCGAGGCGCTCGATGGGCGGCGTGCGCCACAAGTCCGCGCCGGCGAGAAGGGTGCATTTCTCCTCCAGGGTGAGTTGTTCCAAAAGGGTTTCGATGCGATTGTTCATAACGTGCTCCTCGTATAATACAGTAATGGGTGAGTGGTGAGCAGTTTGGGTACGGCGAACTAAAGGACTGCTCACTGCTCTCTAACAACTACTTGCCGATGGCTCAGCGCGCTCCAGCTTTTCCAACAAGCCCGGCAGCTCGCCCAGGTGTGCGATTTTGTAGAAGCCTGGCTGTCCTGCCGGGGGTGGGTCAACGACTTCGTGCGCCCAGGTGAGATGATATGGCACGTAGACCGCACTCGCGCCCAGTTCCAACACAGGCAGGATGTCGGAGCGCAGCGAGTTGCCCACCATGAGGAAGCGCTCTGGCGCCAGGGCGTGGCGTTGCAGTAGGGTGGTATAGCTGGCCCGGTTCTTATCGGTCACAACTTCAACATGCTGGAAGCACGCCGCCAACCCGGAGCGGGCCACTTTCGATTCCTGATCGAGCAGATCGCCTTTGGTGATGATCATCAGCGGGTAGCGCGCTGCCAGCGCCGCGACGGTTTCTGCTACGTGCTCCAGCAGTTCTACATCCGCCGTCATCATTGCTTTGGCTGTATCCAAGATGGTTTTGATTTCACTTCCAGAAATGCGTCCCTCGGTCAGTTCCACGGCAGTTTCGATCATGGAAAGCGCAAAGGCTTTGATGCCATAGCCAAAGTGCTGCATATTGCGCATCTCAGTTTGGTAGAGCTGGGCGTCAATCCATGCGGGATCGTGGTAGGGGGAAAGTAGCTGCCGCAGCCGGGCTTGTGCATCGGCGTAGAGGTGCTCATTGTGCCAGAGCGTGTCGTCGGCATCGAAGGCGATGATGTCGAAGCGGGGCATACGGTTCACCTCAACGCCTCCAGTCGCTGCCGGTTCTCGTAGGGCCGGATGAAGCGGGCGCGGTCGGCTTCTGGAATCTCCACGCCGAGCCGGGCCTGGAGCTGCTCATTCGGGCAGAATGTGGGAGACGACATATTCATGGATTTGTCCTTTCTATGTGTTGTGGAGAAGGATACCCTGAAAATGGGGAAAGGACAAGTGCGTAAAGGCATTAAGGAACCGCTGCGCAAAAACAATCACTTCATTGTTTAGGTGAAAAAATCTCTTGACTTATGGATACTTATGTTATAAAATACAGATAAGTATACTCTTAAGAGATTTTTTATCTTATTACGCGAGGTGGTTCATGCTGATCCGGTTTCATGTCAGTAATTTCCTGTCGGTGAACGAAGAGGTTGAACTCTCACTCGTTTCTGGTCGCGTGCGTCAACATCCTGAGCATGTCATGCGAATTACGGAAGGATGTGATATGAGCCTTTTGCGCGCAGCGATAATTTATGGGGCGAACGCCTCGGGAAAGTCTAACCTGATTCGCGCCATGCGTTTTGCTCAGAATCTTGTTGTTAAGGGAACCCGTATCAAACAGGCTATTCCTCGCAGGCCTTTCAAGCTGTGTCTTGATGGCGACTCGCGCCCCTCCAAGTTTGAATTCGAGTTCAAACAGGGGGAACATTGCTATATTTACGGTTTTGAAGTTGACTATCAACGGGTTTGCACTGAATGGCTATACGAGATCAGGAAAACTACCGAAACCATGCTTTTCGAGCGTGCGACTACGCAGGAGGGAAAAGTCTCTGTCCAGTTCGGTAGAATTAGATTTGAGAATAAAGAATCTGAGCAGTTTGTTGAGGGAGTGGCGAAGGGGACTCGCCCGAATCAACTGTTTCTTACCGAAAGTATGGAACGGAATGTACCTTATTTTAGGGAAGTTTATCAGTGGTTTGATGAAACATTGGTGATTATTTATCCGGATTCGCGCTATTTGCCGTTAGCCAGCAGAGTTATGGAAAGTGATTTTGCTGCTGGCATTGCTCGGCATTTAGAGCAGCTTGGAACGGGCATTTATGGTTTTGAGCTCTTGGAGGTGAACCCTGAGGTCGAGTTTCCAGCTGATATGATAATGGAAATGCGCGAAATGCCGGATATGGAAGAGGGAGCCGCATTCGTAATCGGGCCGCGAGGCGAGCGTTTCATTGTTGAATTATCAGCAGGGCAGCTCCGGGCTAAAAAACTGATGTTCAAACATAAGATGGCAGATTGCGGCGAAGAGGTTCTATTTGGCATAGAGGATGAATCGGATGGCACACGTCGGATGTTAGAGCTGCTGCCTCAGTTTACTAATCTATTGGGTCAAGATAAAGTCATTGTGATTGATGAGCTGGATCGCAGCCTTCATCCTTGTCTCAGCTATGAATTGATCAGACTTTTTCTGGCGGATACAGGGAACCGCAGTCAAGTTATTGCGACAACGCATGAAGAGCATCTGCTCGATTTAGAATTGTTGCGGCGTGATGAAATCTGGTTCATTGAAAAGGATCAAGCTGGCGCCTCGCGGCTCTATTCGTTAGAGGAATTCGTGCCGCGTTACGACAAAGACATCGAGCGAGGGTACCTGATGGGGCGGTTTGGCGCAATTCCGGTTTTTGGGCGCTCATCGTTTGCGCGGAGGGCCTGAGATGCCGGAAAAGCGACATTTCAAAGCCCGTAGACGTGTCAGCAGCGTTCGCGATCCCAAGCTGATTATCATTGCCGCCGAGGGAGTGCGCACAGAGCGTGCATATTTCGAAGATATGGCGTCACCGAGATATTTCTACAATCCACGGATTCACGTCGAGGTTTTGGAAAGGGAGGCGTCCCATTCTGCGCCCGAGGCTGTATTGGAATCCCTGGATGAGTTCTATCGTCAGCATCACCTCAAAGAGCAAGATGAGTTGTGGTTGGTTTTGGATACAGATCGTTGGGGCAACGCCAAACTTGCCAGAATTGCAGCCTTGTGCTATCAAAAAGGCTACGCATTGACGGTAAGCAATCCCTGCTTCGAGTTGTGGTTGCTATTGCATTTTCGATCCCTTGATGGCTATTCTCCCGAAACTCTGGATGAGTTTCGTGAAAATCGCAAGACAGGTGATAGAACGCGGCTGGAACAGGAGCTCTTGACCTTATTGGGAGAATACAACAAATCTGCGCCAAAAACAGAACACTTTCTGCCGCATGTTGCGGTTGCTGTTGAACAGGCTCGCGCTTTGGATCTTCATCCTGAAGATCGCTGGCCGCAAGATTTGGGAACACGCGTGTATTTACTGGCCGAACGCATCATGGAACGCGACCCGCGTGTAAGTTAAATTCTCTGAGGTATCTGCTGATAGCTTTGTGAAACCAACCCGCGCGAGAGTCACACTCTCGCGCGGGTTTCGTTGCTACGCTCAGTTTAGCGCATCGCCTGGCGCATCAGGTCCAGGAATTCATCCCACTCTTCGCCGAAGAAGTGCAGCGTGGCGTTTCCCAGTTCCACATGGTAAATCGTCTCGCCAGCCTCATCACGGGTCATCAGGACCGCGAATTCTTCGGTTTCTGCCACAATCTCGACAGTTGGTTCAGTCATTGTAAGGCTCCTTAAAGATGTGTTTGTTATTATTGTTATTGCACGGATGCTATTGCAGGGAGCGGTTTATTGCTCTTTGCCTAACGCCGGCGCGGAGGACGATCTCCGCCCCGCCGCTCGCCGCCGCCAGAGGGACGCCGGGGCTGATCCTGCTCGCGGGCCTGCTCCAACGTCCAGCCTTCCATCACGGCCCGGCGCGACAGCCGAATCTTGCCGTCGGCGCTCACATCCGTGACCATCACCAGAATCTCATCGCCGATCTGCACTGCGTCGGCGACGGTCTCGATGCGGCGATCCGAGAGCTGCGAAATGTGCACCATACCATCGGTGCCGGGCAGGATCTCCACGAACGCGCCGAAGTCCGTCAGGCGCACCACCTTGCCGGTGTAGACCTTGCCTTCTTCCGCCGTCTGCATCATACCCTCAATGTGGGCGATGGCCTGTTGCGCGCCGCTGCCACCCGTTGAAGCCACGAAGACGGTGCCGTCCTCTTCGATGTCAATCTTGACTTCGTACCGCTCCTGCAGGGCGCGGATATTCTTGCCGCCCGGCCCAATCAGCGCACCGATTTTATCCACATTGATGTGGGTGGTGAGCATCTTGGGAGCGTACTTCGAGAGTTCCGCGCGCGGCGCGGGCAGGGTCGCTTCGATGACATCGAGAATCTGCAGCCGTGCGATGCGCGCCTGTTCCAGAGCCTCGCTCAGCACTTGCCGGGTCACGCCCTTGATTTTGATGTCCATCTGCAGGGCGGTGATGCCTTCGCGGGTGCCGGCGACCTTGAAATCCATATCGCCCAGGTGATCTTCCAATCCCTGAATGTCAGTGAGGACCGCGTAGCGTTCTCCATCGGTGATGAGGCCCATGGCGATGCCGCCAACGGGCGCCTTGAGCGGCACGCCGGCATCCATTAACGCCAGAGTGCTGCCACAGGTCGAAGCCATGGAGGTGCTGCCGTTCGAGGAGAGCACTTCGCTGACTACTCGGATAGTGTAGGGGAACTGCTCCTTCGACGGGATTACCGGCAAGAGCGCGCGTTCTGCCAACGCCCCGTGACCGATCTCGCGGCGGCGCGGCCCGCGCAGCGGATAGGCTTCGCCCGTGGAGTAGGGCGGGAAGTTGTAGTGGTGCATGTAGCGCTTGCTCTCTTCGGGGAAGAGGTCATCCAGCTCTTGCTGTTCGCCGGGCATTCCCAGCGTCGCCAGACTGAGCACTTGCGTCTCGCCGCGATTGAACAACCCCGTGCCGTGCGGGCGCGGGAATAGCCCTACCTCGGCCGAAAGTGGGCGGATCGTGCGGGTGTCGCGCCCATCGGGCCGCACGCCCTCATTGAGAATCCGGTTACGCACGATTTTCTTGAAGACATCATGGAAAGCCTCGCTGATCTGCGCTGCCGTCCAGCCATTGATTTCTGCTTCTCCCGCTAACGTGGTCTGGGTTTCTTTTTCCAGCGCGTTCATGGATTCGAGCCGCTCGCCTTTGAGCAACTCCTCTCGCAACAGCGCTTGGATCCGCTCGCCGACCAACGTTTCGACGCGCGTGAACAACGTCTCAGGCGTCGTGAACGAGGGGTAGGCGGCTTTGGGCTTGCCTACCGCAGCGCGCATCTCGTGTTGCACGCGGATGACATCCTGATAGGCTTGCCGCGCCAGCTCGAGCGCCTCGACCATCGTGGCTTCATCCACCTCGCTCGCGCCACACTCCACCATGATGATGGCGTCTTCGCTGCCGGCAACCCGCAGATCGAGCGTGCTCTGCTCCATTTGCGGGATGGTGGGGTTCACGATGAGCCGCCCATCAATCAGACCGATGCGCACTGCGCCGATTGGGTCCTCGAAGGGCACGTCGGAGATCATGAGCGCCGCCGAAGCAGCGACGATGCCGAGCGTATCAGCGTGCTGCTCATCGCCCTGCGAGAACGCGGTGACGATGACTTGCACATCGTTGCGCATGTCCTTGGGGAACAGCGGGCGGAGTGGGCGGTCAATCAGCCGGCTGGTGAGGATGGCTCTTTCAGAAGGGCGCCCCTCGCGGCGGAAAAAGGATCCCGGAATCCGTCCGGCGGCGTAGAGCCGCTCTTCGAAATCTACAGAGAGGGGGAAAAAATCAATCCCCTGGCGCGGGGTGCGCGACATGGTTGCTGTCGCCAGCAATACCGTCTCCCCACTACGAGCGATGACCGCCCCGCCGGCTTGACCGGCCAACTTCCCGGTGGAAAAGCACACTTCGTGCTCCCCCAGATGGGTGCAAAACGTTCTATCTTCCTGTACCATAGCTTAACCTCCTCTGCCGGCGCGAGTCGGGCATCGAAGGTCTGAAACTGGGAACTGCTGTGCAGAGGCTTGCGTCGCCTGATGCACCCCACTCCCCAATTCCCACCTTCAATATCACCGCTGTTGCCGGATGCTATATGATCTATCGTATTGAACAAACGAGTAGAGGGGCCAGGACCACCTCTACTCGTCGTCAGCCAAGAACGCCGCCGCGCAGCCTACTTACGCAGGCCAAGCCGCTGGATCAACTCCCGGTAGCGCTCAGGGTCAATGCGTTGCAGATAGGCCAGATGCCGCCGTCGCTGCCCGACCATCTTCAACAGACCCCGCCGCGAATGCTCGTCGTGTTTGTGAGTTTTCAGGTGCTCCGTCAGATAACGGATACGATGTGTGAGAAGCGCGACCTGAACCTCCGGCGAACCGGTGTCGTCCGGCGTGCGTGCAAACTCCTGGATGACTTTGTCTTTTTCAACCTTGGATAGCACTGCCGAGACTCCTTTCAAAGACAGACTGCCGTATTCGTCAGATTTTAATGCCTGGTCCGAATTACGTCGCGGAGTATACCACATAACGAAGGCTTTGCAACTGCAAACTGATGATAACTGTTTAGATTCCCATCGCAGGGTGTAGATTTTGGGCTGAAACCCATTAGGAGAGCGTGTCTTTCGCTGCGCTTTGTCGTGACAAACGGGATACCGCTGCACAGTCACCCACGCGGATACACACTGCGCCTTTTGTGGTAGAATGCGGGGGCTTATGGCGACGATCATGTGTACAGCAAGGCAGTAGTGAGTAGAACGCAGTGCGTCTTGCTCAAACAGCTCACCTCTCACTGCGCACCCATTACTATTTCATGAGGAGATCCAGGTGACCTGGCAGGCATTTCTCTCGACTTTTGGACTCATCTTCATCGCAGAGTTGGGCGACAAGACCCAGCTCGCGGTGATGACGCAGACGTGCAAGTTTCGCAGCCCGTGGCCCGTGTTTCTCGGCGGTAGTCTGGCGCTGACCGGTGTGACGGCGCTTGGCGCGGCGGGTGGGCAATTGCTCGGCGCGATGATCCCTGCTGCGGTGATTCGCTACATGGCGGCGGCGGCGTTCGTGATGATGGGTATCCTCATCTGGCGTGAAGCCGCCAAAATGCAAGCAGAGAGCGCTTGCGCGCCCCTGGCAGCTTGTGAAGATACAGCCCGCGGCTGGAACTGGCGCGCTTTTGGCGCTACTTTCAGCCTACTCTTCCTGGCTGAGCTGGGCGACAAGACGCAACTCGCCGTGTTGGGTCTGGCGAGCAAGCAGCCCTCTCCGTGGGTGATTTTTGCTGGCGGCTCGCTCGCCCTCACTGCGGTGACGGCTCTCGGTGTGGTCGGCGGGCAGCAGTTGTGCCGCTGGATTCCTCAGCAGCAGCTGCTCAAGGTCTCCGCCGGCGCCTTTGTGCTGATGGGCGCGCTGATGGGATTGGGCATTCTGTAGCGCTCCTGAGCTGCCGTAGCGGATGCGGAGTTTTGCGCATCCTCCTGATTTTGACTATACCGTCGCGCGCCGCAGCCGCATTCCGTTGAGGATAACCGCTAGCGAGGCGCCTACATCTGCCACAATTGCCAGCCACAGCGAGCCGGCGCCCGCCGCTGCGAGACCGAAGATGACCGCTTTTACAGCCAACGCGAAGATGATGTTGGCGCGGATGGTCTGCCGTGTGCGGCGGCTCAGCTGCACGATGAAGGGCAGCTGCCGCAGATCGTCGCTCATGAGGACGACATCCGCCGTTTCGAACGCCTGATGCGATCCCGCGCCGCCCATGGCGATGCCTACATCGGCTTGCGCCAACGCGGGCGCATCGTTGATGCCATCCCCCACGAAGGCGACTGCGGTATGTGCGCCGTTCCCGCTCGCGCTTTGCAGCTCCCGCACTGCGTTGACTTTCCCCTCTGGGAGTAGCCCGGCGCGCACTTCATCCACGCCTACGGCGCGCGCTATTGCTTGTGCTACTGTGGGGCTGTCTCCGGTCAACATGATAGCGCGTAGCCCCCCCAGACGGCGCAGGGAAGCGATTGCATCGGCGCTGGTGATGCGCGGCGTATCCGCGACGGCGAAGACGGAGCAGACGCTTTTATCGTGACACACCAGCATCACGGTGCGGCCCGCTGCTGCCAACCGTTCGGCCTCGCGGCACACCGCCTCCGAGTGTGGCAGCACGGCGTCGAAGTACGGGTGGCTGGCGACGGTGATCCGCTCGCCGTTGACCACGCCCGTCACGCCGCGCCCGTCGAGGATGGCGACGTTCTGCGCGGGCAGTAGGGTGACCGCCTGCGCTTGCGCTTCTGCCACCAGCGCGCGCGCTAGGGGATGGGAGGATTGCGCTTCGACCGCTGCCGCGAGTTGCAGGCCGTTGCGGGTGCAGGTGGAATCCTCGCACACGTTGAGCACATCCGTGGCGACCGGCTTGCCTTCGGTGAGGGTGCCGGTTTTGTCGAAAGCGAAGGTGGTCACGCGGCCCAGCGTTTCCAGCGTTTGCCCGCTCTTGATGAGGACGCCGCGCCGCGCTGCGTGGGTGAGCGCGCTCACGACGCTGACCGGGGTGCTGATAACCAGCGCGCATGGGCAGGCGATGACGAGCAGTTGCAGGGCGCGCATCAACCAGCCGCTATCGCCCCAGAAGGGCTGCCCGAAGAGTAGAGGGGGGAGCGCGGCGATGAGCGCGGCCAGCACGGTTACGGCAGGCGTGTAAGCGCGCGCGAAGCGATCCACGAAGCGCTGCACCGGCGCCTGGCGGGATTGCGCCTCTTGCACCAGGGCGACCATGCGGCTGAGGGTATTATCCGCAGCGCGGCGTGTGACTTCGACCTCTAGCGCGCCAAAGGTGTTGATGGCGCCGGCGTAGACTTCGTCGCCGACAGCTTTATCTGCCGGGATGCTTTCGCCGGTGATGACGGCCTGATCCACGGCGCTGTTTCCGGCGGATACGATACCATCCACGGCCACCCGGTCGCCAGGGCGCACGAGCACCCGCGCGCCGATGGGGATGGCTTCAACCGGCGTCGTCAGGGTTGTCCCATCAGGTTGCAGCACCAGCGCCGTTGGCGGAGCGAGATCGAGCAGGCTTTCCAGCGCGCCCCGCGCCCGCTCGGCGGCGTAGCCTTCCAGGGCTTCGCCCAAAGCGAAGAGCACCACCACGATAGCGGCCTCGGCCCACTCGCCGATGAGCATGGCGCCGGTCACGGCAATCACCATGAGGGCATTGATCCCCAACATCCGCGCGCGCAGTACCTCGTTGCGCGCCTGGCGGGCGACGGGAACGCCGCCCACGAGAATCGCCAGCGCGAAGAGTGCGGTGGTTGCCAGCGTGGGTGCGCCAAGCAGCGCCAATGCCAGCCCCAGCAGCGTCAACCCGCCAGCGATGGTGGTCAACAGTGTCTCGCTGCGGGAGAGCAGGAAGCGGAAGAAGGCGAGCAGCGTGTTCCCCTGCGGTTCTGCGGCGCGAGCGCGCTCGATGACGAGGGTGTGTCCGGTCTCGGCGACGATGTGTACTACCGGGCTGAGATCGAATTCCGGCTGCGCTAGCTGCAACGTGAGGAAGCCGGTGGCGGCATCTACGGTACACGTTTGCACGCCATCCAAACGGCGCACTTGCGCCTCGATGCGCCCGGCGCAATCAGAACAGGCCAAGCCGGCGATTTTGTAGGTGTGTGTGTCGAGCAAGCGATCCTCCGAAAAAGCGATAAGGCGAAAAAACGAAAGAGCGAAAAGGCACGGTTAGGTGTGGCGCGCGTGTTCCAGGCCGTCCAGGTACAGGTCACGGATGTGCTCATCATCGAGGGCATAGAAGACATGGCGGCCTTCTTTGCGATAACGCACGACGCGCAAGTCCCGCAGTGTGCGCAGCTGGTGGGAAATTGCCGAGTGGGTCATCTCCAGGGCTGTCGCCAGATCGTAGACGCAGCGCTCGCCTTCTGCCAGCGCCGCGATAAGCCGCACGCGGGTGGGGTCGCTCAGCGCTTTGAAGAGCGCCGCTACCCGCTCCGCCGTCTCCGGTTCGAGCGGCTGTATTGCTTGCAACAAGGGATGGTCGCAGGCGATTGATTTGGGCATGATTCCTCCGAATATATGAGCAAACACTCATATATTAGCATAGGAGGAAAGATTGTCAAGCGGAGAAAGTCAGGAGTCAAGAAGTCATGGGTGACGGATGACTGGTGGCGGGTAATGGGTAATGCGTGAAACGTGACCGGTTGGATTGCCTTCGCTCCCCATCTCCCCACCGCCCTATCGCCTCATCGCCTCACATTTCCCAAAAGGCGCGGATGTCGAGGCCGGTGCGTTGGGCGGCCTCTTGGGCGATTTGGCGCAGGCGGTAGGCGGGTACGCGCTCGACGCTTGCTTCTGCGACAGGGTAATCGGTGCTGTAGATCTGCACCTGGCGCGGGCGGATGTCGGCCAGTGCGGCGATCCACGCTTCCAGGGGGATGCCGTGCGCGTTGCTCACCGGGCCGTCAATCAGCGCGCTCTGGATGATGACCTGGGGCAGCGCCTTCAGCCCGGCGAGGATGGCCTCCAGACTAACGCCTGGCGCGGGGCGGTCAATGCGGGCGAAGGTCAGAGGGTCGCCGGCATCGAGCTTCATGATGGGCGCATCAATCCACGTCAGCGCGGCCTGGACTTGCGGCAGGTGCAGCGTGGTCGCGTTGGAGAAGAGCGTTACCTGCGCCTGGGGGGCCAGCCGATCCCGCAGTTGCCGCACGCCGAAGACGAGGTCGCGGAAATAGGGGTGCAGCGTCGGTTCGCCGTTCCCGGAGAACGTGAGCGAATCCACTTCCGGGTAGGCGCGCAACGCGATTTCTACAGCTCTGAGCACCGATTCTACGCCGGGGAAATCTTCAGCGGGCGGCGTAGCGGTGAGGGAGTGCGTGACGCCGTAGTGGCAGTACACGCAGTTGAAGGAGCAGACTTTGCGCCCGAAGGGCAGCGCGTTGATGCCCAGCGAGCGTCCCAGGCGGCGCGAGCGCACCGGCCCGTAGGTGAAACTGCGTTCAAGAGGCAGGACGTGCATAAGATCCTCGGTTAGAAACGATGGGTGGGACGCGGCTGCCCCGGATGGAAGGCGGCGACATCGCTTTCGAGGATGGTCAGCGGCAGGGCAGCGATGGCGCGGGCGATGCTCGTGCGCAGGGCTTCGGCGGCGGCTTCGACCCGCACGTTGATGAGGATTTCCAGCCGCGTTCCCGGCAGCGCGGGTACCTCTGTCTGCCAGTTCGGCGTATCGAGGGTGGGGAAGCTCACTTTGGCTTCGGCAGTCGCGCCACGGACAAGGAACTTGAGATGGCCCACGGGCCAGTTCTCGGCGCGAATCGCCGCGATGACGGCTTCAATCAGCTGCAGGGCTAGCTTTCGCCCGGCGCCTTCGGGTGCAGCTACGATCAGGCGTTGATCCAGCCACGCCAGGCGCGCCTCACCTGTACTGTAGCGCGCGTAATCGAGCGTCAGTGAGACGGCGGGAGGCGCTGCCGCGCCGGATTCCAGGTGCGCCAGCCAGTTCGTCACATCCTGCGCGGCCAGCGAGTTCTGGATGCGGATGGGTTTGCCGGGGAACCGGGCCTGCGCCAGGGCAGCCGCCGCCTCGATGTCGGCGGGCTGCAGCAGATCCGCTTTGTTGATGACCAGCAGGCCTGCCTCTTCCAACTGCTTGCCGTAGATGTAGACGACCTCCTCGCTGAACGGCAGCTCCTCTTCGCGGAGCCAGCGCTGTAATAGGCGGCTGTCGGCGAACACGGAGAAGCTGGTGGGACGCAGGCCATCGGCGCGCAATGCCAGCAGCGGCTTGATCACAGTGGCGACGATATCGGCGCAGGAGCCGACCGATTCGGCGAAGATGACATCGGGGCGGGCGGTGGTGCGCAGCTGTTCCAGCCGTGCGTCGAGGTCGTCGTAGCGGCAGCAGAAGCAGCCGCCGCTCACCTCCACGGCAGGCGCGTCGGAGAGCTGCACGAAGGCGGTATCCACCAGGTATTTGCCCTGGTCATTGGTGACGACGCCCACGCGCTTGCCCGCAGCTAGCAGTTGCCGCGCCGCGCCGATGATCGCGGTGGTCTTGCCGCTGCCCAGAAATCCGCCCACGATGTGTAAGTTCATGTGTGCCTACCCGAAAAACAGAAATCAGTTTGCCGTAAGCCGTCGAGTGGGAAGGCTATCGGACGCCGATCAACATTGATGCACGCAGATCACAAAAAACCTGCGTGATCCATATCATCTGCGAAATGTGCGTTCTAAAACGCTCACGGAGTGGCATGGATGCCACGGATCAGCGCTGTTCTGCCCAAACTGCCGCCGGCTTACTCTTCCAGCAGGTTGATGCGGTTGACGTAGGTCTTAGTCGTCAGCACCAGCTGGGTAAAACGCCATTCGCCCCTGGATTTGTAGGCTGTGAGGCTCACTGTCCCTCGATCACGAGGCCCGGAGACCGGCAAGCTCAGCGACGCCTCGCCGCTATCCCCGCTGGTGCTCAGCGAACCGGTGATGAACCAGCCCAACTTGATCGGCTCGCCCAGCGCGCGCACCGCCTGGGAGTTGGATTCCAGCTGGCGCATGGCTTGCTGCACCACTTCCGAGGAACGCATCGAACCCATAATCACCGCCGCCAGACCTACGATGCAGCCAATGACCAGCAGGAAAATGGCTATTGAGCTGATACAGCCCAATGCCCCGGAAAGACTGGCTCGTGACCGTCCCAACCGAATGTGCGTTCTGAACATCTCACTCCTTCTAAAATTATGAAGGCGGAAGGATGAAAATCTGCTTAAGCGCCCATCTCCCACGTGAATTTGAGCGCGGGATAGAGACCCTGGTACAGGGGATATTGCTGTGCGTAGCGGGCGACTTGCTCCGGTTGTGGAAGCGTCGCTTCGAGGACATGCACGGTTGCGGCGCACGCTTCGGGGACGCTTGTCCACGCGCCCGCGCCGACGCCTGCCAACAAGGCTGCCCCGTAGGCTGCGCCCTCGGTGGTGTTGACTGTGACCAGTTCGCTATCCAGCACATCGGCGAGAATCTGCCGCCAGAGCGGGCTTTTCGCGCCGCCGCCGGAGACGCGCACCTGGCAAATTTCCGCCAGCCCCGCGCCTTTGACCAGCTCGAAGCTATCGCGCAGGCCGAAAGCCACGCCTTCGAGCACTGCGCGTGTGAAGTGCGCCTGGGTGTGCCGCAGCGTCAGTCCGACGAAGGCGCCGCGCGCCAGCGGATCGGGGTAGGGGGTGCGCTCGCCGGTGAGATAGGGCAGGAAGCGCAGTCCTTCGGCCCCGGCGGGGATGTTTGCGGCAGACGCGAGCAGCGCATCGAAGCTTACACCTGGCGCAAGGATGTCGCGGTACCATTGGAGGCTGCCTGCCGCCGAGAGCATGACGCCCATGAGATGCCACATTCCCGGCGCGGCGTGGCAGAAGGCGTGGAGCAAGCCATTCGGCTCGATGAAGGGTGCGGGCGTTGCGGCGAAGACGACGCCGGAAGTGCCTAGCACCAACCCTACGATGCCCGGCTCGACTGCGCCGACGCCCACCGCGCCGGCAGCCTGGTCGCCGCCGCCGCCCACGACGGGCGTGCCGGGGCGCAGCCCGGTCGCTGCTGCGCCGGCCGCGCTGATGCCGCCCGTGATTTCTGGCCCTTCGTGCGTCTTGGGCAACCATTCCGCCGGGATCTCCAACGCCGCCAGCACTTCTGGCGACCAATCGCGCGTCCGCACGTCCATGAGCAATGTTCCGGCGGCGCCGGCTTTGTCGGTGGCGTATTCGCCGGTGAGGCGATAGCGGATGTAATCCTTGGGCAGCAGGATATGGGCGACTCTGGCGTAGACTTCTGGTTCGTGTTCGCGCACCCAGAGGATTTTGGGCGCGGTGAAGCCGGTGAGGGCGTCGTTGCCCGTCGCTTGCACCAGCCGCGCCTTGCCGCCCATCCGTGCGCGGATTTCGTCGCACTGCGCGCCTGTGCGCTGGTCGTTCCACAGGATAGCAGGGCGCAGGACCGCTCCGGCGGCATCGAGCAGGGTGAGACCGTGCATCTGCCCGGTGAGACCCACTGCCGTGACCGCATCGCCAGAGACTTCGGCCTGGGCGAGCGCGCGGCGAATGCTCGCGGCGATGCCATCCCACCAATCTTGCGGGTTCTGCTCCGACCAGAGCGGTTGTGGTGTGGAGAGTGTCAGCGGCGTCGTTGCGCTGCTGACCACCGCGCCAGAGGCGTCAATCAACAACGCCTTTGCGCCAGTTGTAGATACATCGAGACCCAGAAATAGCGAGCGCATGGCAACTCCTCTAAAAATTATGAAAGATGAAGGCGGAAGGCTGAAAAACTTCTCATTACGCTTTACGAATCATCTTTTACAGCGCCCACCACAAACGTCCGGGCGCCGGCGCTCCAGCGGTGCTCTGGATGAGCGGGCGCAACAGCATCCGCCAGCGATAGACGCGCGCGGTGAGCTCGTAGGCGGGCAGCACGCCCGGCCCACAGGCTTCGGAGCCGACGCCCGCCTGCGCCGCGTCGAGGTTGAGCGTGATCTCCTCGCGGCGGGGCAGCTCGAAGGTGTGCGCGGCGGCGGCGAGGTCGTGCGCGGTGAGGTGCTGCGCGCTGACGTTGAGCAGCGGGGCGGGTGCGCCATCGGCAAACGGATGGACGGTCGCCAGCAGGCCGGCGCCAGCAGCGTTGGTGAGCGCGACCCACCGGACATCGGTCTTGTTGCCGTGCTCTTGCGGGTGGATGTAGGGGATGTATTCCGCGTCCACGGTGCTGTGATACCGTCCCAGCCGCGCGCCGGTCTTGCGATCGGGGTAGCTTTCATGGGGGCCGCGGCCCAGCCAGGTGTACTGCTCGTAGCCGCCGGGGACGGTGAGGCGCAGGCCCACGCGCGGCAGCGGAGGCAGCCCCTCGGCGAGCGTCACGGTCTGCTCCACGAGCATGTCGCCGTTGCCCAGCACCAGGATCTCCGCGAGGCCCGCAGCTACGGGCGCCCCTTCGGGCGGCGCGAGCTCCGTTTCGATGCGGATGCGGATCACCTGCGGGGCGAGCTTTTCCACGCGCAGGTCTCTGGCGCGCTGCTCCAGCCGATCCAGCCCGGCGGCGCTCCACAGGCCCGCCATGCGCTTGAGGTCGTTATCCGTGGGGGCGCGCCAGAGGTTGAGCAGCAGGCCGCTCGCAACCGGGCGCTTGTGGTGCGTCCAGGTGCGCAGCGCGCCGGAGGCGCGGTCGAAGACGAGCATGGCATTGGCGTTGTAGACCATGATGCTGCCGGCGGAATCCTCGAATGCGACTTGCGGCAGGCTCTCGACCGATTGGGCGCTTACGGGCGCGTGGAAAGGCAGAGGGAATTGCTCCCAGGCAATCTCGTGCCCGGCTTGCGCCCAGGCGGTGTTGCGGGCCAGAATGGCGCGCACGGTGAGCCACACTTCGGCGCCGGGTTTGGGCGTGAAAGGTTTGAGCGGGATCGTGATCTCTCGTGCGCCGCCGGCAGGAATTTCGAGCGGGGGCAGCACGCCGGATTGTATGATCTCGCCATCGGCTTCTACAGCCCAGATGAAGTGGAGGTCATCGGCGGCGGTGAAGGCGCGCCGGTTGTGGATGCGCAGCACACCCGCCGCCGCGTTCACCGCCTCGAAAGCGATGGGGGCGTAGACGCGCTTCACCTCCCACAGCGAGGGATGCGGCTCGCGGTCGGGATCTACGACGCCGTTGAGGCAGAACGCGCCGTCGTTGGGTTCGTCGCCAAAGTCGCCGCCGTAGGCAAACCAGGGTTCGCCCGTCTCCGTGACCTGGCGGAGACCCTGATCCACCCAATCCCAGATGAAGCCGCCCTGCAGGCGGGGATAGCGCGCGATGGCGTCCCAATATTCGCGCAAGCCGCCGGGACTGTTGCCCATGGCGTGAGCGTACTCGCACATCACGATGGGGCGCGTCTCCGTGGCGTCTTGGGCCATGGCGATGATTTGGTCAACTGAAGGATACATCGGCGCGAGCAGATCCACTTCGGGGGCGTTATCCGCCGGGTGATAGTGTACCAGCCGTGTGGGATCGTGCGCGTGGATCCAATTTGCGGCGGCGATGAAGTTGGGGCCGTAGCCCGATTCGTTCCCCAGCGACCAGATAAGGATGCTGGGATGGTTTTTGTCGCGGGCGACCATGCGCGTCACCCGTTCCATGAACGCGGTTTCCCATTCGGGGTCGCGCGCCAGCCGATCCCATACGCCGTGCGATTCGATGTTGGCTTCGTCAATCAGGTAGATGCCCAGCTCGTCGCAGAGCTCGTACCAGCGGGGATGGTTGGGGTAGTGCGAGGTGCGCACGGCGTTGATGTTGTGCCGCTTCATCAGGTGCAGGTCCTGGAGCATCGAGTCTTCGGTGATGGTGTGCCCGGTGTCGGGGTCGTGCTCGTGGCGGTTGACGCCGCGAAAGACCACAGGGCGCCCGTTGACGCAGATCTGGCCGTCAATGACCTCGACTTTGCGGAAGCCGACACGGCTGCGCTCGACTTGCGTCACCTGCCCGGCGGCGTCTTTGAGCGTGATGAGTAGGGTGTAGAGATAGGGCGTCTCATCGGACCACTTGGCGGGGTTGGCGACGGGCGTTTCGAGCGTCACGGCGGCTTCGGCGCCGGCCGCTGCGGCGAAGGGGGCTTCGGCGTTGGCAATGACCTGCTCGGCTGCATCGAGCAGGGTGAGGGCGATGCTGCCGCTTGTGGCTTGGGCGCTGTGGCTCTGGATCAGTGTCTCGACGCGCAGCACGGCGTCGCGGTAGGCGGCGTCGAGGAGCGTCTGCACGGTGTAGTCCCACAGGTGGGTGGGGGGCGCGGCCCAGAGCGTCACATCGCGGAAGATGCCACTCAAGCGCCAGAAATCCTGATCCTCCAGATAGCTGCCGTCCGACCAGCGATAGACGGCGACGGCGAGGACGTTTTCGCCGGGTTGGAGCCGGGCGGTGATGTCGAATTCGGCGGGCAGGCGGCTATCCTGGCTGTAGCCCAGCGGCGCGCCGTTGAGCCACACGTGAAAGGCCGAGTCCACGCCTTCGAAGCGCAGGAAGATGCGCTGGCCCTCCCAGGCTTGGGGAACGGCGAAGCGCAGGCGGTAGCAGCCGGTGGGGTTATCCTCACGGGGCACGGTGAGGGGGCGCGCGTAGGCTTCGGGGGGCGCCTGGAGTTCCAGCATGGAGCGGCGCCAGTCGAAGCTTTCATACATGCGCACCATCGCCGCCATGAGTTCGGGATCAACGGGGAAGGGGTACTGCACGTTGGTGTAGATGGGGCGGTCATAGCCCTGAAGCTGCCAGTTGCCCGGCACGGCGATGGCATCCCAGGCTGCGTCATCGAAATCAGGAGCCGCGAAGCCCTCGGGAACTGCCAGGGGATTGGGGAACAGCGCCAAACGCCAGCGGCCATTGAGTACCAGCGTTGCCGGAGCGACGCCTTCGATAGCGGCGCGCTCGGAGGTAAAGGGGTTCAAGGGGACATGGGCCGGCGCTTTGTTGCGCCCGACGATGCGCGGGTCGTTCCAATCGTACAGGATTGGGTTCATGGTGTCGCCTCTCGCAATGGGATTGTTGGCGCGACGCCTGAGCGGGCGTCGCGCTTCAACTGCTTACTATGCCCGCGATTGTGGAAAAGTCAACCCGGCGGCGTAGGGAGCGCGCAGCGTTTGGCGCCATGCGTGGGGGAAAAGTATCGAGGGCGGCAGCGCCGCCCTCGATACCCCTGACCATTGCGAGGCTGATCAGGGGGTTGCGGCGCCATAGTCGAGTTTGAACCGGTAGCCCCAGGTTTCAGCGTCGGTTGCTTCCTCGAGGTCTGGTCGAAAACCGCTGAGTTCGAGAATCGAAGGGTAGGTTCCTGATTCAAAATGACGCGCCTGGATTGGAAAAGCGAGTTCTAAATTCTGCTTTTGGTTAGGGGCGAGGCGGCGTTGGCTTATGGAGGCGCAATCTAATGTGATCGTCGTTTGGCCCACATACAGGGCGGCGCAGGGATCCTCTGCCGACGCTCCCCAGATCACGGGTTGTGATGTGGCATTTTCCAGGGTGATGAGAAAGACACTTCCCGACACATGCTGTAATAGCAACCCCGGCGCTGCCGTGACGCCGGCGTGGATTTGGGGTTGGTTTCTGATTTCCAGCGCGTCAAGCAGTCCACCAGCATACCGCCATTGACCTTCCTGATACCAGAGCACATCGCTGGTTTCGTACACTTCCGGGGCCTGTCCGGTTTGGGTAACGGTCACATTGACAATCACACGGGTTTCATTGTGGCTGAGACTGTTGCGAATGGTGTAGTCGGTCAGCCGCCAACCACGTTCATCCATACTTGCCCACATCTGCTCGGCATCCATGGGGGTGGGGTTACGGGCGTGTTGGGCGAGTAACGCTGCTGCGGCGGCATAATCGCGTGTTTGCAACGCTGTGTAATATTGGTGCAGCACCTGCTCTGCGGGATGTGCCTCTGGCGTAGGGCTGGGCCTGATCATCGTACAGCTGACGAGCAGCAAGCTCAATGCCACAAGGCAGTGTAGTTTCCTCTTCGTACTTATATCGCGATATCGAGTAGACTTCATAGTTTGCCTCCTATAAACCTTTGGGTTGACTCTTCTGGGGAGGGACTGTAGTTGGATTTCCTGAACAGTGTGGATGATGACCAGAGGATTTTGTGGCACGTAATTGTCAATATTTTTATCTTCACAGGTCTGCTCTTCTCACTCAAGTGTTTCATAGTCCACCTCCGTATTGCGTATATGGAATGGTCATACACCGACTTTCTGGTGATACTTCCATCCTATCACAATGCGGATGATCTTGTCAATCCTGGAAATCCACCATTTTTTCCTGGTGGATTTCCACCAGCGGGACTGTCGCGCTCGACCAGCCGATGTTTCCAGAGCCAGACGGCGACCTCGAGGCGCGTGGCGAGGCCCAATTTGCGGAGGATGTTGCTCACGTGGGTCTCCACGGTGTGCTCACGGATCTCTAGCGCCTCAGCGATCTGGGGGTTGCCTTCGCCAGCAGCGATTCGCTGCGCGACCGCCTGCTCACGTTGGGTGAGGCTTCTCCAGCGCGAGCCTACGTTCCGGTCCCAGGCTGCCGCGCGGGCCGCTTGCTCCTCGGTGAAAAGGGTCTCACCCCGAGCTGCGCGACGGATCGCTTCGACGAGTTGCTGGGGCGTGTGTTCTTTGGTGAGGTAGCCTGCCGCCCCCGCCTCGATGGCCTGCGCCAGGTAGACTTCCCAGTCATGGGCGGTGAAAATCAGCACCAGCGTTGCAGGATAATGGGCGCCTACCCACTGGGTGATTGCGAGAGGCGCCGCGTTGGGCATGATGAGGTCAAGCAGCAGCATGTCTGGACACAGTGCGGTCACCTGCTGCTCGATGGCGGCGCCGTCCTCGACGATTCCCACCACTTCGATATCCGGCGCGGCTGCCAGGATGGCGCAGAGACTCTGATGCGTGGCAGGATGTTTCTCCGCGATCAGGACGCGGATCGGCGGAAGTCCATTTGTCGGCTCGTCTTTCATTTCTTACTCCGTGTCCATGGGTAGGATGTTGCAAAGGCGAGTCTCAAATTCTGTACCGATATTTTCACCATTTTAACAGATCTCGTCTATTTCTATAGTGATTTCTGTTACGGGGGCGTTTTGCTTTTCGTCGAACTCGCGGATAATGCTATCGTCATGGCGTTGCCGGAGGCGCGGGATTACTGAGCATACTCACTGTGCTCTCTGCGCCTCGGCGGCTAGAAGGGGTGTTTGCCTCAAAGCGCGTGTTCAGGAGCTGCAAATGGCATCAGAATTCAATATTCACATCCCTTTTCTGGGCCGAGAGGGGGAAGGGCCGATTGTGGTCGAGTTCATCGAGGCGGTGCGTTACGTCAGCCTGACCTTGATTCCCACCACGCCCTACGCTCTGCAAGTCTTTCGGGAGACGGAGGAGAATGTGACCACCTACCGCGATATGCGCGTGATGGCGGAGTTCCGCGCTGACCGGGCGGACATCCATCGGATTGCCTTTGGTCACGCGCTGCCGTTGATTGCCATCGAAGCGCTCGCCTTCGAGCGTTAGCCATTCTGGGAAACGCGCGCCACGGGCGCAGCGTCGCTGCGCCCGTGGCGTGTTATGGCATCCGAATGAGAATGCTATGGCGCGTAGTTCAGCGCGGGGGCCATCCGCGCCTGGCGATAGGCTTGCCCGTAGAGATGCCCTATCACCGGGAAGTAGATTGCCATGGTGAAGATGATACCGATGCCGCAAGCCAGCGATCCCACCAGCGAGGCCAGCAACGACGCCACGATCGTGCCCACAAAAGCCATGAGCCAGGGCCCAATGGCGACTCTAAAGAGCCGCAAAATCTCTGAGAACTGGAAGGCGGCGCCAAAAGAGTCCTCCACCGCTACATGGGTATACACTGTCTGCATCAACAGCCCCAGGAAGATGGCGTAGATGACGATTAGCCCGCCGCAGCACAGGGAGGAGATGAGTGCAAAACCCGCGATCGCGTCCTCTTCGATGTTGACCATCGCGCCGGCAGCCGGGATGATGACCATAGGTAGGGCGAAAATCCAGGCGGGGAGGCTGTAGACGATGCCGGCAACTGTGACCTGAAACCCGCGTTTGAGAAAGGTCCCAAAGTCCATTTCCGGCAACTCCCTGTATTCATCCAACGCCACGCGCCGGCTCACTTCCAGCCCCCATCCCAGCAGATAGAACTGTCCCACAACGGGGATCAGGCCGATCAAGGCATTGATGAGCACCTTCTTGAGCCAATCCGGGTCCTGAAATACAAACGTCAACGCCAAACCGATGTCCATGATGACTCCTTTCTGAGGATGAGATAGTACGTCTTTATTGTAGCATCAAGCCGCAAAGCTGCCAACGCACCCTTTGCCTGGGCGCGCAATTCAGGATTCGCCAATGATGAGTTCTCCTAGTGCGCGTTTGGGCACATGATGGATCCCTTGAGCGTCGCGCCAGTAGCGGATGTCGCCATCTTCGCCCACCGGATCAATGACCACGGTCTCTTTGGGGCGCCCCAACGCCAGCACGAGCAGGATTTCGAGGTGTTCCGGCAGTGCGAGCTCGGCGCGCAGCGTCTCGCGGTCAATGGCGCCGAGGATACAGCCGCCGAAGCCCGCTTCCACTGCGCCCAACAAGATGCTCTGCGCCGCGATGCCCGGATCTACGCCCGCGTTGGCGGAGATGCGCGTATCTCCCAGGATGATGATATACGCTGCGGGGCGTTCACCTTCCACCGGGCCGCCCCATTCCGGGAGATAGCCCGCCCAACGCAAGCAGGGAAAGATGCGCGCGTTGCGTTCTGGCGTGGATGAGAGCACGAACTTGAGCGGCTGGCGGTTTGCCGCGGAGGCCGAAAGCCGCGCCAGCTCTACCCACGCTCGCAGGTGTTCCAGCGTGATCGGGACATTCTGATGGAAACGCCGATAACTACGGTTTTGTTGGATCAGACTCTTCAACATGGTATCACCTCTGTACGTTGAATGTGGAGCCTACCCGTCACTAACCCAGATGGCCGCTGTGAAGCGATGCTCGCGGCGGCGCGGGGCTATAGGGTCGGCAACCAGACTGTGAATGTGGCCCCTTGACCGGCGGCGCTGACCAGCGTAATCTGTCCGCCGTGCAGATCTATGATCTCTTTACAGATGGAAAGCCCCAATCCCGTGCCCGCCGCCGAATTGTTCTGCGCCGCGTTGCCGCGATAGAAGCGTTCGAACAGGTGCGTTTGTTCTTCGGCGGTGATCCCAGGACCGGTATCTGAGACGCTGAAGACCACCCATCTGTGCCCGGTTTGCTCTCGTGTGCCGGTGCTCAACACTACAGTTCCACCCGGCGGCGTGTAGTTCATGGCATTGGTCAATAGATTGGTGGCTACTTGCTCGATCAGATTGGCGTCGGCGGAAACTTCCGGCAAGTCTGTCGCCGTCTCTACGATCAGGTGCAGATTGTGTTCAGCGAAGAGCCGTTGCCGATCTGTGACCAGCGTTTCTAGCAGCGCGTTGAGATTGAGCGGCTGGCGTTGGACTTTGACTTTCCGCAAATCCAGACGCGAAATGGTCAGAATGTTTTCGATGAGGACTTGCAGCCGTGAAGTTTCGCGGGAAAGGCTTTCCAGATAATGCCTGTGCTGCTCTGGACATTGCGCTTGCAGCAGTTCGAGAAAGACCCGAATGCTGGTCAATGGGGTGCGCAGCTCATGGCTCACGTTAGAAATGAATTCCGATTTGGCTTCATTGGCGGCTTGGGCTTGTTTGAGCGCCTGGTTCAAGGCTTCGGTGCGTTGCGCCACCAGCGATTCCAATCTTTCGGTATATTTCCACAATTCGTGTTTGAGGTTGACGGCTTCAATCGCCTGTCCCGCGGCCGAGGCGGCGCTCTGGATCAGCTCCAGGTCGGCTTCGGTATAGGCGCGCGGTTCCAACGCATCCAATCCCAGGGTGCTGAGCAACTGCCCGCGCACGATGATGGGAACCAATAGCAGGCTCACCGTGCCGCGGCGTTGGGCTTCGTCATGGCTCGGCGCAACGCGCGGATCTGTTTGTGCATCGGCGATATACAACGGTTGCTTGGTTGCCAGCAGCTGTTCGGCGGCTTCCTGGCGCATGGGGATGTGCGCCCCTAACGCGCTTGGACGTCCGGGCGTCAGGTATTCGGCCACCACTACGGCGACGTCGCGCTCTGGGCGTAACAATGTTGCCGCGGCCTGCGGCAGGTCGAACGCCTGCGCCAGAGCGGTGCATAGGATGCGCAGAATTTCCACGGGATCAGCCGAACTGACGGCGGCGCTGATGACGGTATTCAGGACGATCAAATCCCGATTATGTCGGCGGAGCAGTTCTTCGGCGCGGCGGCGCTCGGTAATATCCCGCGCGATGACCAGGGCGCTCGTCATCACGCCATCCTGGATGACCGGCGCGGAGTTCACTTCGATGGGGACGCGGTTTCTGTCTTTGTCGAAGAATTCGAGCTCGTAGCGAAAAATATCGCGAATTTCGGCGGCGCGCATGGCGTCTCGTTCCCGTACCAGTTCGACATACTCCGGGCACACAAAATCAAAGAGCGATCTGCCGATGATTTCCTCGGCTGTGAAGCCCACAAAACGCAGGCCGGCGGGGTTGAGATAGAGGATCTCATCATCCCGTCCATGAAGCAGGATGATGTCTTGCGCCGTCTCTGCCAGCAGGCGGTAGCGCGCCTCGCTTTCGCGCAACGCTGCTTCGACGCGCCGCCGCTCGTTGATCTCAGCTGTCAGCGTGTGGGTGTGCCGGCGAACCTGGCGGCGCAGCACGAGATAGCCACCGACGAGCAACAACAGGCCCGCGATACTCAATCCCAGCAGCCACCGCGCCCATAGCGGCAGTAGCGGCGTGTGGAATGCAGTCGCCATTAGCAGCAACAGTTCAGAATATTGCCGATTCATAACCCTCCTTTTGCGTGCGACAAGCCGTGTTGCGCCTGGCGCCCGGGCCTCTGGGGTGTAGGGATGTTGTTCCGTCCTCCAACATGCCTGAGATGGATGAGGCGGCGCTATGCGGTGCAGCGGCGCTTGCGAAAACGACCTGCCCTCGATTCCAGGGCTGACCCTATTGTACGTCAAAGCTGGTATCTTGCACAATGTGATGTTTTGTCATCTGGGGAATGCGCTTGCATCTGAAAGCGGTTCATGGTATGCTTGTGACAACGATGTGACAGCCGTACCAGGATCGGCTTTCGCCCCTGGAAGGAGGGCGCACATGGTCACGTTTACGGAACCGCATTTCGAGCCGGATTTCCAGACCTGGCTTGAGGATCTGGGTTTTGTTGAGAACCCGTTCGCACAACAGGGTTGGGATGTCGCCGCGCTACGTGAACTTGTAGCGCACCGGCTTGCGTATTGCAGCCGTGGGCAGATCACCCGGTTTGAAGCGCTGTGCATTCCTGAGATTCAAGAGGCGGCGCTTTCGCATCTCATCGCGGCAGCCCAGGGGGCGCCATACGCGCTCTTGGCGCTATGTGATGCGCTACTGCGGTATGTCGCTGCTCAGGGACGCACGGCGATCACGGCGGCGGATGTGGCTCACGTTCTTGCCCATTTTCAGCCGCCGCCTCCTGCCGCCGATGTTATCCCCACAGTAACCGGCTCATTCGCACGCCCGCCTTCTGCTTGCGCCGGGTTGTTGGTGGATGCTGCCAGCGGTCACGTTTGGGTTGATGGGCAACAGCTGTGTCCGCCCTTAACTGAGCAGGAGTTTACCCTGCTGCGGATTTTGGATGCCCAGGCTCCGGAAATCGTCCCTTGCGAGGTCCTGATCCGCGAGATTTGGCCCGAAGAACGCGGCGTGGTAGGCGACGAGCAGAATCTCCGCAAGCTGCTCTCGCGTCTGCGCCGCCGGCTTGAGCCGCAGGGCGCCGGCAATGACTGGCGTTTTATCCGCAGCGCGCGCGGTCGCGGGTACTGGCTTCACCGCGATGCCGCGGTCGCTCCCGTGTAGTCACGCTTCAGGGTGTGGGCTTTTCAAGCGTTTCGGCAAGCAACAGCGCTAAGGCATCCAGGTCTGGCGGTTTGAGCAAATAGCCGCTCATCCCAATTGCTTCGGCGTCGCGCAACTCCTGGCCCAGGGGGTGTCCCGTGAGGAGCAGGAATTTCACCTGGGGCGCTTCGCGGCGCAATGCCTGCAACAGGGCGAGACCACCCATCCTGGGCATCACCATGTCGCTCAGCACCAAAGCGATCTCCGTGCGGTGCTCTCGAAAGCATACCAAGGCTTGTTCCCCGTCCTCGGCTTCCAGAACGCGATAGTTGAGGTGGCGCAGATTCTCTACGAGCGCCCAACGCAAGACCGCATCATCTTCTACAACCAGGAGCGTTTGTCCGGATCCAGGTTGCAGCTGCGGCGTTGGCGGGGCCGCTGCCGTTTGGATCGGGAGCTGTAACGCTGGCAGGTAGAGGCTTACGCTCGTCCCTTGTCCCACGGTCGAGATAACATCCAGATAGCCGGCGTGAAGTTTGACGACGCCGAAAACTTGCGCCAGTCCCAGGCCCGTCCCCTTGCCGGGATCTTTGGTGGTGAAAAATGGGTTGAAGATCTGGGGCAGATGCTCAGGTGGAATGCCGATGCCCGTATCGCTAACGGTGATACGCAGCCAGGTGCGCGGCAGCGGCGCCGAGGCGCTGTCATCGGCGCGCATTTCTGGCAGAGGCAACGGCTCGCCGGGCGGTATGTACAGCCGTTCCAGGTCGAAATGCAATAAACCCCCTGTGGGCATAGCGTCGCGGGCATTGGTAGCCAGGTTCATGAACACCTGTTGCAGGCGTGTGGGATCAGCATGGATGAGGTATTCGCCTTCATCGTAGCGCAAGCTCAGTTTGATATGCTCTGGCAGTGCGGTTTGCAGCAACTTGAGCAGCTCTTTGAGGAACGGCAGCAGATCGAGAGCGCTTTTCTCCAGTACCGCCTTGCGGCTGAAGTCCAGGATCTGTTGGATGAGCTCGCTGGCGCGCCAGGCTTGCTGATGGATGATTTCCAGGCGTTCTCGAAGGCGCGGCGATGTATCATTGGACAGCAATTCCATGCGCGTGTACAGCGTGATGACGGCCAGAATGTTGTTGAAGTCATGGGCGATGCCCGCTGCCAGTTGGCCCAACGCCGCCAGGCGCTCCTGCTGTTGCGCTCGGAACTCCATCTCATGGCGTTCCGTGACATCTCGAATCACCATGACCCAATCTTCGATTCCAGAGACCTGGTAGATGGGGCGCGCGATGATCTCGTAATGCCGCCCGTCGGCTGTCAATTCATGCCACTTTCCACGGGGCGGGGAGGTCAGGAATTGCTTCAGCGGATAACCTCCCAGTTGTGTGAGCCGCTCGCCAACGGCAATGCCAGACAGCGCCGCGAGTTTTTGCACTCCGTGTGGATTGGCGAGCGTGACGCGCCCGTCGGTATCCAACAGCAAGACACCTTCAGGGACACTATCTATCAATTGCCGGATCCGGCGGGCTTGATGGACGCGTTCTTCTTCCACGCGCTTTCGGTCGGTGATATCCCGCCCCACCACGACCAGCCCCTTGCGTCGCCCATCGGGGTGAAAGGTAGGCACCTTGATGATGTCAAACACGCGCGTCGTGCCGTCAGGGCGCGGGATCACCTCATCGCTGCGCGTGGGCGCTCTAGCCGCCCAGGCGCTTGCGTCAGATGCTTCACACATCAAAAGGGCATCGCGGTAGAAGGGGCTGAACTGTGCCAGCTCTGCATCAGTCCTGCCGCGATATGCGACGCCCTCCAGTTGAAACAGCTGCAGGTCGAAGTCGTTGGCTTCTAACCAGCGTCCCTCGGCATCTTTGAAGCAGATGATGTCTGGCATAGCATTGATCAACGTGCGCAGGCGTTCTTCACTTTCCCGCAGGGCAGCCTCGGCCTTTTTGCGGGCCGTGATATCGGTGAGCATCGCAAAAGACCCGGTAAAACGGCCTTCGGCATCCATCAAAGGGACTGCGGAGATCTCCATCCAGCGCTCGCTGCCGTCGCGCGCGTGAAAGCGGCGCTCGTAGCAGTCGGGATGTCCCTGTCGCCGCCACGCTATCTTCTTAAAATGATCCTCTCGATCTTCAGGGAACATAAAAGCGTCAATGGTCTTCCCCAGCATCTCTTCCGGGGTGTATTTTAGCATGGTCGCCATTTTGCGGTTGATGAAGGTGGTGCGATCCTGCTCATCCACTACCCAGATGCCCTCGTTGGCTGTTTCCACGATGCGGCGGTAGCGTTCCTGACTTTGCTGCAAAGCCAGTTCGGTGCGGCGGCGCTCGCGGCGCGCTTCTGCCTCGCGCAGCTCTCGGTCAATCACCAGTGGCAAGCGCAACAGGTTGCTCTTGGGGACAAAATCACGCGCGCCGGCTCTGATGATGGCGACAGCGGCCTCTTCGCCGATGGCGCCTGAGAGCAGAATGAAGGGCGCGTCAATGTCCAGTTCCTTGAGTACGTTCAGAGCCGCCAAACCGCTGAAACCTGGAAGGGCATGGTCGGAAAGGATCACATCCCATGTGGATTGCTGCAATGCGTCACGGAGCGCCGCTTCTGTGTCTACCCGCATCCAGGTGGGGTTGTACCCATTCTGCTTGAGCACCCGCACCGCCAGCAGCGTATCGTCTTCCTGATCTTCTATAAACAGCACTTGTAGTGAATTATCCATGTGCAGTACCTATTCACGCATCTTTGTGCGCCTTTGTGGGAGATCCGCCTGCTCCGGCGACGTTGCGCCGGGTGTTTGGGAAGGTTATTTGGCTGGAGGCGGCGTGTTGACCAACAACCAGTACAGACCCAGCTGCCCAATGGCGGCGATGAATTGGTCGAAGTTGACCGGTTTGCGCACGTAGCTGTTGGCGCCCAGACTGTAGCTGGCAATCAGATCGCGCTCCTCATTCGAGGTGGTGAGGATCACGACCGGCAACAACCGCGTCTGGTCTGTGGCGCGCACGGCCCGCAGCACTTCCAGCCCATCCAGGCGC